>CAIYWC010000026.1 GCA_903929795.1 uncultured Myxococcales bacterium | reverse complement strand
CCGCCGCCGCCCGCGGAGCCCGCGCCACCGCCTGCCGATCCGACCCCGCCGCCGCCGTCCGACGAGCCGCCGCCGCCCCCGCCGCCGTAGCCACCAGGAGGTCCGCATGAATTGCCGCACCAAGCTCGCCACGTGTGCCGCCCTGATCAGCTGCCTCGCCTTGAGCAGCGCCGCGTTTGCGCAGCAGGCACCCGAACGCAAGAGCAAGCTCAAGGGCAACAAGGGCACCGGCAACATCCGGGTCAACGACGTCGACCGCGGCGGCGTCCCCGGCGGCGGCGAAGAGCTGGCCGGGCCCATCGAGATCGAGGGCCGCATCTACAAGCCGAGCGTGTTCTACGTCGTCGCGCGCCGCAACATTAACTACGAAGGCCTTGATTTCAAGCAGGATTTCGTGGATCGCATCGTCAAGGGCGCGCTGAAACGGCCCTTCTGAGCCCAGCGCTACTTGCGGACGATGCGCGCGCGCAGCGCCCGGTTCACGGGCTCCGGCACCAGCGGGCTGATATCGCCGCCCAAGCTGGCCACTTCGCGGACCAGATGCGAGCTGACAAAGAAGTGCGACTTTTCCGTCATCATGAACACGGTCTCCAGCGCCGGCGCCAGCACGTTGTTCATGGTCGCCATCTGAAATTCCGTTTCAAAATCAGCCACTCCGCGTAGGCCGCGCAACACAGCCGTGGCCCGATGAAGCCGCGCCGCTTCCACCATCAGCCCGTCAAACATCACGACGCTCACGCGCGGCTCGTCGACAAAGCACTCCTGCACAAGCGCCCGGCGCTCTTCCAGCGTAAACATCGCGCGTTTGTTGATGTTTTGCGCCATTGCCACGACGACCTGGTCAAAAACCCGGAGCGCGCGCTGGATGATGTTCAGGTGGCCATTGGTCAGCGGGTCAAAGGAGCCCGGATAGAACGCAATGGTGTGGATCGTATCAGACATCAGGTCCTCCAGACCAGCCTGCGCGCATCGTAGCTGACGCGCAAGGCGTGGCAAGAATCAGCGCGCGGGGAAGGTCGCCAGCGCCGCGGCCAGCGCCTGTTGCGCCGAACCGCCCAGGAGTTGCGTGTCCTCGGCCGCCGCGAGCGCTGCGCGGAACTGCGGACCCGGACGGCGCCCCAGCGCGTGCAGCGTATCGCCCGTGACAAAAAGCGCCGGCGACCACAGGGTCCGAGGCACCCGCGCGCGATCGCCGCGCAGCTGTCCTGCACGCCCATCTTGAGCCAGCGACTCGCGCACAATCAGCGCCGCGTCAGCATCCGCGAGCCGGAGGGCGCGGATCCACGCCGGCGTGCGCTGGATGGCGTCGAAGTCCGGCAGCGGCTCGGGCAGCGCATCGGCGATCTGGCAGATCAGGCCCACGCGACGAACTTCATGGCGCGCCAGCTTGAGCCGATCCGCAAGCCGCTTCGCCGGCCAGGCGTCGCGCACGGGATACAGCACCGCCGCCAGGGCGAGCGGCAGGTCCACGGCCTGATCCACAGCGTGCCCGCCGGGCCAATCTGTGTCGCGCAGTCGGTCAATTTCCCGGTGCACGGCGGCGATCCGCGCCACCGCGTCCATCTGGCCCGTACGCAGCGCCGCCAGCTCCGGCCACAACACCTCGCCCAGACCCAGCTGGGCGATCAGCGCCAGGGCGCGCGGGGCAGTCGGGACGCGCAGCATCGCTTGAAGCTCATCACGCACGCGTTCGGCCGAAACGCGCGCGAGCGTCGGCGCCAGGTCCTGAATCGCGCGCTCCGTCTGCGGCTCCAGCGCGAGGTGAAACCGCGCGGCAAACCGCGGCGCGCGCAGCAGCCGCAGCGCGTCTTCCGTGAACCGCTCGCGCGGCGCGCCGATAGCCCGCAAACGTCGGTGTGCCAGATCGTCGAGCCCGCCCACCCAATCGACGACCGCAGCCTCGCCGTCCAGCACGTCCAGCGGGTCGCACAGCAGGCCGTTAATCGTAAAGTCGCGGCGGAGCACGTCCTCGCGCGCGTCCGTGAACCGCACTTCGTCCGGGCGGCGGCCGTCGGAATAGCCGGCTTCGGCGCGGAAAGTCGCGACCTCGATCTCGTGCAGCGTGTCCGCCGCGTCGCGCTGGTGAACGCGCAAAACGCCAAAAGCAACGCCGACTTCCACAACGTGGCGAAACAGCGCTCGGACTTCTGGCGGGTGCGCGCTCGTGGCGACGTCAAAGTCCTTGGGCGCCAGCTGCAGCAGCAAGTCGCGCACGCAGCCGCCGACCAGGAACGCCGCGTGTCCCGCGTCGCGCAGGCGCCGGACAATCGCGACCGCTGCCTGGCAGGCGGGCGTCGGCGGAAGATGAACACGGGCGGCAGTTTCCACGCGCGCAGCATAACGCAGCGCGTCAGCAAGAGGTAGACACGCTAGCCGCCGTTCACGATCAAGCGTCCGTCTGTCGCGATGTGCTCCCCAACGAGCGTGCGCTCGCGTCCAATCCGAAAGGCGATCGTTCAAAGCGAGAATGGTTTGGTCTCGCTCCGAGGCGTTCATGTCTGGCGATCGACTTCGGGCTACGGTATGCTAGCTGGATTGGGCGGAGCGCGTGCCGCGACGCGCTGGTCGCGTTCCAACGCAATGGGCATTGAACAGGTGGTGGCATGGCTTGCTTTGCGCGCGTCCTTCGGCTTTCACGGCGCATCCGGTTCTGGCCGACTGCGACTGTGGCGATGGCGCTCGTCGGTTGGCTTGCGGCGTGCACGGATCCGCCGCCTGCGGGCACTCTTGGTGGGGACGACGCGGTCCAGAACGATACGGCCGCGAGCGATATCCTCAAGATTCCAACGCTGACGGCCTCGATCGTCGCGACGCCGCCCTCGGGCAACGCGCCGCTTCCGGTGGACATCACGCTGACGGTCGGCGGCGTGGACAAGTCTGAGCTGTTTGTCGTGTGGGATTTCGGCGACGGCGAGAGCAGCAATCCGTACGACCTCGGCAGCGACACGGGCAAGGGCGGCGACCACGTCCAGCACTTGTACCTCACCAAGGGCAGCTACACGGTCACGGCGGCGGTGAGCTGGAAGCCCAAGACCAAGACGGTCCACGTCGAAGCGACCGCGAGCCTGCAAGTCAATGCGCCAGCGGACTTGAGCATCGACTCGGATGTGAACATCCGCATCACGTCGCCGCTCGTCGTGGCGCCCGGCGACGATGTGACCGTCACTTTTGCCCTGCGCAACGACGGCGACGCGATTACCCAGGCGTTTGACACGGCGATCTTCCTGTCGACGGACGCGACGATCGACGACGGCGACGCGCTCGTCGACAACATCGCGCTGCCCGGCATGGCGAGCGGTCAGCCCACGGCGGCGTTTGTCGATTTTGGCGCGCTGAAGCTGGCCGATTCCAAGCCGCCCGCGCATTTTCAAGTGCCCAAGGGTCTGGCCGACGGTACCTACTACGTGATCGTCCGGACCGACAATGGTAAAGTCGTCAATGAAATCAACCGGAACGACAACCAGGGCTTTGCCACTGACGTGCTGACCATTAACACCCAGGAGGCATCGAAGCCGGATCTCACGATTACCGCTCCAGATTTTGACTCGACCAAGACCTACTCGCCGGGCGATTCGCTGAACTACACGCAAGATATCTCCAACATCGGCGCGGGTGAAGCCAAACAGGTCAAATACGCGGTGTTTCTCAGCGCCGACCAAAAGCTGGACTTCGACCCGACCAAGGATCCCGCGGATCCGACGCAAGTCGACAAGATGCTGACGGAATTGGCGAATTCGACGCTGCTCAAGCTGTCCGCGGGCGCGACGCTGCCGCTGACCTACTCGGTGCAGCTGCCGCCAGATACGCCGGACGGCGTGTATTACCTCATCGCCAAAGTCGACGTGCTGGACGCGATCGTGGAGTCCGATGAGACAAACAACATCGCTGTGACGACCAACACGGTGACGGTGAAGCTCGTGGTGAAACAGGGCCAGGATCTCGCGCTGTTGGACATGACCGTCCAGCCCAAGGGCACGTACCTGAACGGCACGGTGAGCGTGAAGTACCACGTCAAGAACACCGGCACGGTCCAAACCAGCCCGTTTCCGGCGACGATCTACTTCTGTCAGGACAAGGCGTTCTCGGAGACCGCTTGCGTCATGAACAAGACGAGCTTCACCATCCCGCCGCTCGCGGTTGGCCAGGAGCTGACCGCGGCGCAGATTGTGACGATCAGCGCGACGACGCCGGTTGTGGGGATCGCTGGCTGGTTTGTCTACCTGCGCATCGACCCGCAAAATATCATTCCCGAGCTCGACGAGACCAATAATGTCAAGGTCTTTGACAACCTCATCATCACCGCCACGGCCAACGTGGACATTTGGCCAAGCGACATCGGCTTTCACCCGGCGCAAGTGGCGGCGGGAGGCCAGCTCAAGATCAGCTACGCGATTCACAACGACGGCACGACCGGCTCGGGCGCTTCGACGACGTGGTACGCGCTCTCGGCATCGGGCGTCTGTTCGGCGGCCGCGGTGACAAGCGGCCAGGCGATCCTGCTGGGCAAAGTGATTTCCGGCGGCGTCGAAGGTCTGGATGTGCTGCAAGTCGCTGATGTCGTGAGTATTCCGGCGGGGCTGGATCACAGCATCACGGCCTACACGTTCTGCGTTATCCTGGACGGCGACAACCAGCTGACCAAGGAGACCAAGAAAGACAACAATGCCGCTGGCTCGCTGACCAAGCTGATCGTGCTCAATCCGCAGGGCGGCTGCTATGAGGATCCGTACGACCTCGCGCCGGCCAGCAACAACACGCCGGCGAGCGCGGCGCCGGTGCCGGCGGATCCCACGGAGCTGCTTGGCTCGTGCGGTAATGAGGACTGGTACACCGTGAGCGTGCCGCAGGGCTGGACGCTGATCGCCACCCTGGATGTGACCGCGCCGCTGTGGACGACGCCGGTGCCGGCGGATTTGGACATCGACCTGTATGCGCCGGACGGGACGACGATCCTGGACTCCCAGAAGATCCTGTCCATGAACAAGAAAGCGACGGCGCTGACCGTGCCGGCGACGGGCAAATACTACGTGCGTGTCTACCCGCACGAGACCAACGCCAAGGCGCAGTACACGCTCGGCATTCAAGTCGTCGCGCCGCCGACGGGCATCGACGTGTTCGCGGCGGGGCTGATTGTCACACCGGCGGCGACGTTTCCGGGCGGGCTCATCAAGGTCAAGCTGAACGCCGCGAACCTGGGCGCGACGGCGGCGGGCGACGTGACCGCGCATTTTGTTCTGTCGGCGGACCAGCTGGTGGATCCGGCGGACGTGGTCCTGGCCGACGTCGTGGTGCCCCAGGTGGCGGCGGCGGCGCCGTTCACCGCAGAGCAGACCATCGAGCTGCCAGTCGTGGCGGGTGGCAAGTGGTACGTCCTGGCGGTGCTCAGCGTCGATCCAAAGCTTGTGGAGACGAACACCGCGAACAACACCGTCGCGTCCAACCCGCTGCAGCTTAGCACGCAGATTTCCTGCTTGGCGGATGGCTATTCCGGCAACCACACGGTGGACAACGCTGCGGCCCTGCCGCCGATCACGGCCAGCTACCCGAACCTGAACGTCTGCCCGGGCCTTGAAGACTGGTTCCAGTTGACCATTCCGGCCGGCAAGGCGTTCACAGTCCAGATCGGCTGGACGTACCAGCCGGGCAAGGGCTTGGTCGGCGTGCAGATCGTCGATGCGTCCAAGACCGGCGTCGTGGCGGGGTCGGCAAGTACCCAGAATACGATCGCCAAGCTGCCGTACGTGCAGACCGGTGGCGTCTATTACGTGCACGTGTACGTGCTGCCGGAATCTGGCGGCGCGCTGCCGTATGACTACGCGCTGGACATCACGGTTGCGGATCCGGACCCGACCGATGTGTGCCTCGCCGACTATTACGAGCCCAATAACTCGTGGCAGTCCGCGCAAGCGTTGGGCTGCGGCACCGCGATGCAAACGCTATGTCTGGGCGATGAGGACTGGTTCCACATCACGCTCGCCGCCAACGATCAGGTCATCCTGAGCTACGACAACCCGGCGTTCCAGCTCAAAGTCTTCGGCGATCCCAACACGGCGCCCATCAAGTCGCTGGGCACGCCCGGTGCGCTGACGTTCATCGCGCCGTCGGCTGGCGCGTACTACGTCCAGATGTCCTACAAAGTGCCCGGGCAAAAGCCGCAGAGCTTCGCGTACACGTTCAAGGTCGACGGCGGCAGCGGCGTGGACCTCATCTCGGCGATCGACAGCGTGTTTCCCGCGCAGATTGTCCAGGGCGAGGACGTCTACCTGACGATCACGCTGAGCAATGAATGCAAGGACGTCGCCGGCGCTTTTGCCTACGCCTATTACTTCAGCGAAGACGCGGTGTTGGATCCATCGGACCCGCTGCTGGGCACCCATGAAGTGCCGGACGGCCTCGGCGCGAAAGCCAGCGTCAACCGCGACGACAAGGCGATCATCCCGCTGCTGGCCAAGCCCGGACCGGCGTACGTGATCCTCGCCGCAGATTCCAGCAACACGGTCGCGGAGACGCAGGAGCTGAACAACAATTCCTCGGCGGCCATCACCGTCATTCCGCTGTGCATCGCCGACGCGCTGGAGCCCAATGGCGCGCCTGAGATCGCCGCGGCGCTGCCGCCGGGCAAGACGGAGGCGCTCTCGCTGTGCCCGTACGATCTCGATTGGTACAAAGTGAACCTGCAAGCCGGCCAAACGCTGACGGTGACCATGGCCTTTGACCAAAACGTCGGCGATTTGGACATGCGGCTGTACAAGGTCGCGCAATTTGGCCAGCCGGTGGCGGTCGCGGCGACCAAGAACGCGCCGGAAGTGTTCAGCTACACGGCGGACGAAACGACGACTTACTACTTGCGCATCAATGGCTTCAACGGCGACGCCGCGGGCTACACGCTGTTCACGTGCATCGGCACTGGCTTCGCGTGCGTCGAATGCGCCGACAATAGCCAGTGCGCGGTCGGCCAGGCCTGCGACCCGACGTCGACCCTGTGCACCAAGTGCAGCAGCGACGGCGAATGCCTGGACGGCGACCCGTGCACCAACGATGTCTGCGACCCGCAGCTGGGCTGCCTGCACCTGCCCACCGCGGCGACATGCAGCGACGGGATGGTCTGCACGGTCGGCGACACGTGCGCGCAGGGCGTGTGCCTCTCCGGTTCCGCCACGGACTGCGACGACGGCAACGTATGCACGGACGACAGCTGCGACGCGACGCTCGGCTGCCAGCACGCGCTGAACACGGCGCCGTGCTCGGATGGCGACAAATGCGTCACGGGCGACTTCTGTGCCGCCGGTGCCTGTCAGGCCGGGACCACGCCGCTCAACTGCAACGACGCCAACGTCTGCACGGCCGACAGCTGCGCGGGTCCGACCGGCTGCAGCCACGCCAGCCTGAGCGGCAGCGCGTGCTCGGATGGCAGCGCGTGCACCCTGAACGACGCGTGCAGCAGCGGCATTTGTCTGGCCGGCACCGCCACACCGGACTGCAACGACAGCAACGCTTGCACCACCGACGCCTGCGACCCCGCCAGCGGCTGCACGCACGTCGCGTTCGCCGGCGGCTGCGATGATGGCGACCCGTGCACGGCAATCGACAGCTGCGTTGGCACGACCTGCGTGGGCGCGCTGAAGCTGTTTTGCGACGATGGCAACGTGTGCACGTCCGACGCGTGTGCCGGAATCCTCGGTTGCAGCCACAGCAGCCTGACCGGAACAACATGTAATGACGGGCTATTTTGCACCGGCCTCGACCTCTGTGTCTCCGGCGCCTGCGTCGGCACGGCCAACGGCAAGTGCGACGACGGCAACCCGTGCACGACCGATGCGTGCAGCGAAAACAGCGGCTGCGGGCACGTCAATCTGCCCGACAACACGACCTGCGCGACCGGCTCTTGCCAGTCCGGCACGTGCACGCCGTAGGCGCGGGTCGGAGAAGCTTCGGCACACGCCGCCCACACATCCAGCCTGGAGCTTGCCGGAAAGGTCTTCCGACCGGCTTGCGGGGCAACGACCGAGCGCCAAGGGCCATGGCCAAACCGACTCTCACACAGCCCGCCTGGCACCGGCCGCACCTGAGCGTGCCTGCGCCGACGCGCGACGCGGCCGACGCGCTCTGGGCCCAAGGCGCTGCGGCGGAGGAAGCGTACGACTTCGAGTCTGCGTGCGAGGCGTATCGCCAGGCTGCCGCGGCAGCGGGCAATCGGTCCGCGCTGGACCTCACGACCCGCTATGCTGCGTTTCTCGTCGAGCGTTTCGGTCAATTTGACGAGGTCGCGGCCTGGCTGGACGACGCGGCATTTGCCGCTCCGCCCAGTGCCGAAGGCGATGCACTCGCGCGCTTGCTGGCGCGCGCGGCGCACGAGGTCCAGCACGCGCGGGCGTTCGAGATGGATGAGCGCGCCGCGGCCGCTGGCGATGTCGCGGCACTGCTGCGCGCCGTTGAGCGGCAGGCGGCGCAGGGGGCACCTGAACCGGCGCGGCAACGGCTGGAGGCGCTTGCGGCGAGCCTGACGTCAGCGGGGCAACGCCTGCTGGACCGCCTCAGGCTGCAAGCCCGGCAAGCCGCGGTCGAGGCGCTCGCGCCCGCAGAGGCCGCGCTTGAGGCGCAGCAGTTCACGGAGGCGGCAAGCGCATTGGCGGCAGCGAAGCCGGTCTGGGGGCATGTTCCGACGTTTCACGCCCTGGAACAGCGTCTGCAGCAGGCGCAGCGTCAGGCCGCGCTCGCGCGCCTGCGCGCGGACGTGCAGGCGGCGCTGTCCCAGGGCGACGTGCTGGCCGCGGAGCAGGCTGCTTCGCGGCTGGTGGCGCAGCTGGGCGCGTCCGTGGAAGATCGGGCGGCGCTGGCGCAGATCCGCGCGCTGCTGGGCCAGCGGGCGATCGCCGCGCTCTGGCTCGAGGCGGCGCGGCGGGACGACGTGTCCGGGCAACTCGCGGTCCTGGCTCGGCTGCTCGATGATCACGGCCCGAGCCCGGAGGCGCCGCCACCGCTGGCGTCCCTGTGGCAAGCGGTGCGGCTCGCGGCGCAGCTGCCGCACGCGTTGCCGTTGCGCGGCCGGGTTGCCGCGCTGCAGGCGTGGGTGCGGCTGCTGCAAGCGGAGGCGGCCGATGACCTGGCGTCAGGTGCCGAGGCGCTGCGCGGTCTCCCCGAGGCGTGGAGTCACGCGCCCCAAGCGCAGCGCGTGCGGCAGCGGCTGCAGCAGGAGGAAGTGGCGGCGCGCGAGGCGGCGGAGACGCAGGTCGTCGCCGAAGTGCAGGCGCTGCTGGACGCCGACCAGTTGGATGCCGCGAACCAGGCGCTGGACGCGGCGCAAAAGCGTCTGCCGCAGTCGGCGGGCTTGAAAGCGCTGCGCGCGGAGCTCTCGCACGCCCGCCAGCAGGAGGAGCGACGCGGTAGGCTCCGGGAGGCGATCGCGGCGGCGCTGGACCGGCAGGACGTGCTGACGGCGCGGGCGCGGCTGGCGGAGCTTGTGCACTTCATCGACGCCGCCGAGCGTCAGCGCTGGACGGAGGCGATCGACGCGCGCGCCGGGCCGCTGCTCAAGGCCAAGGCCATGCCGCCGGGGCTGCAAAAGCTGCAGAATTCCGCGCTGATAACCGGCGTCGGCTTGGGGCGCATGGTGATCGTGCAGGAGACCGTGTGGCTGACGGTGAACCTGGAGACGGGCGGGATTGCACCGTTCGCGCTGCCGGACGGCTGGCCGGTGCAGGTGCACGCGTGGACGCGCATCGGCGTGGTGGGCGATCGGCTGCGGCTGGTCGGGCTGTCCAAGCAGCGGCTGGTGGTGATCGAGCAGGTGCCGGGCCAGCCGCCGCAGGTCGTGGCGGGGATGCCGCTGGCGGAGCTGCTGGGCGACGACGACAGCCTGATGGGCGCGGCGCTGACGCCGGATGCGGCGACGTGGGTGCTGCTGTCGCGTTCCACCACGCGCGGGACGGCGCCGACGTGGACGCGCCTGGACGCCGCGACGCTGGCCGTGCTGGACCGCAAGAAGGCGCAGCCCAAGCTGGACAGCCTGGCGGGCGTGGATGGCCAGCCGGATGCGCTGCTTGCGGTGGCGGCGGCGAAGCACCGCGCGGAGTTTGCGCTGGCGCTGATGGAACCCAATGGCCAAGCGCAGTTGCGGTTTTCCGAGGCGGATGTGGGCGAGCCAATCGCCGCCGTTCGCGAGGCGATGGCGTGGCCGGCGGAGGAGCGTCTCTACGCGCGCTTCTCGGGATTCAACGCGTTTTCGGGGCAGCTGAGCCACGAACCGTCGCTGCTGGTGGTCAAGAATGGCCGGATCACGTTTGCCTCGACCGAGCTGCGCAAGCGGTTTGCGCCGCTGGACAAGCTGCAGATCGACCACGCGTGGACGTTGGACCAGCACGCCGCGCGGCTGTGGTTTGCCGCCCAGTCGACGCTGGAAGGCGAGGAAAATGGCGCGATCTTGCTGGGCGTGAACGCGAGGACGCTGCGGTCGGACAAGCCAGTCGCGGTCGAGGGTGTGGAGCGGATTCTCGCGCTGCATCCGGCCCTGGACGGCGCGGTGGCGCTGACGCGGCTGCGCGCGGGCGGCTTCGGTTTGACGCGCGCGACGTTGCGCGATGGCAGTCTTGCATTGACGACGCAGCGTCTGCCGCTGTAGCATCCGCGCCCCGCGCTGGCGAACCAGCCGGCAAATCAGCATCTTGGCATTCTGGAGGATCTCATGGGCAGTGGCTCTCGCACCCCGAAAATGCGCCGTCTCGACGGTCGCAAGAAGAAAATCGCCCGCATCAAGCGGCGCATCGCGGCGGCCAAGTCGGTCCCGGTCAAGGGCAAAAAGGGTTAATTCCCTAGCAAAAATCAGGTTATGCACGTGAGCTGCATTTTCTGCCGCATCGCCCATGGGGAGATTCCCGCGCGGATCGTCTATCAGGACGAGCTGGTCGTGGCGTTTCACGACGTCTCGCCGCAGGCGCCGGTTCACGTGCTGGTCATTCCGCGGCTGCATGTCGATTCGCTCGCCGCGACGACCGCGGAGCACGCCGCGTTGCTCGGCCACCTGCTGGGGACGCTGCGCAACGTCGCGCGCGATCTGGGCGTGGCGGAAAACGGCTACCGCACCGTGCTGAATACCGGTTTTGACGGCGGGCAGAGCGTCAGCCATCTGCACGCGCATCTGCTGGCCGGCCGGCCGTTGGGCTGGCCGCCGGGTTAGGACTTGTGACAGAATCCCTGTCGCACGTCCTCCTGCTGTCAGCCGGGTCGCCGCGTGTGCCTGCCTCCGGCGACATCAGATCAACGGGTTCGACTCCATTTTGTCACGGGCCCGCAGCCAGGACCACGCCCGATGGTACGACTCAAACGCGAAATCGATGGTGTGCGCCGCAATCCCGCCGTGCCCGTGCCCGCGTACGCGCTGGCGCCGGCGAGCGCGGGGGCGGTGCTGCCGTGGCTGGATTCCTGGCTGGTGCGGCGGGAGCCGGGCCGGGTGCTGGTGGCCGGTGTGCCGCGGATCGAGCTCGCCCGGACACTGGCGCGCGCGGGCCATTGGGTCACGGTGTGCGATCTGGCGGAAGGCGAGGCGACGGCGCTCCAGGCGCGGCTGACGCCGGCTGAGGCGGGACGGCTCACGCTGATCGAACGCGACTACGGCGAAGCGGCGTTTGGCCCGTCAAGCTTCGATCTCGTGGTGCTGTTGGACGCGCTCCAGCGCTACCGGGAGCCGCGCTGGCTGATTCACAAGGCGCACCGGGAGCTGAAGATCGATGGGTATCTGGCGCTGCGGGCGCTGGTGCAAGGCGACGTGCCGCCGCTGTCCGTGCGCCTGCCGCCGGCCAAGCCGCTGGCGATGGAACTGCAGCTGGGACGCCTGCTGGATCGCGTGGCGCAGCGGCTGCCGGGGCGGATCGGGCTCGCGCTGCTGGGCGCGCATGCGCGCGAGGCCATCGAACGCGGGGCGCACCTGCACACGGCGCGCTTTGCCCAGCCATTGGCGGAGGTGCTGGCCGACGTCCAGGCGCTGCTGGCGATAGAGGAACTCGCGGTCGGGCACACGCAGCGGCTGCGGCTGGCCGAGTGGGCCTGGGATGCCCGCGCGCCGATCGACCGCACGCTGCCGATTTGGCTGGAGCGTCTGCCGGCGCTCGCGACCCAGACGGACCTGCTGCGGCGCGACCCGCGCGTGGTGGCGATCATCGCCCGCAAGAAGCTCGGCTACCACGGCGATTGACCCAACGCGGGGCTGCGACTACCCTGAGACTCCCTTGCCGCGTGGACGAGGCGTGAGGCGCGTGTGTTCGGCATCGGCGGACCAGAACTCTTTGTCATTATTATCATTGCGCTTTTGTTCGTTGGCCCGGACAAGCTGCCGCAGGTCGCCAAGACCGTTGGGACCGGTTTGCGCGACCTCCGGCGCATGGCGAACCTGACGCAGGCCGAATTGCAGTCCGCGATGAACGACTTGGCGCGCGAAGTCGAGCGGATGCCCGAGGCCAAGGCCAAGGCGGACCTGAACGTCAAGCTGGCGACGCTGCCGGTCAAGCCGACGGACGACGACGGCTTGGACAAACCGGTGCCCAAGCCATCCGCCGTGGCCGTGCCAGCCGATGGCGAGACGCTCGCGGTGGTCGCCAAGCGCGGTCCGCCGCCGCTGGAAGAGCAGCGCGCGCCGGGGCCGCCTGCGCCGCACTATGTCGTCAAGCCGGCCGACGGCGCCCGTGCCCGCGATGCGCTGACCGCGGACCTGGACTACGTCGCGCCCGCGCCGCCGCCTGAACCGGCTGCCACCGCCGAACCCGCTGCCTCTGAGGAAGTGCCGTCGGCATGAGTGACGTCGCGGCCAGCATGACCTTTCGCGAGCACCTGATCGAGCTCAGGTCCCGCGTTTTCAAGGCGACCCTGGCGATTTTTGTCGGCTTTTTCGTCGCCTGGGCGTGGCACATCGAGCTGTACGCGGTGCTGACGGCCCCGCTGCGCGACGCGATGGCGGCGAATAACCTCTTTGTGATCAAGGCGCTGGCGGTTACGGAGAGCATTGAAGTCTACATGAAGCTGTCGCTCATTGGCGGCGTCTTCATCGCAAGTCCCTTTGTGTTTTGGCAAATCTGGTCGTTCATCGCGCCGGGGCTGCTGGGCAAGGAAAAGCGGCTGATCCTGCCGGTCGTGGTCGCGAGCGTCGGCTGTTTCGCCCTGGGCGCGCTGTTTTGCTACCTGGTCGCGCTGCCGTTCATGGCGGACTTCCTGATTCGCATGACGCTCGAGGCGCCGGGGCTGCTGCTGGAGCCGACCATCGAAGGCTCCGTCAGCTTTGTGCTGTTCTTGCTCGTCGGCTTCGGCGTGGTTTTTGAGCTGCCGCTGTTCATGTACGTCATGTCCGCGCTGGAGATGGTCACGTGGCGCGGCTTTCTCAGCTTTTACCGCTACTGGGTCGTCATCGCCTTCATCATCGGCGCGGTGCTGACGCCCACGCCGGACCCGATCAACCAGACCATCATGTCCGCGCCGCTCGTCGTCCTGTATGGCCTCGGCGTATGCGTCGCCTGGTTTGTCGACAACCGCGGCAAGCCGGGCGCGTCCAAGCGCGCGCTGGTGCCCATCGCGATCGTGCTGACGCTGATCTCGGTCGCCGCGCTGGCGCTTGTGTTTCGGCAGCGCGAACAGCCGGTGATCGATGACGTGCCGGCCAACGTCCAGGAGCTCATCGGCCTGCGGCTGAACGCGGCGGAGCAGATGCAGTCGGTCGCGGACGCGCAGACCTCGCGGCTGCTGGCGCCGATTCGCCTCGCACGCGCGCAGGCGTGGCAGCCCGCGGATGGTCAGTGGCTGCTCGTGCGCGACGGCGAACAGACGGCGCTGCTGCTGGAGACGACGAACGCGCAGAACAAGCTGGACACGCTGGGCGCCAAGCTGCACGCGACGGTGTCCCAGACCGGTCCCGCGCGTACGCTGGCTTATGCCGACGGCGGCGTGCGCTGGCAGGTCATGGCGCTGGGCAAGCGGACGTTGTGGCTGGGTCGCGAGGACGTGCTCGCGCGGCTGATGGACGTGCGGACCGGCAAGACGCCGCACTTGACCGCGGACGCGCTGATGGCGGAGCGGCTGACGACGCTGCAAGGCGCCGGTCCGGTGTGGGCGCTGACGGCGGACCCGCACGGCACGGCGCACTGGCTGCCGGGCGGCGCGCTGGCGCAGCACGTCAAGCTGGGCGTAGCATTATGGAATGACAAGGATTTGACGCTGCGGCTGGAGTGCCGCGGTCCCGACGCTGCGGCGGCGCTCCGCGATCGGCTGGAGACTTGGCTGGCCGACATCCGCCAGCGGGATACGCAGCGGGACTCGGCGCAGGCGCGGCGCTTGGGGCGTCTGGCGGGGATGCTGGCGCAGGCGTGGCAGATCCAGGCGCGGGCGGGCGGTGTCACGAATCCGGACAGCCAGCAGTGGAATACCCTGGCACGCGAGGCGAATGCGCTGTCGCAGGAAGTCGGGCTCTCGCTGGGTCCGACGGTCACGACTGACCCGCTGGTGCAGCTGGTGCAGCCGCCGACAACGTCGCGCGTCGAGCTGGAAGGCAGCATCGTCGTGTGGCACCTGCAGGTCGACGTGGCGCGGATGCTGGGCGTCGTGCTGGCCGGCGTGCCGACGCCATGACAGGCCATTTGCCGACCCCTTGCGCACCGTGCTAGCCTTTTACCCGAGCTTGGGAGGGCAACATGCGCGCACGTTCCTTGACGCACTTGGCGATCACCGCGGCGATCCTGCTGGCTGCGGTGCCTGCGCTGGCGGAAGATCCGCCGCCGGCCGACACAACGGCGCCCGAAGCTGCGGCGGCGCCAGACCCGGTGAAGCAAAAGACGACCGTGGAAGACGATGGTCCGCGACCGTTTCGCGACGTGGACCTGTTTTCCGGCCACTCGCTGCGGCAGTCCTCCAAGGATCGCAAGATTGCCGCCGGCGTGAACCTGCACGTCGCTCCGGTGCCATTTGTCGCGGCAAAAGCCCTGGATGCGGCGGTATCGAAAGTCGCGGCGCAGTACCCGGACGCGCCGGGCCTTGTCGCCGTGCTGAAAAATGCGAATTCCGCGCGGGTTTTTGAGCTGGCGAGCGCCAAGAATGTCGACCAGACCAAGGCGCAGCTGAACGCGGACTTGAAGGCCGCGGGCATCACGCCCACGGCGGACCAGCAAAAGGCGATCGACAACATCAGCGCGGCCAATATCCAGTCGGTGGCGGACATCGCCCAGGTCGCTGCAACGCCTGATAATGCCTTGGCTTTTGGTATCGAGCCATGGTTTGAGTACAATTTCGGCACCTGGGACGCGACGCTGTACGTGCCGCTCGCGGCGTTCAAATCGGCGGACAGCGGCTCGCTGGAGCTGGGCAACATCAACCTGGACGTGCGCGTAGGCTCGCGCAAAGGCTACACCGCGGCGGTGGGCTGGACCGGCGGCGTGTCGCTGTACCTGCCAACCGGCAGCAAAGAGGCCAACGTGCTGGCGCTGTCCAACGTGCTCGTGCTGCCCAAATACCTGCATGAATACGCGTCGATCCAGCCATACGGCATCATCGGTGGCCAGCTGTCGTTTCTGACGCTGATGCTGCGCGCGGAATTCACCCACATGCAGGCTGTACGCGACAACCCGCTGTACACCTCGGTCGGCTACGGCAACTGGGGCGCTTCGATGGTCATCCGCGCCGTGATCCTGGACCTCGTCGGCGAGATCGATGGCCTGGTGAACCTGTACAACGCGCCGGCCATGCAGGACATCCTCGCGACCGCGGGCGTGCGCCTGCATGCCGGGCCAGTGCGTCTGGGCGCGGCGGCGCGGATGCCGATCACGTCCAACCCGTCGTCGATCTATGCGCAGTCGTTTGGCACGGCCTTCGGCAACGTCGCCAAGGTCAACATCCTCGTCCAAGCGTTCATGACTTTCTGACGCCAATTCCCAGCGAATTTACGGGTTTTTGCACCACGTGCGCTGGCCCAATGCGCTGCTGGCTCGCCACGACTTCGCACTTTGCGCACACGCGCTTCTCGCGCCGCGTCTGCCAGACCAGCAGCACAACCGCGGCAGCGACGACGCCGAGTGCAGCGAACGCGTCCCAGGTCACGCGAACCCCAAGCGCGTGCCGATTTGGTAGACCGCGAAGCTCGCCAACCACGCGAGACTATTCAAGTAAACCACCGCAAAAATTGGCCAGCGCCAGGAATTCGTCTCGCGGCGCATGGTGGCGAGCGTACTAAGACACTGCATGGCGATCGCGAAAAACACCATGAGGGACAAGCCCTTGAGCGGCGTGAGCGCGCCAGCGCTGGCCATGGTCTTGCCGACGTCCGCCGCGTATTTGTCGTCGATGTCCGCCTGACTGCCGCGGCCAAAAACCTGGCCCATGATCGGCACCAACACTTCCCGCGCGGCGAACGAGCCGACCAAGCCGATGCCGATACGCCAGTCGAAGCCCAGCGGCGCGATCGTCGGCTCGAGCGTGCGGCCGATGCGGCCCGCGATGCTGTTTTGCAGCCTGACCTGCGCATCCTCGCGCTCCACCGCCGACAGCGCGGCCTGCTGCGCGGGCGCACCCACCAGCGCGTGCGCCTGCGCCTTGCGCGCGGCCTTGACGTCTGGCTCCAGCCCGTGGCGTGGAAACGTCATCAGCGCCCACAGGATCACGGTCAGCGCCACGATGACCGTCCCGGTCTGCGTGACAAAGACCCAAGCGCGATCGCCCAGACTGCGCACCACGTTGCGCCAGCGCGGCCAGCGATACGGCGGCATCTCCAGCAGAAGTGGCGCGCCGCCGCCCTGGATCGCCGTGCGCCGCAGCACAAACGCCGACGCGATCGCCAGCAGAAACCCCAGCGCGTACATCGCCGTGACCACGAGCCCGCCCAGCGAGAAAATCCCCAGCACCGGCGCTTGATGGGCAAAAACCGCTGCCGTTACAAGCGTATACACCGGCAGCCGCGCGGAGCAGGACATCAGCGGCGCCACCATAATCGTCAGCAGGCGATCGCGGCGGTCCGGCATCGTGCGCGTCGCCATGATCGCCGGCACCGCGCAGGCGTACGCCGACAGCAGCGGCACAAACGCCTTGCCCGGCAGGCCGATGCGCGCCATCAGCTGGTCGACGAGGTACGCCGTCCGTGCCAGGTAGCCAGAGTCCTCCAGCAGCGAAATCCCGAGGAAAAGCATGAGGATCTGCGGCAGGAACACGAGCGTGCCCGAAACACCGGCGAGCACGCCGTCGATGAACACGTCGCGCAGCAGGTTGTCCGGCAGCCAGGCGCGCGCGAGATCGCTGAGCGCGCCCATCGCCATCTCCACCAGATCGACGGCCGGCTGCGCGCCCGCAAACACCGCCTGGAACAGCCCGGCCATCGCCAGGATGAACAGCATCGCGCCGAACGCCGGATGGAGCAGCACGCGATCGACGCGCTCCGAGGCACCGGACGTCGTGACGACACGCCGCCGCACACACGGGACCAGCAGCGCGTCGATGCGGGCAAACCGGGCGACCGTTGCCAAACGCCGCGGATCCAAACCGGGATCCGCCGGGCGCGGCACGGCAGCCAGCAGCGCGGCGCCTAGCCCCGGCGCTTCCCGGTCCGCGACTTCAGGATCCGTCGCGAGCCACCACAGCACGCCGCCGTCGCTCTCGGGCGGCAGCGTCAGTGGGAACTGCGCCAGCACCTCGCGCGCCCGCGCCACCGCCTGCGCGACCGGCGCCGGCCACGCCGTCTGCGCGATCTGGCCCAGCTGCGGATGGGCCGCCACTGCCGCCACCGCCTCGTTCAGCGCCTCGATGCCTTCGCCGCGCGCCGCCACCATCGGCACCACCGGGCAGCCGAGCGCGCGCTGCAGCGCCGGCACGTCGATGTCGATGCCTTCCCGCGCCGCCGCATCCATCATGTTCAGCGCGACGAGCACCGGTCGGCCAATCTCGGAAATTTGCAGCAAAAGCAGGAGGTTACGCGCCAAATTCGCGGCGTCCACCACCACGACGACGACGTCCGGGATCGGATCCTCCGTCCGCCCGGTCAGCGCGTGGTGCGCGATCTCCTCCTCCGGACTGTGGGCGGACAGGCTGTAGCAGCCCGGCAGGTCCGTCACGCGCCACGCCCGCCCGTGCGCGGTGTGCGTGCCGACGCGCCGCTCCACCGTGATGCCGGGGTAATTGCCCACGTGGGCGCGCGCGCCGGTCAGCGCGTTAAACAGGGTCGTCTTGCCCGTGTTCGGGTTCCCGGCGAGCGCCACTTCCAACGGCCGCGAGGCCGGTTGTGTCAGCGCGCTCATCGTGTCACGCCGCCTGATCCGCCGGAGCTGCCAGAGTCGTGTGGATCGCCTGCGCATCCGCGCGCCGCAGCGATAGAACAAAATCGCGCACCTGGACCTGCAGCGGCCCGCCAAACGGCGCACGCCGCAGCAGTTGCACCGGCGCACCGGGCGTGAAACCCAGTTCAACCAGCCGATCGCCGAGCACGCCGGCGAGCACCACGCGGGTCACCTGATGCGCCTCACCGGGCAAGATGGAGTCAAGCGTCTGGCCGGCCATGGTGCGGTCGCCTCCCCGGGTCGCGCGTATGCGGCGCGACTGGAGCCATGATAACGAAAGTCACTTTCATTAACAAGCAAATCCGCCCGTGGCTCACGCGTCGGCGGCTGGCACGCTCTCGGCCTCGGCTTCTGCCAAAACCGCAGAAACGTCCGCACCTTCGCTGGCATCCGAGCCCTCCACTTCCACTGCCGCTGTCACGTGGGCCGCGCGATTGGGCGTGAATTCCGGTCGTTCTTTGCCGTGTTTCAGCCGGTACAGCTCGTCCTCGGCCAGATCGAGCGCGCCCATCGTCATGATGTACGCGCGGCGGTTGTCCTCCGCCTTCTGGTTGGTCAGCCGAAGCGCCAGCCGCATCTCGAACAACTCGTTGATGACCCACTCGCGCTCGCCGCGCAGCTTTTGCAGCTGCTCGCGGATGCGCCCGACCTGCTGCTCTTCGCGCACCGCCTGCTGCTCCAGGCGCATCTTTTCAATTTCCGCCTGCCGCAGCGCGCGCTCCGCCTCATATTCCGCACGCCGCGCCGCGACTTTCGGATCCTCGACGTACTCCGGCGGCGGCGGCGGGGGCGCCTCCTCTTCCACGACAACTGCTTTTTTCTTGCCCTTGAGTTCATTCACGACGATCTGCAGCTCTTCCAGCTGGTGCTCCGCCTTGCGGTGCTTGACCTGCAGCTCCGTCAGCGCTTCTTCGGCTTTCTTTTGCGCGGAACGCGCCTTTGCCACGTCCTCCTTGCCTTGCGTCAGCCGCGCGGCCGCCTCTTTTTGCGCCCGGTCGTCCTTGGCAACCGCCTCGCCGGTCTTCTCCAGCCGCTTGCGCAGCTGTTCGGCGCGTTCCTGCGCCTTGCTTTCATCGCGCTCCGCCTTCTCGGCCCGCTCGGACAGCTTTTGGACCTGCTCTTGCAGCTTGGCCAAGGCCGTCCAGAAGTACAGCGCGGCCGCGCCGCAGATGACCG
This sequence comes from uncultured Myxococcales bacterium, assembly GCA_903929795.1. GTDB lineage: Bacteria > Myxococcota_A > UBA9042 > UBA9042 > UBA9042 > CAIYBN01. The sequence goes on along the minus strand of CAIYWC010000026.1, from coordinate 20,159 downwards.
CGACGAGCGCGAGAATTGTTGAACCCATGGTTGTCCTCGTTCGCCCTCGTGCGGGCCCCTCGCTTCCTATCACTCACCGCGTTTGCCCACAACATGCCTTGCTCAATCCGTGGCTCTGCGCCAGACTGATTCCAGCGGGGGAACCAGTGCTGGACAAGGCCACGATCGCAGGAAGACACACAGGATTCGACGGTTGGCGCGATCTGTTCATCGACCGCATCAGCGCTGACAACCAGCGCATGACGCCGCAGCGCTTGCAAATTGCCGAAACCCTGTACCACCACGGGCACTTGAACGTCGACGAACTGCACCGCCGGGTGCGCGACATCGATCCGACCGTGGGCTATGCGACCGTTTACCGCACGCTCAAGCTGCTGGAGCGCTACGGTCTGGTGGAAGTCTCGCATTTCGCCGACGGCACCGCGCGCTATGAAGTGCGCGTCGGCGGCGAGGATCACCACGACCACATGATTTGCACCCGCTGCGGCAAGATCGTCGAGTTCGAGAACGACGCGATCGAGGTCCTGCAGGTCGAGATCGCCAAGGCGCACGGGTACAAGCTGACCGATCACCGCATGGACCTGTTCGGTCTCTGCCCTGCATGCCAGTAATTTCAAGCCGTTGGCGTGAGTTCCTGCTGGCGTTCCTGCTGCTGGGGCAATTTGCCCTGCGCGGGGAACTGAGTCTGCGCGTTGAGTCGCCCGTTTGGGACGAGGCGTTGCACGTTGGGTATGGCCTTGCGCTGCTCGACCGCGGCCCGGATTTCGACGGTCAGGACCACCCCTACCTGCTGGCGGCGGCGCTCGCGTTGCCGACCTGGCTGCAGCTGCCCGGGCCGGATCGCTATGCGCAAGGCCAGGTGGATGATCCGAACGTGCTGCGGCCCGCGCGGCGGCTGAACCTCGCGCTGGCGACGCTGGCGCTGGCATTGCTGGCGATCTGGGCGCGGCGACGCCACGGCGCAGCGTTTGCCCTGGCGATCCTGGCGATCGCGTCGCTGGACCCGGGCTGGCTGGCGCAGGCGCGCTACGCCACGACGGACATCGGCCACGCGGTGGGCTGGTGGCTGGCGGCGTGGGCGCTGTGGCAGCACCGGCAGCAAGGGCGGCTGCGCTGGCTGCTGCTGGCGGCGGCGGGCCTGGCGCTGGGTCTGGCGAGCAAGTGGTCGACGCTGGCGCTGCCGGTGCTCATCCCGCTTGTGTGGCTGCTGCCCGATGGCACCCCGTGGCGCGCCAAGCTGCTCCCGGCGCTCCGCGCGGCGCTGGTGACCAGCGCGCTGGCTCTGGCGCTGCTGCTGCTGCTGTTCCTGGCGCTGGCGCTGTGGCGGCATGCGCCGATCCCGATGGCGGTCACGCACGTCTGGCACGGGCTGGAGGCGTCGCTGCTCAAGCGCTCCGGCGCGCGTGGCGTGTACCTGCTGGGCACGTGGTGGCCACACGGCACGCGCTGGTATTTCCCGGCGCTGCTGCTCGCGAAGACGCCCGTGGCGCTGCTGGTCCTGGCGGCGCTGGGCGCGCTGTGGCGGCTGCCGCGGCAGCTGTGGCGCGCGGACCGCGGCTGGTTGGCGCTGCTGGCGGGCTATCTGCTGCTGGCGATCGCGGCGAAGCAGAACCTGGGTCATCGCCACCTGACGCCGTTTCTGCCGGTGCTGTGGTGGCTGGCGGCGGCGGCGCTCATGGCGCTGTGGCAGCACGCGCAACGGCTGCGGTGGACCGCGCCGGCGCTGGCGTCGCTGTTGGCGGTGGAGGCGCTGGCGGCGCATCCGCACTATTTGCCGTTTGTGAACGGGCTGTTCGGCGGCATGGATGCGATTCCACCGGTCGCGGTCGATTCCGCGGCGGACTGGGGCCAGGCGCTGCCGACGCTCCACGCGTACCTGCAGGCGCATCCGGCGCAGCGTGTCGATTTGGCGTATTTCGGCAATGCCGACCCGCAGCGCTACGTTGGCCAGACCGTGTGGCGATCCTGCGGCGCGCTGGGTCGGCCGGCGGCGCGTGGTCAGGCGCGCGCGCGGGCGGGCGATCCGGCGGAAGTTCTAGCAGTTTCAGCGACCTGCATCTACGGCGGCGCGGGCGTGCGCGCGGGTCAAACCGCCGATCTCAGCCGCCGCGAAGACGCGTGGGCATACCTGCGCGGCGTCGAGCCGGAAGCGGTGGTCGGCGGCGCGATCCTGGTCTTTCGCGATCAGCCCGGCGAGAACACGAACGGCCACTGAATCACGCAGATGCCGGCTTCCGGCTTCATGAAGCGAATGCGCTTGATGGAGCGGAGCACGCAGTCCGAGACCGCGTTGTTGTGCATCGAGTCGTCCACCGCTTTCTCGCCGGTCACGCTGCCGTCGGTGGTGATTGTCCACTGCGCGGTGATTTTGCCGCTCAGGTCCGGCTTGGCCAGCAGCTGGGTTTCGTAGCAGGCGCGCAGGGTTGCGGCGCGCGCGCGGACGTTTTTGGCGATGTCGCCCTTGTCGCAGCCACCGGTGCTCATGCCGCTCGCGATGTTGATCTTCGCGACTTTCTTGGCGGTTTTCTTGCCGATGCCGATGTTGGCGTTGCGGCCGGTGCCCGCGCCCGTGTCGATGTCGCCCATGCCGTGGATGCGGCCCAGGCCGTCGCCGCCGCCGCCGCTGCCGGTGCCGCGAAAGCCCATGCCGCCCGCGCCGCCGCCGATGACGAGCTCAGAGCCGTCGCCGTTCATCGCGACCGCCATCTTGCTGTTGAGCGCGCCGGTATCGCCGGCCATGATCTGTCCCAGCGCGCCGTTCTGCGCCTGGATGCCGCCCAGGACTTTGGCGATGCCGAGGTTCTTGACGTCGATCTTGTCGGTCATTTTCCCGTCCATTTTCGGGATCTTGGACTGCTTGTTCGGATCCTTGTCCGGATCGCCGAACTTGCCTTCCTCGCCGCCCGCCTTCTTGGCGGTCTTCTCGTCTTCGTCGCCCTCGGGCTTGATCTCGTCGGTCTTTTGCTCGGTCTCTTCGATCGAAACTTCGATGAGCTCCTTGCCCTTTTTCTCCAGATCTTCCTCGGCTTCCGCGCGGTGCCGGCCACGTGCGCCCGCCATCATCCCCAGCAGCAGCAGCAGCGTCACCGCCGACGTCGTCGCGAACGACACCGCCAAGCCCGGCTCGCGGCCCAGTGCCGCTGTCAGCGCACCGGCTTCAGCGCCCGTGAACTGCCAAGCGACCGCCACGTCGTTGTCGAATTTCAGCACGCCGGCGTCGCCCTTTTGGACTTCCTCGCTCGCGCCCGCCGCGTCGCGCTGCTTGCCGCCGATGCTGACCGTGCCGCCGATACCTTTGGGCACGTCGATCTTGTACTTCTCCAGACCCGCGGGCTGGAACAGCAGGTGCTTGCTCATGCCGCCTGCGGAGAGTTGCAGCAGCGCGTCGTCCGCCTCGCCGACCGTGACCGGGCCCGGCTGGAACATGATGCGCTCGTAGACCATGTGGTTGTCCCACGTGACGATAAGCCGCAGGAAACGCTCTTCTTTCTTGAACTCGCGATGGGCCGCGACCACCAGCAGGCCGCCAAAGAACGACAGCAGCGCGCCGATGACGACGAACGCGAGGCCCCAGTCCAGCGTCACGAGCGTGTCCTGAATCAGCCCGCCGGTCTGCGGATCCGCCATCGTCAGGCCCAACGCCTTGGCCGGCACGAGCGACCAGACGTTGGAGTACGTGTAGGCCATCGCGGCGATCTGCACGAGCGAGAAGGCGGAAATCGCCCAGCCCGGCGACTGCTTGCGCGCCTTGAAAACGTACGCCGCCAGGCCGATCGTCGCGACCGCGATCGCAATCGACGCCAAGCCGGTGGAGACCTGGAAGCTGCGCAGCACCATTTCCTCCTCGTCCACGGTGATGAACGGGAGCAGGAGCGGGGCAATCAGGGCAATGAGCCCGCCGATGAGTGCAAGGATGGAACCGCCAGACATGGTTGCCTCTGCAAAAATAGTGCCGCCCGGGTTCAGGCAGACAGGCCGGGAATCCTAGTTTCCGAGGCGCCCAGCGTCAAGCACTGGAAGTCACGTTGCGGTGACGTCTGCCCCGGACATCGCGCCGCCGCACCTGCGGTGGCCTTTGCAAGTCAGACGCGCAAGGCGGGCGAACGATCTACGCGAAGGCGATTTCCAGCGCGTGGGCCAAGTCCGCTTGCAGATCAGTCACATGCTCGATGCCGACCGACAGCCGGCACAGGGAATCGGAGATGCCAATCGCCTTGCGCTGCTCCGGCGGAATCGACGCGTGGGTCATGATCGCCGGATGCTCAATCAGGCTCTCCACGCCGCCGAGGCTCTCCGCCAGCGTAAAGGCCCGCACCGTCGAGAGAAACGTCCGCGCGTGGCGCAGCTCGCCGTCCAGAATCACGGTGATCATGCCGCCGCCCAGCGTCTGGCCGTTGTGCTGTCGCAGCTGCCGCGCCGCCAGGTCCTTTTGCGAAAAACTCTGCAATCCCGGATAGATGACCTGCTTGACGTGCGGATGCTGCTCCAGCCACTGCGCGATCGCCAGCGCGTTCTGGCAGTGCCGCTCCATGCGGATCGCCAGCGTTTTCACGCCACGCAGCGTCAGCCAGGAGTCAAACGGCCCGGGCGTTCCACCGTTGGCATTTTGGACAAAAGCCAATCGAGCTCCGAGGTTAGCGTCGCGCACGATCGCCGCGCCACCCACCGTGTCGGAATGCCCGCCGATGTATTTCGTCGTCGAATGCACCGCGATGTCCGCGCCGAGCGCCAGCGGCTGCTGCAGGTACGGCGTGGCGAACGTGTTATCCACCGCGACCAGCACCCCGTGCGCGTGCGCTCGGCGAGAAAGCTCAGCGATGTCGACGAGTTTGAGCATCGGATTGGTCGGCGTTTCCAGCCACAGCAGCTTGGTCTGCGGCGTCACCAGCGCGTCAAACACCGCCGGATCGCGCAAATCGCCGTAGCTGAACGTCAGGCCGTGGCGCCGCCAGACCTTGTCGAATTGCCGAAACGTGCCGCCGTACATGTCGTCCATCGCGACGACGTGGTCGCCCGCGCTCAGCAGCGCCAGGATCGCGTGCGTCGCCGCCAAACCTGAGGAAAAACAAAGACCTTGGACGCCACCTTCCAGCGCCGCCAGGCATTCCTGCAGTGCGTCGCGCGTTGGGTTGGACGTCCGCGAATATTCGTGGCCCAAGTGCTCGCCCGGCGCGGGCTGGGCAAAAGTCGAGGTCTGGAAGATCGGCACGACGACGGCGCCGGTCTGGGCCTCCGGATCCTGACCGGCGTGAATGGCTTTTGTCTCAAATTTCGAGTCGTTCCAATTCATGGCAAGCTCCTGTGCGAGGCCGCGCAGTCTAGCGCCGGTGCGCCGCGCTGGCTAGACAGGCTGACCAAATTCGGGCGTCCCGGTCCGCAGATCTGAGGCGCGCCCTCGGCGGTCTCACGCATCGATGCGCCGGGTCCAGCGGGTCACAGTCCGCTCTTGCAGGGAGGCTCGCCAATACCCATTGCCGGGTGTATAATCCGCGCCGCTGCCTACTCTTTTTCGCCTCGGAGCCCCATGATCACGCACTTGCACCCGGTTGTCGTGTCGAAGTCTTCTTGGGCCGACCGCTCGGTCGTTCTGGCACTCGCGCTCGCGCTCGCCGCGGCGGCTTGTGAAGGCAAGACCGCGGCCGTTGCCGGCAGCGACATCGGCGCAGAGGAGACTGCAGCGCCCGATGGGCAGATTGCCGACAGCGCCGACTACGACGCGCTGACTGCGGACACCGGCACGCCCGACGCGATTGGCAAGGACAGCGCGGTGCCGGACACCACCGGCCCTGATCTGCCCGTCGCGTGTACCCAGGACAAGGACTGCACGCTGCCAACGCCTTGCATGACGGGCACTTGCGTCGCCGGCGCCTGCACCTATGCGCCCAATACCGCGGCGTGCGACGACGGGAACGCCTGCACGGCCAACGACGCGTGCAATGATGGCCAGTGCAAGGGCACGTCCAGCGTGGACTGCGACGACGGCAACATCTGCACCAAAGACGCGTGCGACTTGGCGACCGGCTGCACGCACACCGATGCCAACGGCTTGGCGTGCGACGACGGGCAGAAATGCAGCGCGCTGGACCAATGCAGCAACGGCAAATGCCTGGGCGTCGTGGCGCAATGTGCGGACGACAACCTGTGCACCGACGACACGTGCCTGGACGGCCAGGGCTGCGTCCATTTGCCCAGCGCTGCCACATGCGACGACGGCAACCCTTGCACCGCGAACGACGCGTGCAAGGCGGGCAACTGCGCGCCCGGCAGCATGACCTCGTGCGACGATGGCAACCCGTGCACCACGGACAGCTGCGACCTGACCAACGGCTGCCAGCACGCCAACAGCACGGCGCTGTGCTCGGACGGCGACGCGTGCACCAACGGCGACCAGTGCAGCGGCGGCACGTGCGTCCCCGGCGCCGCTGTGAACTGCGACGACCAGACCGAATGCACGCAGGACAGTTGCAGCAAGACGCTGGGCTGCCAGCACGCGTTCTTGACGACAGCGTGCTCTGACGGCAACGCATGCACCATCGGCGACCAGTGCGGCGAGGGCGTTTGCCTGGCCGGCGCGGCGACGTCATGCGACGACAACAACGCCTGCACAACCGACGCGTGCGATCCGGCGGTTGGCTGCAGCCACACCGACAACGCGCTGCCGTGCCAGGACAACGACGCGTGCACTATCGGCGACAGCTGTCAGGGCGGCGCGTGCGGCTTTGCGCTCAAGCTGACGTGCATCGACGGCAACCCGTGCACCGATGACGCCTGCAACCCCGCCACCGGCTGCACGTTTACGCCCAACACCGCGGCTTGCGACGACAACAACGCCTGCACGACCGGCGACACCTGCGCCGCGGGCGTGTGCAAGCCGCTCAAGCCCAGCCCGTGCGACGACGGCAATCCGTGCACGACCGAGACGTGCGACCCCCAGGGCGGCTGCGCCAGCGTCCCCAACACCGCGCCGTGCGACGACGGCAGCGCGTGCACTCAGGGTGACAGCTGTGCGAACGCGACGTGCATTTCCGGCACCAGCCTGCAGTGCAACGACGGCAATCCGTGCACGGACGACACGTGCGCCGCCAAGCAGGGCTGCGTGTTCACCAGCAATGCCGCGTCGTGCACGGACAACAACGCGTGCACCGCTTCGGATGGCTGCCAGGCGGGCGCCTGTGTTCCCGGCAGCGCGCTGCCGTGTGACGACGCGAATCCGTGCACGACCGACAGCTGCGAGCCCGGCTCCGGCTGCGTCCACGCCGCCAACGCGTTGGCCTGCGACGACAAGAACGCCTGCACATCCGGGGACGTTTGTGCCAACAGCCAATGCGGCGCGGGCGCCAGCGTGACCTGCAACGACGGCAACCCGTGCACCGACGACACTTGCGCCCCGGCGACCGGCTGCGTCTTCACGCACAACACCGCGCCGTGCAGCGACGACAACCAGTGCACACAGAACGACGCCTGCGCGTCGGGCAGCTGCCAGCCCGGCACCAGCGTGGCGTGCGACGACGCCAACCCGTGCACGTCCGACGCCTGCCAACCCAGCGTCGGCTGTGTGTTCCAAGCCAACACCTTGCCATGCGACGACGGCGACGCGTGTACCGGCAGCGACGTGTGCGCCAACAAGGCGTGTACCGGCGGCAAGGCCATCGTCTGCAATGACAGCAACCCGTGCACTGACGACACGTGCGGCAAGCTGAGCGGCTGTAATTTTACTGTGAATACAGTCGTTTGTACGGACAACAACGCGTGCACGGTCGGTGACAGCTGCGCGGGCGGCCAGTGCGTGCCCGGCACCGCCAAGGCGTGTGGCGACGGCAACCTGTGCACCGATGACGCGTGTGACAAGGTGGCCGGCTGCGTGAATCTGAACAATGTGGCGCCGTGCACGGACGGCAACGCCTGCACGGTGGGCGACGTGTGCGCCGGCGGCGCCTGCACGTCGGGTGCGGCCCAGACGTGCGACGACGGCAACCTGTGCACCGACGACAGCTGCAACCCGGGCAGCGGCTGCGTGACCGTCAACAACAGCGCGCCGTGCACGGACAACAACGCGTGCACCTCTGGCGATAGCTGCGCGGGCGGCGCATGCGCTCCCGGAACCCAGATTCCCTGCGACGACGGCAATCCTTGCACCGCCGACAGCTGCGACCCGACCGCCGGCTGCGCGCACGGCAACAACAGCTTGCCGTGTTCCGACGGCTCCGTTTGCACGACCGGGGACGCCTGCGCGGCCGGCGCCTGCCAACCCGGCAGCACCCTGGCCTGCGACGACGGCAACCCGTGCACCACGGATTCCTGCGACCCCGCCAGCGGCTGTCTGCACGCGAACAACACGGCGACCTGCTCGGACAACAACAGCTGCACGGTCGGCGACGCATGCAAGAACGGCGTCTGCACGCCCACCGGCCCCAGCACGTGCGACGACGGCAACCCGTGCACCACGGAGAGCTGCGACACGGTCGCTGGCTGCAAGTCCACCAACAACACGGTCCTGTGCAGCGATGGCAGCGTCTGCACGGAGGGCGACCAGTGCGCCGGCGGCACGTGTGTCCCGGGCAAAGCCGCGTCGTGCGATGACGGCAACCCGTGCACCGATGACAGCTGCAATGCCGGCTCCGGCTGTGTACACCTCGCCAACACCGCGACGTGCACCGACGGCAACGTCTGCACGCTGACGGATGCGTGCGCGGGCGGCGCCTGCACCTCCACCGGCGTCAAGAACTGCGCGGATGGGAACGCGTGCACGGACGACAGCTGCGACCCGCTGGCCGACTGTCAGCACGCGAACAACGCCGCGAGCTGCTCCGACGGCAGCGTTTGCACCGGCGGCGACGCGTGCGCGGGCGGCGCGTGTGTGGCTGGCCCGACCATCGCGTGCGACGACGGCAACAGCTGCACCGACAACGCCTGTGACGCCGCTGCGGGCTGCAAATTCACCAACAATACCGCGACGTGCAGTGACAATAACGGCTGCACAACGGGCGATATCTGCACCGGGGGTTCCTGCGTTGGCCCGACAGGCTGCAGCGCCAACGCGCTCTGTACCGCCGGCGCGCAGTCGGTGGCGTGCGTCTGCAACCCTGGCTTCACCGGCGACGGCTTCACCTGCTCCGACGTCAACGAGTGCCTGACTAACCCGTGCGCCGCGAACATGGCCTGCACGAACACGATCGGCAGCTACACCTGCGCCTGCACGCCGAACTTCAAGAACTGCGACGGCAATCCGGCCAACGGCTGCGAAGTCGACATCACCAGCAACGCCGGCAACTGCGGCGCGTGCGGGACGGTCTGCTCCAACAACAACGTGACGGCACAGTGCACCGGCGGCATCTGCAACGGCGCGTGCAACACCGGCTTCGCGGACTGCGACAACAACAAGCAAACCGACGGCTGCGAGATCAATGAAAGCAATGACGCCTACAACTGCGGCAGCTGCGGCACTGCGTGCTCCGGCAACAACGTGACGCGCGCGTGCGGCGGCGGTGTGTGCAACGGCGCCTGCAATCCCGGCTTCGCCGACTGCAACAACAACAAGCTGGCCGACGGCTGCGAGCTCAACATCGCCAACTCCACCAACAACTGCGGCGGCTGCGGCACGGTCTGCTCGACCAACAACGTGACGGCGCAGTGCACCGGTGGCGTCTGCAACGGCGCGTGCACCGCCGGCTTCGCCGACTGCAACAACAACAAGCTGGCGGACGGCTGCGAGATCAGCACCACCAACTCCACCAACAACTGCGGCGGCTGCGGCTCGGTCTGCTCGACCAACAACGTCACGGCGCAGTGCACGGGCGGCGTCTGCAACGGCGCGTGCACCGCCGGCTTCGCCGACTGCAACAACAACAAGCTGGCGGACGGCTGCGAGGTCAACACGACCAACTCGGCCAACAACTGCGGCGGCTGCGGCTCGGTCTGCTCCAGCAACAACGTGACGGCGCAGTGCACAGGCGGGAACTGCACTGGCGCGTGCACTGCCGGCTTCGCCGACTGCAACGCCAACAAGCGGGCCGACGGCTGCGAGATCAACACGACCAACGCGACCAACAACTGCGGCGGCTGCGGGACTGTCTGCTCGACCAACAACGTGACGGCGCAGTGCAGCGGCGGCTTCTGCAACGGCGCGTGCACGGCTGGCTATGCCGACTGCAACTCCAATAAACAGGCCGACGGCTGCGAGATCAGCACGGCGACAGACGTCAACAACTGCGGCGCCTGTGGCGCGGCGTGCACGGGCAGCTGCGTCACCAGCATGTGCGGTCGCAGCTACCGCGTCGACGCCGGGCCAAACTGGAGCACCAATCCTGTCACGTACACGTGCCAGGAAGCTTGCGCGATCGTCTACGGAGGCACGGCGACATCCTACGCCTGCTCAACTGCATCGACGTCGATTACCCACACCGCCAACACATCCATCTACGCCGTCTCCGGCTGCGCGGTTGTGGCGGACACCTACAAGAAAGGCGCGAATTACAACTGCGGTACACCGGGTTGCGGGCAGTCCGCGTACGTCACCGACAACTGCGTGAGCACGTCGAACTACTGCTTCAAGTAGGCCTACTGCCGGCGAGCCAGATAGTCGATCAGGTCGATTTTCGTAATAATTCCGACAACTTTTCCGCCGGTCACAACCACCGCAACATTGTCCTGGGCGAAAATTTGCCGCAGCTGCTCAATCGACGCGTCCGGGTGGATGATGCCCTCGATCGGCTTGGTCAGGCTCTCGACCTTGTCCTCGCGCGTCGCTTGGCCGTCGACGATCGCGCCCAGCAGGTCGATTTCGTGCACCATGCCGACAGGATCGCCGTTTGCGCCAATCACCGGCATCTGCGAGATGCCTTCGCGCTTGAGCCGCACGATCACCGGCCCCAGGCGCTCGTCAGGCGTGCACGTGTGCAGGTTGTGCGACTTGCCGCGCATCAGGTCGCGCACGCTGGCTTCTTCGGACGTCGGCTCAAAGAAGCCGTTGTCCTTCATCCAGTCGTCGTTGAAGAATTTCGACAGATAGATCGCCCCGGAATCGGGCAGGATCACGACGATTGTCGAGTTGCGGCCCAGTTCGCGCGCCAAACCCGCCGCGACGTGCACCGCGCCGCCGGAACTGCCGCCGGCAAAGATGCCTTCTTCGCGCGTTAGGCGCCGCGCCATCTGGAAACATTCGCGGTCGTTGACCTGAATGACGTCGTCCAAATGCGTGAATTCCAGCGCGCCGCAGACCATGTCCTCGCCGATGCCTTCGACTTTGTAGGTATGCGGCGACGAGTGCGTGCCGGTGTGGAACATGTCGTAGTAGATGGAGCCCTCGGGATCGACGCCAACAGCGCGGATTCGCGGGTTTTTCTCCTTGATGAACTTGGACGTTCCGCTCATCGTGCCGCCTGTGCCGAGGCCGCCGACGAGCACGTGGAAGTTGCCCGCGGTCTGCTCCCAGATCTCCGGGCCGGTGGACGCATAGTGCGCTGCGATGTTCTCCTTGTTGTGGTACTGATTGATCATAAAGGAGTTTGGTGTCTCGCGGGCGATCCGCTTGGCGGTTTCGTAGTAGCTCTCCGGGCTGTCGGCCGGCACTGCGGTGGGCGTCACGACGACTTCGGCGCCAAAAGCCTTCAGGCGCCGCACTTTTTCCTCGCTCATCTTGTCGGGCATCGTGAAGATGCAGCGGTAGCCCTTGACCGCGGCGGCCATGGCGACGCCGACGCCGGTGTTGCCGCTGGTGTTCTCGACGATCACCGCGCCCGGTTTGAGCGCGCCCGTGCGCTCCGCCAGCTCCAAAATATGAATCGCCATGCGGTCTTTGACCGAGCCGCCCGGATTCATGAACTCGAGCTTCGCCAGCACCCGCGCGTCGTGGCGCCCCACGACCTTGTTCAGCTGGACCAGCGGCGTGTCGCCGATCGCGTGGAGGACGTTGTTGTAAATGCCGCGCATGGGTGCCTCGTTGGGTGAAGATCCGCGGCGGAGATAGCGCACTTGGGGGCGTTTTGTCCACCGCGCCCGGTGCGCCAGTGGCCGTCCGCGCCGGAGTCGTGCACACTTCAGGTCTGCGGAGTGCTGATGTCGCGACTGCTCATGCCCGTTCTTCTCGCCGCCGTGCTGGCCATGCCGGGTCACGCCGCTCCGCCGCCGTCCGCGCGCTTGGGCGGCTACCTGGGCGCGTACCTGGATGCACGCGCGCGGGGCGACGACGTGGAGGCGCGGCGGCAGCTGGCCAACGGTCGGGCGCGCTGGGACGGCGCGCTGCTGGAGGTGCAGCTGCACCTGGCGGATCCGGACGCGCTGCGCGACGAGGCGCTGGCGGCTTTTGGCGGGCGCGTGGCGGTGCGCGGGCAGGATCTGGCCGATGTCTGGCTGCCCGTCGACCACGTCGCGGCCTTTGTTGCGGCGCACCCGGAGATTGAATTTGCCCAGCTGCCGTGGCGGTCGGTGCCGCTGCTGGGCCCGCACCAGAGTCAGGGCGCGACGCGGTTTCGCAGTGGCGAAGTGCTGTGCCTGGCTGACAACGGCGCGCAGGCGGCGGTCGCAGTCGTCGACGAGGCCTTTCAGGACATCGACAAGTCCGTCGCCGCTGGCGAATTGGCAGGCTACACCGCGGGCAACAAGTTCGCCACGACGGCGACACACGGATCGATGTGCGCGGAGACCGTCGCCGACGTCGCGCCCGCCGCGCCGCTGGTGCTCTATTCCGTCGCGACGTTGTCCGCGATGCAGGCATTTGCCAAGGAAGTCACGACCAAAGGCAACCCGAACCACATCCGCGTCGTCAGCCACTCCGTCGGCTGGTTTGGCCAGAGCTACGGCCGCGGCACCGGACCGCTGTGCGCCGTCACCGACCAAGCCCGAAGCGCGGACATCGTCTGGGTCAACGCGGCGGGCAACAACGGCGGAGGCAGCTTCTACCAAGGCATCTGGACCGACGCGGACAAGGATGGCAGCCACGACATCCAGCCGGGGCAGAAGCTCTTGGAATTTCATGGCTATGCTTACGGAACCATCCAGATGGTCGTGGACTGGGACGACTACGACGCGCGCAAGATCGACCTGAACGCCAAGCTCTGGCGCAAGGACGGCGCGAACTGGGTCATCGAGACGACGTCCAACTTGAAGCAGGGCAAGAACGTGCCGAGCGCAGAGTGGCTCGTGGTCCAGCAGCCGCAGGACGCGGATTATGGCATTGAAATCACGTCCGCAGCGCCCGTTCCAGCCGGGCTGCACCTGCGCGTCGTCAGCACGGGCACCGGCGCCGGCACGCTGGCCGCTTGGGGCGACAACGGCAACGTCTACGACCCGGCTTGTTGCAAGGGCGTGCTCGCCGTGGGCGCGCTGCGCTGGAGCGATTACGACAAAGGCCCGCAGGAAGATTTCAGCTCGTACGGCCCGACGGTCGACGGCCGCCAGAAGCCAGAAGTCGTCGCGCCCGACGGCACCACGACGAGTTTCGGCGATTTTTACGGCACTTCCGCGGCCTGCCCGCACGTTGCCGGCGTCGCCGCGCTTTTGCGCACCGCGCACCCGGACTTGAACGCGGACGCCATCGTCCAGGCCATCATCGCCCGCGCGACGCCGATGGGCGACGGCGGCCTGCCAGATGACACGTTCGGCTGGGGCCGCGTGGAAGTCACCGGCGCTGAACTGGGCTGGGAATGCACGCAGTCGGTCGCGCCCGCGCAGGACGCCACGTGCGCCACCGCGTGCGGCAGCGTCGGCACCCACACCTGCGGTGGCAGCTGCCGCTGGAACACGTGCACGCCGCCGCCCGAGAGCTGCAACGGCAAGGACGACGACTGCAACGGCGCCACCGACGAAGCGTTCACCTGCGCGCTGGGCGCAAGCGTGACCTGCACGACCGACAGCGGCGCCGCGGGCACACGCAGCTGCTCAGCGATTTGCGCGTGGAATCCGTGCACGGTCCCCGCCGATGCCAGCAGCGGCCTCGACGGCAGCGGCCCCGGCGACGTCGGGCCGTTGGGCGATATTGCGACTGGCGCAGCCAACGGGTGCTCAGCGAGCTCGCGCGGTGCCGCTTGGCCGTTCGCCTGGCTCGTCGCCCTCAGCGGGCTGTGGATACGCCGCCGGGTGCGCTAGGCACTTGCCATGGGCGCCGCGATCGCCGCATGGTCCGCGTCGTCTTCGCCGCTTGTCTGGCCGGCGGTCGCCATGACGCCGGTCGTCTGGTTGCGCCACGCGGCCTCGATATCGGGCATCGACCGGCACGCCTGCTCGTAGCCCGCCGCGGCGATTTCCTTGCCGCGCGCCACGTCGTAGACGTTGTAGCCGCGCACGTCCAGGTCAAAAACGTAGTCGGCAAGCTGCGCGCGGTCGCGTCCGGATTGCGACATCAGCAGGAACAGCGAGCGCATGACCTCATCCAGCCGGTTCAGGCCCAGCCGCGACAGAACCGCGGATGGCCCGCTCGTGGGCGGCGGCGCGAACGGGAAATCTGGAATGATATTCGAGGCAATGATGAAGTGCGCGCCCGCCTGCCAGAGCACGGATGCCGGCACGTTGTTGTGCATGCCGCCATCGACGACGCGTTGACCGCCAACGCTGAGCGCCGGGTACGCGCCCGGCAGACACGACGCCGACCGCACGCCGTGACCGACGGTGCCATGCGCGCGGACGACCTCGCGGCCGGTATTGATGTCGACGCCGACCGGGTAAAATGGAATTTCCGTTTCCGACATCAGCACTTGCCGGCCCAGCTTGAAGTGCGTTTCCCACTCGAACGGCTTGGTCGAGACAAAACCGGCGAGCAGCGTCGGAATCAGCGTCCAGCGCTCCGCCACCAGCCGCTCGAGCGCCTCGCGCCGCCCCGCCGCATAGAGCGCCGCAACCAGCGAACCAAACGACACGCCGGCAATGTAATCGATGGGAATCTTTGCCTCTTCCAGCGCGCGGATCAGCCCGACGTGGGCGAACCCCAGCGCACCGCCACCGCCCAGCGCGAGCCCGACCGTCTTACCCAGCAGCGCGCGTGCCAGCCGCCGACACGCCCGCCCGATGATCGTCGCGTCCGTGCTCAGCAACGCCAGATCCGCCGACGACTTGAACCGCTGCAGCGTCGCCGCATCCGCCGGGATCCGCACCGAGCGCCCCGCCGACTCAAGCGCCAGCACGCCACCGTCCAAGCGAATGGCGTCGATGCGATACTGGTGGCGCTGCGCCGCTTGGTCGTGGCTGCCATCGGACGCGCCGCGCACGAAGATCACCGACTCGGCTTTCTCCAGCAGCACCGCGTTTTCCCGGCGGTCGCTGGGCGCCGCGGCGAGGATCCAGCCGTCTGCCGGCATCTCGGCTTGCAACGCGCGCACGAGCGCGAGCGCCTGGCTGGGGTCATCCGGGCGCAGCACCCGCAGCGGCCAGAGGGTCCCCGGCGGCGGCAGCAGCTCGTCGCACGGCTGCTCCCCCACGCGTATTCGCCGCACGTTCAAGCCCAGCGTGCGTATCGTCTCGCTGCCGGCGAGGTCAATCAGCGTCACGCGGGCCTGTGACCACAGCCGCGGCGGCGAAAACGGCGCGCCCTCTTCGCGCAGCAGCGCGGCGGCCAGCCCCCAGGCCAGCGTCGTCGTGCCCATCCCGGGGCGAATGCCATAAATGGACACCAGCGTCGCGGTTCGCGCGATCTTGGGCCCAACGGACACGCCCGAAACCGCGAGTTCCTGGTACAGCTGCCGGTACAGCGTCGGATTGCGAGTGACCAGGCCGACGAACGCGTTTGCCGGCACGGACAGCAGCTCCACCGCGTCGATGGCGTCCACGTCAGCGGTCCGCGGCACTTCCAGCAACGCCGCGGCGTGGCCGAACATCCAGCCGGGTCCTTTGGACGCGATGGTTTCGCGCTTGGGGTAATCGCCGCCCATCACGCCGACGCGGCCGCGCACGACGACGTAGACGTCCGTGGTCCGATCGCCCTTGCGCACGACCGAGCTGCCGGCGTTGACGCGCACCAGCCGGCCGGCTTCGATGAAGCGCTGCATGTCATCGCGCCCGAGCAACCGCAAAAACGGGTGCCGCAACAGCAGATCCTTGATCAGCCCCGTGTGATCCCGCAGCGTGACCAGGTTGTCGATGTATTGGCGGAACGCCGGAATGCGCTCGACCGCGCGCTGGAATCCTTCCGCAGTCAGGTGCAAGGACAGCAGCGGACTGACAGCGCGCACCGTGGCATTGGCCGGCGCGCCGGTCCGCAGCGAGCGCTCGCCGTACACGTGGCCGGGCGCCATCCGCACAAGCACCGTTTCGCCCGATTCGGATTGCCCCGACAGCTTGGCGATCAACGAGTTGCCCACCGACGGGTTGGCCACGACGACTTGCGCCTCGCCTTCGACAATCAACTCAAAGCCCTTGGCCTGCTCGCCGGCGTGGACCAGCACTTCCGCCGGGCGGTAGCGTTTCCAGCACATCAGGTCGAGCAGCAGTTCCTGCGCGGCGACGTCCAGGTGGGTCAGAAAAGTGGACTCAAAAAGCCACGCGAACTCCGACTCCAAGTGCTTGCGATTCAAAGAGGAATCGGCTTGATGCGCCATGCCGCGGCTCCGTTCGTGAGGGTCTGTGATGATGCGCTGGGCAGATGACATTCGCAAGTCTGAAGTGCTATCGTCCGCACGCGGAAATCCGTTCAGATCCGCCAGAGGCTCGAATGTCGCGAGGGTTCTCGGCAGACATCGTACGGTTCGCGCCCAACGTGACTGTCGCACGGGCTGCGCGCATGTCCGCCGCCATGGGTCAGGCCGAAGCCGATGCGATCCGCGGCGCCCTGTTCTTCGCCGACATCTCCGGTTTCTCGCGCTTGACCGAGCAGTTGGCGAGCCGTCCAGATGGCGCGGAGCGCATCGGTGCGTACCTGAACCAGTACCTCGGCCGCTTGGTGGACCAAATTGAAGCGCACGGCGGCGACGTGCTCAAGTTTGCCGGCGATGCGGTGATTGCGCTGTGGACGGCGCCTGACACCGCTGACGGCGGCGATGGCTTGCCCGCCGCGGCCCGTGCAGCGGCTGCCTGTGCGCTGCGGGCGCAAAAAGACCTCGCCGGGTTTCAGGCCGGGGATGTGACCCTGTCCATGCGCATCTGCATCGGCGCGGGCGACATGCGCCTGCTGCACGTCGGCGGCGTGCTGAATCGCTGGGAGACGGTCCCGTGCGGCAAGCCGGTGACGGAAATGGCGGATCTGAAGCCGCTCACGCCGGTCGGCGCGGTCGTCCTGAGCGCGCGCGCGTGGGACCTGCTGGGTGGTCAATTCGTCGGCAAGCCGGCCCAGCGCACGTCTGACAAACGGCAGACGCAGCAGGACGTGGAAGCGTCGATGCTCGACTCCTGGACGAACCTGCCGGCGGACGCGGAGAGTGACGGGCCGATGCGGCTGCGCTGGTCCGATGACCTGCCCGCCGCCGTGCCGCTGCACCGGGAGCCCGTGTCCTCTGAAACCGAGGAGCGCCTGCGCGCGTGGGTGCCGGGCGTGATGCTCTCGAGCATCGCCAACGGCTTGTCGGAATGGCTGTCTGAACTGCGCAGAATTTCAGTAGTTTTTGTCCAGCTGCCAGGCGCGACGTCCGCCGACGCGGAACTGGAGCGCGTGCAAAACCTCGTCGCCGCGCTGCAGCGGTCGGTGTACCGTTTTGACGGCGGCATCGACAAAATCAGCGTCGACGAGAAAGGCGCTGTTCTTATTGCGGCTTTTGGCCTGCCGCCGCTGTCGCACGAGGACGATCCGGTCCGGTCGCTCAACGCCGCGATGGCGATGCGCAAGGCGATGTCCGACCAGGGTGTGGTGGCGTCGATCGGCGTGGCGACCGGCCAGGTGTTCTGCGGCACTGTGGGCACGCTGGCACGCTGCGAGTACACGGTGATTGGCCACACGGTGAACCTGTCGGCGCGGCTGATGGAGGCGAGCGAAGGGCGGCTGCTGTGCGACGACGCGACCTCGCGCCTGGCGACTGCCCAGATGGAGCTGCTACCGGTCGCGACCCTGGACATTCGCGGGCGGTCGGAGCCGGTGCAGGTCTGGACGCCGACCGGGCTGGTGCGCGCTGCCGTTCGGGCCAAGACTGCGCTGGTCGGTCGCCAGTCGGAGCGCGATGGGCTTTCGCGGGCCACGCAAACGATCGTACGCGCGAACCAGTCGGCGTGCGTGGTGGTGGAAGGCGAGGCGGGCATCGGCAAGTCACGCCTGTTGGACGAGCTGGAGTCGCAAGCGGGGGCGCTGGGCGTGCGCATCCTGCGCGGCGCCGGCGATGCGGTGGACCGCAATGCGCCGTACCACCCGTGGCGTTCGGTTTTCACGGAAATCTTTGGAATTTCTCCCGTTGACGGCGTGCAGGAGCGCATCCACAAGGTCAATGCGGTTGTCGCCTCGCTGCCCGCGGATCTGCGCGTGTTGTCGTCGCTGCTGGCGGCGGTCATCGCGCTGGACCTGGGGCCGGACGCGGGCCTGGAGGCCTTCACCGGTGAGGCGCGGCTCGCCCAGACGCATCGCCTGCTGACGGCGCTGCTGCAGCGCGCGGTGGATGAGGGGCACCTGGGCTTGATTCTGGAGGATTGTCATTGGTTTGACTCGGCGTCGTGGGCGCTGCTGCGCGCCGTGCGGCTGTCGGTCAAGCCGCTGCTCGTCGTGGTTGCCACGCGTACGATGGAACGCCCGCCGCCGGAGTTCGAGGCGCTCATCGCTGATCCGGCGGTGACCCGGCTGCGTTTGGCGCCGATGGGTCGCGATGACTGCGGACAGCTGGCGGCGCAGCGTCTGGGTGTGCGGACGGTTCCATCTGAAGTGATTGATTTTATTCACCAGCGGGCCGGCGGCAACGCGCTTTACGTCGAGGAGCTCGCGGCGGTTTTGCACGAAAATGGCAGCATCCTCGTCGAGGGCAGTGAAGCGCGGCTGGCGGTGCCGTTTGAGCAGCTCGCGCGGACCCGGCTGCCGGCGACACTGCAGGGGCTGATTGTCAGTCGCCTGGACGCGCTGGAGTCGACCCAGCAGATGGCGCTGAAAGTGGCGAGCGTGGTCGGTCGCCTGTTTCCGCTGGACGTGGTCACGGACGTATTTCCGCTCGAAGAACGCAAGCGTGAAGTCGCGGCGCTGATGCCGGTGCTCGTGGAGCAGGACCTGTTGCGTATGGGCGACCAGCCGCTTCACTACCTGTTCAAGCACATGCTGACCCAGGAGGCGATCTACGGCCTGATGCTGTTTGGTCAGCGCCGTGGGTTGCACCGCGCGGTCGCTGAGTGGTACGAGCGGACGCACTCCGACGATTTGGCGCACCTGCTGCCGGTCTTGGCGCACCACTGGCAACGCGCGGAAGAGTGGTCGCGGGCGCTGGCGTGCTTGGAACAGGCGGCCGAGCAGAACCTGGACCGCTACGCCAACCGCGAGACTGTCGACCTGCTGAGCCAGGCGATGGTGCTGGACCGCGACCATCCGGGGCACTCAGCGCCGATCCGGCGGATGCATTGGTCGCGCCACCTGGCGGAGGCTTGGTTTCGGCTGGGCGACCTGGCCCAGGCGAAGCGCTACGGTCAGGACGCGCTCAAGCTGCTGGGGATGTCCGTGCCGACGACGCTGTTGGGCACGATTCCCTCGTTGTTGGGCCAGGTTGGCCTGCGCATCCTGCAGCGCTGGTTTCCGCAGCGCTTTGCCGTGACGAACCCAGCCGAAAAAGAGCGCCGCCTGTGGGCCACCCGCGTGCTGAACCGCCTGACGGAAATTCATATCTACGCCGAAAACGCGGTTGGCTGCCTCGATTCCGGCATTCGCGAACTGAACGCGGCGGAGCCGGTCGGACCGACGGCTGAGCTGGGCAAGGCCTACGCAGTGATGGCGGTCGTCGTCGGCACCGTACCACCGCTGAAGCGTCTGGCGCACGTGTGGGCGTTCCGCGCGGTCCAAGTCACGCGCGCCGCGCCGCATCCGGGGCCCGCGATGAGCTATGTGCTGTCGCGCTGCGGCATCGTGGATCTGTACGACGCGAACTGGCCGGCGGCCGAGGACAAGCTGCGCCGCGCCGCGGAGGTCGGCCGGCTGTCGGGTGACCGCCGCCTGCGGGAAGAAGCGGTGGCAGTTCTCGGAATCACGCTGTTTTTTGCCAGTCGTTTCACGGAGTCCCGCGCGCAGTTTGAATCCGTCAAGACCGCCGCGCACTTCTCCAACAACGTGCAAATCCAGGCCTGGG
>CAIYWC010000025.1 GCA_903929795.1 uncultured Myxococcales bacterium | reverse complement strand
ATGCGGATTCGTTTCGACTGCACGAGGCCGAAGAGCGCGCCAAGGACAAGGCGGTGAAGCGGGCCGAGCGGCGGAAGTAGCGCGTTTCGCCGTTTCGCGGCGGTTTTGGGAAGCCGGTAACACCTGGAATGGCGGGTCGCGGAGATCGCTCAGGCAAGTGGCCAGAAGTGGGGCGGAACCACCATCTACAACACGCTGACGAAGTTGCTGACCCAAGGTCGGGTCAAGAAGACGCTCGCCGACCGTCAGGCGTGGTGGGGAATCGCAGCCGCGAATCTTGCCAAGACGCATTCGGCCAAGGTCATCACGCCGATTGAGCCCGCACCAGCAGCATCTGCGCCGGAAAAGCCACCTGTTCCAAAGCCTGTCCCGCAAGCGACTTCTGGCGTGCCCAAATCCGACAAGCCAGCGATTACCGCAACTGAATTTGTTGTATCCTTTCTCGCCAATAGCCTTGGGCGTGAATGGCGGATCGCTGAAATCGTGCAAGCCGGTGGACAGAAGTGGACAGAACCAAATGTTTACAAGTCGCTGGCACGCCTGTTTGCCAACGGGCAGGTCAACAAGACGATCAAGGGCACGACAGCTTGGTGGTCCGCCGCGGCAACGGCAACGGCAACGCCAGCCAAGATCGCGGCACCGGCCAAGGTGCGTGTGACTGCGGCGCCATCGTTGCGGGTCGTGAAAGCTGCTGCAGTTGAAGAACCGGCGACTGCTCCAAAGGCATCAGTACCACCACGACCATCACCGGCGCCGACACCGGCTGCCAGCGCCACCAAGCCTGCTCCTACATGCGCCACCGCGGCGGCATTCATCGTCAAATTGCTGCGCCGGGTGGCCAAGAAGCTGGTCACGCGGGTCACGAATGCCAAGAAGGCGGCGTCGCGGTCTCGCAAGGGATGACGTGTGGGTGATGCGCCCGTTGTCCCGGCGCGTGGACTGTGTGTCGGCCTGGATGGCTTGGCGTATCACGCAAAATGTCGCTGGTCGGGTAGAGGGCGCTTGTCGGCGTGCGCATCAATGCCACGCTTGTCGCGGCGCGACGTTCCTGCCGATTCGCCGTCAGGCTGCCAGCTCGCTGTCGCCGATCAGCACATCCGCCGGCACGCCCAGCCCCTTGCGCAACCGCCGAATCATCGCCAACGTCAGCGGCCGTTTCCCCGCCAGCACTTCCGACACCCGCGCGCGACTACCCACCATCGACTCCAGGTCCTTGCGCGTCAGGCCCATCTGGTCCATGCGGAAGCGGATGGCCTCGATGGGGTCGGGCGGCAGGACAGGGTGATGACGTGCTTCGTACTCGGCCACCAGCGTGACAAGAATCTCCAGCTCGTCCGCGGCCGCAGTGCCGATGTCAGCGCCCCAAAGCACGTCAATGCGTGCCAGGGTGGCGGCGTGGTCGGCGTCGTTGTGAATCGGATGGATGGACATCATGACCTCCTACAGCTTGCTGACGTCGATGGCGTCGTATTCGCGATGCGTGCCGACGAACTTCACGTACACCGCCTGACCGGCGAACCAGACCTTGGCGACCAGGCGGTACTTGTTGCCACCGATGTTGAACACGACGCGCTCGGCGTCGATGATGCTGGCGTGCGGGTAACGGGCCTTTATGTCGACCGTCGTCCGCCACACCGCACGCGAGACTTCCGCGAACCACGCACGGAGCGGCTGCTCGGCATCAGCGTGGCCGGCTTCCCAGAAGTCCTGCAGCGTCTTGCGGGCGATGATGCGCACTCGTGCTCCACCAGCGGGGTTCCCGCCTTGGGAGCAAGGTAGCAGGTTCCCGCTGTGGGAGCAAGTCCATCCGGTCCGACGGGCAGGGCGATCGCAAGCTCTCGAACTCCTCGCAAAATTGACGAAACCCCATCAGCCTGATCTGCTGCATCACCGCGGAGCCGTGATCCGCGGGGGCAAACGTGAACCAGCTCGACGGATATCGCGAACTTTTCAGGCTTTCT
>CAIYWC010000024.1 GCA_903929795.1 uncultured Myxococcales bacterium | reverse complement strand
CGGAATGGCCTTGCTCGCCAGGCTCGCTGCACCCATTCCTGCAGGGCAAACGCCGGGCTTGCAGCCCACGAACCATTGCGCGGCTTCGCCTGCGCAGACAGCCGCGGCGATGGTGGGTGGATCAGTTTTCGCGCGTTGCGCACGTCGCCACCTACGACGGGACAGCGTTGGAAACGGACGACCCGTGCGACATCCGTGCTCCCACGGGTGCCGCGTTCTTTGCAGTACCGAAAGACGTCAACTGCTGGCTGACCACCGACGAGACCGCGCGTTACCTACGCCTGCGCAACGCCTCGTCCATCCGGTCCGCAGTTGCTCGCGGTCATCTACGCCCCGACGGCCGCAACGGCCCGCGCGGCAGTTTCCTCTTCAAAATTGAAACACTGGACGCCTACGCGGTTGCGTGGGTCAAGGAGAATTTGCATGAAAAAGCAGACGATGAAGTCGACCCGCTTCCCCGGCGTGTACCGGATGCCCGACGGCAGCCTCGTGCTGCGCGCCGTGGTGCGGACGGTGGACGGCAAGCAAGTGAGCCGGACACGCAAGGTGCCGCCCAAGACGAGCGACACGGCAGCAGCCAAGCTGGCGCTGGAGTTCAAGGCCGAGGTCGAGGCCGTCCTGATTCAAGCGGACCTGCCGCTACTACGGCGCAAGGATTTGACCGTGACCGATTTCGCCGCATCTTGGCTGGCGGACAAGGTCAAGACCCTGCGACCGAGCGTGGCGGTGCAGTACGAAGCGTGCCTGTCCAAGATTCTGCCGCTCCTAGGCAACCGACAAATCCGCGACATCACGCGCGCCGACATCGCTGAATGGGTTGCCTGGTCGCAGGTCCAGACGCACACCATTGGCAAGGGCGACAAAGCCGTGCAGCACCCGTACCGCCAGGACACATTGCGTGCGTGGTGGCGTGTGTTGCGTTTGATGATGTACGACGCCATCGACGACCTGCGTCTGCCGCACAACCCGATTCTGCGCGTGAAGCCGCCCAAGGTCGCGGTGAAGCCCAAGAAGGAACGGCGTACGCTGTCACGCGCGGAGGTGATGGCGCTGCTCGCAGCGGCCAAGCAGTTCGTGCCACAGCGCCATGCCGAGATTGCCGCGATGGCATTGACCGGTATGCGCGCTGGCGAAATCTACGCGCTGCGGTGGGAAGACATCGACTACGACGAGGAGTCCATCGAGGTCCAGCGCAGCCACTGGAAAGGCCACGAGGCGCCGACCAAGACCGACGACCCGCGCGTGGTGCCGCTGCATCCGTTTCTGGCGGACATCCTAAAGGAGCATCGCCAGGTTTTGGTGCGCGAGCAGCACCGCGGGCTGGAAAGCGGTCTGGTGTTTCCCAGCGACATCGGCACGTTCCGTGGGCCGCAGTCGGTCTACGAAGCGATGTCGGTGGCGGTCGAGGCGGCGGGCATCCGCATCCACGTCACGCCACAGGTACTGCGGCGCACGTTCAACACGCTGATGGTTCTGTCAGGCACGGACCGGATTACGCTGCGCGCGATGATGGGCCACACTTCCGAAGAATTAACAAGGCGTTACGCGGGAATCAACCTGGACGTGAAGCAGGCAGCGGTGACGCATTTGTTCGGGCAGCCGGCGGCCAAGGATGCCGACGACTGACAGTTTTCACGTCGGGCGCACTGGGGCTCGCAGACACCGCCAAAAACAGGTTCCGGCGGATTTGTGAGTCCCAGTGTGAGTGCCGACCCCGTTGTGTGAGTCTCAACGGGCCAAGACCACGTCTAACATGTTGAATTCTTTGGAGCGGGAAACGGGACTCGAACCCTGAGTCGTTCCCCACCACTTACGGTCAACCGGTTGCTCTGCCGCGCGCGTTCCGTGACGCCCACCGCCGCATAACGATTGCACTACCGTCAACCCGGTCAAGTTTTCTCACCGTCCGGCCGTCGCTTTTGGGCGGGGTGCGCCGATGAAATGGGGCCAGCGCAACGAAACGCTCCTGCGCGCCCGTGGCATCGGTCCGGATGCGCGGTATCTATACCTGATGCTGCGTCACGAAATCGCGCACGTCTGCGGCATCGTGGACGTTTCCGCCGAGACGATGACCCGCCATTGCGAGTTCACGCGCCAGGCGCGCACCGTGGCAGCGCTGGCGGTCCTGACCAAGACCGACGATGACCAGAAGCTCGGCGATCGGCCGCCGATGTTCATCTGGGACGACTACTTGCCGCTCGGCTACATCGCCGACTGGTGCGAGTGGAGCCCGCCGCAGAACCACGGCCAGCTGGCGAGCCGCCTGTCATTCCTCGCTACGCTGCCGGACTGCCCGGCCAAGACCGCGGCGATCGCTGACCTGGAGCCGTACCTGAACCAGTACCCGCCGCAGGAGCGCCGCCCGCGTGGCAGCGACGACGCGCCGGCCGCGCCGGACATCGAGCGCAGCCACGAGCCACTGCCGCGCCACGAAGACGACCTGCAGCCGCCACCGGCGCGCCGGCCGCGCCGCACTGGGCCCGCCGACGTGAACCCCGCGACGCCGCAATTCCTGTCGGACCTGTACGGCTACTACCTGCCGCTGCGGCCCCAGCTGTCGCCGTTCGAGCTGGGGCCATCGTCCGGCATCGGCGCGCGCATGGCGCAGCTCGTGGCCGAGCAGCCCAAGCCCCGTGCGTGGCGGACGTTCTTCGCGCACGCGGCCAAGCTCTGCGACGACAAAGGGAAAATCACGGTCGATGGGCAGAAGGTGTCCGTGACGATGCGGACGCTGCTGGACAAGCAGCTCGGCGACTACGTGTTGGCGGTGTCTGGTGTGAAAAAGCTCAAGGAGGAAACCCATGAAGTGGAACGAACGGCAGAAGTTGCTCGCGAAGATGCCGGCGTCGGTGGCGCTGCTGGATGACTGGCTGCGTGGCCACGCCGGGCACATCGGCCTGGTGAACTTCACGCTGGCGGCGACGGTCGATTCCATCGGCCTGCACCCGGAAACCATCATCGGCGCGCTGTTCGAGCTGGAGTGCGCAGGGCTCATCACGTGGGACGAAGAGGCGCTGGTGGTCTACATCAACGGCTGGGCGTTGAAGCACGCCGCGCCCGGATTCCTCACGCAGATCGCGTGGCGCGCGCAGGCCACCAAGTGGCCGGACACCGGTCCGCGTGCGTCGCTGGAGCGCGAACTGGAGACCGTCAAGCAGCAGGGCCGCAAGCGCCTGCAGCTGGTGGCGCAAAACGGCGCTGACGTGGACGGCCCCGCGCGCATCGTGGCGGTGCGCCGATGAGCCAGCAACCCAACACCCGCCTGCGCGTCGAGATGCAGGTCCACGGCGAGTGGCGCAACGGCGTGCGGATGCAGCCGCGGCGGTTCGCGACCGAGGCGCTGGCGCGCCAGTTCGTGGCGGCGAGCCTGCGCTGGCACGTGGCGCGGCTGGAGCTGGACGACGCAGCGATGCGCGCCGCCAACCTGCGCATGATGGCGCTGGACCCGCTGCTTGACCCGGAGCTGCGCGAGCAGGCGATCGCCGCGGGTGCGGCGCTGCCGTACCCAGCGAGCGAGCTGGCGGCGCTGGATGCCGCAGTCAACGACCCGTCCGACCCGTGGGGTGAGTACCTGGACAACATCAGCCAGCGCGACGGGCGGGAGGCGTGATGCGCAAGCCCAAGGCCAAACCTGCCCCGCCCAAGCTGCTCGATTTCGAGCCGCGCAGCTGCGGGTTGTGCAAGTTCGGCCGCTTCCCGCCCAACCAGACGGACCCGGTTGGCACCTGCACGGTGTACCGCCACGGCGCTGTCAGCGGCAGCGTGAGGCCTTTCGAGATTCGCACCCATTTCGGCACGTGCTGCGAAAAGTTTGTGGCTGCCGAGTCCCTGACCCTTGCCAAGAAATCGAGGAAAGCATGAGCGACACGACGCCCGAAAACATGCCCGGCAGCCACGCCAAGTTCCCGCGTGAGACGACGCCGATCCCTGCACCTGCGCCCGGTGGCCGGCAGATGCCCGTGCTCACCATCTGGCAGCCGTGGGCCGTCAGCATCATCCACGGCCCCAAGACCTACGAGAACCGCGGCTGGCCACCGCCGCCCAATCTCGTGGGTCAGCGGTTGGCGATTCACGCATCGGTGCGCCAGCCGGAGCGGCAGGACTGGGAAGACTGGGAGCTGGTGGCCGAACAGGCGCGGCGCTGGGGTCAGGACGTACCGCCGTTCCGGCAGAAGTCGCTGGAGTTCGGCGCAATCATCGGGACGGTGCTGGTCACCGGCGTGCTGGACGTTCGGCGCGCGCTGACGATGCCCAGCCCGTGGGTGTTCGGGCCGTTCGCCTGGGTGCTGGCGGATGCCCGGCCGTGCGTGCCGGTGCGCTGCAAGGGCGCGCAGAAAATCTGGACGTTCGATGAGCAAACCGTGCGCGAGGCAGATCGCCAGTGGCACCGCGACAACAGCCCGCGCGTGGCTGCCAACTGACCGACAACCCGGCAACCTTGGAGACTTCAATGCAAACCTACTTCTACGGCCGGATGCGCATTGGCAGCGCCGCGCTGGATGCCCGCAACCTGACGCTGAACATCGTGAGCGACTACCGGCCGCTCGGCACGGACCTGATCCCCGACGACACGGAGCGCAACGGCGGCGCGTTCCACGACTACAGCAAAGGCGACCCGCTTGGCCTGGAAGTGTGGTCGTGGGCGTCGCACGGCGTGCCGACCGACGATGAGGTCACGCTGTTCCAGCTGTCCGACCTGGACCGCACCCCGGACCCGCGGGCGCGCAAGCTCGGCAAGGTGCAACTGCTGCGCGACTGGTGGCGGCGCAGCGAGAGCGCGGATGGCGGCATGGTCATGCGCTGGGGCTTTCGCGTGCTGGCGTTCGACCAGCAGGAGCTTCTGGCCCTGGTGCAGAGCGGCGAGCACCACACGCTGAGCTTTCACCCGACGCAGTACGAGCTGCCGGCGACCGAGGGCAAGAAGGTCACGCGCAAGGGCAAGCAGAAGGCGACGCAGGGCAACCTGCCGCTGGAGGAAGGCGGCGAGTGGCCCGGTGAAGGCAAGGGCGAGGATGACGAGGTGCAGCAGACGCGTCGCGAGCTGGGCGCTGGCGAGGCGCAGCTGCAGGCGGACTGCCGCGTCGTGGCGGCGGCGATGGACATCACGGGTTTCCAGACCGAAGAGGAACTGGCTGTGAAGTCGCTGGGCGGCGGTCTGACCCCAGAGGAACTGGAGCGCGTCAGCGTCGCCATCGCGTGGCTGGTGGACGCCGGTTTCGCCCGCGCTGTGGACGGCGAGGATGCCCCGAATTACGCCATGACCCCGGATGGCCGGAAGTGGCTGGGCGCGCAGTTGGCGGCTGCTGCCGCTGGCGCTGCCGAGCAAGCCGAGCTCGCCGCGGCGCGTGCGGCCGACGCTCCGGCCGGCGGGGCTGCCGAAACCGCCGCGGCTGGTGGGTCGGATCCGGAGCTGGTTGCGCCGCTGTTCAACCTGGACGGCACGACCGTCAACGAGGGCTTCTTGGCCGATTGGCTGGAGCCGCTGATCTGCGGCGAAGAACGCTCGCCGGTGTCGCTCGGCGGCTTGCGCCAGCTGGCGAAAACCCACCCGTACGGCGACGAGTGCACGGAGCGCGACCTGCAGCGCGCGGCTGCCTTGCTGACCGCCAAGGGCCTGCTGACCCCGCGCGGCAAGGCCGGGAAGTTGTGGGCGGTGAATCTGTAGGAACGCCCATGTGGGCACTGAACGCCGCGGCGTTTTCCGCGATTTGTGAGTGGAGGATACACCTGATGGATCAGTATTTCTTGGGCAAGTTTGTTGTGGTTCGGAGCTATTCCGCTGGCGTTCACGCCGGCATCGTCGAGTCGGTTGAGGCTGACCGCGACGCGCCTGCAGGCCGGCGCGCTGCGCCTGTGGCGCTGGGTCTCGGCATTCCAGAGGCGGCACAGCCTAGTGGCCGCGCGCGGGCCGTCTGATGTCGCACCCATGCCCCGACTGCAGCGGCCAGTGCTGGTGCTCCGGCGACTGGGACGACTGCGACGTGTCGTTGACGCCGGACAGCTGCGAAGGCTGCAACGAGTGCAGCGAATACGCGCGAGCCATCAGCGCTGAGTTTCACCCGCCTGGATGCGACTGCGACCACTGCCACGACGAATGCGAGGAACCCTGATGCAAGTGAAACCCAACCACCACGTTTTCACCCACTTTGACCTGTTCGTCGGCATGGGTGGGATGTCGCTCGGTCTGAGCAAAGGCCAGGCGCGCATCGGTAACACCCGCGCGACG
Source organism: uncultured Myxococcales bacterium (assembly GCA_903929795.1). Lineage (GTDB taxonomy): Bacteria > Myxococcota_A > UBA9042 > UBA9042 > UBA9042 > CAIYBN01. The sequence goes on along the minus strand of CAIYWC010000024.1, from coordinate 38,143 downwards.
ATGCGCTGCGTCGGCGGCGTGGACGTGTGGCCCACCGCGATCGCCAATTTCGAGCGTCTGACAGGCACGCGCGGCACGGTGCTGGACCTGTTTGACCGCGAAGACTACATCGCGTTCCACAGCTACAAGAAGGACGGCAAGCTCGTGCGCGTGGAGCCACCGCCGGGCTGGCGCGAGGCGACGGTGGACGACATCCGCCGTGCGGCTGGCGGCGTATTCCCCGATTTCATCGCCACCAGCCCGCCGTGCCAAGGCTACTCCGGGCTCATCGACAACGAGACCGCGGAAGCCGAGAAATACCAGGCGTTGAACCGGCTGACCGTGCGTGGCATCGCCCTGTGTCTCGCGGCGTTCGCGGACAACCCGCCGTCGATGTTCCTGCTGGAGAACGTGCCGCGCATCCAGACCCGCGGTCGCGCCCTGCTGGACACCGTGACGCAACTGTTGCGCGCGCACGGCTATGCGGTGGCGGAGACGACGCATGACTGCGGCGAGCTGGGCGGACTGTCGCAGCACCGCCAGCGGTTCCTGCTGGTGGCTCGCCACGTGCAGAAGGTTGGGCCGCACCTGTACCAGCCGCCGCGGCGGCGCGTGCGGTCCATCGGCGAGGCGCTTGCGCAGCTCCCGATGCCCGGTGCCGCGCTTGGCGGCGCGATGCACCGGCTGCCGGCGCTGCAGTGGAAGACCTGGATGCGGCTGGCGCTGATTCGTGCCGGCGGCGACTGGCGGTCGCTGATGGAGCTGGCGGTCGTGGACGGCTACCTGCGCGATTTCTGCCTGGTGCCCGATGAGGCGGCGTGGCACGCGGGCGTCATGGGCGTGCGCGAATGGGGATCCGCGACAGGCGCGGTGACTGCGCGGAGCGGACCGACCAACGGCGAGTTCTCGGTTGCGGATCCGCGCAGCGGCTCGGCGACGCCGCGCTTCAACAACGTGCTGCGACTGGCGCGGTGGTCAGAAGCCAGTCCGGCGGTCACGGCCGGCGCGGGCCCGACTGCCGGCGGCATGAACGTCGCCGACCCACGCGGCCAGCAGCTCGGCCAGCACAGCGGCAAGATGCACGTGCAGCGCTGGAGCGACGTGTCGCGCACGGTGACCGGCACGGCGGACATCCAGAGCGGCGCGCACGCGGTGGCAGACCCACGCGTGAAGACCACCGGCACGTTTCAGTCGTATGGCGTCGTCGGCTGGGAAGAGACCGCCCGCACCGTGATCGGCAACGCCGCGCCTGGCTCCGGCCCGTATTCGGTGGCTGACCCGCGCACGCCGATGCGGCGCGACAAGGGTGCCGCGTTCGCCAACGCCGGCTTCTACGGCGTGAATGGCTGGGATGACACGGCCCACGCCGTCACCGCCAGCGCCAAGGTGGACACCGGCTACTGGACTGTCGCCGATCCGCGTGCGCTGCCCGAGCCGGATGCGAAGCTGGACCCGCCGCCGCTCGTCATCGCGCTTGACGGCACGTGGCACCGGCCGTTGACGACGCTGGAGCTGGCGCACCTGCAGGGCTACCCGGTGTTCGGCACCGATGGCGCGCCGCTGGTGCTGGAAGGCAAGAGCGATGCGGTATGGCGCAAGCAGATTGGCAACAGTGTGCCCGTGGGCACGGCGGAAGCCATCGGCAACGAGGTGGCGCGGACGCTGCTGCTGGAGGCGGAAGGCACGTCGTTCGTGCTCACGCCGGATGCGGTGTGGGTGGACAGTTTGAGGGTCGCGATTGCGATGGCGAGCGAGGTGGCGTGATGCGGCGGGACGGTTGGGAAAATCAGAACCCGCCAGGCACGCCGACGCATTGTGCGCTGTGGCTACACACGAGCGGTTGGGAAGTGCAGCACTGTGGCCACCAGACGGCAAATTACCCGTACCACGGCAATAGCCCGTGCGGCGTCTCGCCTGTGCTCGCCGAGAATGGCTCTGGATTCACAACGCTTTTGGCGGCGATGGTCGCGGTTGAAAGCGTCGTGAACGGATTCGCTGGTGTCGATGCGCCAGCTGGCGGTCGTGCGCGGATTGTCCCGTTTCTGGTGCTTCGGGAAAGTGATGTCTTGAAGGCGTGGCGCGAAGCCAAAACCGCGAGCGAGGTAGCGTGATGGCCGATACCACCGCCAGAGCGAAACGGCGCATCGCAGCTGTGACCTACCGCCTGCAACGCGATGTGCCGCTACTGCTGCACGCGGGCGTTGTGTCGGTTCCTACTCTGGCAGAAGCAAACGATTATCTGGCGCAGGCCGACGCAGACAGACAGTTGCACTGGACCGCAATGGAGGAAGCCGGGCGGCACGCTTGCGAGCGAGCGAGCTGGATGCGTAGCCAGGTTGCTGATCTCGTGACGCCAGATGCGCTCGCTCTGCTGGATGCGCAGCGACTCTTTTACCCGTCCGAACCTGGCTATTCGTCGGACTTCTGGCGCACGAAGCTGCGCGAACTTGGAAAGGATCTGCCATGACGACCGACACCCCAGTTCAACTCGTTGCACGCCAAACGCTGCGCCAAGCCCTGCTGCTGGTGCGCCAGTGCGGCTGGGTTCGCCCCGACGACTGGGAAGGCGCTGAAGACCCGCGCTTGACCCTGTGCCTTGCCTGCGAGCGCGCCGCGATGCTGGTGCTGCCGCATGGGCCGCAGCGGCGCTGGGTGGACGCCACCAACGCGGCCGTCCAGCTGGTGGCGTGGCAGCGCTGCGTGGACCTGCTGAACTGGCTCGGCGATCGCGAGACATCCAGCGCGCCCGCGCCGCCGGGCGGCAAGGTGTCGCTGGCGGAGGCGATCGGCGGATTGGAAGTCTGGGAAGACCAGGCAACGGAAGTTTCCGTGCTGCAGCTGCTCATGCGGGCCGCGCAGCTCACGAACGACTGGGACAAACCGCTGGCGACGATGGAGGCCACCCGATGACAGAGCCATTGGTCGTGAAATGCAGGGATTGCGTGTTTGCGAACGAGACGGTTTGCCTACGCAATCCGCCCGTTTGGACGCAAGACGACGACGTTGCGTCATGCTGGGCGCAACCGCGTGTTTCGCCGTGGGGGTGCGGGCAGGGAGAGCGGAAGAAAGCGCTGCAGCTCGCTGACGACTGCGACCGGTGGCGCGATGCGAACGTGGAGCCGATTCCGCTCAACATGCCGTTTCGAGCAGGTATGGCAAGCGGCGAATTCGTCATCGAAATCCGCGACAAGGTTGTTTGGTTGCACGTCTGGCACGGGCCTATTGAGGCTCCAATGCGGTCGATGAAGTTGTGGGAAGAACTTGCGGGCGCGCGCTTCTGGCGTCCTGTCGCTGTCGTTCCCGTTGCCATTGTGGAGGCGTCGCCATGACCGGCCAATCTCGGATCATCGACGTGGATTCCGGCGGTTCTGCGCTGATCCAACGTCCCGGCGTCATCCTCGCTGATCCGCCGTGGATGGAGTCTGGCGGCGGCCACCGCGGCGCGCAGAACCACTACCCGTTGATGATGACCGAGGACATCGCCAAGCTGCCGGTCGGCCAGCTCGCCGCTGCCAACGCCCACCTGTGGTTGTGGGCGACCGACAACTTCTTGCCCGATGCCCTGCACGTCGCCCGCGCCTGGGGCTTTCGCTACGTCTGCAGCTGGGTCTGGGTGAAGCCGAGCAAGGGCTTGGGCCAGTATGCCCGCAAGATGCACGAGCAGTTGCTCCTGTGCTCGCGTGGGGCGTCGAGCGTGCCGGAGAAGGCGTGGCCACAATCGGTCATCTTCGCATCCAAGGGTGCGCATTCGGAGAAGCCGGGCGCGGTGTACGAGCTGATCGAGCACGTCAGCGCCGGGCGGCGCGGCCCGCGCGTGGAGCTGTTCGCGCGTGCAGCGCGTGACGGCTGGGAAGCGCTGGGCAACCAAGCGCCAAGCGCGGGCGGCGCTGACATCGCTGACCAGCTGTGGTCGCGCATCGACGGACGGCCAGCGCGGCCCACCTTGGCGTTGGGGTTGTGATGCCCAAAGCCCACGAACCGCAACTGACTGACCTGCTGGCTGTGGCGGCAGCCACGCCTGCTGTCACGACGCGAACGCTGTGGTTCCGCACGGTGGCGCAGCAGCTCGGCTGCAAGAAGGATGTTGTTGAGCGGCTGTGCCGCGAGCACGATGTCACCGTTCCTGCCCGCCAAGGCCATCGAACCTACACCAGAGGCGACTGATGCAGCGTATTCCGTACACGAAGTGGCCCCAAGTGAACCGCTTCATCCTCCAGAACTGGCACCGGTTGCGCACCCTGCAGCAGCAGTTGCACGCCGTTGGCAGCCAGTTGTCCAGAAAGTCGCCGCCCCGTGCCCGCCCTGTCGGAAAGTCAACACCGCGTAACGCAAGGCGATTTTTCAAGACGGGGGGGGCAAAGCCGAGCCCTCGCCCCGCACTTTTTGGACAAAACTCTCGTGCGCGTGCGCGCGTGACTCAGGTCGTCTGGAAAGCGCAAGTCGCCGCAGGTCGGGCCGCGCTCGTGGGTTCCCGCTGGCTGGCCCGGTGGGTCGGCGATGAGTAGGCCAAAAAAAAACGGCGGCACGCAGGTGGACACGGTGCGTACCCGCCGGCGGCAACCCAAGCGCCAAGACGAGGCGAAGGCGGCGGTGGCCATCGCCAACACACTCGCCGCGCAACAGGGCGGCGCGCAGGTCTTCAGCCTGCATGGCCAGCCCATCGCACCGGCACCGTCCGCCCCTGCCGCCCCCGAACTCTTGACCTTGGGGCTGTACCGGCGAATCGTGGAGGACCAGGAGTGATGCGTGGCACGAGTTGGAAAAACCGGCAGACCCTCCAAGCTGACCCCGGAAGTCGTGGCGGCGCTGGAGGCTGCGGTCCGGATCGGCGCATCGCCGGAGCACGCCGCCGACGCCGCCGGCATCTCGCGTGCGACGCTCGCCACGTGGCTCAAGGACACGCGTCCGAAATACCGCCAGCTCGCGGCGCAGCTTGACCAGGCGCGCGGCGAACGCGTCAAGGGCTGGCTGCAGCAGGTCACCGACAAGGCGGCGAGCAAAGACCCCAACGCGTGGCGCGCGGCGGATGCGCTGCTGCGGCGCGAAGACCGCCTGAACGAACGGCGGGGTGCTGGCCTGCCGGAGCATCAGCCGCCGGTGCCGCTGGACATCGCCGAGCTGCAGCGCGCGTCCACCAAAGACCCGTCCGTGGGCGATGGCTCTGTGCTGGTGGCGCGGCAGATGCAAGTGCTGGAAGCAGCGTACATGGCGGGCCGCATCGACGACATGATGTACCTGGAGAAGATGGACCGGCTGACCCAGCGCGTGTCCAAGCTCGCCGAGTTGGCGCAGAAGCAAACCGTCGTGCCCGGCCAGTCGTCGGTATCGCTGGTGCTCCGGCTGGAAAGCCCGGCCGTCCGACCCAGCCCGCAACTGCCGGACGGCGTGCTCGTCCCCGGCCAAGCTGCCGCCGGCGGCGATCTCATCGAGGCACGCTGATGGCCGCAACCGAACTGACCGCGCCGGAGCTGGACTTGGCGCAGGTCTACGCGCCCTACCAGAAGCAAGCCGAGTTCCTGACTTCGCGGGCGCGCAACCGGTTGTTTCTCGCCGGCCGCGGCGCGGGCAAGAGCTGGACGCTGACGCTGGATGCGGTGGTGCAGGCGCTGGTCAACCCCGGCGTGGAGGGCGCGCTGCTGGGGCGGACCGAGCGCGACCTAAAAAAAGTGCTGCTGCCGTTCCTGCGCATCCACTTTCGCACGCTGGCCGCCGCCACGGGCTTCAACTGGATTCGGCGGTTTTCCGCTGATGATCAAGCCATTTACCTGCACAACGGCAGCACCATCTTCTGGCAGGGTTTCGAGCGCATCGACAAGGTACGCGGCTTCAATCTCGGCTGGGCCAACGCGGACGAGTTCTGCTGGTCGGAGACGGACGAGCAGACGGTCTACGAGACGCTGATCGGCTGCATCCGCGTGCCCTGCCCGCGGCCGGGCTTTGCCGGCGCGTCGTCGCCCAACGGCCTGCGCGGCATGGTCAAGCTGTTCCGCGACAAGCAGCTGCTCGCCGACCCGAAGTTCTACTGCGCGCGCGCCACCAGCTACCACAACCCATACCTGGACCGCGAAGTCATCGACGGCTGGAAGGCGTCCATGTCCGTGCGGCGCTACGAGCAGGAGGTTCTGGCGCTGGCGCTGCGCCCGATGTCCGCGGTCTACGGCGAGTTCCGCGAGGATCGCCACATCGTGCCGTGGTCGGCGCGCCACCACAGCGAGTGCCGCTGGGTCATCGGCGTGGACTGGGGCCTGAACCGCGCCGTGGCCGTCGCCATCCAGGTCACGCCGGACGGCCGCTGGTACGTCGCCGCGGAGCTGGTGCGCGAGCCGGAAAGCCGCGGGCATTTCCGCGCCGACTTCAAGCAGTGGGTTGACGGGCTGACCGGCGCGGCCGCGCCGTTCCTCATCGCTCCGGACCGCGCGATCCCGGAAGAAAACCGCTGGCTGATGCAAATCTACGGCGTGAAAAAAACGCACGTCATGCCGCTGACTTCCAAGCACGACCAGTACGTGCGCAACGGCATCGCGGAGATCCAGGACATGCTGAACCCCGTGGTCGGCGAGCCGCGCCTGATGTTCGCGCACGCGCTGCCGCGCCTGTTCGATGGCAACGTGGCGGGCATCGTACCGTCGATGTCCGCCTACCGGTACACGACCGACCGCGACGGCACGCCCACCGACGTGCCCGCCAAGGACAACACCCACGACCACGCCGTGGACGCGCTGCGCTACGCGGTGGTGGCCGGATCGCGGTTCAAGGAGCTGCACGCTGGCCGTCTGCCAGGCCGGCATCTGCTCGGTCCGGACGGCGTGCACCCGCCAACCAGCGACCCGCAAACACGCTCGCCGGATGGGCAAAACGCGCGCGGCGGGGACGGTGACTGGCGTCCGCACTGGTGAGCATCTTGGCGCGGGGTGGCTTGGCTGTAGACTAACCGCGGAGGCAAGGCGATGGCGGGTGCAGTTTCATGGGTTCCGGCAGAGACGTGGAACGTCGTCGAGTTCCGGCTGCGGAGCCGCCAGCTGGCGCAGCTCATGCGCAACGACTTCAGCAGCATCAAGGCGGAACTCGCGAAGGCGTTCCCCAAGACCGAGTCCATTCAGGAGCGCTACGTGCCGTTCGTGTGGCGGTACGCCCACGAGCTGAGCGGCATGTATTCGATGGCGGTGCTGCGCAATTTCGTCAACAGGGCATCCGCGAACACTGACCCGTTCATCAAGTTGAAGGACGTGTACCAGCGCAGCGACGTGGACCGCTTCCTGCACAACGTGCACCGTAAGCTGCTGGTGCAAAACACCATCATCGTCACCGCGCGGCCAATCCCCGGCGTTCCCAACAAGGTGCGGCTGTACGCGTTCGAGCCGTGGCAGGTGGACGTGACGCCCGACGATGCGATGGACGCTGGCGACCTGACCGCGGCCAAGATGGTGCGCCTGCAGGTGCCGATTGACGCGAGCTACGATGCGCTGGCGACCGTCGTCTACGGCACGCTCGTGATGACGCCGCAGGAAATCTACATCGACGGACCGGGCGGCAAGAAGCCGTTCATCGGCAATTCGACGGTCAACCCGTTCGGCCGCATCCCGGTCATCGTGTTGCGCGGCGAAGACCCGCTTCCGGGCCGCTGGTGTGCGCCGCTCAACGAAGCTGTGCTGAAGATGGCGATTGCGCTGTGTTTGACCGAGAGCGACACGGAACTGCTGGTGCACATGCAGGCGTGGGGCCAAAAGGTCATTAAGAACGCGCAGCCCGGTCAGCTGGTGGACGAGATGCAGGTAGGTCCGGACAAGGTGCTGGCGCTGGTCAACATGGACATGTCCGGCGGCGCAGGTCCGGAGCTGGCTATCGTGCAGGGCCAGCCGCCGATTGCGCAGATGACGAACTACCAGGAGTCGCGGCTGCGCCAGATGTGCTCGATGCTGGACCTCGCGCCCGACGCGTTCATGAAGGTCAACACCAGCGTGACCGGCGATGCGCGCGATGCCGACTCCGATGAACGCGACGACGCCAAGCAGCGCTACGCCGGCATCTTCCTTGCCGCCGAGCAAGAGCTGGTGGAGCTCATCGGCGACTGCCTGAACCTGCAGGGCGCGGTGAAAATCCCCAAGGGCACCACCGTGGAGCTGCAGTACACCGACCCCGACTTTGGCAGCGGCAAGGACGCGCAGGGCGAGGTCGAACTGGGGCTGACGTGCCCGCAGGAGATTCTGGCGACGCGCAAGGGCATGACCTTGAAGGCGGCGACGGACAAGGTGCAGGCCAATCTGGACGCGACGCGCAAGGCCGGCGTGGTGTTTAGCGGCAAGGTCGCGGCTGACCCCGGAACCGCGCCTGGCGCGCCGCCCGCCAAACCCGTGCCGCCCGTTCCGCCGGTGCAGCCGTGATTCTGGTCACCGTCCGCTACACCAAGAAGGTCCAGGCCGATACCGCGGCGCTGGACCGCTTTGCCCAACCGATGATTATGGGCGTCCAGCTCGCCCGCCACATCCGGGAGCGCGTGGAGCTGCGCGGCGAGACGGCGACGCCGGCCAAGCCGTACCTGACCGAGCAGCAGCGGGTGGCAATTTTGGCGCAACGCATCCCGCGGGCGGCGTCGCGCGTACTGCAGGCGGTGGTTGGCAACGACGTGAAGCGGGTGCGCGCCCTGCAGAAATACCACCGCTCGCTGCAGCGCCAAGTCGAGAAGGGCAAGGTCGAGACGCCGTACACGGTGTCCGAGCCATACGCCAAGCAGCTCGGCCTGGACACGACCGTGTTCCGCTCCAGCGATGACTTCCACCGCGCGGCCGGCGTCAAGCTCGGCACGTCGCACGTCACCGGCGGCATGTGGCAGGGCTTGCAGGTCCGCAACAAGGGCGCAAGCCAGGTCAGCATCGATTTTGACAACGGGTCAACGCTCGGCGCGAAACGCGCCGGCGAGACGACGCCGGGCGGTCGCACCCGCAAGAGCCAGGCGCTGCGCGTCCGCAACTCCGCCAAGGCATCAACAGTCTTTGCGTTCATGGGGTACAGCCCCATCGCGCCCACGGATTCAGAGCAGGCCGCGTTGCAGACGGTGGCCGTGCGCTGGAGCCAGCTCGCCGTCTGCCATGTGCTCGGCGGCGAGCCCACGCGCTTTGAGCCGGTTGGCGACTCAAGGCTGGTGCAGTCCATCCTGTCTTCCTTTGACCCAACGAGGTAAGCCCCATGCTTGTGAACCGTTTCATCCTCCGTCACCCGCTGATGTCCCCGGCCGACCCGCCGCCGGGCGGTGGTGGCCCGGTGCCCCCGGTGCCGCCTGCCGTTCCTCCAGTCCCGCCGGCAGTTCCCCCGGTTCCGCCCGTGCCGCCGGTCCCGCCGGCAGCGCCGGACGCTGCGGCGCTGGCCAAGCAGCTCGCCGACCTGCAGGCCAAGTTCGACGCGCAGGAAGCCGAGAAGGCGGCGTCGGTCAAGAAGGCCACCGACGACGCGGAAGCGGCGCGCCAGAAGGGCCTGACCGACAAGCAGAAGCTCGACGAGGAAATCGCCGCGCAGCGCGCCGAGCTGGACGCGACCAAGAAGGGGCTGGTGACCGACCGCCGCAACCTCGCGCTGGACCGCTTTGGTCTGCTGGAGAAGTTCCGGCCGTACGCGCCCGACGTGGACCCCGGCACGCCCGAAGGCGCGAAGGCGCTGGAGGCGTGGGTCAAGGTCAACCCGGAGCTGTGCCGCGCGGTCAACAACGGCGGCCAGCCGACCATCACGGACCGCATCACCGACCTGGCCAAGACCGGCAGCACCGCGTTGCAGGACGTGCTCAGCGGCAAGCGAAAAAGTACTTTGGTTTCAGCGGAGTCCGCGACCAAGCTGCTCGGCGGTTGACAGCAACTCTTGCAAAGTTTTTTTCATTGGGCGTAGCGTCATGTCAGTGAGGAACCGATGGCTGACGACGATCCCAAGCTGCAGACGGAAGAAACCAAGGCGGGCAAAGAGCCCGTCCTGAAGATGCCATCTGCGGCAGCGGTTGCCGCGGCGCGCGCGAAAAAGAAGGCAGAAGGCGATTCCAGTTCTCTCCGTCCGGGCACCGTGTTGGGCCTGCCGGAAGGCTGGGTGCCTGCGCTGCTGGACCCCGCGTTGCCCGAGGGCCGCAAGGCGACTTTGCGAGCCAAGTGGACTGCGAAGGGCTGGCTGCCGCTGGAGGGAAAGCACCAGGTTGTGGGCTTTCCGGAAGGCTGCGAGGTCTGGGTCAAGAAACAATCGGACTACGATGCCGACCGGCAGGAGCGCGATGCGCGCCTGCGCAAACAGGCAGCGGGCGGTCAGTTTTTCTTGTAGACACGAGTCGTTAGACAGCGCGTGCGCGTCCCGGCTCCCACCCCAGATGGAGGCTCGTCATGTCCAATTCTCTCGATAATGTGCAGCGCATCGTCCAGAAGGCGTTCCTGGATTCGCTTGCCAACGCGACCGAGCTGTACGCCGAGTGCGGTAAGACCCTCATCGACACCGGCGGCCAGACGCAACTGCTCGCGCTCAACGCGGGCGGTCCGTCGCAGGAGGTCACCGGCTCCACCACCAGCGTGGACGCCACCGACCTGACCAGCGGCATCAGCAAGATTTTCCAGCGCGGCTGGGTCAAGAAGCACCGCCTGCCGCGGATGCAGGTGGACTGGCTGACCGAGAGCGCGATTGGCGACATCGGCGCGGGCCAGGCCAACTCGGCTGCCGCGGACATCAACAAGATGTACTTCGACGGCCTGACCGGGCTGTTCGCGCTGAACCACCCGTCCGCCGGTACCGGCGCGGGTCAGGTCGGCGCGAGCAAGAAGTTCCTGGACACGGGCCTGAAGTACCGGCAAGGCATGTCGGGCGAGGGCACGCAGGACAACCTGCTGACGGCGGCGCTGTCTCGCGACACGCTCAACTTGGCGCGTGCGATTCTGCGGCAGTACAAGAACCAGCAGGGCACGGCGATGAACATGGGCGACGGCGACTATGCGCTGATCGTCGGCTCGGCCAACGAGGAACTGGCCCGCCAGCTGCTCTTGTCCGACATGGCGAGCAAGGAGTTGCAAATCAACACCTTGAAGTCGTGGGCCAAGCCGATTGTCTACCCGCTGTCCAACCCGGATGACTGGTTCGTGGTGGACACGCAGAAGTCGCCGGTCGGCCTGTGGATTGGCGAGCAGCCGCTCGTCACCGCCACGCCGAGCGAGGACAACGTGTTCATCAACTTCGTGGTCCAGTACCAGGCGTCCTTCTACGCCAAGGCCTACGAGTTCGGCATCATCGGCGCGAACGTCGAATAGCCCGACATCGCTGTGGCGGCGGGCACCTTGCTTGGGGCAGGTGCCGCCGCCCGCGTGCGAACCTGAGAGGCTGCAATGTCGATGTTCTTCAATGGCCGCGTATACCTCCACGGGATTGATGACACTGACCTGGAGACCCCGGTCGTCATCTTCCCGGGCTTCATCGACGCAACCGGCGCAGAAGTCGGTAATGACCCGCCTGCTGTCCTCACGGTCAAGCCAATCGGCTCCGCTCCAGTGACGCTCGACGTGACGTGGGATGCTGACGTTGGCGCATGGATTGGCGATGTGACCCCTCTGTTGGACACACCTCACTTCGGCATGCACCTTTGCAAGCTTGTCCAGACGGTAGGCGGCAACACGTATGTCGACAAAGGTGCCTTCGAGCGGCAGGACGCCCATGCTTCAATGTCGCAGGCCTACCAGGCGGCTACTCTGGCTTGCGCCGTCTTGGCCAATCCGTGCAAGTTCGACCCGACCACGGGCAGGCTGAACTTCTACGATTTCATGGACAGCACCTTCAGCGGCGCCATCAAGTTCCACCTGTCGCTGCTTGGCAGTAACAACGCCCCGGCGACTGATCCCAACTCGCCGTACGCGCGCATCCCCGGGAACGCGTAGCCCATGTCCATCAGCCCGCTCACCAACGGCGGCATCAGCCCGCTTGGCGGCGGCGCCCCACTTCCCGACCCGCCTGTGCGGCGCCTCAACGCTGACCGCACGGATTCCGTGGAGCTGCAGGTTGGCCGCGCGTGCAAGGTCCAGCATGCGGACATGGATGGCCTGGCGCCGACGACGGCGACGTGCAAGCTGCTGCACGCTGATGGCTCGCTCGTTTGCACGCCCACGGTAACCCGGTCCACATTCCAGACGACGGTGCTGCCCGGCTCCACGAACGAAGAAATCCGCGTGGTCGACCCATCCGGCCTGCGCGTCGATGAGCCGGTGGTTCTGTTCATCGGCGGTGAGCGCGTGGTGCTGGTGCCGGCCGTCGTCATGCCCTACGGCTTCCAGCCGATTGGTGGTGTCCAGGGCGCCGTGCCGTCTGGCACGAAGGTCAAGTCGCTGGCGATGTTCGTCACCGTGCCATCGCAGCCGATTGAAGCGCTCGGCGATAACCTGCAGCTCGTGTTTGACTACAACGACGGCACCCACGACGGCACGGCCGTGTTCGACGTGCAGGTGGTGCGCTGGCAGTGGCAGCCGGTGATGACGGCAGCCGACGTACAAACGCTGCTGTCCACGACGTACAAGGCCACGCGCGCCATCGAGTTCTGCCGCATGGTGGCAGAGCGCGTGGATGACAAGATCCGCGGCGCGGTGGAGCAAACCGGCCGGCGGCCGTACCTGTACATCAGCTCGCGGTCGTTCGCAGAAGTGGCGCAGACCGCCGCGCGCTGGGTGCTGGCCGACATGGGCATTGGCGCGACCCACGACGTGGCCAACCTGATTCGTGAGTACCGCTTTGCGTTCGGCGACGAAATCAGCCGTATCTTGGCGGGGATGAAGGGCTACGACGCCAACAACGACGGGATGCTCAAGCCCAACGAGCGCCGCAACACGCTGTCGATTCGGATGGTGCGCTGATGGCGACGACTGCCGGCAACATCCTGCAGGCGTGGGCCGCGCGCATCAACGCGCTGGGCGCATTTGACCCGGCCAACGCCGACGACCGGATACGCGCCGACGTGGGCCTGTCGTCCACCGACAGCGGCGGTCGCGACGTGAACCTGACGTGCCAGCCAGGCCGGCGCGTGAAGTCCGGCTACACCGACTCCGACTGGGAAGCGATGCTGATCTTCAGCTCGTTCTACACGGGTCTGGACGCGCAGGCGTACCTGCACGCCGCCAACGACACGGAGAACGTGACCGCCGACCTGTACGACTGGATGTGCAGCGCGGAGGGCCAAGACCTCGGTCTCTTGCGCTTTGAGCCGCAGTTCCCGACGATCACAGCCGACGAGCAAACCGGCGAGTGCCAAGTGACAATGATGGTCCGGGTGCAATACCGGGGGAGGTAGAAGATGTCTCAGGAATTTTGGTCTGACCATTCACTGTTGCTGGGCCTGCAGGCGGACCTGACGACGCCCACGACCCTTGCGGCTGACCAGATGGTGCCGGTGCTCGGCGACACGCCCAAGGTCACGCTGGAGACCGGCACGCAGGAGCTTGACCTGATGGTCGGGCAGATTGGCGTGGCTCCGGAGCGGGTTGTGGGCGCGCGCGGCGGCAAGATTTCGTTTTCCGTGCCGCTGCAGAGCTTCAAGCAGGGCTACAACCCGACGACCGAGAACCCCGGCGGCGCGCCTGTGGGCACGGTGGAAGTCATCCCGCCGTGGATGATTCTGCTGGCCAACGCGCTCGGCTGCACGGTCGAGTCGCTGGCGGGCGCGACGCTCACCGACAAGAACACCAACTTTTGGCGCGGCACGTTCCTGTCCAACTCCGCCAGCGTGACGGACGGCGTTGCCAGCTCGGCGGACGCCACGCACCTGACGCTGGACTCCGGCGGCGGCGCTGGCCACAAGGCGGGCCAGCTGGTGGCGGCGCAGCAGCTCGCCGGCGGCGCGCCGTTCATGGGCTTCATCAAGCAGCGCGTCATCGACGTGCTGACGCTGTTCGATGCCACCCGCAACCCCACGATGGACGCGGCGTCTGACGTGCTGGGCACCACCACGGCGTGGCTGTCCAACGACCAGCCCGTGCCGCTGACGGCGTACTGGACCGGCCCCAACACGGCGCTGTGCTACGTGTTCACGGGTCTCATCTGCGAGGGCGGCAAGCTGACGCTGGAGGCCGGGCAAATCCCGACCATCGAGTTCAACTACAAGTTCTACGACTACCAGATCGACAAGACCAAGGGCGGCCTGGTGCAGCCCGATGCCTTCAACCGCACGCCGCAGCTCATCGGCAACAAGAGCGGCGCGCTCATGCTCGGCAACGCTGTCAAGCACGGCGTGGAACAGCTGGTGGTCGAGTGGACGACGAAAATCCGCGAGACCAAGAGCCACTACGCCGCGCAAGGCGTGCACGACGTGGCGATTGTGCAGCGGCGCGTCAAGGCGTCGTTCTCGCTGCCGCACGACGTGGCCGACCTCGTGTACAACAACGCGCTGGACATCACCGGCAACACCGGCTCGCACTACCTGCAGCGGTCGCTGGAAGTCGGCGCGGCGCTGCCGCTCGGCGTGTACGTCGGCGCGGGCTACGGCAAGTGCTTCGCGTTCCTGATGCCGGGTGCGCGCGTGGTGGCCGCGCCCACGGCTGGCGACCGCGAGGGCGCTGTGGCCTACACCGTGCAGATGGAAGCCGGGCCGTATGCCGCCGACGCCACCAGCGGCAGCGAGACCAGCAACGAAAGCCCCATCAACAGCGTGGTTCGCGTCGCGCTCGCGTAGACCGTCCACCAGCACCGTCCGCCGGAGAGCATCATGTCCATCGTCACCACCAGCACCGCCCGTACCGCCCGCCTGTTCTGGTCGGACGACCCGGCCGTGACCGTCACCGATGAGGTACTGGCGCAGCTCCAGCCCAAGCAGGCGGAGCCGGTGGACGCGACAACGGCTGTCGCATCGGGCGACGCGCTGCCCGCGCCCAAGCCGCCCGAACCGCGTCCGCGCATGTTCGTCCCGGCCGGGATGTGCACGGTGACGGCTGATGCGACCTCGTTTGACGTGCGCGCGCTGAGCTACCTGCAGGCGCAAGAGCATGGCGAGCAGCCGATCGATGTGCAGATTGCCCGCGCCAACAAGGCGTGTCTGGTGGCCATCGACGGCGACGCGGACAAGGCCGCGCAGTTCCTCGCAGCGCCGCCCGCGGAACTGTGGCTGGCGCTGTACCGCGCGGTTGGCCGGTTGACCTGGGGAAACCTACCGGGGTGACGGTTGACGGCAAACCGGCATCCTGGGAACAACTCCTGCCGTGGCTCCTGACCATCCGCGCCAAGATTGGCACCTACCGCAACGCCGTGTGGCGCTGCCGCTGCAACGTCGGCCCGTGTGCGGAAGTGCCCAAGGGCGCAGAGCTGCCGGGCGGTGAGTGGTCGGTGTGCCCATACGGTGTGTTGCGCGGCATCCAGTTCACCACGGTCTTGACGCTGCGGGACTTGGGGCGCATTTCTCCGCTGAGCGGCTGGCCGGATGCGTTCCCGGCGTGGCTGACGTGGGGCCTGCTGATGCTCCAGGTGGATGACGAGCGGCGCAAGCCAAAGCCGGGGGCAAAATGAGCGGATTCGCATCAGCGCGCGTTGAAACCATCATCAGCATGCAGGGCGAGGGTAACGCCGCCAAGGCCGTCAAGGAAGTCCACGATGGCATCGGCGGGCTTGGTCCGGAAGGTGAGAAGACGCATGGCGTTTTTGGCTCGCTGCGCGACCGTGTGAGCGAATTCGGCACCGAAGGCCGGCACGCCACGCACGACGTGGAGCGCGGGCTGATGGGCTTGCGCGAGATGGCCGGCGCGCTGCCGGAGCCGCTGAAGGTGGTGGCGGAAGAGTTCGGCGGCATCAGCAAGATTCTGCGCGCCCTGCCCGGCCCCATCGGGCTCATCGGCGTGGGTATCACGGTCGTGGGCGCGGCGACGTACCTGTTCAAGAAGCGTGCGGACGAGGCGCAGGCGGCGGTTGAGCTGCTGGGCAACACCGACACCAAGCGGCTCGCCGATGGGATGGGCGTGACGGCGGCGGAGGCAATCAAGCTGCAGGCGGCGCTGGCCGAGCTGCCGCTGGAGATGCAGCCGACCGAAAACCTGATGGCGCTGGTCAAGGAGCACGCCGAGCATCTGGGCAAGGAAGGTGCAGAGGCGATGGTGAAGTTCGCCGAAGCCATCAAGAAAGGCCCGGAAGGGCTGCGCGAGTTTGAGAAAGAGTTCGGGCGGTTGGCGAAGTCCAGCAGCGACGCGGCAACGGTGTCCACGCGCATCGGCTTGTCGCAGAGCGCGGTCGAGACCGCCAAGCAGGCCAACGACCAGGCGGCGCAAGCCAAGAAGCTCGGCGATGATGCGCTGACGCAGGACCGGCTGCGTCAGGCCACGCTGGAGCAAATCGCCGAGAAGGAAGAGCTGCTGGCTCACACGCGCGTCGCTGGCTCGGCGGAACTGCGCACCCAGCTTGGCGATCTGCGCGCGCAGGCCGACGTGCAGGCGCGCCTGGTGGACGCGGCGGTGGCCGAGTCCAACGAGTTGTCGGCGATCGTCGAAAAGCAGAAGTTGGCGGGAATTCTCGCAGCTGGCCGCGCGCAGCGCGATTCACTGGCCGCAGCGGAAATCGGCGCCATCGAGGCGCAGGGCGGCGTGCTGCTCGACAAGAAGGAAGCGCGGCGGATACGGATGTACACCATCCAGTTGCGCGAGGCCGATGTCGCCCGCCGCAAGAACGAGCTGGAAGCCAACAACCTCGCTGGCCTGGTGACCGAGGTGGAATACCGCCGCGAGATTGCCAAGCTCACGACCGAGACGGCCGACCTCGCGGGCAAGGAGCTGGCGGTTGGCAAGGAGGCCGGTGACGAGCTGAAGGCGCGCCGCGACAAGGGCCGCGCCGCGCACGAGGCGGAGCTGGCCGCGCACCAGCGGTTGTTGAAGGCGCAGGCGGACGACGCCGCTGGCACCGGCGGATCGCGCGATGCACAGTACGCCGTCATCGCAGCAGGTGAGAAGGCGGAAGTGGAGCGATCGCGCCGCGCCGCCAACACCAAGCGTGGCCGCGAGGACGAAATCACCGCGATCCATGCGGAAGCCGTGCAGAAGCGCCGCAAGGTGGACGAGGACGACGCCAACCGCTCGCGCGACATCGCGGCGCGTTCGCAAGAAGCCGTGCTGGCGTCCGCGCAGCGGCGCGAGGCGGCGCTGGCGGCGGTGCTTCGCTCGCGCGGCGAAGATGAGCAGGCCGACCTGGTTGAGTCGCGCCAGGCGTGGGCCGACTACCAGCAGGTGGTGACCAAGGCCAACCGCGAGATCGACAAGGCGCTTCATGACCGCTCGCTGTCCGACGAAGACCGCAAGAATCTGGAGCTGCAGCGGCTTGCCGAGTTGAGCGGCGCGCACGAGGACTACAACGGCAAAATCCAGAAGCTCAGCCAGCAGACCAGCGAACGGTCCAAGGCGGCGTGGATGGCATCACTGGACGCGCTGCGCGGTCCGATGGAGATGCTGACGGCGGGCGGCGGCACCGGTGGCAAGCTGGGGCATGCGCTGGAGGCGGTGTCTGCCGGCGTTCAGAAGATCGGCAAGGACTGGCACGGGCTGGGTGCTGCCGCTCCGGACGCGATTGCGGCAGCGGGCGCGGTGGCCGGCGCGTTCATCGACAACGAGCGCGAGAAGGCGGCTGTGATGGCGCTTGTGGAGGCGGCGGCGTCCATCGCCAGCTTCGCCACTGGCAACATCCCCGGCGGCATCGCGCACGGCGCGGCAGCGGCGCTGTACGGCGTGGCGGCTGGCACCGGCACAACCGCGAGCGCCGCGCCATCTGGCGGCGGATCGTCTGGCAGCAGCTCCGGCGGCTCCGGCCCGTCCAGCGGTACCGGCGGCGGCCATACCTACAACGTATTCATGGGCCGCGGTTTCGTCATCGGCACGCCGCAGAAGGTGGCCAAGGAAATGGCGGGCACGATGCAATCGCTCAACGGCACCGGCGTGGGCACCGGAACGGGGGCCTGATGCTGGCGCTGGAGACACGGAGCAACTGGGCTGGGATGATGGCATCGGTCAAGGTCGGTACGCCCGTCGCGGAGGTATGGACACCGCCGGCAACTGTCGCCGATGCGGTGTCGGCGATGAACGCGCTGGTGGCCTGGTGCAACGACGCCGGCCGCTCCTGGTACGGCACCGCCGGGTTCGTCTGGTCGTGGACGAACGACAAGGCGACGCGTGGCGCGCTGCTGGCGCTGCACGACGTGTCTGGCAGCTTCATCTTCACGGCGGCCGGCACCACCACGGCGCTGCTGGGGCTGGCGACACACACCGGCGTGGTCGTGCAGGCCACGACGCCTGCGGACGGCACGTGGTGCCCCGGTACGAGCGGTCGCGTGCCGCTGGGCGCTGGCCAGCGGTGGTTACGGGGCGCGGGCGATGGCAGCGGCGCGGGCAGCATCCGACCCGGTGTGTCGGCGCTGGCGGCTCCGGCGTGGCGCAGCAAGACCACGTGCCACGCGCTGGATGTGGCGCGCCTGCAGGTCGAGCTCGCGGCATCCAGTCACCCGCGGCGCGGCTGGCTGCGGCTGAGCACCGTCGCCATCGGCGCATCCGAGCAGTATGTGGACGGCGACCCCGATTTCTCCGCACGCTGGCGGCGGGTGGCTGTGGGTAAGGTGGCAACGGCGGCGGCTCCGGCCGGGCTGTACAACGTGACGGCGGATTTCGCTGGCGATGCGGTGTAAAGATGGCGGGCTGCATTGAAGGGTTTGCGTTCTCGGACGGCACGGCGAAGTTCCGCGCGGTCAACACACTGGTCGTGGAAGAGCAGCCGACATCGCCACTGACGACGGCGTGTCGCCTGTCCGGACCGCTGGTGTTTCGCGATGCGCTCGTGTCGTGGCAGGCGATGCTCTTTTCGCTCACGCCCGCCGGCGTCTACGCCGTGACCTATGATGCCACCGCGCGGCGCGTGACCATCGCCACCACCAACGGCATCCACTTTCGCCCCGTGTGGGCCGGGCTGGACGCAGAGCTGGCGCGCTGGCTCGGCTTTGACCCGAATGCCACCTACGGCTTTCTGACCTCGCACACGGGCACGGCGGTGCCGCGCGGGCGCTGTGACCTCATCGGCGTGGACTCCGACCCGCCAGAAGATGCGGCGCGTGTGGACATGACCCAAGTCCGCCTTGGCCGGGCGTTCGCCAGCGCGTTCGGCAACCACAGCGTGGCGCGGCTGACGCTGCTCAGCCGCCGCGACAAGCAGCCCGATGACTGGTGCTGGCTCCTGCAGGGCCGCGTGCGGGTGTACCTGACGACCGACACGGCCGCGCAGTCCGCCACCAACCTGGACGGGTATCTGGAAGGCGCGGTCATCAACCAGCCGGCGTGGGATCGGCTGGACGACGACGAGAGCTTTGACGCCATGACAATCGAGCTGGCCATTCCGAGGACCACATGAGCGTTTGGGCACCTACTGAGTTTGGCTGGGGCGTCTGCTATTGGATGACGATCGAGGGCATTCCGGTCGTGTGGATTGAGCGCGGCACGGCGCTGACGCTGCCGGACGGCTTCACGACGCAGGACGCCAGCCTGGTCATCGACCATTCGAGCGAGGTTGGCCAGCTCATCGACCGCGAGAAGGGCATTGGCGCTGGCTTCCCGCTGACAGTGCAGCTGCTCGATACGGCGGCGATCCGGACGTGGGTGCGGCGCGCGTCGGCCAGCTCGGCTCTGACAAAGGATTTTCTGGCGACTGACACGACGCTGCACCTGACCAACCTCACCGGCTGGCCGGGCAGCGGCGCTGCTTGGGTTGGCCTGGAGCGCATCGAATACAGCGGCACGGCCACCAGCGGCGGCGATCCGCGGCTGACCGGCTGCACGCGCGGCACGGCTGGCACGCACGCGCGCACCGTCGCCTTGGGATCGATGGGCGCGGTGGCGAGCAACCTGCCGCGGTGGTGGCGCGGGCGGCAGGTGCGCCTGTACGCCACGCCGCTGACGCCATCGGGCGCGATGACCGGCGCAACACTCGCGGACGAGGCCGACGAAATCTGGCGCGGCACCATCGACCAAGGGCCAGAGCGCCAAGGCGGCATCTGGCAGATCACCGCGCAAGCGCTGGATCGCAAGCTGGCAGTGAAGCTGGCGGACGCGGTGACCGGCCGGGTCGTGGACACGGTTGCGCGCTACCCGGTGACGGCTGCCGAGACGCTGGCGGTGCACGTCACCTGCTGGAACCCCGACACGACCAAGCTGTGGGAGTTCATGGTGCAGATCGCGCCGTATGACGGGATTCCAGATGGCACGCTGATGACCCCCGCAGAGCAGCAGGCGAAGATTCAAAAGGCATGGGGTGACGCTGTTCCGCTCGCGCCAGACCTCACCGGTAACGGTCATTCGTGCTCGGCAATTCTCGGCGACTGGACCGTATACCAAACCGACGCCGGCAAGCCGTATCAGGAGGGGTTCGGCGAATTCGTCTACAAGGCTGCGTGGGTCTGGCTGCTTGGCTTCAAGACCAGCTCCGTGCCGCTGTACAACCTCGTGACCATCGGCCTTGCGTTCGGTGCCGCGAATCTGACCAAGCCGATCTGCAACGTCCCGTGCGCGCCAGTCGGCCCATGCTCGATTTCCATTTTCTATTCCAACGGTCAGCACATGGTGGGCGTCGCCAACGACGACCAGCAGATACTGGTCGCGCATAGCGGTTTGGCTGTCGCGCTGGACCTGCCGACTAGTCTTCTGCCGCAGCCCGGCACCCTGCTCGTCGATGGAAGCCCCAACATCTATTACAAGTTTGTGATGTTCGACACCAACGTGGCCTACTTCTCCTACCTCTACAGCGATGCGCAGATGACCAAGCCGGTCATCGCCTCGGTCTCTCCGGATGCCACCGTGCGCATCGGCTCCACAGTCCCCGGCAAGGCGATGGACGTGCTGCTCAAGATGCTGGAATCCAGCGGCACCGGCGGCGCGATGGGTGCGATGGACCTGCTTGCGGCTGGCGACGGCTATGCTCTGGATGCCGGCGTGTCGGGTGAGCTGAGCGCTGTGGACGCGGCGAGCTTCGCTGCCGTCGCCAAGGGCGACCTCGCGTCGCTGGCGGTCAACGTCGATGTCAGCGGCCAGTCCGTGGAGGATGTCTACACCGGCCTGCTGGCGCTGGCGCAGCTCGGCGTGATGCTGCGCGGCGACGACGGCACCGGCCAACGCCTGCAGCGCATCGGACTGGTATCGACCGAGCCGGGCGGCAGCGCGTGGGACGTGGAAATCCGCGACGAACACCTGCTGACGACGCAGCAGGAGCCGGTGGCGTCCATCAAGGCGCGCGACGTGCCCAACACCTGCACGGTTACCGTCCCCGCCGGCAATGCGCCGTCCGTGGTCATGGTGCAAGACCTGTCGGCGATGGCGCTGCAGGGCAAGCTGTCGGTGGACTACACCGTGCCGCTGTCCGGTATCCTGCCGGTGCAGATGCTCACGCAGTGGGCGTGGGCGCGGCTCGCAGCTGGCCAGACCGAGCAGGTCATCGAGCTTCATCTGGTGCCGTGGCTGGACTTCCAGCCCGGAGACCTGGTGCACCTGAAGCTGACCCACTTCGCAGTCTGGCAATGGTCTACCGGGACGCCTGGCTACACCGGCGTGGGCCGCGTGCTCGGCAATCCCCGGCGGCTCCTGGACGGCGCGATCGTCGCCACCATCCTCATCGACGGCCAGCTGACCAAGGAGGGCCTGTGCCCATCCGCGACCGTCACGAGCTTCACCGGCCCCGCTGGCGCGCCCACGACGATTACGGTAGAGCAGCGGTTCTACAAGCACTTCTCCACGACGCTCGCGAAGCAAGGCACGCTGCGGCTCCGGCACTACGAGGCGGGCCTTGGCAACGAAGCCGGCGGCGGCGGGTTCGCCGTGACGACGGTGACCGACACCGGCACCGACTGCCAGCTGAGCGGACTGACCGCAAGCGGCGGGGCAACTTTGTCGTCGGCGAGCTGGCTGACGTTGCCTGAAAACGCGACGGCGGGCGACTATCAGAAGGGCTTCGCGCACGTGGACGACGGGAGCATCTGGGGGTAGTCGTGGCAGTGGTCATCGGGACGAACTTGACGGTCAGCACGGAGCAAGAGCTGCTGACCCCGCCGATGTCGGCGGAGCCGCTGCAGACGGCGTTGCACAACGCCAATGCCTGCTACTGCGTGCACCGCCCACCGCTGGTGTCGGTGTTCCCCATCGTCAGGCAGACGCAGAACCGCGCCATCTCATTCACCGTGCCGGTGGTGCCGAGCGCGGATGCCATCCGCTATGCGTGCACGCACTGGCTGCTCGGCAGCTTCGCCGCCAGCGTGCCGGTCACCGTGGAGAGCGGCATCGGCGAGCCGCCGACGTGGACGAGCCTGTATTCCGGCAGCGTGACGCTCGCGAGTGGCGTCTACAACTCCTGTGATCATCATGTGATTTTGCCCGCACCTTCCGGCTGTGACCGTCTGCGCTTCACCTACACGCCGCCGACCGGGCCGTTCCTCGTGTCCAGCATCCTCGTCTACCCGGACCCGGACCCGGCGAGCGCGCCGATCGGTACGGCGGCACAAATGCCGAGCGGCTTCTGGCCGGCCGATGACGCGCTGCTCGGCGTGACCAGCGGGCCGGTGCATACGGAGATGCTCGACCGCTGCTGGCGCAACAGCATCGCCGTGCTGCGCGACCGCCAGCAGATGGTGGCGAGCTGGGTGCAGGCCGACACCCAATTCGGCGGCGCGATGTATGCCACGCCGTTCGACAACGCGAACACCGGCGACCAATGGGCGCTGGTGGGCAAGGCGCGCGTGGGCCTGCCGTACCAGCAGGGCACGGTGCTGCTGCGTGCGGCCGTCTTGGCGGACGTGTCCAGCGGCGCGACATCCAAGCGCGTGCGGCTGGTGGCCAAGCCCTTGAAATACACGACCACGCCGCCGCACGTTGACCTGGACGCGACCGGCCACATCGTGACCGGCCACTTGGCAGCGACCGTTGACGGCACGGTAGACGCCGGCGTGGACCTGGAAGTGTACGTCCGCAACATCTCGACGCAGACGCTCACGCTGCGTGCGGTGGTGCTTCACTGGTGTCCGGGGGACTGATGCGACTGCCACCTGTCAAATCGTGGGGCCAAGGCGGCGCGCCCGACCCTGCCACCGGCATCACCAACCTGGACCCGACGCCGCTGGCTAGCATCGCGCTTCTGCTGGCGGCGGACAGCGTTGGCATGGCGGTTGGCTTTGGCCTGTACGGCGCGTGCGGCCACATGTACGACAGCAACCTCTCCGGCGCACCGGTACGGCGCGCCAGCGTCATCGTGCCGCCGGGCGTGACGCACACGCGCTGCTGGGTCACGCGCTGGTCGTCGCCGTTTGAGACCGGCTGGACGCCCGGTGGCGACTACAGCCAGCAGAAGCACACCAGCGCGAACGCCGTGGAAGGCCTGACCGGCGCGAACATCTCCACGCAGGCGTCGCCGTGCTCCGGCTCGGAAGGATTTGGCCAGACGGTGAGCTGCGCGCCGACGGCGAGCGTGGTGGGCACGGCGGAGACCATCTCGCCGCTGCCGCTGACCGCCATCGACCGGGCGCTACCTGTGGTGGCGGCAACGGGCAGTGCGCCGCTGGTCTACGAGTTCGGCCAGATGGGCGGAGTCTGCGTCCAGTTCTGGCGGCGTCCTGTGAATCTTGAAACCATCTGAGGCGCGCAATCGGTGGCTGCCGCTTGCGGTTTTGGCAACGGCGCGCCGCTGCATCTTGCCGGTTTTTTGAGCCACGCCGGATGATTGGCGGCGGAGGTTCCCCATGCGTCGCTTTTATCGGAACGGGCAGTTGATCTCGGCAGAGTGCGTGACGGTGCGCGGTCGTCGCTCCGGCAGCACCGGCGTCATCTGGCCGGGCATGGGGTCGTGGACACCGCCGCCCGCGCCAGCTCGCGTGCAGGTCGCGTCGTCGTCGGCCGATGACCAGGCGGAAGTGCCTGAAGTTTCCAAGGTCCAGCGGTTGACGCTGAGCGGCACGCCCGCCACCGGCGTCACCTACGGCGCGTCCGATGGGTCCACCTTGCTGAGCTACGAGGCCACCGATGGTGATTCGCTGGCGGTGGCAGCTGCCGCGCTGGCGGCGTCCGCGAGCGGCGGCTACACCGCGGAAGTGGACCCCGGCGATTCACATTCTGTGCTGGTGACGCGGCCGGGCGCTGACTTCACGTTCACCGACGCGTCGAGCGGTGGCGATGCCGCAATCGCGGTGGTCACAGCGACGGCGTTTGTCGCGGGAATCGCCGGCGGCACCGGCGCGCAGACGGTGCTGCTGCTGTGTCAGAACGGCGACGGCCGCCCGCTGGTGCAGGTCGTCAAGCTGAGCGGCACCACGCCGGTCCAGACCGACTCCGACCAGGTTGCGTTCGTGCGGTCGATGATTGTGGTGGTAGCTGGCAGCGGCAAGGCGGCAGCGGGCGACATGGCCGTGCAAGCCTTGGGCGGCGGCCAAATCTACGGACTCATCAGCGCGGGCACCGTGCAGATGTTCAACGCCGCTTACCGCGTACCCGCCAACTGCCGCGCGTGGGTGCCGGCCGTGCGGCTGACGGCGGCGGCGGCCAATACCGTGCGGCTGGTGTCGGACACCGACCCGGAGCTGGGCGCGCGTGCGGACGGCATCTTCTACACCCACGCCGAGCTGCGCGTGGTGGACGGCGCTGAGCAGTTCTCGCCCGATGGCGCTGCGTTCGGTCCGTTCGCCGCCGGCTCCATCGTGGCGCTGGCCAACGACACCGACGCGGCGCTGGCTGCCGAGTTCGACATCTACCTGGAGCGCGCGTAACCGCCGCTTGCCTGTCCGTCCGCCCATCGCCAGAGGTTCCCACGATGATGCAAGCCCTGCGTGAAAACTGGCCGGTCGTTGCGTTCATTCTCACCGCCGCCGCCGGGATGCTCACCTACTGGAGCAAGTTGCTGTGGCAGACCGCCGCCAACGTCGCGCTGGCCACCAAGACGCTCGCCGACCATGCGCTGCTGCACGGCGAGCACAAGGCGAAACTGGACCAACAGCGCGACGTTGACCACGAGCTGGAATTGCGTCTGGTGGTGCTGGAAGACGCCCGTGCCCACACCGCCGACACCGGCAAGCACCCCGTCATCCATGTGCGCCGTTCGGAGCCAACCCCATGAGCACCGCTGCCAAGGTCGGCTGCGTGGCGCTTGGCGTCACGGCGCTGTGCTTCGCGCCCCTGGTCGGCGCAGCCATTGGCGTCGTCGGCGGCGTGCAATGGCAGCTCGCCACCATCCGCGTCACCGTCCAGTTCTTGCGTCACCCCTAACCGTTTCACGAGGTTCCCCATGTCGCCCCTGCAACTCGTCACCGATGTCATTACGCCAGCGCTGGAGCTGCTGCCCGCCAAGATGACCTCGCTCGCCGCCACGGTCATGGTGCTGGCCACGCACTTTCAGGAAGACCCGGAAGACCTGCCGCAGCAGATGGGCGGCGGTCCGGCGCACGGCTTCTGGCAATTCGAGCGCGGTGGTGCCGTGGTTGGCGTGATGACGCACCCGGCGAGCCACCAGCACGCGGTCAACGTCTGCGCCGCGCGCGGCGTGCGCTTCCAGGCCGACGACGTGTACCAGGCGCTTTGCACGGACAACGTGCTGGCGGCGGCGTTCGCGCGGCTGCTGCTGTGGACCGACCCCGCGGCGCTGCCGGAGCCGGTGCTGGCGAGCGGCGACGATGCGTGGGAGCTCTACAAGCGCACGTGGCGTCCCGGTAAGCCCGGCCCCGACCGTTGGCCCGGCAACTGGCGCAAGGCGCTGGATGCGGCCGGTGTCAACGTCGAAATCCCCACCGTCTGACCGTTGCCACCGCCACTGCCCCAAGGAGCCCCGCCATGTGCATCTTCAAGCCCCGCCACATCCCCGCCACCGTCGCCGCCATGCTCACGCTCGGCGCGTGCGCCACGCCCCAGCTCAAGCGCGACGTGCAGCTGCAGCAGTCCGGCAACCCCGCCGAGCCGCCGTACCTGACCCGCGAGACCTTCACCGCGGACGGCTACGAGGGCGCGCTGTCGCGCGCCACGTGCCGCTTCCCGCGCAAGCCCGCGCCGGCGGAAGTCCCGGCAAAGTGCCGCTGATGACTGTGTAGCGTCCGTTCCCAACCCAACCCACCACGAGGTGTCCCGTGAATCTGCCCCAATTCTCCGATGACCAGCTGAACCAAATCGAGCAAATCGCCGGCAGCGCCGCCGTCAAGTACATCCGCGCCGCCGAGACCACCGAACAGGCCGCGAGCATCTACGCCGCCGCCCAGCGCGCCGCGCCGGTGCTGCAGCTCGTTGCCGGCGAGTTCGCCACGGCCGACCAGTTGCCCACGCCACATCCGTTCGTGGAGGAAGTCATTGACGCCATCGCCAGCGCGTTCGTGCCGCCGGGCGCGGCGCAGACCGCCGTGGATCGCCTGGTGCACGCGGGCGTCGTCAAGCTGTCGGCGGTCTTCGACCCGCCGCCGGTCACCGATGCCACCACGGCCGGCCCGCAGCCCGACGATGGCGTTGGCGGCGAAGTCATCCCGTTTCCGACCGCCGCTGCCGACACCACCGCCAACGGCTGACCACCGGCGCTGCCGGGCATACAGGAGCAACCAGCCATGCCAGAGCAAGCCCTTGAATCCAAGACGGACGGTGAGGCGGCGCAGCCGTTCAGCATCGCCGTGGTGCAGACCGCCAAGCCGCTCGCCGACTACGCGAGCCGCAAGCTGCTGGCGGGTCCGGTGCTCGGCGTGGTGCTGACGCTGGCCAACCAGATTCCGCCGTGGGGTCTGGTGGTCATCGTCAGCGTGTACATCGTCGTCCAGGGGAGCGTGGATCTGGTCAAGGAGCTGCACGACTGATGCGGCGAATCATCCGCACCGCTGCCGCCGTTCTCTGCATCGCTGCTGCATCGCCCGCGCCCGTGCCGGGCGGTGCGGTGGCGAACGCCCTCGACGACCGGATAGCACAACCGCCGCCGCAGAAGTCGGAAACGCCAGTGCCGTCTCAGGCTCCGGCGCAGGCGGCGCAGCGCGTGGCGTGGCTGTCGTCTGGTGGCTACGCTGGCGGCACCAACCCCGTGCCGCGCCGTTCCCGGCCAGTGGTGCCCGCGTGGATGTGCGGCGGTACGCGCCGCCGTCCGGTCAAGGTCCGCACGCACAAGCGCCGCGGCGGCTGATGCTCGTTGCCATCCTCATCAGCGCGCTCATCGCCCTGCCCCTATCGCTGGCGTGGACGTGGCTCATCGTGCGCGACCACGAGCGCCTGCAGCAGATGCACCCGCGCCACCCGACCGACCACCAGCCGCCCCGCAACCCCTGATTTCACCCTGTGCACAACCTGCCGTCCGGCTGTGAATAAGTCGGCTCGGCCTGTGGACGGATCCGGCGCGTGCACGGAACGTGCGCGGTTGCTGCACGGTCCGTGCAGGTTGCGTGCGCAAGCGTGCGCGGTCCGTACACGCTGGCTGCAGCGTTCGTGCGCAACCGTTGCACGGCGTGCAACAGTTCGCGATGCACGCGTTGCCGTCGTTGCACGCAGCGTGCACGCACGCGCAGCAACTCGCCTCGCAAGTTCGCATTATCTGCCGAAAACGAGCGAGACAGTCTCAGAGACGGTGTTGCGCACGGTGTCCGACACCGTGTCCGGCACTGTCCCCGACACGGTGTCGGAGACAGTGCGACGGACCGTCTCCGGAACGGTATCCGGGACCGTTCCCCATACCCCATTCACGCGCGCATGCGTCTCAAGGAGAGAAGCGTGGAAAGCACAGAAGGGACAAAAGCAGAGAAGGGCAGAAGAGCCCGATGACCTACTGCCATTGTGGATCCACCAGGTGGTGCGTCCGACGCGGGCGCGAGCGCGGACAAGCGCGGACAGGTGACGCGCGAAAGCGCGCGATGGGCTGAGCCAAGCGAGCGTGCAGTTGTTGCCGTCGTCGCAGACGGCGACGCTGGGCTTCGCGGCGATCGGGCACACGGGCAGGAGCGCAGCTCCGAGGAAGCCGGCCGTGCCCGGTCGGCGGGACGCGGCTGGGACTGCGACGACGGCGAACGCCCGGCCACGGTGGTTTTCGCCGTGAATCCGGAAGGGGCGCTGCGCGTTCGGAGGTTTGGCGGGAGGCTGGGAAGGCCTGACCGGCGGCTGGGCGCGGTTGCGCGGGGGCCGCGCGCTGGCGTAGGCTGGGTCGCACGTGGAGGTTGGCATGCGGATGTGGCTGGTGGTGGTGGTGGTGGCGTTGCTGGGCGGGTGCAGCGGAAACGCGGGATACCGTGCCACGCCCATCGCGCCAAACCACCGGTCGCTTGGCGGTGCTGGTCGCGCCGGCTCGTTCGTTCAGTTGCCGCTCGCGCTGACGCCGTCCGCCGTGCTCACGCCGCCACTGACCCCGGCGATCAGGGACCGAGACCCGAGCGACAGCATCGAGACAAGGGCGGCGCGGCGCGAGGCGGAAGCGCGGCGGCAGAGGGAGGAAGCCGCTGAGGAAGCAAGCCGGGTCTCTGCCATTCTTGACCAGAATCGGACGGATGCGCAGCGCGCGGCGGATGCTGAAACGGCGTTCCTAACGCCCACCGTTCCAGCGCCGCGACCTGGCAAGAAGTTCATCGCCGGCTGGCGCGTCTCCGTGGAAAAAGACCGCATGGACGACAGCTTGCAATACTCAGCGACGCTCGATTCGCCCGATCTCGTGAGCCTTGGCAAGTTGCGGCGGCATCCGGTCCTGTCCGTCTGGTGCATTCGTGGCGCGCTTGGCGTCGATATCTCGGCCGGTTTGGTCGTGGATGAGGACGCCGCCGAGTTGCGATTTCGTTACGGCAAGGGCGAACCCGTCACGAATTCCGCCATTCGGTTCGACAGCCTGACCGGCGTCGTATTCG
The DNA here is from genome assembly GCA_903929795.1 of uncultured Myxococcales bacterium. Taxonomy (GTDB): domain Bacteria; phylum Myxococcota_A; class UBA9042; order UBA9042; family UBA9042; genus CAIYBN01. The sequence goes on along the minus strand of CAIYWC010000024.1, from coordinate 9,363 downwards.
ATGAAACCACGCAGATTCTCATGCAATTTTCAGCGAACAAGGCCGAGCAGGTGACCGTCGAGCTGCCTGTTTTCCGTGGTGGATTTCAATTCGCCCATTTTGCGCTCAAGGGCGTTGACCAGGTCATCGCGGAAGCGGTCTCGACCTGCACGCCAGCGCCGTGAGGTCACGCCGCTCGTGAACTGGCCCGCTCGGCCACCAAGTGGGCCACGTCGGTGTTGTTGAACAGAATCCGCTCCTGTCCGACCGGCTTGTAGGCCTTGATCTTGCCGGCCTTGACCCAGCGCGCCAGCGTCGCCTCATCAACTCCAACGATCTCAGCTGCTTGGCGTTTCGTCAGGTAGCTGGCCAGCGATTCAGACGCCGGAATCCGCTGATACAGGTGAGGAAGCCGCCCCATGCCTTCTCCGTCCAGCAGCCGGCGGGCCGCATCCACGGCAGCATCATCAAACACCAAATTTAGGCCAATCTTGTCTGTTGCCGCTAACTTACCGCGATGCACCCATTGCTGCACGCGACCATGATCACAGCCGATTTCTTGCGCCAGTTGTCGTATGGTGTACACGTGAAATGCCATTGTTACGCGCCTTTAGCGGCCCGTGCCGCCGATTCTACCATTGTCGGACCGCTGCTGCCAGATCCGTCGTTGACGTAAGACAGATTTGACAAGACACCACGCCTGCCCGTACAGTCCGCAACAGGCCCGACCCCAAGTCGGTCCAGGGGAATGCCCGCCATGTCCGAACTCATCACCCGCGTGCTTGGCCCATACGGCGAAACCGGCAAGGACGGCCGCCCGCGCATCCGCGCCGTTGCCATCTTGGCCAACGGCAACCGCCGGTCCAAGACGTTCACGGACGAGCAGGCATACGGGCGGTGGTTCCTGCAGGCCAAGGCCGAGTCGGCGGGCCAGAGCCGCCCGCGCACCATCAGCGACGCGATTGAAGCGTTCATCAAGTTCAACGACGACGAGGGCTTCTGGTCGGCGCTGACGGTTGCGCGCACCGGCAAAGACCTGCGCGACTTCGGCGGCACCAGCGACGTGCCGGTGGCCGAGCTGGACGCGTCGATGCTCAAGGCGTACCTGCGCGCGATCGCGTTCAAGCCGCTGGCGAGCCAAAAAAAGCGATACGCGGCGGTGGCTGGGTTCGTGGCGTGGTGCCACCGGCAGGGGTACGTTGCGACTAACCCCTGCGCGCTGCTCGGCAAGGAGCACAAGCGCTGGCTGAACCCGCGGGCGCGGCGCGAGATGGAGTTGGGCAAGGCGCAGTTTGGCAGCCGCGCTGACGCGGAAGCGTACCTTGCCGGCGCGGCGCTGCTGCCGTGGGCGGCTGAGCGGGTGGCAGCGATGCTGCCGCTGACCAACGGCCTGTGCTCCGGCGAAATTCGCAAGCTGCGGGTGCGCGACGTGGACCTGGCTGACGGCGTGATCCTCGTGCGCGGCAAGCACCTGAAGGCGGCGGCACGCGTGCGGGCTGCGGCGATTCCTGAGACGATGCGGGCCGATCTGGAGACGCTGACCAAGCAGCGGTTTGCCAACGAGTTGCTGTTCGCGACGACGACGGGCGAGCCGCATACGTACAAGTGGCTGCTGGCGCTGGTCAAGCGCGCGTGCACGCTCGCCGAGCTGGACACGCTGACGGCCCACGGCCTGCGCGGGACGTTCAGTTCGCTGTGCGCCATCGCTGGGTTTCGCGCCATCGAAATCGCCTCATTCCTCGGTCATACGGGCAGCAACAACGCCCAGACCGCACGTGACCACTACATCCGCTCACCGGAACGCACGCCCGCGCTGCCAATGGCGCGGAATCGTGACGGAACCGTGTCCGGGCGTTCCCGGTAGTTTTCCCGCATTCCCGTTTTTCGAGATGAACATGAGCAATGTTAACCACATGTGGAGCGGGAAACGGGACTCGAACCCGCAACATTCAGCTTGGGAATCAGAATCGGCACTTCTTGCCGATCACGAATACGCAATCATTCAGCACTGTTCCCGTCCTGGAGCGTCAGAGACCGTCCGTCTCCGACAGGCAATGTTGTACCCTGTGTTGTACCCCAGGCAGAGCGTCAGCCGCAAATGAAAAGTGGTCGTTGTACCCCAACTGTGCCGCTGCGCCGGGATCGGGCAGATAGTCCAAACTTGCACAAGGTAACACTATCCGTTACTTTTTGCAGGCACGCACTTTCCACTATAATTCTGCCAACTTTGCCACTCGCGTGGCTGATACGGCGGCCCATGCCGGCCTGACTACCCCCGGTCCGCACCGAACGCGCCCTCGACCGTCGCACGCGGCAGGAAGAGGTGCAGCGGGTCATCGGCGAGCGCCAGGAACCCATACTGCAGGTAGAACGACCGCGCCGACTCGTCTTTGGCGTCGACCACAAAAGCGGCCCAGGCAACTTCGCTGGCCAGCGAGCGCGCCATCGCGTCCATCAGCAGCCACTTGCCCAGCCCGCGGCCCTTGTCGGTGACCGCAACGGCCAGCCGGCCCAGCCGCACCGCCGGTACCGACGGGTAGCGCGGCATCTTGCGCTGCAGGCGCTCCGGCAGCAGGTCCACCGCCACACCGGCCATCGACAGGGTGTAGAAGCCGCACACGCGCTCGGAAGCGATCTCCACGGCGACGAAAACGCTGGCGAAGCCGCGCTTGGCATCCTGCCCCGCTTGTGACGCCAGGTAGCGGTCCAGCGCGTCGACGCCCGAGGTGAAGCTGTCGCGCGCGTGCCGGCCGTCCAACGCTTCGATGCGCAGAGAATGCCCGAGAGGCTCAGCCATCCGTCCCGGCCTGTTCACGCGACCACGCTGCAGCAGCCATCAGCTTGGACGCGGGCGCGGGTGGGCTCGTCAGCGCCGCAGCAAATGCTTGCTGGTCGCGGCGGCTCCATTCCAGTACCTCGCTCTCGCGAACGATCCGGCGTGCGGCGTCGGTCACGGTCGAGACGACGAAGTCCGTCAGCGTCTGGCCGCGCAGAGTGGCCGCCATCGTGTACAAGTCTTTCAGATCTGGAGAGATTCTGGCCTCCAAGCGCTCGGTACGCGGCGCGGCGGCTGCAGGATCTCGTGGCGCTTTGCGGGCTGGCTGCATCGTGACCTCCATGGTCAGTGTACGGCTCAATGCCGTACAGCGCAAGGATCGACGGCGGTCAGGCCACTTCGTCCAGCTGCACCGCTTCCCGCACCATCTGACGATCGTACCAGCCGCGCGACGCGTGCAGGCGCTGCCAGTCTGTCGGCGTCAGGACGAGCACGTCAAAGCCGCGGTCGATGCCCCAAAGACTGCGCTTGGCCGCAATGGCGACAGCAATCTTGTCGGCGCCTTCGGGCACCAGGAGTAGCAGGTCGATGTCGCTGTCCTCGCGTGCCTCGCCGCGGGCGTGCGAGCCAAACAGCAACAGGTCGCGCATGGACGGCACGGCGGCACGGATCCGGCTGGCGATCTGGTGGCGGGTGACTACGTCGAGCGGCATTGGACGACCTCGGCGAACAGCCCCGGCAGCGTAGCCTTGTCGTTCCGGCATGCAAGCGCGCGACTGCGAATCTGCCGCTACACCAGCCCCGCCAAGAACCGCTCGTAGCTCAGCACGCGCACGCCGTCTTCGGCATACACGCGGTCGTAGCCGTCGACCTCGACGACCTGGATGTTGTGAACCGTGTCCAGTTCCTTGGCAAAGCGCCGCAGTGCGGGCGCAGGCGTCGTATCGCCGCTCTTGCACTCGACCAGCATCCACGGCTTGCCGTCGCGGCTCAGCAGGAAATCGACCTCGACGCCATCGCGGGTGCGCACGAACCACAGCTCAAACTCGCCGTGCGCCAGGTCGGTCCAGTAGTGGCACGCCTTGAGCAGGTGCAGCGCCATCAGGTTCTCGCGACGCGCAGGCAAGTCGGCAATCGGCAGCGGGTCGAACAGGTACAGCTTGGGCGCGGACACGATCGACCGCGCGATGCGCTTGTCCCACGGCTGGATGGTGAAGCAGTGGTACAGCTCCTCCAGCACGGCCAGCCAGTCGCGGACCGTGGCGAACGAGATGCCCAGCACCTCCCGCAGCGCGTTCAGGGACAGCAGCGAGCCGATGCGCTCCGGCAGCAGGTCGGTCAACAGCCGCAGCACCTGAAGATCGCGGACGTTGCGCAGGTCGCGGACATCCTCGGTGAGCAGCCGCTCTGCGCGCAGACGAGACCAGCGCTTTGCCCGCGCCTCGCTGCCGTCCAGCAGTGGCTCGGGAAAGCCGCCCAAGCGCAGCATGTCCGCCCACGCGTGCGCAGGCGTCGCGCCGAACTCCAGCGCGTCCGGCAGCACCGACTGCGGCCGCTCGCCCACGCTGAATGGGTGCAGGCGGTAAGGCAGGTAGCGGCCCATGAGGCTGTCGCCGCCACGGCGAAAGATGTCGAGGCGCGCACTGCCGGTCACGAGGATCGGCGCGTCGGCGCCGCGCATGTCGTAGAGGCCCTTGAGTCGGTCTTTCCAGTGCGCATCTTTGTGGATCTCGTCCAACAGCACCGGCCCGGGCCCGCGATCTGCCAGTGAGCCGACGGGATCGGTGATCCACAGGCGGCGGAACTGCGGGTTGTCCCAGCTGAAGTAGTTCTGCGGGCTGGTGAGAAGCGCACGGCCAAGCGTGGTCTTGCCGACCTGGCGCGGCCCAGACAAGAACGCCATCTTGTGGTGCGCCAAGGCGTCGACGGCGAGATCGGCTTGCAGATAACGCTGCGACATTCGGTTTCCGGTGGCGGCCAATTCTCATCCAAGTGAGAGATTGCCGCGGCTAACTCTCAGTTTGGTGAGTATCAGACGGATGGCTAAAGGCGTCAACTGGGACCTGCGGACGCTGCGACAGGATCCACGCACAGCGCCATTTCATGCGCTCCCGCCCCGTTGAACGCGAGCGTGTGTCCCCGTGCCGCGCAACCGCTTGACAGCCGCTAGCGCACCACCTAGGCTGCCAAGGGACTCTGTTGCCTGAAGCTTCACACCCTAGGGTGCGCGGCGTTAGTAGGGCGGCAGGGTCCTTTTTCTTTTTGGATTCATGAAGTACGAGATTTGCGCAGACGAAGCCTGGACGCACACGAGCCCGCCACTGAATCGGTACTGGTGCTTCTATGGCGGCGTCCACGGCAGCGAATCCGACATCGACCGGCTGGAAACCGAACTGATCAAGGTGCGGACCGGCGCCGGCCGCCCGGGCGAAGTCAAGTGGGCGAACGTTTCGGCCAAGAACATCGACTACTACAACGCCCTGCTGGAGGTCTTCTTCCAGCACCTCCGGGATCGCGACCTGCATTACCGCCAGTTCTTCACGAGCCGGGAGTTCGTGCCGGTGGTGGAGAGCGATGAGCCGGAGGCGCCTACAAGCCTGGACGTCCAGTTCAAGCTCTACTACCAGTTCCTGAAACATTCCTTTGGCCTGCAGCACTTGCCCGCTGTCAGCCCGGAAACGCCACACGAGATTCTGCTGCGTCTCGACGAACATTCGAGCGCCAAGCACAAGCGGCAGTTGAAACAATTTGCGGAGATGCTGCCCGCCTACCTGCATCCGCAGCGGATCGACCTGCAGGTCCGCGTCACGTACGTCCACAGCGAGGACTTCATGCGCCTGCAAGTCTGCGATCTGCTGATGGGCGCGGCCGGCTCGCACGGCAACAAGAAGCACGAGATCCGCAAGCCGGGCGTCAAGGGGATGCACGAGACGCAGAAGGTCCGGTACGAGCTGGCACAGCGAATCTACAAGGAACTCCGCCTCATCTCTTGCAAAGAGCGGGACACGCAGGCGTTCAACTGGTTTGAGTCCACCGGTAGGTCGACACCGTCTGCGTCGCTGACCGACAAGGTCCGGATTTGGAAGTTCATGCCGAAGAAGTACATGCTTGACAAGGGTTGGCGGAACGATCATCTCGGCAAAGGCGGCCGTTACCTCGGCCCAGTGATGACCGGCGAGATACTCAGTGCGGACGGTCGCGGGCGTTAGGCCGGCAACATCGCGAATCCCTGCCTGAATCCCCGGAAAAATGGCGGCGGCGCGGCCGAATCGTGTTTCCGTTTGACGCCGCGAAGGTGGAGTTCCTGTTGCGGGCGGCGTAGTCGTCAACGTCACGCTGCGATTGAGTACCAGACGTGCCGGCCATCCTTGACGCGCTGCACGTGGCCCTGCTTGACGAGCCGTTCCAGCGTGTTCGAGATCGTCTGCGCGGCCCACTTCCGATCCGCCTCTTCCCACAAGTCGTTGACCTGCATCTCGTAGTCGGGATGCCGCGTGAGCAAGTCGACGATGAACACCGCCGCGCCGCCGGTCGACTGCTCTGCGGGCTTGACGAGCTGCGGCGGCAAGCGGGCCCGTGCGGGTGGCATCGCGGGCTTTGCAGCTGCTGCCGACGGTGCAGCCTTCAGCGGCGCCGCCGTTGCCGACACTGATGGTGGTGGCGCGGTCGCCACGGCAGGCGCTGACGGTGCCATCGTGCCCGCGTCGCCCGCGATCGACCACCACGCCTGCCGGTCCGTCAGCGCCTTCTTGACCTTCCCCGCCTCGAGCAGCCGCGTCAGCGTGTTGTACACCGTGGCCTCGTGCCACTTGTTGCCGCTCGCGTCCACGATTTCGCGGATGCGCCACTCCAGTTCGGGCTGCTTGCCGAGCAGGTCGACGATGAACTTCGACGCGGTGCCGCTCGATGCGGCTGGCGCCTGCGTGACGACGGGTGCCAGCGACGGTGCGGACGTCTGCGCCGCTGCCGCGCCGGACAAGGCTGACCACCACGTGGCTCGCCCTTCACCGACCGTTTTCTTGACCAGACCCGCGGCCAGCAGCCGTTTGAGCGTCTCGTGGAAGTTGTCGACGTTCCACTTCCCGGCGCACTCGGCGTGCAGTTCAGAAATGCGCCACGCGCGGTCCGGCTGCTTCTCCAGCAACGCAAGGACAAACTCTGAAGCACTGCCAGTCCTGGTCGCCATGATGTTCGTCTCCACGTGCATATCGTTGGTGTGGCGCTGGTATTCGGACCCAGGCCGCGGGCTGGAACGTAACACAGGTGGACAGTTCGGCGTCAATGCGAGCAGCGACGGCACGCCGGCGCACTGTCAGCGCGGTACAACCCGAAAGACGGGCACCTGTCACTACGCGGTCGATCCTGCAAAACGCCTTGTTCTTCTTGGAATAAATGAGATGGAGCCGACCGCAAGTCGTCTCCACAGCCCAGCTCGGGCTTACGCGCCGTGCGGATTTGCCGTGCGGTTTCTCACTGCTTGAAGGCCGGCGCGTGACGCCGGTGAAGGACAAGGACATGCGGCTCATCGGCATCTTGAACGAACACGACACGGTCCCCTGCGCGACCTGCCACCACAGCTGGAACGTCCGTTACCTAGTGAACGACCTTGGGCAACACGGCCTGCGCGCGGAGGGCTTCGCGGCCATCGTGTTCGACGACGGCGCGATTTTGGTGAACTGGTGCCCGCAATGCGACTTGCCAGCGGCGATGCCCGCGCAGGCGGAAGTGCAGGTGGCCGCGTAGACGGCAATTGCGCGGATGCGCTAATCGCGGCGCGCGGGAGCGCACCGCGGCAACACGAGAGACGGCCGGCTGGCAATGTGTCCACCATGGACACTTCCGCGAGCCCGCCGTTTTCTTACTGCTGCGCAACCTCTGGTTTCACCGCCTGCGAATAGAGCACTTCACATACGATTGGTGCGACGACGACACCATCCTGGTCGTCGCACCAGATGAACGTGAAGCCCACGGGGTGCTGCCGCCAAGTCCGACTGGCGCATCGTTTGGCGCTGCGTTCGGTCAGGCGCGGCCCGCCGGTGGGTCAACTGGCAAGCGTCGGCGCAATTCGGTGTCGAACGGTCCACGGCAGAGCAGCCGTCGATTCGAGTCGCTCCGGCGACTGGACTTGGCGGTGTGTAACAGCCAGGAAGCGTTGACGTGGCGGAACGACATCGTCCGCCGATTCCTCAAGCGAACTCGATACCCAGTCCCGTCGCTGCCCATGCAACCACCCGCTCCGCTGCGACGAGCGCGTCGGCGGCGTCCTCCGCCGTGGCCGCAAAGTTCGGGCTGGGATAACGCGGGAGTACGCCGTACGCGGAGAGCAGGATCGCTTCGTCCACCACGGCATCGGTCAACGCGACGTCGCGCGCCAAGTCCAGAAGGAGCACGAGGTCATGGCTCCGCGGCACGGCAAGACGATGCAATTCCAGCAATGCTTTCAATGCCTTTTCACCGGCCTGCTGGGCCAGAAAACAGACCATGTGCCACTCAGCCGGTTCCAAGGCGGCCACGACGCGGGCGATGCGCAAGTCCGATTGCGCCAGTTGCCACCAGGCGTTGACATCGGCCCGCTCATGCTGCGACATCGAGTTTCACCGCGTCGCGCGCCATCTGCCCAGCCAGCCATCCGCCGTTCGTCGCCGCTTGCGCCCATTGTCTCGGGGTCAGCAGCAGCAAGTCAAAGCCCATCCCGAGGCCGCGCAGACTCTTGCGCGCGCGCAGCAGGACGTCGCGCCGATTCGCCGTGTCCGGCAGCAAAAGCACAAGGTCCACGTCACTCTCTGGCTGCGCTTCGCCGCGGGCGTGCGAGCCAAACAGCAGCACGTCCTGCACTTCCGGCGCGGCGCCACGGATGCGCTTGGCGATGTCGGCGTACAGGCTCGGATTTGTCGTCATGGCACCCGCTTGCGGCAGCGATCGGCTGCGTGGGCAAGGATACGCTGACAACGTAGCGGCGGCAAATGCCGTCGAGGTCACCACACCGGACACCGGGCATGCACGATTTCACACGAAGCCCAACGCCGCGCAACACTTGGGTCCTTCGACGCGTCCATTCCTTCACCATGTGCGGCACCGCGAGGCGCCTGTCTTTGTTTTGGGACGTCCGCAACGGGAGCTTGCGCGGTGCAGCTTCGCACGGGCAGGATCGGGAGCGATCGCAGCCTTTGCCTATGGCTCGGTCGATCGTAAATCCTCGCCCCCGCCCGTCCTGACGCCCACCTGACCCTCTGCGAAGCTCCGTACACGGCCTTTTTCCCGGCCGCAGGAGCACCTCATGGACCTCACCCAAATCCGCACCGGCCTCGCCGCCCACGGCACGCCCACGCGCGGCCGCCGCTACCCATCTGAGCTTCGCGACGGCATTCGCGTCCACATCTGCAGCGCACGCGCGACCGGGCAATCGTGGGCTTCGCTCGCTCGCGACCTCGGGCTGCGCATCAACACGCTGCAGCGCTGGGCGGAGCCACCGATTGTCGCCGCTGCGCTCGTGCCCGTCGTCGCGGTGCGCACCGATGCCGTCCTGCGCATCCGCACCGCTTCGGGCGCCGTGCTCGAAGGCCTCGACCTCGACACCGCCGTGCGCGTGCTGCGGGCACTCGGATGAT
>CAIYWC010000023.1 GCA_903929795.1 uncultured Myxococcales bacterium | reverse complement strand
CGGAATGGCCTTGCTCGCCAGGCTCGCTGCACCCATTCCTGCAGGGCAAACGCCGGGCTTGCAGCCCACGAACCATTGCGCGGCTTCGCCTGCGCAGACAGCCGCGGCGATGGTGGGTGGATCAGTTTTCGCGCGTTGCGCGCGGTGTGACGGAGGGTGCGCGTTTTGGCGAAACGCCGCGGTTTTGGAGTGGCGGCAACAAGGCGGAACTGCGCGACTTTACGGCCGGTGCGCTCGCCGCCGGTCTCGCGCCCGACCAGGTGGCGGCCATGCTCAACGTCTACTTGGACAAGATGGTGGAAATCCTGCTGGATCACGGCGGCACGATCGATGGCTTCACCGGCGACGGCATCCTCGGCCTTTTTGGCGCACCTGACGCCGGGGCGGACGATCCCCAGCGCGCCGTCGCATGCGCCTTGGCGATGCAGTTCGCGATGCCGGAGGTCAACCTGCTGAACCGGGAGTTCGGTCCGGCCAGGATGGAAATGGGCGTCGGCATCCACACCGGCGACGTGGTCCTGGGCAACATCGGCACCAGCGCGCGCGCGAAGTACGGCGCCCTCGGTAGCGCCGTCAGCCTCACCGCGCGCATCGAAGCGTGCACGTTCGGCGGTGAAGTCATGATTTCCCACGCGACGTTGGCCGCGGTCCGCGAACGGGTCGAGACCGGCGCCCGGCGGCAGGTGGTCGCCAACGGGACGGACGCGCCGATTGCGGTTTACCCGGTGCTGGGCCTCAAAGGCCGGCCGGAGCTTGCCCCGTCGCGCGCCGCGGCTCCGACCGACGTGGCGCCCACGGTGTCCGGCGTCTGACGTCACACTGACCACATCCGTTGGCCAATTCTGGCGCCAAACGCGGTACGCAGCCCCGCCGGTAGCGTGCGAACGGGAAAGCCGGCGCGCGACAACCGCCCGCATGGCGGACGCTGCGTGGATCCTGGGCGATTCTTCCGCTTGACACCATCAAACCGCCGCGCACACTGGGCACACAGCCGCCCGTCACGCCCCGACTTGCGCATGAGGCATGCACCGATGAACAGAATTCTGGTGAGCACTGTCGCGATTTTCGCCGTGAGTGCGTCGTCCTGGCCCGCACATGCCCAGGACGCGGCCAAGCGAACGACGAAAGAGGAAGCCGCCACCGCGACGTCCGAGGCCACGGACAAGCAGGCTCAGGCCAAGCTGGCGGAAGACAAGCGCAAAGGCGACCTGGCCGCCGTGAAGGCCAACGAGGCGCAAATCAAGGCCAAGGCGGCCGATACCAGAAAGGCTGGCTCGCTCAAGGACGCGTTTTCCGGTGGCGTCGGGACAAAGTTGTTCGCCGGCCCCGTGCCGGATGTGCCGAGCAGCCATCCCGCGCTCGCGCTGTCGTGCGCAAAAGTGCTGGCCTGCACGGGCGAACACGATCTTCTGGAACAGTGCGTCACCGCCAACCTGCATCCGGGGACCAGCACGGCGGTCAAGATGGGCATGATCGCGTGGATCTCGCAGGGCGTTCTGCTCGACCTGAGGCCATACGAGCCGTGCCTCGGCAAAGCCACGGACTGCAAGGCCGTAGGCGTTTGCCTGGGCAGCGGTGAGCCATGCGGCAAGGCGCAGGACGTCTGCGACGGCAGCCGCGCCAAAGTCTGCTACCACGGACTGCCGATGTCCCTGGACTGCAGCACATATGGCTTACAATGCCTGAAAATACAAGGGGATGTCGCCTGCGGCCACCCCATCGCTTGCAGCGTCGAAGGGGCTACCTGCCATGGCGACAAGCTGCACATCTGCGCGGCGGCCAAGGACGGCAGCTTCTCAGGCGCGGTGGTCGACTGCGGCGCGCTCGGACAGCCGTGTTTGGGCCAAACGTGTCAACCGAAGCGACAAAACGCGCCGTGTGACGGGACGTTTCAGACGCACTGCGATGGCAATGTGCGGTTGACATGCGAAAAGGGCAATGTCCAGACCAGCGACTGCAGCGCCGAGGGCATGAGCTGCGCCGAGTTGACCAAAAACGGCGCCAGGACCGCGATCTGCACCTACGGCGCCGGGTGCGAAGGGCCGCCACAGTGCGATGGAACGCGGCTCTCCTACTGCGAAGCGGGGACACGGACGCGAATCGATTGCGCTGTCGGCGGCATGATCTGCGGCAGGAACCCGACGACCGAAATGACAGGCTGTCGGTTCAACGGCGGGGCCGCCTCAGGCCGCTGAGCCGCACCGCCGGGCGGGCGCGCCGATGACGGCCCCGACGCCCCAGAAGACGCCGCCGGGGTGGTTACGCTCAGCTGCGCGACTTCGATGTCAACGACGGGCGTGACCAATTCCTGAAGCCAGCGCACAAGAAGTCGCGGGTCGGACTTGGCGCAAAAAGCGCAGGGGCAATCCCGTGCTATCGTGTTCCGGGGGGGCACAGGCAACCAGCGAGGCGGGCACATGGCGAGCGCGAAGAAGATGGACGGGATGGGTGCGCTGCCCCACCGCGGCAAGGTCGCGTTTCGCGTCTGGGCACCGTATGCCAGTGAAGTGTCCGTCGTCGGCGCGTTCAACGCTTGGGATCCGCGCAAACATCCGATGCAGGCTGAGGAAAATGGCCTGTGGTACGCGGACGTCGCGGACGCCAAAGTCGGCGATGAATACAAGTTTCACCTCGTGACACCCGCGGGCGCGCTCGACCGGATCGACCCATACGCGCGCGAAGTGACGAGTTCGGTCGGCAACGGCGTCGTGCATGACGCGCATTTTGACTGGGCGGGCGACGACTTTCACCTTGCGCCCTGGAACGCGCTTGTGATCTACGAGCTGCACGTCGGCACGTTCAACGACGAAAACGCCAAAGACGATAAGCCCGGGCAGTTTGGGTCGGTCGCCGACCGCCTCGGCCATTTGAAGAAGCTGGGCGTCAATGCCATTCAGATCATGCCGGTCGCGGAATTCGCCGGGTCGCGCTCGTGGGGCTACAACCCCGCGCACATCTTTTCGGTGGAGAACGCGTACGGCGGACCGATGGCGCTCAAGCGCTTCGTCAAGCGCGCACACGAGCACGGCATCGCGGTCATTTTGGACGTCGTCTACAACCATTTTGGCCCGAGCGACCTCGACTTGTGGCAATTCGACGGCTGGTCTGAAAATGGCCGCGGCGGCATCTATTTCTACAACGACGACCGCGCCGTGACGCCTTGGGGCGAGACCCGTCCCGACTTCGGCCGCGGGGAGGTCCGCCGCTTCATCCGCGACAACGTGCTGATGTGGCTGGACGAATACCACATCGACGGCTTGCGTTTTGATTGCACGCAATACATCCGCACCGTCAACGGCGTCGAACGGGACTTGCCCGACGGCTGGAGCCTGCTCGGCGCCATCAGCAGCGATATCGCCGGACGATTCCCTGGCCGCATCACGATCGCCGAGGACCTGCAGAATTACCGGCGGCTGACGCAGAGCGTCGAGGACGGCGGCGCGGGCTTTGGCGCGCAGTGGGACAGCAACTTCGTTCACCCGATCCGCCAGGCGGTCATCACGCCGCAGGACGAGCAGCGCTCGATCGCGGCGATCCGCGACGCGATTCTATACCGCTACAACGACGACGCGTTCGACCGGGTCATCTACAGCGAATCGCACGACGAGGTGGCCAACGGCAAGGCGCGCGTGCCGCAGGAGGTCGATCCGGCCGATCCGCAGGGCTGGTACGCGCAGAAGCGTTCGACGCTGGCGGCGGCGTTGGTGTTCACGGCGCCGGGCATCCCGATGCTGTTCCAGGGTCAGGAGTTCCTGCAGGGTGCGTATTTCCGCGACACCGTGCCGCTGGACTGGGATCAGCGCGACGCGTTTCACGGCATCGTGCGCCTCTACCGCGACCTGATCCGCCTGCGGCTGAACCGCGAAGGCTGCACGCGCGGGCTGTGCGGGCAATTCACGCAGGTGTTTCATGTGGACGACGCGGGCAAAGTCATCGCGTTTCACCGCTGGGCGACGGGCGGCCCGGCGGACGACGTCGTGGTTGTGGCCAATTTTCACCACGAGGCCAAGGACGGCTACGTCATCGGCCTGCCGACGGAAGGCACCTGGAAGTTGCGCTTCAATAGCGATTGGCACGGCTACAGCGACGATTTTGCCAACCACCCGAGTGCGGACATCGTCGCCGAAGCGGGCGAGTTCGACGGGCTGCCATTTCACGCCGCGGTCGCGATTGGGCCCTACAGCGTGCTGATTTTTTCGCGCTGAACGTTGCCGCTCGGCCGCCGCCGACACGTCTTGCCGGGCTTCACGCAGCTGCGGGCGCGTCCGGCGCTGTGAGGCCAACGAACGCGTCCGCGTTCTGGTTGACGGCGGTGTACCTGCGCGTACCCGCTGGACTATCCACCGGGTTCGGCGCAAGGTGCGGCATCCTTGGGCGACGGCTGGGCCTGAAAGAGGTCCCCGCGCTCGTCCACCCCATGCGGACGGATTGAAGATGCCCGACGACCCGGATCGCCTGCAACGCGCGCACATCGTGCTGATCCTGCTGCTCTCCACGGCGACGTTTTTTGAGGGCTACGACTTCATCTTGCTGAATCTGGTCTTGCCGTACCTGCGCAAGGACTTCGGCTTGAGTCTTCTGCAGGCGGGCTACGCCGCCTCGGCCATCGCCGCCGGCACGATTGCCGCCTTCTTTGTCATGCGGCTCGGCGACACGCTGGGGCGGCGCGCGATGTTGCTGTGGACCGTCCTGGGCTACACGGTCGCCACGGGCTTGACGGCTGCCACGACGGACATCTTCGGCTTTGTCGCACTCCAATTCCTGGCCCGCGTGTTCCTCGTCGCCGAGTGGGGCATTTCCACCGTCATCCTCGCCGAAGAACTGCCCGCGGCCAAGCGTGGCATCGGTATTTCCATCGTTCAGGGCGCAGCCGGCGTCGGCGGCATTGTCGGCAGCGCGCTGTTTCCGCTGGTCGCCCGGGTGTCGCTGGGCTGGCGGGCCATGTACCTGATTGGTTTGGCGCCGCTGGTGCTGGTCTTCTTGCTCCGGACGCGCATGTCCGAGACGCGGCGTTATGCCGCCGAACGCGAGGCAACGCCAGAGCCGCCGGGCTGGACCGACGTCCTCGCACGACCTTACCGCAAGAAATTGGCAGTCGTAGCGCTGCTGTGGTTCTTCATGTACCTCGGCTACACGCCGATCATGACGTTCTGGACCAGTTTTGCCATGAACGATCGCGGGCTGACACCGCAGCAAATCAGTCTGGTCGTCGCCATCGCTTTCACATTCGGGCTCTCGGGCTTTGTCGCCGCTGGCAAGCTCATGGACAGCTGGGGGCGCCGGCCGACAAGCGTGCTGTTCTTCACCCTCGGTTCGTTCGCCACGGCGGCGGCGTTCCTGGGCCCGCCGTCCGTCTGGGCCATGGGCCTCTCGCTGCTGGTGCTGATTTTTTTCGCGACCGCCTATCTCGCGCTGTGTGCGACGTTCACGGCCGAGCTCTTTCCCACGCGCCTGCGGGCGTCCGCGGCGGCCTGGACCAACAACACGCTGGGCCGCATCGGCATGGTACTGGCGCCGACGCTGGTGGGTCTTCTGGCCGCGCATTTTGCCGTCGGCAACAAGACCGGACTTGGCCCCGCGGTCGCTGTGCTCGGTTTGGCGCCGCTCGTGTGCGCCGGGCTGGTGCTTGCCTTTCTGCCAGAGACGCGCAACCGCGAGCTGGAGGAGATCACCTCCGCGAGCCAAACTCCGCTCGCGTAACCCGGAGTGGCTTGCTCTGAAACTCCTGAACCATTTCGGGAACATCGATCCGGCGGCGCTGGAGAAACGCTGGATCCTGGACATCGCGTTGGCGAGCTTCTGGGGGTTTGCTGCGGGGGATCCCTGGGCTGTTCCCGGCGAACTCGCCGGTGTTCGTGCCGCGGATGCTGAAGGCCCGTTACAACGCCAACCGCGGCGTCGGGCGAGTCGATCACGGCTGACGCTTGACCGACCTCGTGGGCAGCATGACGCGGGTTCAGGGGGTGAGCGGGGCGGGACCGGGATTCGCTCACGGGCAGGCGCAAAATAGGCAGCCTTTTCCGCTGCCGGTCAAACCACACAAATTGTTGGGCAAATTGCTCGTGCCCGGCGTCATGCCGGTCGGACAGCCGCACGACATCGGATACCAGCCGCCGACGAACTCGATGCCGTTTTCGACCTGGCCGCAGCGGTTGGTGTAGGCGTCGCAGCCGTCGCCGCCGGTGGTGGACTGCGCCTTGGGAACGGCGGTGCCCGCGGACGTGCTGACGGTGTTGCCGCGCGCGTCGGACGCGATGACGAAGAATGTGTAGGTGACGCCGGGCGTCAGGCCATCGATGGTCCACGGCGAGGTGACGCAAGGCACGGCGACTTCCACAAATGTCGGATCGTCTGGCTTGCCGAATGCCAGGTCGTAGGACGTGGCGTTCGCGGCTTCGCTCCACGCGACTGTGACGCTGGCGACGCCCGCCGTCGCGGTTGCGGTCGTCACGCCCGTCACTTGCGGCGCGTCGAGAAAGCGCACGCGCGCACTTTGACTTGCGCCGACAGAGGTCTCCGTGTCGGCCAAGATCGACTCAACCGGCCACGTCCACAGCGCTTGATCCTGACGAATCGCCAGGACCAATCCGCCAGCGTCGACGGCCTTGCTCCAGTCTTTGCCATCGCCCAACTGCACGAAATGCGGCGGGATCGTTGCGCCCGCAGCGCTGGTCCAGCCCGAATGCCAAATCCACAGCGAGCCGTCCTTGCGCGTCGCCACCAGCGCGTGGCCGGCGGAGACGGCATCCCACGTGGTCGCGTCGTCGATGCGCGTCGGCGTGGCAAATTGCGCGGGGCTGCCCGCGCCCCACATGCCGTTCTCGTTGGCGCCCCAGACCCAGAGCGTGCCGTCGTCCTTGACGCCCGCGCTGAAGAGGTCACCCGCGGCGATGGACTTCCAGTTGGCATCGGTGCCGACCTGTCTGCTGGTACCGAACTCCGTGGTGCCGTCCACGCCGGTTTGGCCGTAGACGTCGGAGCCCCACGCCCAGAGCGTGCCATCGGCGCGGATCGCCAACGTGTGCTCCATGCCCGCGGCCGCGGTGCGCCACATTTGGCCACTGTTCGTCGCGATCGGCGTCAACGTTGTGATCGGGTAGTTGGCGCCCAGCTGGCCCACGTCGTTGCGGCCCCATGCCCAGAGCGAGCCGTCGGTTTTCCAGGCGACGGTGTGGAAGCGGCCCGTGGCGACGCCGCGCCAGTCGGTCTGCGTGCCGATCCACCGCGGTGTGGCGCTGTTCGTGCCGGATCCATCGCCCAAGCGGCCATCCCCGCCATTGCCCCAACCCCAGAGCGTGCCGTCCTTTTGGACCGCCATCGTGTGCTCGTAGCCCGCGGCGATACTCCGCCAGCTGTTGCCCGAGCCGACGCGGATCGGGGCCGTCTGACTGGTCGTGCCGCCGTCGCCCAGGAGGGAATCCGTGTTGCTGCCCCACGCCCAGAGCGAGCCGTCGGTGCGGATGGCATAGTACCGGCCGTCCTGCCCGGCGATTTCGGTCACGCCGGTGGGCAATCCGCCGACCGTGGTGAAGGTCCAGGTGAACGTCGTGACCACGCTGGTGATAGTCGCGGTGTACGCCGTGGAAGGCGTGAGGTCGTCGCTGGGCGTGAGGAAAGCATTTTGGCACTTGGCGCTGACGGTGGCGGGCACGCCGTCCAGAAAGAAAGTCGTCTGGTCGATGAGCGCCGGGTCGATAACGCCGGAGAACGTGACGCGCACTTGCGCGGTGAGCGCGACGTCGGCAGCACCGGCGGCGGGCGTGGTGGCGACGATCGCAAGCGGCGTGGTGGCGTCGCTGCCTTTGGCGCTGGTGCAGCCGCACGCGAAGCACACCGCCAGAAAGCCCGTGAGACGGCGCAAAGTGTGAAACATGGTGACAACTCCCAAACAGCAACGGCGGCGACGCAAGTGGCCCGGTTGCCGAACGCGCCGTTCCGGATGACGGCGCCTCAAGACAATAGATACCCACCATCCGCCACGACGGTCACGCCGGTCACGTAGGCCGCCAGGTCCGACGCGAGGACAGCACCACGCGCGCGATTTCATCGACGTGCCCCGCGCGCCCCAGCGGCACGCGCGCGTTGAACGCCGTGCCCACCGCCGCCATCTGCTCGGCGCTCAGCCCGGTCATCGCGCTCGCCGCGCCTGGCGTTTGGACCGAACCCGGCGCCACCGCATTCACGCGAATCGCCAAGTGGCCGAGCTCCAGCGCCATCGACCGCGTCATCATGCCGACACCGCCTTTGGACGTGTCGTAGTGCACGAGGTTGCCCGTCGGGTGCAGCGCGTCGATCGAGCTCACGTTGACGATCACGCCGCCGTGGCCCTGCGCCGACATTTGCCGCGCGGCAGCCTGCGCGTGAAAGAACGTCGCGCGCTCGTTCACCGCCATCACGCGGTCCCAGAGCGCTTCATCGGTGTCCAGCATCGGCGAAAACGGGAAGATGCCCGCGTTGTTGACGAGAATATCCAGCCCGCCGTACTGCGCGACGGTCGCCGCGACGACGCGCGTCGCCTCACCCTTGGTCGAGACATCGCTCTGCATTGCCGTCACGTCGCGGCCCAGCGCGCGCTGGTGGTCGGCCCAGACGGCCGCGTGCGTGGCGTCCAAGTCGGTCAGCATCACGCGCGCGCCAGCTTCCGCAAGCCGGTCGACGATGGCCGCGCCAATGCCTTGCGCACCGCCGGTGACCAGCGCGGTCTTGCCATGCAGGTTGAGAAGCGCCGCGAGCGGCGGTGGCGCGGAGAACTGGGTGTGTTTTGTCTCTGACACGGCGGACTCTCCGGGGCGTGCACGTCCCCGCCTCGGTCCAAGCTAGGTGCCAGCCTGGGCGGGTGGTCATGACTGCGTCACGGACGACATCGTCGGATGCCGAGCGCGGACGCACCGCGGCGTGTGAACAGGTGAAAATTCCGCCCTTCTGCGCAATGGTTGCCGGACGCGTTGGCGCGGTGGCGGCGGCGTATCCATCGCGGGACCGGAACGAGGCGGCGACCTGCTGATGTCCAACGCCGTCTACCTGGACTTCGCGCCGGTCACCGGGCCGGCATCGGCTCGCAAACCCGATGAGCGGCGGCTGCGCCGCAACATATTGCCGCTCATGCCTTTTTGCGCCAGTCTGGACCGGTTGCGGTTACTGATCGCGCAGCTCGTTTTGTCACGGACCCCGTTTACTCCGCCGACGGCCGCTCCAGCCTCTCCAGCCATGGCCACCCCAGCGCGCCGGGATGCACCGTCGCCACGACCGGACCGGCGTGCGGCAGCCGGTCGAATAGCGCCCGCGGCACCTCCACCTCCGTCGCGCCCGCGGCCAAATCGCTGAGCGTCATGTACCGCGCCGGGTGCCGACCGCCGCTGATGCGCGTCGCGAGCACCTTGGCGAGAATTTGCTGCGGCGGCGCCTGTTCTCCGGTACGGTTCAGGTCGTCCGCCAGCGCGAATACCGTCAGCCAGCCGCCCGCCAGCGACAGCCCGAGCACGCGCGTCAGCACCACGTGGCGTCGCGCGCTCGCGCCCAGCGCCACGGCCGTCGCCACCCCCAGAGCCGCCGTCAGCCCGAGCGCGATGTGCAGCGCCCGCCACGCCAGCGGCGCCGGTTCCAGCACCCGCGGCAGTGGCTCCAGCGCGATCCGCAGCGCCTGCAGCGCGCCGCCGATGACAAGCGCACCCGCGACCGCCTGCGCCAGCGCGCCGCGTGTCACCAGGTTATCGTGCCACGCCAGCCGGCCGTCCAGCAGCTGCACGCGCGCCAGGCCATCGGCCAACACCGACAGCGCCGCGACGACCTCCGCGTCGCGCATCTGGCATGCCATCAGGTCGGCCTCACCGTGCACGGGCTGCTGCAGCCAGAGCCGCCCCGCCCGACAGCGCAGCCGCGACTTGGGCAGCGCCGCGTCGGGGTGCAGCAGCGTCAGCACCGCCCGCCGCGCCTCGGCGTGACGCGCAAGCAACGCTTCCACCCGTGGGTCGTCGCTGACGATGTAGACGGCGCGGTCAAAAGCCGCATCCTGAGTCTGGAATTCCTCGGCGAGGTGCAGGCCCTTGGCCAGCCGGTCCGCGTTGTCCTCGTTCTTGAGCTCGAAGGCAAACGCGCTTGGCGCATCGACGCCGACAAGCCAGCCGACGGCGACCTTCTTGTTGCGCTGGATTTCGCTGTAGTAGCTGCGCCCGCCGCGCTGCCCGCCGACACCCCGCCAGCCGAGGCGGTTCTGCCACGCGAACAGGCCGAAAGCGGCTGCAGCGAGGACGGCGAGCGTGAGCGCGATCGGCATGGGTGACCTCTGGCGGCAGTCTCCGGTGCGGCGCGGCGCGCGTCAAGGGCACTTGCGGCAGCCTGGCAACGCCACGGGCGTCTTGGCCGGGAGCGACACGCGGGTTTCGCGGCGCCGCACGATGCCACCGCGCCGCAGAAAGACGCTGAAAGTGCTGGACGCACGGCGGGACGCGCTCGCGCTGGACGCCAGCTTGCGCTAAGCTGGCTCCCGGGAGGGCGGATGGCCATCGAACGAATTCAGGAAGAGCTGCGGCCGCGTTTTGTGCAATTCTTTGCGCCACTTCAGGCGCCAGGCGGCATGCCGGCCGGCTGGAAGATCCTCGACATCGAGACCGACCAGGGCGTTTCGCTCGTGTTCACCGGGCCGCACAGCACGTTCACCATCGAATTGGAGCGGCGGGACGCAGCGCGCGCCTGCCTCGCCCGCACCGTGCACTTCAACGTCTATTACAGCGTCGTCGACCGCCTCGCCCCGGAGCGCCGGACCTACGACGCGGACGAGCGCGTGTTGTTCGAATGCGTCGTTGCGTGCATCGCCGCCCGCGAAGGCGAGTTGGCGCTGACCGACGTGACCGATTGGTCCGCGCGCGTCCGCGTACGCGAGATCGAGGTCAGCCGCATGCTCGCCCCGGAATCGCCGCGCGTGTACTACATGAACGCCTACGTCGGCTGCATGATCGGCTGTTCGTTCTGCTACGCGAGCCACCGCGGCGAGACGAGCCGCTGGCTGGAAGGCCTGCCGCGCACGCGCTGGGGCCAGTGGGCGGACGTGAAGATCAACGCCGCCGAGGTGCTGCGCCGCGAATGCGACAACCTGGAGCCGGGCATCGTGCGCATGAGCCCGATCATCACCGACCCCTATCAGCCGATCGAACGCAAATACGCCATCACGCGCCAAGCGCTCGAGGTGCTGCTGGAAAAGGGCTTCATCCCGGTCATTCTGACGCGCAGCTCGCTGATCTTGCGCGATATTGAGCTGCTCGCGCGGTTTCCACAGGCGGCCGTCGGCTTCTCCATTCCGACCGACGACGACGCGATCCGCGCGGCCGTGGAGCCGGGTGCCGAGTCGATCGAAGCGCGGCTGGACACGCTGCGACAGCTCCACGATGCCGGGATCTCGACCTACGCAATGCTGCAGCCGATGCTGCCGCTCGACCCGGAGCGCTACGTGGAGATGCTCGCGCCGCTGGTGCACGCCATCGACATCCGCCCGCTGTGCGAAGTGCCGCGGCTCGAGGAGACGCTGCGCCAGATCGGCCGCCCGGGGCCGCTCGATCCCGGCTGGGAAGAGGCGACTTACAAGACCATCCGCGCGGCGTTTGAGGCCCGCGGCGTCGTGGTCAACCCGGAGAACGAGCCCTGGGCCTACCTCGCGCCACCCGGACATCGGCGGTAAGCCGCGCCCGGCAAGCCGCTATTTGGGACACTGGTCCGTCGGCTTCATCGTCGTGCCGTCGATCGTGCAGAGCCACGTGCCGTGGTCGCAGGCGGTGCGGTAGGTGGTCATGCTGTCGCAGCACGACTCGTTCTCGTCGCCGCAGATGCTGTGCGGCACGCAGCAGATCATCGGGATGCCTTTGCAGCCCTCGAACGCCGCATACGCGCCGTTGACGAAGTTGCAGCCGGCGATCGGCGCGCAAATGCCGCCGAAGTCCGCGCACGTTGCCTTGGCCTGGATCATCTGAGGCGGGATGCAGCACGCGCCGGGGCCGTCGTCGAACACGCAGCCGCTGTCGCCGCCCGCCTGGTACGAGCCGCCGCCGCTGGTGCAGTCACTGCTGCTGGAAGCGCAGATGCCGCCGAGCTTTTGGCACACGTTCATGCCGGCCGTGTCCGCGGCATCGAGCGCGTCGGCAGCGTCAGCAGCGGCGTCGGGCTGCGCAGCGTCGCTGGTGTCGGCCACGGCATCGGTACCAGCCTGGCTATCGGCGTCGGCGACCGCGTCCGTACCGGCGGCATCAGCGACCGCATCCGTGCCAGGCGCGGCATCCGTGCCGGCGATGGCATCCGGAGCGTCGGCGACGTCCAGCACTGCGGCGTCTGTGCCAGCAGCAACATCGGCCTCGGCATCGGCTGGATTGGCAGCAGTGGCGGCAGTCCCGCAGCCTGCGAGCAGGCCGAGCAGGACCAGGCTGGAGCAGCGAAATGACGACATGGACGACCTCCCGCGGCCGCAGCTTCAGCCCACGGCGCGCCGGCAGGATACACCCCGGCGTTCAGCCCGTCGACGCCGCTTGACGCCGCCGCATACGCGCGCACACTTTGCGCCGCGCGCGTCGCGCCTCCAGGAGCCGCATGACCACCGCCGTCCGCGTCGAGATCCCGGTGCTCTGGGGCGACATGGACGCGTTCGCCCACGTCAACAACACCGTGTATTTGCGGTGGTTTGAGAGCGCCCGCATCGCGTGGTTCGAGCGCGTCGGCATCGTCGGCCGCGGCGGCGGCGGCGTTGGCCCCATCCTCGCCAGCACGCACTGCCGGTTCGTCCGCCCGCTCGCTTTTCCGGACGTCATCGTGGCCGAGGCGACGACCACGCGCATCGGCCGCAGCTCTTTTGACATGGCGTACCGCGTCGTGCGCCGCGACACGGGCGAGCTGGCGGCGGAAGGCGGCGGCGTGATCGTGATGTTGGACTACGCGACCGGCAAGGCGCAGCCCATCGACGACGCGCTGCGGGCGCACATGCTGCCATTTTGCCAGCTCACGGCTGCCGGCGAGGAACCCCATGCCACTACCCGCTGATTTTATGCCGTTTTTGCGCGAGCTTCAGGCCCACAACGAGCGGCCGTGGTTTGAGGCCAACCGCAAGCGCTACGAGGCGAACCGCGACGCGATGCTGCAGCTGCTTGTCGACCTCGCGCCGCGCGTGCGCGCGCTGGCACCGCACGTGGTGGTGGACCCGCGGCCGCAGGGTGGTTCGCTGATGCGGATCTTTCGCGACGTGCGGTTTTCCAAGGACAAATCGCCCTACAAGCCGGCGTTCGCCGCGCAGTTTTGGCATGAAGCGGGTGGAGAGGGCGCGGCCCCGGCGTTTTACCTGCGGCTGGCACCGGGATCGTCGGCGGTGGGTGGCGGGCTCTGGCGGCCGGAAGCGTCGGCCGTGGCGCGCATCCGTCAAGCCATCGCCGACAAGCCGGCGGCCTGGGCGCACGCGGTGGGCGAGGCGTCGCGCGCGTCCGCGTGCGGCATGGCCGGAGAATCGCTGAAGAAACCGCCGGCGGGCTTTGACCCGCACCACCCGTTCATCGCCGACATCATGCGCAAGGATTTCGCGCTGAGCAGCCCGCTGACGGACGCCGAGGTGCAGGGCGCGGACCTGGAATCGCTGATCCTGGCGCGGCTGGCACAGACGGCGCCGTTCGTGCGGTTCCTGAGCGAGGCGTTGGGCTTGCCGGTCTGATCGGCGTCGCGGCGCCGACGCGCGCTTGACCGAACGCTGCTGGCCGCGCAGGCTTTGCTGAAGCCGTGACGTTGGAATTCGGTCAGCGTGTGTG
>CAIYWC010000022.1 GCA_903929795.1 uncultured Myxococcales bacterium | reverse complement strand
GCAATCGCCAAGCTTGGTGGGCACTTGCCGCGTAACGGTAGACCCGGCTGGCAAACGCTCTATACAGGATGGCGGCGCCTTGAGGACCTCGCCGAGGGAGCAAGGCTGGTGCTGCGATGAGATGCGATCAATCCGTAGCCCAACGTGGGTGGGACAACCGGGTATTCGCACACCAGCGCCTTTTGCCGCACCTATCGGCAAATTGTCACACAGCGCCCCTCCCCGCGCGTGCGCGACCCCTCGCCAATTGCCGCCCCAGCCGTTTCATGCTACACCGCCGCGCCCGGAAGGCCCGCGAAATGTCGGGCTGACCTCGCAAAATCAAGGACTTTTGGCCGAGCACAGACGCTCGCGTAGCCGGAGATTCTCATGCGTGAAGTTTGGATTGTTGGCGCCGCACGGACCCCCATTGGCTCTTTTGCCGGCAGCTTGGCAGGCGTTTCTGCGGCCAAGCTCGGCGCGACGGCGATCAAGGCCGCGGTGGAGCGCTCCGGCGTTCCGGCCGACCAGATTGACGACGTCTACATGGGCTGCGTGCTGCCCGCCGGTCAAGGCCAAGCCCCCGCGCGGCAAGCGGTTCTCGGCGCCGGCCTGCCCAATTCCACGCCTTGCACGACCGTCAACAAGGTCTGCGGCTCGGGCATCAAGACCGTCATGCTCGCCGCCAGCCAAATCCGCGCGGGCGACGCAGACGTCGTCATCGCCGGCGGCATGGAGAGCATGAGCCAGACGCCGTACTACCTGCCCGGCGCGCGCGACGGCTACCGGCTCGGCCACGCCCAGGTCGTGGACGGCATCATCAAGGACGGCCTCTGGGACGTCTACAACGACTTCCACATGGGCAACGCCGCGGAGATCTGCGCGAAAGACCAAGGAATCACGCGGGAAATGCAGGACGCCTTCGCCGCCGAATCCTACCGCCGCGCCAACGCCGCCGTCGCCGCGGGCGTCTTCAAGGACGAGATCGCACCGGTTACGATCGTCGGCAAAAAGGGCGAACAGACCATCGTGGACACGGACGAGGAGCCTGCGCGCGGCAATCCGGCCAAATTTGGCGGCCTGCGCCCGGCTTTTGACAAGGCTGGCACCGTGACGGCGGCGAACGCGAGCTCGCTCAACGACGGCGCGGCGGCAGTTGTGCTGATTTCTGGCGAGAAAGGCCGCGCGCTGGGCTTGAAGCCGCTGGCGAAAATTATCGCGTTTGCGACGCACGCGCAGGCGCCGGAGTGGTTTACGACCGCGCCGGTCTTCGCCGTCGAAAAAGCGGTGGCCAAAGCCGGCTTGCAGCTGAGCGACATCGACGTATTTGAGATCAACGAGGCGTTCTCCGTAGTTTCGCTGGCCTGCGCCGCGGGCCTCAAGCTGGATCCGGCCAAGGTCAACGTGCACGGCGGTGCGGTCGCGCTGGGTCACCCGATCGGCGGCTCGGGCACGCGGATCCTGGTCACGTTGCTGCACAACCTCGCGCGAGCCAACAAGAAATACGGCGTCGCGTCCCTGTGCATCGGCGGCGGCGAGGCCGTGGCGCTTGTCGTGGAGCGCGGCTGAGCCGGCGACTGGCCCAAACGCGGCCGGTCGGCAACCAACGCACGGGCGGTGCCCAAAGAAGGCGGTAGCGGATGCGGGTTCTGGTCCTGGGCGGCCATGGTTTTGCCGGGCGCAGCGTGGTGACGGCGCTGCGGGCGGCGGGTCACGACGTGACACCGGCGTCGCGGCGCGATGGCCTGGATTTGACGTCGCTGGACCAGACGCTGGCGTGGCTGACGGCGCAGAAGCCTGAAGTTGTTGTGAATTGCGCGGCTTTGGTCGGCAGCCTGAATTTCGTCACTTCGCTCGCGGCGGAGGTCGTGGACACCAACCTGCGGATGCTGACCAACCTCTACCGCGCGCTGGCGGAGCGGCTGCCGACCGCGGTGCTGGTCCAGCCCGTGGCGAACTGCGCGTTCCCCGGCGAGCTGACGCTGTACCGTGAGCAGGACCTGTGGTCAGGACCGATCCACCGCTCCGTGCTCTCCTATGGCGCCACGCGGCGCATGATGACGGTGCTGGCGGAGTGCTATGCGATGCAGCACGGGCTGCGGACGATTACGCTGTATACGCCGAATATGTATGGGCCTTTTGACTCGCCGGATCCCAACAAGGCGCACGCGCTGAACGCCCTGTGCGCGCGCGTGGTCAAGGCGCACGCGGAGCACGCGGACATCACCGCGTGGGGCACAGGCGCGCCGGTGCGCGAGTGGCTGTATGCCGGCGATTTCGCAAGGGTTATCGCGGCCGTTCTGGCGCAGCTGCCGGACAAGCGGTGGGACACGCCCTTCAATATCGGTCAAAAAGCCGGGCTGTCGATCGCCGCGCTGCTGGAGCTGGTGATTGCCGCGACGGGCTACGCGGGCGCCGTGCAGTGGGACCGGGACAAGCCCGACGGCGCGCCGCGCAAGGTCATGGACGACGTGCTGTTTCGCCAACGGCTGCCCGACTTTGCGTTCACGCCGCTGGCCGACGGGATCGCCGCAACCGTGGTCTGGTACCGTGAAATTTATCCGTATTGAACTGATTCCGGCAAAAGGAGCGATCGATGGCAAAACGCGCACTCATCACCGGCATCGCTGGCCAAGATGGTTCCTATCTTGCTGAATTGCTTGTGGAAAAGGGCTACGAGGTCTTTGGCATTATCCCGCGCCGTTCGACGCCGGAGACGCAGACGATGCGCATTGAGCACCTCGGCGCCAAGCTGAGCCTTGAGTACGGCGATGTTCTTGATCTTGCGAGCATTTATCGGGTCATGAAGACCGTGCAGCCCGACGAGGTTTATCACCTCGCGGCGCAATCGCACGTGCAGGTTTCCTTTTACGAGCCGATGCACACGACAAGCGTGGTGGCCTTGGGCACGCTGAACATGCTGGAAGCTACAGCGGAATTCACGCCGCGTGCGCGTTTTTACCACGCCGCGTCGTCGGAGATGTTCGGCAACACACCGGATTATCCGATCAATGAAGATTCCCGCATGGTGCCGGTGTCGCCGTACGCCGCAGCAAAATTGAACGCGTACCATTTGACGCAAGTTTACCGCGTTTCCAAGCAGCTTTTTGCCGTCAACGGCATCCTCTTCAACCACGAATCGCCGCGGCGCGGTCTGAATTTCGTGACCGCAAAAGTCGTGCGCGGCGCGCTGGCGATCAAGCACGGCGAGGCGCAAACGCTGGAGTTGGGCAACCTGGACGCCAGCCGGGATTGGGGCCACGCACGCGATTATGTCGAGGCGATGTGGCTGATGCTGCAGCACCACGAACCAGACGATTATGTCGTTGCGACGGGCCGCGAGGTGACGGTCCGCGAGATGGTCCGCTATGTTTTTGAGCGCATCGGTCTGGGCGATTACCAGCAATACGTGCGGCTGAACCCGCGGTACGTGCGTCCGTATGAGCTAGTGCACCTGCAGGGGCGTGCGGAAAAAGCAGAGCGCGTGCTGGGTTGGAAGCCGCGCTACACTTTTGAAGGTTTGATGGATGAGATGATTGTGGAAATCGGCGAGCGATTTTGGCCCGGGGCAAGCTGAAGTAATTCGTGCACGTGCGGCGGCGCGCGGCGTGGCCATCAGGTTTGCGTGGGTTCGAGGCGTGTTGAAGACCGAAAGCGTGTTTTACGACATGGAATTTGTCCTTCTTGTGCTCTTTTCGGTGGTGATTTCCGTTGGATCTTACGCTCCTGGACCGACAACTTGGTATTTTTATTGGCAAGAATTCCCCGCGGCAGCTGGCTGAGTGCGGCGGACCAGGCTTGCACGGATCCATGGACCAATCTTGCCAATCACCGCGCTTTCATGGCGAATTTGGAGGCAGAAATTGCCCGGCAGAAGCGCTTTGACGGTGTATTTTCCTGAGCCGTTCCGGCACGCATCGGGGCGCTAGCGCGGGTCAGCGTGCCGGCGCCAGCACTTCGCGAAACGCATGCCAGGCGAACGGCAGGTAGCAGGCACACGCCACGGGAATGCGCAGCGGCCATGGCACCTGCAGCGACTTCAGGCCCAGCGTCACCGCGGCCACGACCAGCGCACCCAGCAGCGGCGCGATCCAAGCGGTCAGCTGGAGGCTGCCGATCGCCTTGCGGTACGCCGGGAGGGACACCAGCCAGCCGGACAGGTCGACGAACGCGATCGCCAGCGCGGCCCCCGCGGCGCCCAGGCGCGGCACCAGCAAAAGGCCCCCGCCGACCGAGACGACCGTCGAGACCAGCACAACCGCGAGCATGACCCGGTCGCGGCCGTAGGAAATCAGGCAGTTCGTGTAGCCGCAGATCGCGTAGTTGAAGAGCACGGCCGGCGCCATCAGGCGGACCAGCGGGATCGCGGCGGCATATTTGGCGCCGTAGACGACGCCGATGATGGACTCGGGTTCGCAGAGCATCATCGCGGCGATGAGCGCGCCTGGGACGATGTGGACGCGGGCGAAGATGCGGGCTTCGCGGGCGGCCTGATCGGGTGCGCCGACGACCGTGCGCGCGAGTCGCGGAAAAAAGGCGCCGGCGAGGACGGTAGGTACGGCCGAGGCCAGCTCCACGAGGCTGTGGGCAGAGCGGTAGACGCCAAGCTCATGCTCGCCCAAAAAACCACGAACAATCAAGCCGTTGGCGTAATGCAGCACGATGACGATCGCCATCATGACGCCCAGCGGCACGGACGCCAACAGGGCCTCCTTGACCTGGGCGGCGGTCGGCCACTCCGGATGGACGTGCAGCACGCGAAACAGCACCCAATAGGCGCCGCTCACGCCGATCAGGCCCGCGCCAAACGCGAGCAGCGGTGGGTGGTAGAGATCGCCCGGGTCGCGCACCCAGAGCAGCAGGCCCAGCGTCGACAAGAGGTTGACGCCCACGGTGAAGCCCGCGGTGATGCGCGCGAGCTCCAGGCCGTTGAGCACCCAATCCGCAGACAGCGCCTGCACCAGCAGCATCAGCGCGCTCAGCAGAATGACCACGCGCTCTTGCGGATTGCCCAGGGAAGTCAGCGCGAAGATCGCGACGCCCGCCAGACCGACCAGCGACAGCAGGAGCTGCGTGCCGTTGACGATGACCAGCAGCCGACCAGCGGACGCGCGATCCTTGGCGATGGCACGCACGCCCCAGGTCGTCAGGCCGGGCGACAGCAGGATGGAGGCATACGCGGTGACATACAGGCCAAAACCCAGCAGGCCGTAGCCGTCCGGTCCCAGGCGCCGCGCCGCCCAGCCCAGCGTCGCGAGGCTGATGATGCGGTTGAGCAACGCTGCGCCGCTCAACGACAACAGGTTGCGCGCGAACGACGACGCCTGGATACGCTGCCAGAGCGATGGCACAACGGAGGCGCTCAAGGGCGACGCCGGGCGCGAGGGCTGCGGGCGATTTCGCGCATTTACCACCCCGCGCGGACGGCCGCGATGATCTGCGCAACATCGGCTGGCGTAAGCGCTTCATGCACCGGCAGGTTGATCTGCTCAGCGTCAAAGACCGCGGTTCCGGGCAGTTCGAAAGGCCCGCCAAAGATCGCGTTCGTGTCGATCCGCAGGTGGCACACCGACGCCGGCACGCCACGGTCACGCAGCGCCCGGACGAAGTCGAGGCGGCGCTCCACGCGCATGCCGTACAGCCACCAGGAACTGACGCGATCGGTCGGCCGGGCGAGGCGTGTGATGCCCGCGACATCCGCCAGCGCGGCGTCCAACTGTTCGGCAATCTGCCGGCGGCGCGCCAAGCGGTCCGGCAAGCCGACCAGGTTCGCCAAGCCGAGCGCGGCGCAATAATCGTTCAGGTGGTATTTGTAGCCGATATCCGCGAGGTTGTAGTCGCGCTCGCCCAGCTCGCTCATCGGGCTGCTGGCGCGATCGATGCCAAACCAGCGGCGGCGAAAGACCTCCGCAGCGTCGTGCGGGTCCGTGCAGCAAATCGCCCCGCCGTCGCCGGTTGTCAAGTGCTTGATGGCCTGGAACGAGAACGCAGTGAACCGGGACAGCGCGCCGACGGGCCGGCCTCGGTAGCTCGCGCCGACCGCGTGCGCGGCGTCTTCCACAACGGAAATGCCATGTTGCGCGGCAACCGCGTTGATTTCGGCCATGTCGCACGGCATCCCGGCCCAGTGCACCGGAATCACAGCTTTGGTGCGCGGCGTCACGCGCGCGGCGAAATCGGCCGGCGACAGGTTGCCGCTCAGCGGATCGACGTCGGCAAAGACCGGGCGCGCGCCGCACATGCGCACCACGAGACCGCTGGCGATAAACGTTTGCGCCGGCAAGATCACCTCGTCACCGGGACCGACGCCGGCGACGACAAGCGCCAAATGCAACGCCGAGGTCCCGCTGTTGACCGCCGCGGGCCGCACCATGCCCAGTTCAGCCGCGAGCGCCCGCTCAAACGCCTGAACGCGCACGCCCTCGCTCAGCCGGGTGGATTGCAGCGTCGCGCGCACCTCCGCGTCCGCGCCCGCGCCCACATGCGTGTGAAAAAACTCCATGTTTCTCCTGCCTAGCGCGGGGTGGTGGCTGCGACCAGCGCGCGGATGATGTCCAAGCCGCGCGTCGTGCGCTCCCACGATTCCGTGCCGACCGAGACGCGGATATGGCGGTCGCAGCTCGCGCCGTAGCCAATGCCTGGCACCGCGCAGACGTGGAACTCGCGCAGGAGTCGCGTGCAAAACGCGTCGGAATCGAGTGATGACGGATCGATCGACACAAACGTGTAAAACGTCGAGTCGCCCGGCAGATACTTGAGGCCGATTTTGTCCATGTAAGCAAGCACTTGTGCACGCTTTTCCACGACTGCGCGAATTTGCGGACGGGTAATCTCCAAAATCTCATAGAAATGCCGGGCGATGTAGTGCTCCAGGATGGTCGCCGGACAAGTCACCAGGTGCTGATTGACCTTCAGCACCGCGTTGATGAGCGTCGGGTTACCGATGACGTAGCCGAGCCGCCAGCCCGACAGGCCATAATTCTTGGAAATCGAGTTGCACACGATGGAATGTGTGAAGTGCTTGTCGACGCTGCCGAGCGAATGAAACTGCTTGGGATCCAAGACGAATTCGCTGTAAGCTTCGTCGGCCAGCAGAAAGATGTCGTGTTTCTGTGCCAGCGCGTACAAGGTCTGCAATTCCGCCAAGCTGTAGAGATGGCCGCCGGGATTGTTGGGATTATTGACGACAATGCACCGAGTGCGCGGCGTGATGAAGCGCTCGAGATCGGTAACCGGCGTCTCCAGCGGGACCGAAACAGGAACACCTTGACACAGGCGGACTTGCTCCGTGTAGCTGACCCAGTAGGGCTCCAAAATCACCACTTCATCGCCTGGGTCGAGCATCGCCATGAAGGCCATATGAATCGCGGCCTTGGAGCCGGCCGTAACGATGATTTCGGTCTCCGGGTCAAAGTGCACGTCATAAGTCTTGGCAAAAAAATCTGCCAGCAATTTGCGCAGCTCAATGATGCCCCGCGAATGCGAGTAATGGTACACCGCCGGCATTGGCAGATCATCCATTGGAAACAAGGGGATATCAAAAAATGCTTCGCCGAGCGACAGCACGATGACGTCGTCGCCGGCCTGCTTCATCTCATAGACGATGTTGTTGTATTTGATCGAGACGGCCTGGATGACGCGGTCGACGGTTTGAGAAATCGCGGGCATTTACAGCTCCTCAGTGGCGGGGACGGGGGGCAACGCGCAGCCGGTGAAGGCGGCGAGGTTGGCAAACGCGATGTTATCCACTTGATCCTGCGGCAAATTCGCCGCGAGTTGCACGAAGCGCGCGCGCAAAAGCGCCGGGCGGTATTCCGGATGGTCGGAGCCCACACAAATGCGCCGGTCACACGTCTGGAACAGCCACGCGAGGTCCAGGTCCAGCGAACTGCCGGCAAACTTGCACAGCGTGTAGGACACGTCCACCAGCGTATTGCGAAAAATCTTGGCCAGTTGCATCAGCTCCATGAGCTGCACCGTGCCGCCGTGCAGCAGCACGATGCGCGACGCGGCGTTGCGCTGCAGCAGTAAGCCGAGATTTTCCAGTGTGTTTTCGCGATAATGCCGAGCATCGTAGAGGTGCGTGCACAGAAAAATCGCGAGCTTTTCACCGGTTGCCGCGGCGATGACATCATCGATGCGCGGGTCCGTCAGCGCGATGTCCGCGAACCGCGGGTGGATCTTCACGCCGACGTAGCCCGCGGCACGCGCGTCCCGCGCAAACCGACCCGCGTCCGCTGGCGTGCGCAGGCGCTCGAACGGCGCCCACGCAACCGGCAGCAACTCCGGCGCGGTCTCGCGCAAGTGGCTGGCATAGCGCGAGAATTCGTAGCCGCCGATGCGGTCCATGCCCAGCGCGAACGCCGCACGCACATGCGCGGCGACCATCTCGCGGCGCAGCGTCGCAACCGACGCATCATCCTGGCTGCCCGTCAGCCACTGGCCGTCGAGCGTCGGGTGCGTCGCCGAGTCAAAAAGCGCTACGGTTGCGGCATAAGCCGGATTTTCGCTAGGTTTTTTGGGGAACATAGCCGTGCACCATCTTGTAGCGGGAATACACCTTCTCTTCGTCGAGGAACGAGTCGTCCTTCCAAACAAACAGCGTGAATTCATAGGGCATATAGTCGTGACGCAGCAGGACGTTGCTGGAGTGGCGCTGGGCCATCGCCAGGATGCGCGCCGGGTCAGCGAAAAAGATGTTCGGCTGCTGGTTGGGGCGCGTGTGCGAGTTGAAGTCAAACGCCAAGCCGTCCCGGCAGTTGGCGAGCGCCTTGCCGATGCACGCGTCGATGACCTCGTAGTTGTCGTTGCGGACGTAGCGGTGGTTGAAAATTCCGGATTCCACAATATAATCAAATGGCTCCACGAAGACAGCTTCGAGGAATTCGGCCACGGCGAACTGGACGTCGGGACTGCCATAGCGCTTGTGGGCCTCCGCGATGAACTCGGCGCTCAGGTCGATGCCGGTGTAGCGGTAGTTGTCCGTGCGGTCGCGAAGGGTCAAATTCAGGTCGCCAAAGCCGCAGCCGACGTCGAGCACGTGCTTGCCGGCGAAGTCGTACTGCGAGGTCAGCACCGCGAAGCGCAAGTCCTGCCGGCCGCCCCACCAGCCCAACGCCTTGGGCGAATAGCCGAATTCGCGATAGCGCTCGCCATAGCGGGCTGTGGCCGCCGATCGGTCTTCCGCGTCAAACTTGATCATG
Organism: uncultured Myxococcales bacterium; assembly: GCA_903929795.1. GTDB lineage: Bacteria > Myxococcota_A > UBA9042 > UBA9042 > UBA9042 > CAIYBN01. The sequence goes on along the minus strand of CAIYWC010000022.1, from coordinate 7,271 downwards.
AACGCACCGCTTCCTTCATGCCGGGGACACGCCGCCGCGCGCCGGGCCCAGCAGACGGCCGAGGAACGTCACTTCGGCCGCGGCGATCGCCGCACTGGTCATCAGCGCCCGCGGTCCGGCAAGAATTTCAAAGCCATAGCGGTCGTTGTCGCACGTCAGCAGCGCATAGCGGTTGCCCGGCGCCAGCCGCGTGCGGTTGTGGTATAGGCTGACGATCCCGTCCGGCAGGAATTCCGTCAGGTTGACAGCGTGTTGGCTCGCGCTGCCCGCCGGCAGGTCGTAAAAAAAGTACATGGCCGAACGGTCGGAGCCAAACAGCGTGTCCGCCACCGGCGCGCCGCCGAGCATCGCCAGGTAGTCGGCGACGTAGCTGCGGCCGCTCACCTCGTCGACCAGCGGACAGGCGACAAAACCCGCCGAGCGCGAGTTGATTTCGACCGGCGACAGCGTCCCGTCGGGCTTGCGCAGCACTTCCAGATGCCCCATGGAATTGCGCAGGCCAAAGCTGCGGAAACACGCGCGGGCAAATTCCGCGATGCGCGCCTGTTCGGCGTCGTCCAGCTCTGGCGGATTGTAGTGCAGTCGCACCGCGATCTTGTTGCGGATCGTATTTTCCGTGTGTGTTTTCAGGGAGATGCCATACACCGCGACGTGCCCGGCGTCGTCGCCCAGCATCTCAACCGTCAGCTCGCGGCCCTGGACGAATTCCTCCACCAGCACGCGGCCATCAGTCGAAGCCGCCTTGGCTTGGGCAACCGCGGCTTCGACGTCGGCTGACGACGCGCCGCGGTCGAGGATCGTGATGCCGCGCGAGCTGCTCGAGTCGTCGGGCTTGATGATGACGTCAAACTGCGCAACCAGCGGCAGAATTTCCGGAGAGAAGCCGGCAAACGCCTGCGAAAACCGGTTGAGCAAGCCGTCGCGCCGCCACGCGGCCGTCATCGTCTCCTTGGACAGGATCGCATCCAGCAGCGCCTCCGGGACCGCGCGGCCGCAAAAATGCCGGTTGATCTCATTGGTTGCCCGCACGGCGATGTCCGCCGACGTGTACGCGCCGATGATGCGGCACTGCGTCAGCGCGGCCAATTGGCGAATGATTTCAGGATAATCAAGCACATCGACGCGAACATGGTGGTCATGATCCAGCTCGAGCGTGGCGTTGCGGTCGATCGCGATGATCTGCAGGCCACGCTGGCGGGCGGCCGCGACAATGCCGCGGTTGAACGGGCTGGCCGAGAGCAGCGCCAGCGCGGGCGCGGGTGTCGAAATCGGTGCCATCCGGGGTCCTCGGAGCGGTGCTCGCGCTCGCAACGCGCAAGGCGTGGCAGTCTAGCGCCCGGATGGACGCCAAGCAAGCGCTTTGCGCTGGCGTTTCAGGCGCGGCAAAGGCCGCGACCTGGCTGAAACCTTTGGCGCTTGCCCGGCAACAAACCTGCGCGGTATCCTTTTTGGCCCCGCAGTCGGGGCGTCAGTCAAGGAGCGAAGGTCATGAGCGAGCTGCCAAAGGTCTCCGTCGTCCTCGTCACGCGCAACCGCGCGGAGCGGCTGCGGGCGACCATTGCCCACGTGCTGACGGACCCGTACCCGAACCGCGAGATCGTCGTCGTGGACGGCGCTTCCACCGACCACACCGTGGAAGTACTCAAAAGCTTTGGCGATCAGGTGCGGTGGATCTCGGAGCCGGATTCCGGCGAATACGACGCTTGGAACAAGGCCAACCGCATGGTCGAGGGCGAGATCCTGAAGTGGCTGCCGGACGACGATCGGCTCGTCGTCGGCGCGACGCAGATCGCCGTGGATTACCTGCTCGCGCATCCCGACGCGGACATGGTCTGGGGCCAAGCGCGGGTGTGGGAAGAGCGCGGCGAGGAGCGCGTGCAGATCGGCGAAACGCACATGACCGACCCGGCCCGGCTGACGGCGCGCAACTTCCTGCGCCAGCAGCATGGGCTCAACAGCGTCGCGCAGTTCGTGCGGCGGCGGGTCGTGACGAAGGCCGGACCGCTGGCCACCGATTTTGCCTGTGGCGACACAGAATTTTGGGCCCGCGCCGCCAAGCGCGGCGTCCAGATGGCTGTCGTTCCTGACGTTTTTGCCGATTACGTGTTTACCGGCGTCAACGACTCCATCAACCGCAACTGGCGCATCAGCGTCGACCTCGTACGCGCCAACGCCCGCCATGGCGACGCGCGGGACGTGGCGTACACGCTCTGGACCCGGCGGACCAGCCTGGCGGGCGTGCCCAGTGCGATGGCCAAGCTGGGCAAGGCGTCCGCTCGCGTGGGCTTTCACCCGCTGCGGACGCTGCGCAAATGGCGTGCCGCGGTGGGCGTTTGAGGCAAAGTCCGGCGGCGGTCTGCTGACTCCGCCCAAAACCTGCGCTAGACTCCCGCGCCTGCGCGCCCGCAACGCGCGCCGAGTCCGCCGATGACTGCGACACCCTGGCAAGCGCCCAAGCTCGACGACACGCTGAAGGTCGCGATCCACGACAAGATGGTGCTGGGCCGCGCGACCGAGGAGATGCTGATCCGCATGATGCGGACCGGACATGGCTATTTCTGGATCGGCGGGCCGGGCGAGGAAGGCTTCAACGTGCCGCTGGGCCTGCTGACCAAGAAGGGTCACGGCCCGGATTTCGACTACCTCCACCTGCACTACCGCTCGAGCGCGACGATCCTCGCGATGGGCGGCGCGCCGATCGATATCTTGCGGCAGATGCGATCGACGGCGACGGATCCGTTTTCCAAAGGTCGCAATTTCGTTAATCATTTCGCAATCAAACCCTGGAACGTCGTGCCGGTGACACCGACGATTGAGACCCAGTACGCGACCGTGATTGGTACCGCGCTCGTGCAGCAGCGCCACGGCGGCGACGGGCTTTCCTACGTGACAGGCGGCGACGCGGGCTCGGCGGAAGGCGATTTCTGGACCTGCATGAACTGGTCGACGCGGCCAGGTCGCGAGCTGCCGGTGTTGATTTTGGTGACGCAAAACGAGTTCGGCATCTCGACGCCGGCCAACCAGACGCAAAACAACCTGCGGCTCAACGAGCGCGCCAACGGTTTTGGCATCAAGAACGCGTGCGTGGACGGCAACGACCCGATCGCCAGCTGGCACGCGCTGGTCGAGGCGATGGCGTACGTGCGGCACGAGCGCAAGCCCTACTGCCTGCAGGCGAATGTCTCGCGGCTGTACGGCCACTCGTCGAGTTCGGGCGCCAACCGCTATGACGAGCCGGATTGTGTCAGCCTGTATGAGCAGCGGCTGATCCGCGAAAACCTGATGACCCAAGCGGAGATCAAGGCCGTTTGGGACAAACACAACGCGCAGCTGGCCGACGACCTGCAAAAAGTCATCGCGGAGCCGATGCCGGACAAGAGCCAAGTGCTGCAGCACGTCTGGCATGAAGGCCCGGCGGGCAACTGAGGACAACCCATGGCAAATTTGGCACAGGCGATCCGGCTGGCGCTGCACTACGGCGAGGAGAATCTCGGCGTCACGGACATTTTTGGCGAGGACGTCGGCGCGCCGCTGGGCGGCGTCTTCACGGCGACACAAGGCCTGAAGACGGCCTGGAATACGCCGCTGGATGAGCGCGGCATCATCGGCACGGCGCTGGGCATCGCCTACGCCGGCGGCAAGCCGGTCGCCGAGATCCAGTTCTGCGATTACATCTACAATGTCATTGACTTGCTCAAGCTGTGCGGCAACGTCACCTGGTCGTCTGCGGGCGAGTACAGCGTGCCGATGGTGCTGATGACGCCGGTCGGCAGCGGCATTCACGGCTCGATGTACCACTCGCACAGCTTTGAGAGCATCGCGACCCACATCCAGGGCTGGAAAATCGTCATGCCGTCCAATCCCAAGGACGCGTACGGCCTCATGCTTTCGGCGATTGCCGAGCCCAATCCGGTGCTGTTCCTGGCGCCCAAGGCGCTGATGCGGCAAAAAGGCGCCGAGCTGATCCCGGGCGAGCCGGCGGACGAGCGCACGCTGCACGCGATGATCGACGCGCCGCTGGGTGATCGCTCCGACTGGACGCCCAACTGGCCGCCGGTGGAGGACTACCGCGTGGCGATCGGCGAGGCGAAGATCGCGCGCGCGGGCACGCAGCTGACGGTGGTGACCTACGGCCGGATGCTGCCGCTGAGCGTGAACGCCGCGGAGACACTGGCAAAAGAGGGTCTTGAAATCGAAGTCATTGATTTGCGGACGATTTACCCATTCGATCTGCCGTGCGTCAAGGCGTCGGTGGAAAAGACTGGCCGGCTGCTGGTCATCAACGAAGACACGGAAGTGACCAATTTCGGCGAGCACATCATTCGCAAGGTCCTGGACGAGGCGTTCTACAGCCTGGAAGTCAAGCCGGAGCTGCTGGCCGGTCTGGACGTGCCGGGCGTGGGTCTCGCCTGGGGCTACGAGCAAAACAGCGTGCCGCAAGCCGACGACGTGCTGGCGGCGATGCGGCGGCTGGCGACTGAACGCGCCTGACGCTCAAAGCCGCAGGAACGTGCAGACCCCGTCGGACGGCACCTCGGCGAGGCGCCAATCCAGCCCGGTGGCCTCGCGCAGCTGCTCCTGGCACTGCGGCACGGACGTGTGGACGCACGCCACCAGCGGCTCGGCGCCGCGTCTCTGGCTCGCGCGAATCGCTTGGGCGACTTCCGCGCGCATGACGCTTCCACGCGAAAATACGCCAAAAGCCGGCTCGCCCGCCGCGCGCAGCGTGAAGATCGCCGGCCAGACGAGCCAATAATCGCCAGCAAAATAGCGAATGCGGTGTGCGCGCGCGATCCGGACCGGTTCGGCCGCCGCGGCAAAGACGCCGTAACGCGCCAACGGCAGCCACGGCCGCACCGCGAACGCCGTGAACGCGAGCGCGCAGAGGGCCACGACGAGCCGCGACGGCCAGCGCCCGGGCCGCGCCGCCAGAACGTGCCAGTAGCCCGCCGCGAGCGCCACCAGCGGCGCGAACAGCAGCGGCATGAAGTAGCGAAAGGGCGACCCATTGTCCTGAACCCAGCGGTTTGCCAGGAAAAATAGCCACCAGCCAACGCCCGCAACGATCGCCACGCCCAGCGCCTGCCGCAGCGCGCGGGGAAGCGGCGGCGGCTGGCAAGCCCACGTCACGAGTCCCAGGAGCGCCGCGGCGAGGACAAAATAGCGCGGAAAAATCGCGTTGTTGCGCAGGTCGGTCGCGCTCTGGCTCAGGGCGGTCGGCCAGGTCTGCAGCGCGAGCTGCGTATACGACGACGGCCCATGCAGCGGATACGTCAACGACAGCGCCGTCCACACCGCGAACGCCGCGAGCACCAGAAGCGCAAACCCCAGCCACGGCCGCGCCTCGCCGCGCCACGCCTGCAGCGCCAGGAACGTCAGGACGATCAGCACCAGCGCCGGATTGACGCCGATTGCCGCCACGACGCCCACCGCGCACGGCAGCACCCACGCGCGCCGCACGACCCGCCGCCGCCAAGCGCCCGCCGCCCAAAGCAGCAGCAGCAGCGACAGCGCGTACGGTTGTGCCGAGACCGCGAACTGGTACAGCGCAAACGGCCGCAGCAGCTCCAGCGGCAGCGCCACCAGCAGGCCGAACAGCAGCAGGCGCCGCGTGCGCGTGGGCGGCTGGTCGTGGAGCTGGCAGAGCACGTCGGCCATCGCCTCCAGCATCAGCAGGTACGTCGCGGCCTGCGCCCAGAGGTGCGCCGCCAGGTTCCACCAGAGGTCCGCGATCGGCGAAAACAGCAGCGGCAGGACGTTCGCATAGCGGTTCTGGCCCCAGTAAAACAGCGTGAGCTTCTGGGTGGACATCAACGCCATCAGGATGGTGTCGGCATCGAGAAACGGCGGTGCCAGCCGGTTGACAAGCAGCGGCGCCAGCGCCACGGCCAGCAGCCACAGCGGCCAGCGCTGGGCAAAGGACGGCGGCGGGCTGTGCGGCGCGGTGTGCATGGCGTTCGCAGCGTGCGGCGGCGCAGCGGCCCGGTCAAGCGGCTAAGGCAGGCCGTTCAACTTGCGCACCAGCGGCAGCAGTCCGCCACCGATGTTGTAGTAGTCCAGCGCGACGATGTTTGGCAACTGCCCGAATTGCTTCTGACATTGCAGCACGTGGTCGCTCAGCCCGGGATCCGGGTTGGCTTGCGCCGCCAGCACGTCGTGGCCCGTCAAGCCGTTGGTCAGGAAGTGGTTGATCAGCAGCAGCGGATTGCCCGCCTTGCCGCGCAGCCGATCGCACGAGAAATCCGCCACCGTCGCCGCCGAATAGGGGTTGTCCTGGGCATAATCCTGATAACCGTGGTGCCACGGCGCCGGGCCACCGCCGGATTCGACCATGATGAACACCCGCGTGTTGGCGTCGATCATCGCCTGGAGCGTCGGAAACGGCTGGCCCAGCGGCTGGTGCAGGCACATGGGCAGCATCCCGGACGTCGTCAGCGCGTCGGTAATCGCCTGTTCCGGCACGTAATCTTCGATCACGTAGGTGATGACCTCGCGCGGATGGACGTCGAGCCACACCTTCATCTTGGCGAACGCGTGGTCCAGCGGCTCGTAGCCCAGCTGGCACAAATCGTGACACAGCATCGCCTTGCCGGCGGGCTGATCAGGCGTGTTCTCATCGGCCGGATGCGCGTCGATCAGGAACCCGCGGATGCCATCGTCCAGCTGCGTCAGCAGGCCATGTTGCTGGTTGGCAAAGCTCCAGCCCTCGTCGGCGTTCGACATCGCGTTGTGCGCAGCGGCCAGCGACACCTCGTTCAGGCGGCGGCTGCACAGCTCAACCGCGCCGTTGCAGGCCAGCGAAGTGCTGGTCACATCGGCGCCGAGGCTGTCCGCGGTGACGTCGCCGGGCAAGCTGTCGCTGCTGGAGTCCGCCGCGGGCGTGGCGGTTGTCGCGCTGCCGCACGCGCCGCACAGAAGTGCCAAAGCCAACCATCGTGCCATGCGATCCCCACGCGCGGCCCGTGCCGCCAGCCCATCGTCGCGGAATTGTCGTGTAATCGTCAAATGCCCGACACAAACGGCGACGTGCCAGCGCGCGGGTGGGCGAGGCGCTCGGGGCGTTGTGTGACATTTTTGGCGGCGCCGCGGCAAAAGTCGGCGGGACGCGAGAATGGGGGCCCACCCGTTGTCGGCTACGGATCCCGCACAATTCTCGCACTTTATGAATTCTGCTACAAAATCCTCCAGGGCGAGTCCCCGGAGGCGATATGCAGGACGATACCTTGAAGGCGCGTGGATGGATCGAGTCGAAGGCGATGCGCGCGGAGTTC
>CAIYWC010000021.1 GCA_903929795.1 uncultured Myxococcales bacterium | reverse complement strand
GAACTCCGCGCGCATCGCCTTCGACTCGATCCATCCACGCGCCTTCAAGGTATCGTCCTGCATATCGCCTCCGGGGACTCGCCCTGGAGGATTTTGTAGCAGAATTCATAAAGTGCGAGAATTGTGCGGGATCCGTAGCCGGACAGGGTGGGTTCGTTCCCCTGTTCGCGTCCCGCCAACTTTTGCCGCGGGCTACCGCAAAATGTCACACAAGGCGCAGCGCGCGCAGCCCCTTCCCGATTCGCGCCGCGCCCCGTACCATCGGCATCCCAGGCTCTGGCCGCACCGAGGCGACGATGAAAGAAAAACACTTGCGGATCCGCATCGAACAGTGTCTCGCGCTGTCGAAGGCGTCCAACTGCCCGCGGCGCAAATTCGGCGCGCTACTTTTGAATCCGGACCGCAACGTCATCCTCATGGACGGCTACAACGGCGGTCCGCGCGGTGGCGGCGAGCTCTGTGGCGGGGACGTGTGCCTGCGCGAGACCATGGGCATCAAGTCCGGCGAGCGCACGGAAATCGGCTGTCATCACGCGGAGATGAACGTCATCTGCAACGCGGCCGCGTCCGGCGTCGCTACCCAAAACGCCTGGATCATCGTCACCGGCGAGCCGTGTTTGATGTGCGCCAAGCTCATCCACCACGCCGGCATCGCGCGCGTCATCGTCGTCGACGGCGGCTACGGCGGCGCGAACGGCTGCGACTACCTGGAAGCGCACGGCGTCGCGGTCCAGCGTGTCGATGGCCCCAAGGACCCGCGCGTCAGCCTCGCCGAGCCCAGCCCGGCATGACGATGGCTGTGGCGATCTGGGCCGGTTTCGTGCTGCTGATTCTGGCGCTCCTGGCGCTGGATCTTGGGGTGCTGAACAAGCACGACCATGCGATCGGCTTTCGCGAATCGGTGCGCTGGACGGCATTTTGGGTCGCGATTTCCGCGCTTTTCATGGTCGCCGTCTGGACCATCTACCGGTTCCACTGGGGCGGTTTCGGCCTGAAGCCGGGCCCGGAATCGACCGCGCCGGATGCCGTGATGAGCTACCTGGCCGGGTATCTGCTGGAGTATTCGCTTTCTGTGGACAATATTTTTGTCATCGCGCTGCTGATTCGCACGTTCCAAGTGCCTGAAAATATGCAACATCGCGTGCTGTTTTGGGGCATCCTGGGCGCGCTGCTGCTGCGCGGACTGATGATCGGCGGCGGCGCACTCCTGGTGCATCGTTTTGGCTGGATGATGTACGTTTTTGGCGGCATCCTCTTGCTGACGTCGGTCAAAATGGCGTTGGACAAGGAGGACGATCCCAAGGATATCGCGGACTCCTGGGTGATTCGCCTGGTGCGGCGCTTCTACGCCGTGACGCCGGATTACCGCGGCCACAAGTTCTTTGACACGTTTGAGGGCCGCCACGCCGTCACGCCGCTGTTTGTCGTGCTGCTGATGGTGGAGACGACCGACGTGCTGTTCGCAGTTGACTCGATTCCCGCGGTCTTTGCGGTGACGCAGGACTCGTTTTTGGTGTTTACTTCCAATGTCTTCGCAATCCTTGGCCTGCGCTCGCTGTATTTCGCCATCGCCGGTTTGCTGCGGCTGTTTCGGTTTCTCAAGGCCAGCCTGGTGGTGCTGCTGGCGTTTATCGGCTTGAAAATGCTGGCGAAAGACTATGTCCACATCCAGTCCAGTTGGTCGCTACTGGCGATCGTCGCCATCCTGGGCGCGGGCGTCGCGGCTTCGCTGCGTTGGCCTGAAGTCAATGTTCGGCAAGAGGAAAACTCCAAGTGACGCGATTTTCACCGACCCAGGATGGCTTGAAGCAGATGCTCGCGGCGAGCGGGATTGCGCTGCCCGAGACGCAGCTGCGGCAGCTGTGGGCGTTTCACCAGTTGCTTCACGCGCGCAACGACGACGGCGACCTGACGCGGCTGCGCGCGTTTGAGTCGATGGTGACGCTGCACTACGTCGATTGCTTGTTCGTGGCGCAAAAGCTGGCGGGCAAGCTGCCGTCGCCGCTGCTGGACATCGGCGCGGGCGCGGGCTTTCCGGGGATTCCGCTGAAGATCGCATTGCCGCAACTCCATGTGATTCTTGGCGAAGGTCGCGCTCGGCGCATCCAGTTCATGAACGATGCGATTGCGCTTTTGGGTCTGAAGGGCATCGAGACGTGGCACGGCAAGGTTTGGTCGCAGTTTCCGATTCCGGTTCAGGGAACCGTCAGCCGCGCGCTGGAGCGGATCCCGGTGACGCTGCAGCGCACGCGGCATTTTGTGCCGCCGGGCGGGCTGTGCGTATTCATGAAAGGCCCGAATTGCGATGAGGAAATCGCCGAGGCCCAGGCCGCTCTCAGCAACGCGTTTGCGCTGGAGGATGACATCGCCTACCGCCTGCCGCTCTCGACCCACGACCGGCGGCTGGTCACGTTTCGCCGGCTGGACGACCCGACAGAGACGCAGCGGCGACGCACGCGCGCGATCGACAGCAGGCGAACGACGGATTTCGCACGCTCAAGGCGCTGCTGGAGCCGCGCGGCGTCAAGAAGGACGGGTCGTGCCTGATCGCCGGCAAGAAGCTCGTGCCGGAAGTTCTGCGCGATTTTCCCCATCGTTGCGTAGAGTTGCTGGTGCCGCGAACCCTGGAGCACGTCCCGGATAACCTGCCGCCGGAACTGGCGGTGACGACGCTTGCGCCAAGGCTGTTCAACCAGCTTGACGTGTCAGGCACGGATGCGCCCATCGTGCGCGTACGCGTTGCGGAACTGCCTGTTTGGACTGGAGAAGTGAGTGGATGCGTTTTGGCGATTCCGTTCCAGGACCCGGAGAATGTCGGCGCGGTGCTGCGGACGGCGGCGGCGTTTGGCGTGACGGACGTGATTCTGACCAAGGAGGCGGCGTCGCCTTGGAGTTTCAAGGCGTTGCGTGCGGGAGGCACAGCAGCGCTGCGGCTGAACCTGTGGCGGGCGGGCCCCGTGGCCGAGCTGGCGCAGCAGACTGGCGCGCAGCTGGTGACGCTGTCGGCGGACGGCGCGCCGATCGACTCGGCGGTGCTGCCGGCGGATTTCGTGCTGCTGCCCGGCGTGGAAGGTCCAGGATTGCCAGCGGACCTGCGGGCGACGGCGCTGGCGATCCCGATGGCCGGCGGCACAGAGTCGCTCAACGCGGCGACGGCGACGGCCATTGCACTCTACACCTGGTACGCCAAGGGTGCGGGCGGCTGATATGGCGGTCGCCCGAAAAAGGGCGAGGTTCCGGCTTACGCCGGGGGGACCTCCCCGCAAAGTTGGACCTCCCCGCCGAAACGCCCGGAGTCAGCCGGACGCGATCCACCAAAGCGGTCCCGCAACTACCGTTGCGCCGCCCAACCTTCGGCTCGTGCGGGGTCCTTTTGTCCCGCGACGGCCCGGCCTGGTTGCTGTGGGCCATCCGCTCCCTCGAGCGCGCGCCCGAGATCCCGAAGAGCATCGCGCCCGACACGCGCGACAATAAGGTATTCGGTCGCCGCCGGCTTTTGCCGCGGGCAAGAAGATCAATTTCGCCTGGCTTTGTGTCGGCGCCGCGGCCGTCAGTGCGCCATCCCGTTGAGCTCGTACCCGGTCACGGTCTTGGCATCGCCGGCGCCTACCGGCAAAAACGTAATGCGGCCAGAGGGATGCGTCTGCGTCACCGCAACGACTTGCGCCTGCTGCAGCACGCGCGCGAACTCGGGCGGGCTCGCCAGCGCGATGATGTCGGTCTGGAATTGCGTCAGGTTCACGTGCAGCACCCCGTGTGCAAGGTTCGCCGGGTCCGGCAGCAGCAGCCACGCCAGCGGCGGGGTCGACAGCGTCGCGATCCCGCTAGGTCGCACCGGCGTCAGCACCAGTTTGGTGTAGCCCGTGTCCAGGTCGTATAGGGTGATGCCCTCACTGTCATCGACGAATTTCTCCGTCGGATCCGCATAGTTCGGCCCCTGCGCCGGCACGTGCACAAGGATTGCCTTGCGCGTCCCCGGCACCAGCACCACGAAATCCACCGTCTTGCGCAGCAGCACCGGCGCGATCGTCCGCGTCGCGAAATCCAGCGTCGCGGCCTGCTCGATGCCCGGCGCGGTCGTGTACAGCAGCGCAGTCTTGCCGTCATCGGTAATCTCGGCCAGCCCGGCGATGAGCCCATTGGTCGACAGCACCTCCGGCGTCAGCGTGTCCGTCGCACCTTTGGGCAGCGCAACGATCGCCACCTGGCCGCTGTCGCGCACCATCAGCAGCGCCGCGCTCCCGTCAGGCAGCAGGTCCAGATCGGTCGGCACCGACGACAGCGCCACCGTCAGCAGCTTCTTGGTCGGCAGGTGGACCGCCGTCAGGCCGCTCAGCCCCGTCTGGCGCACAATCGCCCAGGTGCCGTCGGGCGTGATTTGGACCTCGCGCTCCGCCGGCTTGTCCAGCGGGTTGGTGGAAACCGCGATCGCCGGGACGATGTCGCCGTCTTGCGCCGTCGCCGGGTGAATCACGCACACACCGTCGTCGGTGACCACGAACGCCGCGCTGCTGTCGCTCTGAAACGTCACCATCGTCGGGTGAAAGCCGATCGCGACGTTGACGGCCACCGGCGTCGTCCCCAGGCGAAATACCGTGATGTCCTGCAGACTACCGGCCGGCTCGCCCGCGACCGGATTGTTGTGGTCATACCAAGCGATCGCCGTCGCGCCATCGGGCGACACCGCCAGCGCGTTCAAGTGCGGCAAAATGGGCAGTGAAATCACAGAGTCACCCGTCGCGGTCGACTGGACGTAGGAGACATCATCACTGCCGGCGTTGATGACCAGCACCGCGTCGTGGCCCGGCACCGTCTTGGCGAGAATCGGCCGGTCGCCGACTTCCACCAGCGTCACTTGCAGCGTCGCGCCGGAGATCTTGACCAGGTTGTCCGTGCCCGCCGCCGGGATGTAAACAAAGCTTGGGCTGCCTTCAGGTGCGCCAAAATCGTAGGTTTTCTCCTGTTCAGGCGGCAAGTCGCCGCCGTAGGCGTCGCCGGCCGGAACGCTGGCGAATGCGTCGTCGGCGCTGCCGCTCCAGCTGGCACCGCTGCCGTTGAAGGAGCCCGAGGACGTCGTCGCGGCGCCGCCGTTGGATGAACTGCCGCAGCTCACCGAGGTCGTGCCGAGAATCGCCAATCCAATGAAGTACTTGCGCATCTTGGCCTCCATCAGAATCGCACCGCCGCGCCAAAGCGCAGCACCAGACCGTTCAAGCTCAGCGTCCCCAGTTTCAGGTCGTCCGGCTGCACGCCGGACTGCTGCGGCGAGCTCGACACCATCGTCGCATCCTGGTCAAAGACCAACTGCCAACCGGCTTCGAAAAACACGCCAAACGCCGGCAGCGGGCTCGCGCGCTTGGACCAGACCGACGCCGGCAGCAGCAGCTCCACGCCCAGACCGGTTTGCACCTGCGGGGTCCAGTTCGTTGCCTCGGCGGTCGGCAGCGTCAGGTGGGTCCGCGCCGCGCCCACGCCTACGCGCGCATAGGGCACGAGCCAGTCCAGCAGCAGATAGCGGTACCGCGCGTCCAGCGTCAGGTCGTAGCGGCCAATGGTCGTCGCATAGCCGTGCAGGTTGCCGTCGGCGCCCGCGTAGTGCCAGCTGAAGCCGATGCGCCAGTTTGGATCGAGCCCGACTTCGCCGCGCAGGTTGACGCCGCCAAAAGTGCGGTCGTTGGACCATGGGTTGGCGGAGGTCGTGTAGCTGTGCAGGCCTTGGCTCGCGAGATCAAAGCCGAATTCGAGCGCCTGTACCGACGTCGCGGACAAGAGCAGGGCACCGACGGCCAACAGCAGGCTCAGGCGTTTCATGGGGCCTCCGTCGCGCCGGTCAGCGCGAAGCCTTGCACAAGCTTGGCCGTGTCGAGATCCAGCGCACCGTTCGGCAGCGCGAGCAGCGCACCGGTGCCATCGCCCAGAGACCACAGCGCCACGCCGGTGGGGCCCCAGGGCGCGATCCCGGTCGCCGGCAGGTCGAGCTCCATGCTCTGCGCCGTCAGGTTGGCGAGGTCGATTCGCGCCAGCCGCATCCCGGTTGACACCGCGCCGAGCACCCACATCGCCCCGCCGAGCACCCGCACTGCGCGCACCGTGCCCATGCCCGAGAGCGCCGTCATCCGGTCGTTCACCGCGTCATACGCCGAGAGCGCGCCGTTGTGCTGCAGCAGGAATTGGTCCGCCAGCGCGGTCACGCCGATCACGCCGAGACTGGCCTGAACATCATGAATCGCCTTGCCTTTTTTCTTGTCGATGTCCTCGATGTCCACGCGCTGCAGCACTGGGCTGTTGTCGCCCCACAGCAGCGCGTGCGCCAGGCCGTCGGAACCGGTGTACGGCAGGATGTGCTGCGAGCGCGACGTCAGCGTCACCGTCGTGCCCGTCCCCGTCGTCGGGTTGAGCAGCGCCACCAGTGACGCGCCGCTGTGCACAGTCAGGATGCGCAGCCCCGCCGACGTGTCCACCAACGCGATGTCCGATGGCTGCGGCCCCGAGGCAATCTGGTCCAGCGCGATGCCAAGCGTGGCCTGCGAGAGGTCCACGGCGATGTGAACGGCGTCGTTGGAGCCCGCCGCGATGAGGTACAGGTCCACCGTCGCGCCTTTCACGCGCGCCAGCGTCCGCGTAGGCACGATGCCCGCCGCCGCGCCCGCCGTCGCCAGTGGCACCACCAGCGTTCGCGTGCCGGTCGGGCCAAAATCCGCCAGCCCGAGCGCGGAAGTCGTCTCCAGCCAGGCCAGCCGGTGCACGCCATCAGCGACGGTGACCGGCGGCGACACGTGGGCCGCCTGCGGCTGGGTCGACACGCCGACGATCGTCGCCGTCCGTACCGTGCGCGGGCTTGCGCTCAAGTCGATGAGCGCCAGCTCCGCGGCAATCACAAGGCCACTCTGCGTGGCGCCCGGCGCGTGAAACGCCAGCGCGGCTTCCGAGTCATCTGCAAGCGAGATTCCCGAAAAAGCGGTGTCAAATTGCAGTGTTTGCGCATCTCCGGTCGCGCCGAGAATCGCCAGAAGCTGATGACCCTTATCGAACGCCGTGTCGAGCAGCAGCAGCTGGCTGCCATCGGGCGTCCGCGCCTGCGTCAGCGGGTTCACGTTCAGCGGGATCGCGTCCTGACCAATCGCGCCGCCCGCAGGCCGCAGCCGGGTCAGCCGCTGGCGTCCGGTATCCAGAAACGCAAGGGAATCACCGACTTCAACCGGCTGGCTCAAGCGGATGCTGTTGGAAAAGGCCGGATTGCCGTCGATGCAGCCGGGCAGCGCAGCCAACAGCGCGAAAATCAAAAGCAAAGGCGAACCAGCGACGATCGCGGCGCGCGGCGACTGGGTCATGGGGGACCTCATCTGCGGCATGGTGCCGGGGCTACGTGCTGCATCGTAGCGATTGCCGCTGCGATTGCGCAAACTGCGGGGTCACGATTTCGTCACCCGGACGAACTTACGGAAATCGCTGGCTTTGTAACCGGTCGGCCACCGTGTCCAGCACGCGCGCGCTCAGCGCCCCCATCATTGCGCTCAGCCGCTGGCTCACCTTGCGCATCGGCTCGAACTTAATCTCGAACAGATCCGCGTCCTTGGCGGTCGTCACCAGCCAAGCATCGGAGGTCTGCAGGGCATCGCACAGCCCCAGCCCGAGCGCCTGCTGGCCGTACCAGTGCTCGCCCGTCGCGACCGTCGCGATATCCAGCCCCGGCCGCTGCGCGTGCACGAATTCCTTGAACAGCCCGTGCGTTTCCTCCAGCTCCTGGCGGAATTTCTCGCGGCCTTTCTCCGTATTTTCGCCCAGCATGGTCAGCGTGCGCTTGTACTCGCCCGCGGTGTGCAGCTCGATATCGACGTCGTGTTTTTCCAACAGCCTGTGAATATTTGGAATTTGTGCCACGACGCCAATGGAACCGAGGATCGCGAACGGCGCCGCGACGATGCGGTCGGCCGTACACGCCATCATGTAGCCGCCGCTCGCCGCAATCTTGTCCACGGCCACGGTCAGCTTCACGCCACCCTCGCGCAGCCGCGCCAACTGGGACGCTGCCAGGCCATAGCCGTGCACCACGCCGCCCGGGCTCTCCAGCCGCAGCAGCACTTCGTCGGTCGACCGGGCGACCGCCAGCACCGCCGTGACCTCCTCGCGCAACGTCGTCACCGCCGATGCGCGCAGATCGCCTTGAAAATCAAGTACGTATACGCGGCGCCTCTCTGAGCCCTTCTTTTCCCGCTGCTTGGCCTCGGCCTTGTCCGCCTTGCGCAATGCCTTGAATTCCTTGTCAGAAAGGGTCGCCGCCTCCAACGACCGCTGCAGCCCGCGCAGGCGCCGGTTGAGCTTGCGCACTCTCAGGTGTTCATGCGTGCCCGGGCCCGCGCGCATCCCCGCGCTCACGAGCCGCGCGATGAGGACCAGCAGCACCGCCAACACCGTCACAGACTTGGCCAAAAAAAGCCCGTACTGGCTGAGAAATTCGTGCAACATGGCGATCTGCCTTCTTGGACGCGCGTCAAGCCGGCGCGGCCGCGCGAGGGTGGCACAAAGCGGTGACGGGGGCTAGGGGCGCCAAGGCGGCCTTGACCGCACGCGCGCCGGCCCGCAGGCTGTGAATCACGGGCTCGCGCGCCCGGGGATTGTCGGATGGACCTGTGCCGGGCAGCTGCCCTTTTTGGCTTTGCGATGCTGACCGGTGGCGGCTGTTCGGTGCCGAGATCGACGCCCATGGCGGCCGCCGATGTCGGCCCGGAGGTTGCGATGGCGGGCGACGCGACGCCGACGACTGCCGCGCCGGCGCGCGTCTACGGCCTGACGCTGGACGCGGTGGACAACCTGCCGCCGATTGTCGACGCGCTGCAGAGCCTGCCAAAAAGGCCGTGGGTGCGCATCGTTTTTGACTATCCGCGCCCGGCCAGCGATTACGTCTCCGCCGTCGCAGCGATCGCGCCTTTTGCGGAGGTCGTCGGGCAGCCGGCGGATTCGACGTATTGCGCGCTCATGACGGTGGACCAATACCGTGCCCGATTCGCGTCTTACGTCGCGACCTTGCCGCAGATCGCGATCTGGGAGACCTGCAACGAGTGCAATGGCGACTGGCTCGGACCCAACGCGAGCGCGCAGGCCGACGCGGCCACCGATGTCGTCAAAGCTGCTGGCAAGAAAGCGCTTTTTACGCCGTATTGGAATACGCCAACCTGCGCAGACAAGAACGGCCCGTACCTCGCCTGGCTGACCGCGCACGTCAGCGCCAAGGTCAGGACCGGCAGCGACTATGTGATGCCGTCCATCTACGGCTCCGACTGCGACGGCCCGGAGCCGAGCTATGCCGAACTCGACGCGATCATCGCCAGCATGACGGCGCTGTTTCCCCACGCGTTGGTCGGCATCGGCGAATATGGCAAGCAGGGTAACGCCGCGATTTTACAGTATTATATGAGCTACCAGAACGCGAGCCCGCGCTACATCTTCGCCGGGCTCTACTGGTACGGCACGCAGGATCTGGTGCCCAAAAGCCAGCCGCTGTGGCAGGTGTTCGCGTCGCTGATGCGCTAGCCCAGCCGGAGTGGAAAAAGGCGCCCTGGCAGGCGCGGAAGCACCCTGGACCCTTCAGTCCAGGTGGGCGCCAGTGCCCGGTTCAGTCGATCCCACTGGCGTTTGCCGCGGCAGACGGTGGGTGTGGACGTTCCCGGACGAGCCCGGCTCCCTGTTGTAATCATACGGTCCCGGGGCATTTCCCGCGACCGCCAGAGCACGTTCAGCGTGGCATGTTTTGCGCGCGGGCGCCACCGGAATTTCACCCGGCGCCGCTACGGCCGCTTCTGGCCGACCAGCCACGTCGCCAGCGCGTCGCGAAATTCGTCCGTAAATGCCGGGATATGGCCGCTGCCGACCATCTTCCAGTGCTCGACCTGGATGCCGTTCGGGCAGTTCGGATACTGCAGGCGGGTCGTCTCCTGGCCGGCGACGATGGAGTCAAAATCGTTCACGCCAGCCGTCGTCGGTGTCACGTCGCAGCCGTCGCGCGTCAGCCATTGGCCAATGCTCTCCAGCGCGCCCGGAAACGCCGCACCTTCGATCGTGCCGCCATTGTAGGCGATCGTCGCGTCGGCCGTTCCGTGGATGTGCAAGACATTCACGGGCTTGGGCGTGCCGCAGACTGACGCGTCTGGATTGACGGCGCCCGCGATGACGGCGACAGCGTTGATTTTGGCAGATTTCTCGCATGCCAAGCGGTAGGCCATGAAGCCGCCGTTGCTGTGGCCGACGACGTAGACGCGCGCGGGATCGACGGCGAGCTGGGCGATCGCGTCGTCGATGAGCCCGGTCAGGTAGGCGACGTCATCGACGACGACGTTGCCAAAATCGCAGCACGCGGGCGTGGCATTCCAAAACAGGCTGCCGGACGGGTCGCGCGTGCCATCGGGTGCGAGGGTGACAAAGCCGTATTGCGTAGCCCGCGTCTCGATGCCAAGCAGCGCCGTTTGGGCTTCGCCGCTGGCGCCATAGCCGTGCAGCACGAGGATCAGCGGCCATTTCTGCGTGGGCGTCCAACCGTCCGGCACCACCGTCGTGACCGGGCGTGCGCCGCCGAGCGTGTCGGTGTGCGGCGCCGGCAGGGAGACCGCATCGGTTCCGGCCTCCGCGTCCGCCGCATCCGCTGCAGTCTCGGCACCGACGTCAGCATCCGCCGCCGCGTCGTCCACCGCCTGGACATCCGTCGGCGCCGTCGTGGTACCACCGCACGCGCCGAGCGCTGCAAGTGCCAGAAAACCAAGCCATGTCCGCATCGTCCCGTCCGTTCGTGGGTCAATGCCCCGCGCCGCTACCGTGCGGTGGATTGGCGCGGCCGTCAAGGCGCATCTGGCGGTCACTGCAGCGCTGACGTTCGGCGCAGGTTCGGGTAAGCTCACCTTGGCTTGCGCCCCAGCTCGGCGCTCTCGGCCTGGAGAAATGCCATGAAACGCTTTTTGCTTGTCGCGCTCGCCGTCATCGTCCTGGCCGTCGCTCTGTTGGCCGGTGTGTTCGCGTCCGCCTTCGTCGGCAACGCGCCGAGCCAGCCGGGGCTGGTCGACGGCTTCATCCATGTCGTCAACGATGGCTATGTCACCGCGAACATTCTGGACACGGGCGACGGCAAGGTGGCGCTCATCGACGCGGGCGCGGACCCGGCCGGCAAGGCGATCCTCGCGGAACTGGCGGCGATGAAGCTGGACGTGCACGCGGTCTCCGCGATCTTCCTGACCCACGGCCACGGCGACCACGTTGCGGCGGCGCCGCTGTTTCCAGACGCGAAAGTGTTCGTCCTGGCGGGCGACGTCGCGCTGGCGGAAGGCCGTGCCGGCGGTCACGGCCTGATCACCCAGTTCATGCCGGTCAAGTCCACAGGCGTCCACGTGGCCCGCGCGCTGGCGGACGGCGAAGTCGTGCAGATCGGCAACCGTGCGATCCATGTGTTGGCGGTTCCCGGTCACACGATGGGCAGCGCAGCGTTTTGGGTGGACGGTGCGCTGTTTCTCGGCGACAGCGCCGGCGCGTCCAAGGACGGCACGCTCAAGCCGGCGCCCAGAGTCTTCTCAGACGATCCGCTCGAGAACCGCGCGTCGCTCAAGGCGCTGACCGCGCGGCTCGCGGCCGAGCACCTCGAAGTCAAGACGCTGATTTTTGCGCATACCGGTCGCTTGGACGGCATCAAGCCGCTGGCCGATTTCGCCGCGGCGCATTGAACCGGGTGCCAGTTCGCTTGCGGTGCGGACACTTTTGTGGTTCGGTAACAAGCGATGACGCCTTCCCAACATCGCGCTGAGCTCGCCGTTGACATCGCGCTCGCGTGGCTCATCGTGTGGTTCCTCTATCGCGCCGGGCTGCACGTGTCGCTGCATTCAGCGATGGTCTGGGCGGGCGCGTGGCAGGACCTCGCGTGGACCGGGCTGGCGACGCTGGTGGCGCTGCTGCTGGGCTGGCGCTGGCGCTGGACCGGCGTGCTCATGACCTTGCCGATTCTGACATTTTGCGTTGTCGATGCGCGGGCTTACGCGATCCTGCTGGCGGCGCTGCACCAGGGCGTCGACCGGACCTGGGTGCGCGACGCGTACCTGTCCGGCGAGCTGCTCGCGGTGGACGCGAACACGCAGCCGAGCGACGTGGCCTTGATCGCGGGCGCGCCGCTGCTGCTTCTGACGCTGCGCTGGCTGCCGGCGGGGCGTGCGCGCGTGCGCCCGGTGATTGTGCTCGCGCTGGCCGCGCTGTTCGCGCTGCTGCCGCTGCTGGCGCCCGCGCGCCCGGCGCAATGGTCGGCTGATGCCGTGCAAAATCCCCTTGGTTACCTGATGCTACACGACGCTGAGCTGGATCTGGCGGGCTTTCCGATCGCCGATCCACTCCCGGCCGACGTGTCTTCGACCCAACCGCTGCGGCCGACCGATCCGCGGCTCATGGCGCCGGGGCCGACGGCGAAAACTCTGCCAGAACCGGCGGAAAAGCCATGGAACGTGGTGTGGATCATCATGGAATCCACCGGAACGCGGTATTTTGAGGGCGAGACGTTTCCCGGCCGGCCGCCGATGCCGACGTTGCGCAAGCTGGCCGACGAAGGCTGGTACCTGGCGCACCACCAGTCGCCGTCGAATTCCAGCGCGACCAGCATTTTCGCGATGCTGAGCGGGCTGAGCCCGGCGCCGCAGATGCAGATGTTCAGCATCCAGCCGGACAACTACGTGCCGGCACTGCCGCGATTTTTGCCAAGTAATTACGAGAAGTTCTTGTACACTCCGGGCAAGCTTTCGTACTTTTTTCCCAAGCCCTTTTTGCAGCACTCTGGCTTGACCGAGCTGGTCGGTTTTGCCGAATCGACCGTGACGGCTGTGCCCCCGGGCGAAGGACTATGCAAGGACGAAATCGCGGTCATGAGTACGTTTCTCGACCGTCTGGCGCGGGCGCACGAGCCGTTTTTGGCGATGTATTACAGCTATGTACCGCACTGGCCCTACACGGATTACGGCCCGGCGACGCGCCACTACACCGGTCAGGAGCGAATCGACCAATACCACAACAGCTTGTGGCTGCTGGATACGCAGATTGCTCGTGTGATCGAACAGTTGCGCAAACAGGGCGCGCTGGATCGGACGATCCTGGTGCTGACCGGCGACCATGGCGAGGCGTTTGGCCAGCACGCGCGCAACTGGGCGCACGCGCGTGGAAGCTACCGGGAGAATTTCGAGACACCCGCCGTGTTTTGGCAGCCCAAGCTGTTTGCGCCGCGCCGCATCGAACACGAGACCCAGCACATCGACCTGCTGCCAACGCTGTTGGACGCGATGCGTGTTCCGTACGACGAGGCGATGCTGCAGGGCGAGTCGCTCTTTGACGACGCCTGGCGCCGCAAGGTCCAGTTTTTCTGGGCGAATGAAGGGATGCTGACGGCCCAGCGCGACGATGGGGTGAAGCTGTCCTGGTCGCCGATGGACAAGCGCTGTCGCGTCGTGGACCTGCGCGCGGACTGGCTGGAGCAACACCCGCGACCGTGCGACAAGTATTTGAGTTTACTTGAGATTCTTGAATGGTTTCGCGGTCGCCAACTTGTGCAGCTTCCCGCCTACAGCGAAGCCGTCCGGCTCGGCAAGCCGTTTGGCGGACATTCGGTCGGAAGAAACTAACGGAGGTTCAAGCGCTCGCCTGACGTTACGCGGGCGAGTCCTCCAGTCGCGCGCCGGTCCGCCTGAGCCCCAGGCGCACGGGCGGCTTTTGCGCCGGGGTCCACCCGACTTTGCGTCCACCCCGCCGAAGCGCGTCCTGACCGAGGCCCGGACGCACGTCCACCAATGCGGTCCCACGGCGCTTTTGGGCGACGTGCCGCTCCATCCTTCGGCGGCTCGCCTTGACCTGACTTCCAGTCAGAGTCCGCGGCGGCCACGCCGGCCTGGTTGATGAAGACGGTGGCCTCGTCCGACCGTACGATCGCCTTGGCCATCCGCCGGCACGCCTCGGTCGGCGCGCTGATAGGGTGTTCGGACCCTGGCGACTTTTGCCGCGCAAGAAAAGTCCAAGCGGCGGAGAAAAAGTAGCTGAGCCATTGAAAATCAGCCGCTTGCCCATCCATTGGACGCAGCCGCCGCGTGTCAGTCGTCTGGCAGCTTGCCGGTCGGCAGGCCAAAACGCTCCCGTGCACCCATGTCCGAGCCGCGCTGCACCGCGCCCTTGCCGAATCGCTCCCGCAGGCTGTCCAGCGCCCGGTCCAACTTGTCGTTTTTCTTGCGCTCCGGTTCGCCAAAGAGCAGCCCTTGGATCGGCGCGCCCTCCCGCTGCAGGTCATAGGCGCCCAGGCCGATCAGCCGATATCGCTGCGTCAGGTCCACGTGCGCCAGCAGCTTGCACGCCTCGTCATACAGCGCGGAACTGCTCGTCGTGGGCGGAAGCAACGCAACCTGTCGGCCCAGATTCTGGAATTTGTGGGTCTTCAGCTTCAATCGCACGCCGCCCGCCCGCAGGCCTGCACGCCGCAGCCGCCGCGCAACCCGATCCGCAGCGCGCAGCAGGTAGGGCTCAATGGCCGCGCGGCCGCTCACGTCCACGTCCAGCGTCTCCTCGGAGCTGATGCTTTGCGCCTCGCGGTCCGCCACCACCGGCCGCTGATCGTCCGCGTGCGCCAGCGCGTACACGTGTGGACCCAGGGAGCCCAGCCGCTGCTTGAGCCAGAGCGGATCGGCGCTCGCCACGTCGCCAATCGTTCGCAAGTCCATATTGCGCAACAGCTCTTCGCCGTGTTTGCCGACGCCCCAGAGTCGGGAAATTGGCAACGGCGCCAGGAATGCGAGCATTGCGTCTGGCGGCACGACAAGTAGGCCGTCCGGCTTGCGGAAATCGCTCGCGACCTTCGCGACGAATTTGCAGCCCGACACGCCGACCGAAACGTTCAGCCCGCCCGTCGCCGCCTTGACCGCCGCTTTCACGTTGCGCGCCACGACATCCGGCGGGCCCAGCAGCCGCTCGGAGCCGGTCAGGTCGACGAACGCCTCGTCCAGCGACAACGGCTCCACGCGCGGCGAAAAGTCTGCGAAAACGGTCATGATTTGCTCGGACACTTCGGCGTAGCGCTGCATTCGCGGCGGCACGATGATCGCCTGCGGGCACCGCCGCTTGGCCTCGACCATCGGCATCGCGCTGCCGACACCAAACGGCCGCGCCTCGTAACTGGCGGTCGAAACAACGGAGCGCGGGTGGTCCACGCCGATCAGCAGCGGCTGGCCGCGCAGCTGCGGGTTGTCCAGCTGCTCGACCGAGGCGTAAAACGCGTCCATGTCCGCGTGCAGGATGGTGCGGGTCCAGCAAGCCCCGGCCGCGCGAATACCTGGAGCGCGATCAGCCGGGGCGCGGTAGTCGGGATGGGCGTCCGGGTCTGAAGTCCTGCGCCGATCCTGTGCCATCCAACCTCTACACATCCTGACCGATGTCCAACACCAAACTTCGTCGCTTAGGGCTGTTGCATTTCAGACTGGGATCGCGAGCGTGCACCTCCGGTGCGACCCCGCGAATCGGGAACGGCTGAACTCAAACTTCGGTCTGAGTGTTTGCTCATGCCGCCGCCGCCATTGTGCGCGCCGCCGCGTGCATCCGCCACTTCTGCGGCGCCGCGGCCTGGCGCGCCGCGAATGCCCGGGGCGCCGGCCGCAGCCGACTGTACGGCAGGTGACTTTGAATCTGTCTTGCGCCAGTTCATCGCGGCCTCCAGCTTCAACCCAACGCGACTGGCACAGCGCCGTCGTCCCAACTCGGCAAACACCTGCTGGTCGGGACGGTCAAGAGGCGCAATGTTTCTGTGCGTTTGGCCGGCTATTTGCCGCAAAACGCTGAGCCGGTCGGCGCGTTGCCGCTGATGTAGCACGGCGTGATGCACCAGCTGCCGCTGACCTGCCACATCTTGCCGCCCGCGGGGTCGCTCGGTGACTTCTTGCCGATGCACGCGTCGCCGGACTGGTAACACGTGTCCATGACCGGACCGGTGCCGCCGACGGCCTGGTTGGGCCAGTTGATCTTGCCGACATACCACAGGTCCAGGGCCTTCATCTCGATGCCGCCGCCCGCCGGCTGGTTCGGCTCCGGTTGGTTGTATTCGGCGGCGAGGTTGCCCAGCACGTAGACGCGCACGGTGGCCCAGGAATGGCCAAATCCGTGGTCATTCCAGTAATGTACGCCGATGGCGTACGTGTGCGGATCGCTGGCCGTGCCCTCCGGCTGCGGCAAGCTGATGTTCTCCGGGCCGGCGCCGTCCGTATCGTCCAGATCCAGTGTCGCCGATGACGAGGTGGTCGAGGCCACGCCCCAATGCGGCGTCGGCACCCACCAGTAGCAGTCAAAAGTCGTGTCAAACCAGGGATCTGGGTCGCCGTCGCAGTCGATATCCGGCTGGTTCGCCAGCTGGTGCGCCAGGTGCAAGTCCTCGTCCGCGCCCACGGTGTCCGTCTCGTCCGGATCCGCCGGCGTGTGCCACAGCAGCTCCACGTGCAGCGCGTCCTTGGGCACGACGATGACCGTCGTGCACGCATCCGCGCAGGATTTCACGCCTTTGTCGTCGATCACGCTGAGGCAAAAGTCGTACTCGCCGGCCGCGTTCGTCACAAAAGTGGTGTCCAAGGAGCTGGAATTCGGCACGAATTTCTGGTTCGAACCGACCGGCTGCTTCTTCACGGTCCACTGCCACTTGGCAATCGCGCTGCCGCCTGCCGAACTGGAGTTTTGCGCCGACAGGTGCAGCACCGACTGCGGAATGACCTCCTCGCCCTCTTTCACCGTGATCTCGGCCTTGGGGCACAGCGAGGTCACGCCCACGCCGGTCAGCTTGACCTGCTGCGGCTCCGCGTTGGAATCGACCTCCATCACCGCGATATCGCTGGTCAAAGTCCCGCTCACTTCCTGGCTCAGCGCCGCCGGCGTGTAGGTTGCGTGCAGCGTGTATGGCGTGTTGAGCGCGATCGTCAGCGGCGCGTCCGAGCTCGGCGTCGGGTCGGTGCCAAAATCCAGCACAAACGAGGGGTTCGCGCCGTCCTGCAGGTGAATCGACGTGACCGACAGCGCCGTCTGCCCGCAATTTTGCAGGTTGATTGCCTGCGCCGCGATCTGGCCGAGCACGACCGCGCCAAAGTCGAGCTGTGGCGCCTGCACGATCTTCAGGCACGGCACGTTGCCGTTCGCCGTCAGCACCACGGTCGGCTTCACCGCCGTCGCGTCGTTGGTCGTCAGCACCACGGACGCGCTCTTGGCATGGGTGTCCGGCGCGGTAAACCAAGCCTTCCACGTCGCCGTCTTGCCCGGATCGAGCGACAACGCCGGTGCGATGTCAAAGCCGGACGGGCTGGTGCGCGTGACGCCGTCGCCCATGTCCAGCGAAAAACCGCTGTCGGTGGTCAAGTCGACATGGCTGACGACCAGCGGCGCATCGCCGGTGTTCAGCACGGAAATCGTCTGGATAGTCGAGGTCTTGCCAATCAGGATGTGGCCGAAATCAATGCTCTTGGGCGTCAGCGTCAAGCTCGGCTTGCCCAGCTTGGTGTCCAGCGAAAAGCACAGCCCGACGGCCGGCAGGCTCGGATCGCCCGACGCCTGGACGCACACCTTGGCCTCGTGCAGGCTGGCATCCAGCTTCTTGTAATGAATCCGAAAGCTCTGCGATGTCACCGTGTTGGGCCAGTTGCCGCCCGCGGGGACGATGTCTTGCCACTTGCCGGTCATCAGTGTGCAGGGCGTGCCGTCGTCCGCCGCGCACGACCACGCAGTGCTGGCGTCCGTCGGTGTGAGCGTGATGTCCGACACGCGCAGAACTGCGGCTGTGGTCACGGAAATCGTGTTGTTGATCTGGAATTCGAGGTCCACGGCGTCGCCGATCGGCATGCCGCCGACCTGGACATCGACCGCGCTCTGGTCGGTGATTGAGCGCGCGGGCGTGACCAAACGCACGTCCGCCTGTGCGCGGCAATCCGTCTGGGTGCCGCCGTTCAGGCAGCCTTGCAATGCTGCAGAAGTATTTGGTTTTCCTGAGCAGCCGCTGGCCATTGCCATCCACACTGCCCACCAGCCCAGCCTGTCGAACCGCATCCAGAGGCCTCCGCGTCAACTGCCATCGTGCGGGAAGCGGGTGCGCGTTGCAAGCCGATCAGGCGTCCGGCGGCTTGGGCAGCTCCAGCGGCGGCTTGCCGCCTTGGCTGCGCAGCGCGTTCACGGCCTGGGCCACCAGCGGGACGCGCAGCAGCCGCAGCTCCAGCCGCCGCAGAAACGGCAGGTCCAGCAGCATCAGGCCGATCAGGATCATCAGCAGGCCCTGACCTGGCACACCGGGAATTGCCAGCACTGCGCCCACCAACACCAGCAGCGCGCCGCCCATGCGCTGCACCAGCTGCCGCGGGCCCGACGGCTTGCGCGACTCGCCGCGGCAAAAGTGATCGGCCGGCAGCGCCAGGAGGAACTGGCGCGCGAGCACCAGCGTCAGCGCCGAGACGATGATCGCCGCGAGGATCCAGGCAACTTTGCGCACAACCGCCCCGAGCGGCTTGAAAGGTTTCGCCGCGGTCTGCATGATGGGCGTGTCGCAGCGCAGTCGGCAAGTCCGAATCCAGCCGCGTGCCGCGACGGACGAGGTTGAGGTGAAAACTGCCGCGCGGCGAATACGCAAGTCCTTGGAACTAAAGGTGATTGTCGGGATAGTCGCGCTGCTTGCGGCGTGCAGCGGCACGCGCAGCGGCGGCGACGAAGCGCTGACCGAGCACGCCGTCGATTGCCCCGCGACCCAGGCGCTGACGCTGCAGAGCTGCACCGCGCAGCTGCCGGTCGGCTATGGCTCGCTGCCGTCCAAGCCGCTGGAGTGGGGCGCGACGCGCGCAGGTGCCCTGTATTTTGGCCGACTTGTCTGCCCGAATGGCGGCCTGGCGATGACCGAACGGGCCGAGACGCGGCCCGAGCTGAGCGCGGAAGGTACCGAAGCGTGGGAGGTGCGCTGCCCGGGCGATCCAACGCCGCGGACGTGGTATGCGACGCCGCGCCGGTGCGGAAATCCGTGTCCGCCCGATGGCTTGCGCGTCATTGCGCAGCCGGCGCTTCAGCGGTACCTGGCGTCCGTTGCGGCTTTTGAGGCGGCGGACATTCAGCTCGCGCTGCAGCGGATCGACGAGGCGGTCGCGCTGGCGCCGCCCAATGAGCTGCTGACGCTGTGGAAGGGCACGATGCTGGAGCAGTCCGGGCGTCCGCTGGAGGCTGTGCCGTACTACGAGGCGGCGGTGCGCATGAATCCCGATGAGCCGGCGCACAAGCTGTTTCTCGCGCGGGCGCAGCGCGCGGCGGGGCACGAACCGCCGTACCGGGCGGCGATCGATGACCTGCTGGCCAAGCTGCCGACCGGCCATCCGCTCGTGCCGGAGCTGCAGTGCTTGAAGGCGGAACTGCTGAACAAGGACGGCAAGACAGCCGAGGCCCACGCGCTCGCGGCCACGGCGTGCCAGGCTGGCCACGCGGACTGTTGCCCGGAGCGGTAGCTTGGGTTGCGGTCTCAGATGCGCCTGTAGTTTCAGCTACTTCGCGGTAGGTGGCGCGACACGCTTGAGCTCGAAGACCTTGGTGTCGCCAGGCTTGCCGCCCGCAAACGTGCCCCATTCTTCGTGCAAGCTGCCATCTTCCGCAAACGCGAACGACGCGCTGTGCATGTGCATGTCTTTGCTGGGCTGGATGCCGGCGCCGCCCGTAAAATGGAACGCGATCCTGTGGGCATCCGCGTTCTTTTCCGCCTGCAATTCCGGCTGGTTGCCCGCGGCGCAATAGTGCGTCAAGCGCAGGTCCGCGCCGCGCAGCGTGTAGACCGTCAGCATCTCGTGCGGTGAGCCGGGAAACAGCGTTTCCACGACCGCGCTGCCATTCGCGGTCACTTTCCACGCCGCCGCGACGCTGCCATCGCCGCCCGCCAGCGTCCATTCACCCGCCAGCGACTTCAGCTTGTCAAACGCCGGCGAAGGCGCGCACTCCACCGGTTTGGCCGGCTCGCCCGCCCACGCTTCCGCCGCCACCAGCACCAACACCATTGCGTATCCAAGCACTTTCATCGGCAGCCTCCGTTGGGCAAGGTTCGCCGCCGAGTCTGGCGCGCCGCGCCGGGGCCGTCAATCCGCCAGCGGCTTTTGCAGGTTGGCGAGGCGTAAATCGCCGTGATAATGCGCTTTTACGCGGTGATTCATGATGCAAAACCACAGCGGCGGCACGTAGGCGGCGAGGATCATCGTCGCGTAGCCCGCCGGCAGCTCGGGCGCGGTGTCAAAGTGCCGCAG
The DNA here is from genome assembly GCA_903929795.1 of uncultured Myxococcales bacterium. GTDB lineage: Bacteria > Myxococcota_A > UBA9042 > UBA9042 > UBA9042 > CAIYBN01. Next base: position 48,443 of record CAIYWC010000021.1, on the reverse strand, counting down.
CGACTGGTACGAGCGCGACGGGTTGGCGTGGTGATCCGCGTGGCGCTGCAGCTGGTACAGGAACAGGTTGGTGACGCGCCGGTTGCTGTTCCAGGAGTGCTCCGGCTGGCAGCGCTCATAGCCGCCGTCCGGGCGCTTCTGGCGCAGCAGGCCGTAATGTTCAATGTAATTAACAACTTCCAATAACGACGAGCCGTAGATAGCCTGAATCAAGAGCATCGGCAGAATCACTGCGCCCAGCCAGGCCAGCAGCCCCGCCCAAATCAGCACCGTCATCGCATAGGACTGCAGGATCTCGTTGCGCCAATGCCACGCCGGCAAACCGTGACGCGACAGCCGCTCGCGCTCAATGCGCCAGCCGGAGGCGATTCCGCCCCAGGTCGTCCGTGGGTAGAACTGCCAAAAACCCTCGCCATAGCGCGACGACGCCGGGTCCTCGGGCGTGGCGACGCGCTTGTGGTGGCCGTAGTTGTGCTCGATGCAAAAGTGGCCGTAGCCGGTGGGAGCGAGCGCCAGCTGTGCCAGCAAGCGCTCGAAACGATTGGACTTATGCCCCAGCTCGTGCGCCGTGTTGATCGACACGCCGGTCACCAGCGCCAGCGACAATGACACGCCCAGGTAGTCCAGCCAGCCCAAACGGTGCGACGCGAGGGTCTGGGCGGAAACGATGAGCGAGATGAACTCCGCAGTGACGGCGAGTCGCACCAGCCAGCGGTAGAACGGGTCGCGCTCCAATCCAGGCACCGCGCTCTCCGGCGGATTGCTACTATCGTCGCCAAGCAGCTGATCAAACAGGGGAATCGCGCCGAAGATGATGAACACGGCGAACCAGTAGAACAGCCTCCAGCCGGTGGCCTCAGCCAGCGCGATGCCGATCACCGGCAGCAGCATCGCCAGCACACCGAGCGACCACCACGCGCGCTTGCGATCGCGCCAGACCGCCGCGCCAGCGGGAATTGGCGAGAATGTGCCGAGCATCGAGCGCCTCCAAGCCAGCCGTCCTGCAAGCCATTGTGCTGACTGTTGAACGAGAGTCAACACGAAAATCGCCCGTGATCCCGCTTACCGCTCCGCTTTCCAGGCCAGCCACGCCCGCTGTTTTTCTTCCAACCGCTGCCATTCCGCCCACAGATCGTCACGCGCCTGCGCCGCCGCCGTTTGCCGGGCGATCGCCGCCTGCAACTGGGAGAAATCCGCGGCGACGGCCGGGTCGCCCAGCCCGGCTTCTGCCACGGCCAAGCGGGCTTCCACGGCGTCGATCTCCGCCTCCATGCCGGCCAGCCGCTTTTCCTCGGCGAACGTCAGCTTGGGCGGTGCGTCGGCCTTGACCACGGCTCGCGCGGGCGCAACTGCCTGTGCAGACCCGACTTTTTGGCTCTTGCGCGTCTGCAAATCGCTCCAACCGCCGGCGTGCCGCGTCGCGGTGCCATCGCCGGGCACATCGATAATCGCCGTGCACACGCGATCCAAAAACGCGCGGTCGTGGCTGACGATAAGCGACGTACCCGGCCACGTCAGCAGCGTCTCTTCGAGCAGTTCCAGCGTCTCAAAATCCAGGTCGTTGGTCGGCTCGTCCAGCACCAGCAGGTTCATCGGCTCCTGGAGCTTGCGCGCCAGCAGCAGGCGGAATTTCTGGCCGCCCGAGAGGGTCGAGACCGGCTGCCGCAGGTCATCGAATTTGAACAGAAATTGCTCCAGATAGCCGGCGATGTGCAGCTTGCCCGTCGGCGTCGTCACCCACTCCGTGCCGGTCGGCGAGCCCGCCTCGCGCACGGTCCACTGCGGCTCCAGTCCGGAGCGCTGCTGGTCGATCTGCATCACCTGCGTCGTCGCGCCGCGCGTCACTTTGCCGGCAAGCGGCGCAATTTCGCCCAAAAGTGTCCGCAGCAGCGTGGTCTTGCCCGCGCCGTTCGGGCCCACGATGCCGATCCGCTCGCCGCGTGTCACCAGCAGCGTCAGGTGGTGGATGACGGTCTTGTCCGGCCACCCGACGCGCAAATCCTGAGCGTCCAGAAGGACTTTGCCCATGCGCTCCAGCTGGAACATCGGCAGGACCAGCGGCTTGTCGACGTCCACCACCTCCGCGACCGCCGCGCGCGCCCGCTCCAGCCGCGCCTTGGGCTTGCACGACCGCGCCGCCGGGCTCGTGCCCAGCCACGCCAGCTCAGCGCGCAGCCGTTGCCGCCGGTTGCCCTCGACGCGCTCCGCCTGGCTGTCCTCGTCCAGCCGCGCCTGCAGGTAATCCTGGAAGGTGCCGTCGTACGACTTCAGCTTGCGGTGTCGCAATTCCACAATGCGATCGACCACTTGGTTCAGAAAATAGCGATCGTGCGTCACCAGCACCAGCGCCCCCGGCATCGCCCGCAGCTCGGCCTGCAGCCAGTCGGAAGTCCCTGGATCCAGATGGTTTGTCGGCTCGTCCAGCAGCAGCAGGTCCGGCTGTTGCAGCAGCGCCGCCGCCAGCGCCGCCCGCCGCCGCGTCCCGCCCGATGCCTCCGCCACGCGCTGGTGGACATCGGGAATTCCCAGGCCCTTGAGCGCCTGCTCGGCGCGCAGCTCGGCCTCGTGCGGGTCCAGGTGTTCGCGGCACAGCTTGACGCCCGCCAGCGCAATGTCCAGCAGCGTTTCGGTCGTGCCCACCGGCGGATCCTGCTGTAAATACGCGATGTGCGCATCGCGCCGCCGCACGACCTGACCGGAATCCGGCGACTCCAGCCCCGTCAGGATCCGCAGCAGCGTCGTCTTGCCCGTGCCATTGCGGCCCACCAGCCCGACCTTCTCGCCGCGCGCGAGATGCAGCTCCGCGCCGTCCAGCAGGACGGAAGCGCCATGGGATTTATGGAGATTTTGCGCGGTCAGAATCGGCATGGCGTGGATCCGGTGGGCGGGCTGGCAAGAGGGATGGGCAAAACGCGCCGGAGGTCTTCCGCGACGCGCCTAGGCAAACACCCAGGCGTCCAGCGCCCGGTGCAGGTGCAGGATCGCCGCTTCTTCGGCCGTCAGCCGCAGGCCTTCGCACGCCGACGACCGCATGCCGCGCTGCAGCCCGATGACCATCGCGATGTCGATCGCCATCATCGCGCCCTGCTGCGCCGTGCGGCCATCGGCTTGCTTGTGCGGCGGCAGAGCCGGACGCGCCTCGTCTTCGCGCAGCGGCCGGTAGGCAAGCTGGTCAAACGCCATCTCGTGCGGCGTGTCGCCGGTGGGCCGATGCCGGTAGATCTGGACACGGTGGGCGTAGAGGTTGATCTGGGTGTTGGGAAAAAGATTCAGCTGCACATTATCCAGCAATTCCGAATCGTTCAGCAGATTCCACGGCAGCTTTTGCGCTGCGCCGCGCGCGCGCTGGGCCGCCTGCAGGCGCGCGCGCAGGTGTGGGGCCCGCGGGTCCAGCGCCGGCTGGATGCCGATCGACTCCTGCCAGGCGCGCATCGTCTCGTCAAACGGCGCGCTGGCCGTCATGTGCGGGCTTGGTTCGCCAAAATGCACCGTCGTGCGCGAGTGCGGCCCCAACGATTCAACGGTGCCCGTCGCGTCGTTCATGATCGGCAGCACTTCCGGGTGGATCGTGCGGATATGATAGATTTCATTGGAGACATCGGCCGATGTCTTCCAGTTCGCCGGCACCGTCAGCGTGATGTCGTCGCAGCGCACCCAGCGATCCAGGCGGTGGCGGCGCAGCGTGTCGGCGACCGGCGCGAGGAATTCGTCCAGCGGCATCGCGGGCATGCCCAGACACAGCCACACCAAACCGAACCGCTCTTCACAGGCCAGCGGCCGCAGCGCAATGTCGCCGGGCGGCGCGTCAAAATGCGTGCCATCGGGCCAGGAGAGCAGCTTGCCGTCGGGCCGCCACGTCCAGTGGTGATACGCGCAGCGCACGTTGCGCGATGCCGCGGCGCCGTTGTCGCACAGGCGCATGCCGCGGTGCGGGCAGACGTTGTGGAACGCGCGGACCGCGCCGTCCTCGCCGCGAATCGCGACGGCGCTTTCGCTGCCGATGTCCAGGACTTGGCGCTCGCCCGCCTGCGCGATGTCCGATGAGAAACAAACAAAGAGCCAGGCGCGCGGCCACAGGCGCGTCGTTTCGAGCGCCATCCACGCGGCGGACGTGTAACGGCTGGCGGGGATCAGGGTGCACGGCGTCGGGAGGGCTTGTGGCATCGCGGCGATCAGCGTAGCCCGCGGGCGGGGGCCCTGCAAGCGGATGGCCGGCGGCCCCACGCGGCGCCAGTGCGCGGGCAGCCAAGTAGCACGACGGGCTTGACCTTGCCGCACTGTTGGCTGTCGGAAACAACCGCGGCCCGTCGCTCCGTGAAGTTTTTCAGCCAGACCCGGCGAATTTCCACTGCGGACAAGGGGCCACCAGCGGCAGCGGCCGCGCGAAAAGCAAGCGGTGAGCGGTGTCCGCGGCAGCTGCCGATCTTGGCATGGCTGCTGCATGAACCCCACGGTGATTGCGAGCAGAGCGCTGTTCCCCGGGCGTCGGCGGCCAGATGGCGTGCGATCACGGGCCAGCGGAAGTGGCGGCGCCCGTCAGGGAGGCAACCCGTGCAGGAGACTGGCGAACATCCGTCCCGCGTCGCGCCGCATGAAGAGCCGATGCGCGTGCTGACGTTGACCGATGGCGTCTTTGCCATCGTGATGACGATCCTCGTGCTGGAAATCCACGTGCCGGCGGCGATGAGCGCGCACAACCTGGAGCTGTGGTTTGTCGAGCACGGCGAGCAGACGCTGCTGCTCTACATGGTCAGCTTTCTCTTCACCGGCTTTTTCTGGACCGGCCACCGCCGACTGTTCAGCTTCGTCGAGCGCGTCGACCATGGTCTGGTCTGGCTGAACGTCATTTTCCTGATGTTTGTCGGCCTGTTGCCGTTCTGCGCGAGCTTGCTGATCCACTATCCCAGCCTGGAGCTCGCGCAGCAGTGCTACGGCACGGTGCTGTTCGCCCTTTCCGACCTTGTCGTTTATCGCCTGCCTGCTGGCGCCGGTCGCGTACATTTTGTACCTCAACCGCATCCACCGCTCGCTGGCGCTGGACCGCGCGCAGCGGCTCGCGGCGTATGAGGCGGCCCGGGCGCGACATGAACGACCGTCGATCCACTGAAGGCGCGTGGCGAAGAAATTGCCGCTTGACCAGGTGCAGGCGCGGGCTCGACACTGACGGGACCCCAGCCGTCTGATCTGCCGTGACCTGCACGCGCCCGAAGGAAGCCGATGAAACGCCATCCGCCGTGGACCCCAAGCGCTGAGCAGGTCGCCCTGTGGCCGCCGCAATCGGGTAATACGATCAATGGCTTGGGAGAGGCGCGGGCGCGACGGCCGTCGCCGATCTATTGGCACGCGCCGGACGTGACGCCGCACGGTCCCCTGCAGCTGTGGTTCATCAAGCGGACGACGCCGCTGGTGATGGCGGCGCGTCAGGAGCGTCAGGCGGCTTTGGAGCTGGCGCTGCCGCCGGTGGCCGCCCAGCCGGTGCAGTGCAGCCCGGCGGAGTGGTCGCAGGCGGTGAAGGCGGCGGCGCTGGCGGCCGGCGCGGACGTCGTGGGCATCGCGCAGGTGCAGCCGCAGTGGGTTTTTGAAGGTCATAAGGTCCTGCAGCGCTGGGTGATCGTGCTTGGCGTGGCCCACGACTGGGAGGCGTTGCGCACCGCGCCGCAGGAAACCGCGGCGGCCGAGGTGATCCGCCAATACGCGCGCGGTATTCGCGCCGCCAAGGGTCTGGCCGGCTTGCTGCGCGAGCAGGGCCACGACGCCGTGCCGCACGGCGGTCCGATGGCGCACCCGCTGCTGTTGGTGCCCGCCGCGATCGCCGCGGGGCTGGGCGAGCTGGGCAAGCACGGATCGCTCATCAACCGGACGCTGGGCTCCAACTTTCGCCTGGCGTGCGTGCTGACGGACGTGCCGCTTGTCCCGGACACGCCGGATGTTTTTGGCGCCGACGACTATTGCCACCGCTGTCAAGCCTGCACCAACGCCTGCCCGCCGCTGGCGATCCGGGCGGACAAGCAGCTGGTCCGCGGCGAGCTGCGTTGGTATGTCGATTTCGACCGCTGCTTACCGTTTTTCAACGAACACCAGGGCTGCGCGATCTGCCTCGCCGTATGCCCGTGGAACCGTCCCGGTGTCGCGGACACGCTGGTCCGCAAGCTGGCGATGCGTGTTCCGACACCTTGAATCGGCTGGAGTCTGCACACCCCACCGCGGCGCTGGCGGCTCGACAGCGCGCGGCCGGTGCGCTTGAATGCACATGGGGCGTCGCGTCATCTGCGCGCCAGGGACAGCGCGATGTACCGGGATCCGCAACTGCGCAATACGGTTCTGCAAGCTCCGCCCGCGCCGGCGCCCGCAGCTGAGCCCGCGCCTGCGCCGGAGCCGTCCGGAGTCGCGGGCTATGCCGCGCAGAAACAGGCGACTCAGCCTCCGGGCAACGGCTACGCCGGCCAGCGTGCGGCGGCCGCGCCGGCCGTTCTGGGCAAGGCGACGGTGACGGCGTCCGCGCTGAACGTGCGCGCGCAGGCCGCGGTGGCGGGCGCCAAGCTCGGCGTTGCGCATCAGGGCGATGTGCTGGCGGTGACGGCCGATCTGCCGGGCTGGCTGGGCGTGCGGTTCATCGACGGCGTCGGCTTTGTCGCCAAGCCGTACGTGCGTTTTGCTGCGGAGGCGGGCGCCGCGGCTGTCGCGGTGCAGCAACCGAAGCTGGACGCGCCGCCGCACCCGGCGCTCGCGGACCCGGCGGCGTCGCAGCCGGCACTGGCGACGCTGCTGGCCAAGCCGCGCCTGACGCCGGACGAAGTAAAGAGCGCCCGCGCGCTGGTCGCCAAGGAACCGCATGAACGGCAAGGTGATTTGTTCGAGGCGCTGCAAACCAAGGGCGAATACCACAGCCAGCGCGACAACCAGAGCACGACCGAGGGCGCCAATCAGGACAACATGTGCAACCTGACGTCGCTGGCGATGTGCCTGGAAAATATCGGCATCAAGAATCCGGGGGCGCTGGACGGCAAGTCCTACGCGCAGTTTGCGGACTATCTGGAGGCGCTGCGCATCAAGAACAAATATGGCGACCGCACGACCGGCGCCGCGCTGGAGAGCCTCGCCAAGGCCGCAGGCGCGCAGAACTACAAGTACGTTTTTTCCGACAAGATGACGACGCGGGCCGACTGGTTCAAGTGGCGCGACGCGTACTTGCGCACGGGCTACGCGTTCCTGATGAGCATCGGCGGCCACATCGTGCGCACCCAGGGCGTCTCGGACAGCGGGCTGACGGTGGATGATCCGTACGGCGTCATCACGCTCAAGCCCGGCACGGACCCGAGTCACCACTGGAGCTATGACGCCGCGAATCGCAACAAGAAAGGTGTGGCGGACAGCAAGGGCGAGGACAACGTCTGGCGCTGGGACGACGTGGAAAAGCACCAGATGCACTGGCTCGTGGCGATCCGGTAGCCGCCGGGGCAACGGCGCGACTCTGTGTCCAATTGTAAAAAGTGCTTGGCGCGCTCGCATCGCGCGGCGATCCTGTGGCGAATGTCCAAGCGGATTTGCTACGTTGCGGCCGCTTGTCCCATTCGCTGTTTCAGGAGCCGCCATGTCTCTGCCTAGTTGTCGTCTTGCTTCGGTTTTCGGCCTTTTCGCGGTGCTGACGGTTCTCGCCGTCGGTTGCGGTGACGACTCCGCTGTCGCGGGCGCCAGCTTGGCCGACGCGGTGAGCGGCGACGACGCCGACATCAGCACCACGGTGACGGACGCCGACGCGCTCGGCGACATCGCGACCAAGGATGCCGCGGGCACGGACGCAGCCGGCACGGACGCAGCCGGCACGGACGCCGCGATCGCGGACGGGGCCGACACGACGGGCGATGCGGTCGACACGGCGGATGCGGCGACCAACACCGCGAAAGATCAGCATTTGTGCGATCCCTGCACCGACGCGAGCACCTGCGACGGCGGGCTCTGCGTGGCGCAGGCGTCGGGCGGCAGCTTCTGCGCCTCGGTCGGCCCCGATTGCCCCGAGGGCTTCGTGTTGGAGCTTGCCACGGACGTGACGTCTGGCGTCAGCGCGCAGGTGTGCCGTCCGATGGACCAGGGCAAAATCGGCTCCGGCGAATGCACGAATTGCTCCGCCAGCGCGATCGCCGCAGGCTTGTCGACGCCGTGCTCCGCCACCAACGCGTTTGGCACCTGCAGCGGCAAGCGCGTTTGCGTCACCTCTGGCCTGACTGCCTGCAACGCACCCGCTCCGGCGACCGAAACGTGCAACGGCAAGGACGACAACTGCAACGGCCAGACCGACGAAAACGTCAGCTGCGACGATGGCGAGGCCTGCACGACCGACGCCTGCACCAACGGCGCGTGCGCGCACACGGCGGCGACCGGCGGCTCGTGCGATGTCGCCGGCGTGTTCTGCGCCACCGGCACGTGCACCGCGGGCAAGTGCCAGCAGGTTGGCGCGGCGTCCTGCGATGACAACAACCCCTGCACGACCGACGCCTGCGACACCACGCTGGGCGCTTGCAGCCACGCGCCGATCAGCACCGGCGCGTGCACGGACGGCAGCGCCTGCACGGACAATGACGCCTGCGTCAACGGCGCGTGCAAGGGCACGGCGGTGGTCTGCAACGACGGCAACCCCTGCACGACCGACAGCTGCGATCCGACCGCGGGCTGCAGCTCGACCCCCAACCCGAACGGCTCCGCCTGCGACGACGGCAACCTGTGCACCGTCAGCGACATGTGCAACGCCGGAACCTGCGTCGGCGGCACGGTTGTGACCTGCGCCGCGCCCAGCGCCTGCCAGACCGCATCGTGCGACCCGGCCAGCGGCAACTGCGTGGCGTTTGCCCTCGCCGATGGCGCCAGCTGCACCGACGCCAACGCCTGCACGGACGGCGACAGCTGCGTGGTCGGGCTCTGCACCGGCCAGACGGTCGTGTGCGACGACAACAACATCTGCACCGACGACTCGTGCGCGCCCGCCACCGGCTGCGTCCACGTGAACAACACGAGCGCGTGCGAAGACGGTAACCTGTGCACCGGTCCCGACGCGTGCGCGGCGGGCGCATGCGCGAGCGGCGCGTTGAAGAACTGCGACGACAAGAACCCGTGCACCCTCGATGGCTGCGACACAGTGACCGGCATGTGCGTGAACACGCCGCAGGCTGGCAGCTGCGACGACGGCTCGGTCTGCACCGTGAACGACGCGTGTTACGACGGCACCTGCACCGGCGCGCCGAACACGTGCGACGACTCGAACCCCTGCACGGCGGATTCCTGCGACGTGGCCACTGGTTGCGTGCACTTGCCAGCCGCCGCGACGGACATCGGTTGCGACGACGGCAACCCGTGCACAACCGGCGACGTCTGCACCGCGGGCACCTGCGTCGGTGCCGGCAGCATCGTCTGCGACGACGGCAACCCGTGCACGACGGATTCCTGCAGCAAAGCCAGCGGTTGCGTGTTCGCGGCGAATACGTTGCCGTGTAGCGATGGCAACGCGTGCACCACCGGGGACGTCTGCGCCAACGGCGCATGCAAGCCGGGCACCGGCAGCTGCGCCTGCACGATCACCAGCGATTGCGCAAAGTTCGAAGACGGCAACCTCTGCAACGGCACGCTGATTTGCGCCGCCAGCAAGTGCGTTGTCGATGCCGCGACTGTCGTCGCCTGCGCCTCCAGCGGCGTCGAGTGTCAGGTCAACACCTGCGCGCCGGCCACCGGCAAGTGCAGCGACGTCGCCGCCGCCGACGCCACGCCGTGCAACGACAAGAGCGCCTGCACGACCAACGACCTGTGCACCGCTGGCACCTGCGCCGGCACGCCCAACGTGGTCTGCGACGACAACAACCCGTGCACCACGGACAGTTGCGACGCCACCGGCGGCTGCGTCTACACGCCCAACACCGCGGCGTGTAACGACCACAACGCGTGCACAACCAACGACGCGTGCCAGGGCGGCGTCTGCGTGGGCACCACGCCGTCGTGCGATGACGGCAATGTCTGCACCAATGACGCGTGCGATCTGACCGGCGGCTGCCTGCACACGGCGAATTCGCTGGCCTGCGACGACGGCAACGTTTGCACCGAGGGCGACGTCTGCGCCGCGACCGTCTGCACGCCCGGCATCGCCAAGAACTGCGACGATGGCAACGTCTGCACCGACGATGCCTGCGACCCGATCAACGGCTGCACGCACACCAACAACACCGCGACCTGCAACGACGGCAGCCTGTGCACAACCGCGGACGCGTGCGTCGCTGGCAAGTGCACCGGCACCGCCAAGAACTGCAACGACAACAACGCCTGCACCGCGGATAGCTGCGACGCCACGACCGGCGCCTGCGTGAACACCGCGCTGAGCGGCTGCGGCGGATTCTGCTTGAAAAACAGCGACTGCCCGACGCCGTCGAACACCTGCCGCGCGGCGACCTGCAACCTGGCGACCAACCAGTGCGGCAGCGCGCCGTTGGCCCAGGGCACGACGTGCAGCAGCGGCAACGCCTGTCGCACCGGCGAGACCTGCAACGCGGGCGGCAACTGCACCGGCGGCACGACCAACACGTGCAACGACAACAACCCGTGCACGACCGACCAGTGCAACGCCACCACCGGCGCCTGCACAAACAACGCGCTGAACAACGTGGTGTGCAACGACAATAACCCGTGCACCAGCGCGGACGCGTGCGTCGCGGGCGCGTGCACGGGCGGCGTCGCGAAGGACTGCAACGACTTCAACAGCTGCACGACTGACGCTTGCGACGCCACGAGCGGCGCCTGCACGCACACGGCCATCGCCGGCTGCAGCAACGCCTGCAAAGTGGACGCCGATTGCGGCACGTCCACGGACGTCTGCCTGGTGAATTACTGCACCGCGGGCGCCACTTGTTCCGCCAAGCCGGTCGCCAACGCGACCGCGTGCAACGACAACAACGCGTGCACCAAGACCGACGTCTGCTTCAACGGCGTGTGCGAAGGCACCGCGCCCGTGAACTGCAACGACAACCTGGTCTGCACCAATGATGGCTGCGACCCGACGACGGGCACCTGCACGCACACGAACAACACGCTGAACTGCACGGACGGCAACGCGTGCACAACCGGCGACCAGTGCGCGAACGGCGCGTGCGTCGGCGGACCGGTCAAGGTGTGCAACGACTCGAACAGCTGCACCGCGGATTCTTGCAATCAAAACAATGGTAACTGCGTGTTCACGCCCATTGCCGGCTGCGGCAACTTCTGCGCCACTGACGCCGATTGCCCCGCGCCCGCCAACACGTGCGTCCAGGCGTTCTGCAACCTGACGACGTCGACCTGCAGCTCCGTGGTCAAGACCGACGGCACGGTGTGCGACGACAAGAACGCGTGCACATCGGCCAGCGCGTGCACCGGCGGCACCTGCATCGGCAGCGGCGCCAAGGTCTGCAACGACGGCAACCAGTGCACGAACGACACCTGCAACGCCAACACCGGGAACTGCGTGTTCACGCCCATCGGCGGCGGTGGCTTTGGCGGTGGCAACGCGTGCTCGGACGGCAACGCCTGCACGACCAACGACCGCTGCACAAACGGCACCTGCACGCCCGGCAACGCCAAGAACTGCAACGACCAGAACAACTGCACGGCGGACAGCTGCGACGTGATCACCGGCGCGTGCCTGAACACGCCGATCGCCGGCTGCGGCGGCAACTGCGCGACCAACGCCGACTGCCCCAGCACCGGCAACGCGTGCACGACGCAGACCTGCAACCTGCAGCTGCTGACCTGCGCTGTCGTCAACCTGCAGAACACCACGACTTGCAACGACAATAACCTCTGCACGACCGCGGATCACTGCCAGAACGGCACGTGCACCGGCACCGCGCCCAACTGCAACGACAACAACGCGTGCACGGCCGACGCCTGCGACGCCACGACCGGCAGCTGCACCCACACCGCGTCGACCGGCAGCGCCTGCAACGACGGCAACGCCTGCACCAACCAGGACGTCTGCACCGCGGGCGTCTGCGCCGGCACGGTACTGAACTGCGACGACGGCAACCCGTGCACCGCGGATTCGTGCAACCCCAACGGCGGCGGCGGCGGTGGCGGCGGCTTTGGCGGCGGCTGCCAGCACACGGTCATCCAGAACTGCGGCGGCGCGTGCACGACGGACGCGCAGTGCACCGGCAACGCCAACGCGTGCATTGTGCCGTATTGCGACCTGACGACGAGCACTTGCGCGGTCAAGGACGCCGCCAACGGCACGACCTGCAATGACAACAACGCCTGCACGACCGGCGAAGCGTGTCAGATCGGGACCTGCACCGGCGGCGTCGCCAAGAGCTGCGACGACGGCAACAGCTGCACCAACGACTTCTGCCAGCCGGGGACGGGCAACTGCCAACACACCAACGTCGGCGGCGGCGGCGGCGGCGGTGGCGGCGGCAATGTCCCGTGCAATGACGGCAACGCGTGCACCACCAACGACGTGTGCACCGCCGGTGTCTGCGCCGGTACCGCGCCGCAGTGCAACGACAACAACCCCTGCACGACGGACAGCTGCGACGCCACCTCCGGCGCGTGCACGCACACGGCCGCGACCGGCGGCAACTGCAACGACAACAACGTCTGCACTAGCCAGGACACGTGCACCGCGGGCGTCTGCGCAGGCACGGCGAATAACGTGAACAATTGCAATGACAACAACGCGTGCACGACGCAGGACCACTGCGCCGCCGGCAAGTGCACCGGCACCGCGCAGACCGGCGCGCCATGCAACGACGCCGATCCATGCACCAACGCTGACACCTGCACCGCGGGCACCTGCGCCGGCACCGCCAAGAACTGCAACGACAACAACGCGTGCACCGCGGACAGCTGCAACGCCACGAACGGCAACTGCATCCACACCGCGATCCCGAACTGCCCATGAGCTTGGCGCGCGGGATGGGCGTGCTCAGCGCGGCGCTGGCCCTGGCGGCGACGGCGGCTGAACCGGCGGCGGGCGCGCTGAAAGTGCGCGTGGAAGGGCTGCATTCGGCCAGCGGTCAGGTTGGTTGCTGGCTGTGGGACCAGCCCAAGGGCTATCCGACTGACCCGGCGCTGGCGCGCGCGCTGCACTGGGGCGCGATTGCCGCGGGCAGCGCGACGCTGCGGTTTGACGGCCTGGCGCCGGGAACCTACGCGCTGGCGTGTTTTCACGACGAGAACGGCAACCGCAAGCTGGACACGAACTGGCTGGGCATCCCGAACGAGGGAATGGTCGCGTCCAATCACGCCAAAGGCCGCATGGGACCGCCGAAATTCGACGACGCCAAGTTCGCGTTCGCCGAATCGCCGCTGGAGCTGGTGCTGAAGATTCGCTACTGATCGACCGTGCGGCGCCGACCGTTCTGCGCGCCCGTCGCGGTGGTCAATCGACGTTCACGGCGGCTACTCTTCCACCGGCGCCGGCTTGTGCGGCGGCGCTTGATGGCGGACGATCTTCGCCGCGCCCATCAGCTCGTCGCCGACGTGCGCCCGCGCTGCCTCGGCGCGCTGGTCGGTCAAGTGCTTGAGAATCTCCGCCTTGGCCTGGGCGAAATCCGCCGTCTTGGACGGCCGCCGCTCCAGCAGCTTGAGCACCCAAAAACGCTTCGCCGGCCCGACGATGACGCCGCTCACTTCACCCGGCTTGAGCTTGGCCAGCGCGCCGCGCCACGGTTCGGGCACCAGCTGCCAGGGCTGCCAGCCGCCATCCCACGGCTTCTGGTTGTCCGCGGTCGGCGGCAGCAGGCCGCGCGCCACGTCGTCGAACGGATTGCCTGCTTGCACTTCCTGCAGCGCCGCGTTGGCCCGCGCCAGATCGCGCGTCAGAATCTGCTGGACGTGCACTTCGCTCGCGAGAATTTCCCGGTTGGCGTCGAAGAACTGCTGTGCCTCAGCGTCCGTCGGCGGCGGCAGGGCAGCCACCTTGGCGTGGTAATACGCGTCGCCGAGCGCGCGCCGACGAAACGCGTTCAGCGGCGCCGCAGCCTTGGCATAGTCGGCCTGATATTTCGGGTCCTTGTCCAGGCCAATTCCCACCGCTGCTTGGACGATAATCTCTTGGCGAATCAACCCTTCCAGCGCGGGGCCTAGCTGCGCTTCCTCCGGATCCTGATCTGCGCGGGTCAAGCGCAAGGCCATGCGCACGTCGGAGATGGTCACCGGCTGGCCATTGACGGTCGCGAGCACGGAATCGTCGATCGTCGTGGGCGTGACGGTCATGGACAGGGCAGGGGGCTGCGGCGCCGACGGCGCGACGGGCGCAGGGGCGGGCGCGCGCTGGCCACAAGCCACGGCGGCCAGCGACAGGACAAGGAGCGGGAGGAAGTGACGCATCGGAAGTCTCCACAGAAAGCCGGCCAAAACGGCCCACGGGAAGGACCGGAGTCCTTCCCGTGGGTGTTTCTATACCACTGTCACGCTCCCGATGCTACGGGAGCGGTCGAGCCCGTTACGGGGCCGCCGGCGCGTGGCAGGTCTGGCACGCCTCGACTTCGTCGCCAGACCACGGGTTGGCCGGCGTCGGGTCGTAGACCTGCGACTTGATGTGCGCAGTCGCCGCATCCGCATCATGGCAGCCCATGCACGGAATCCGCGAGGGCTTGGTCTGCCACGTGCCGCTCGTCGTGCCATCCGGGTGGCACATCTGGCAGTCGCGCACGTCATCCGGGTACTGGATGTCCCAGTTCCGGCCGTTCGGCGTATCGCTCGCGCCCACCGTCGTGATCGGATAGTGCAGGGCCGCGCCGTTGTGAACCGCGTGAACGCGGCGCGCGATCGGCTTGGCGCCGGTCCACAGGTACATGTCCGTGTTGGCGCTGGTGGCATTGCTGGCCACGGTGGTGCCGAGCTGCGGCTCCCAGTCGTGGCACGCCGTGCACAGGTCCGTGGCGTTGAAGTCAAACAGCTTGTGGTGACGGTTGTAGTCGAAGATGAAGCCCTTCTTGCCGTCCGGGCTCTTTTGGCCGTTGGGCAGAAGCGTGTCATCCGGGCCCTGGTGGCACGTGTTGCAGTTGCCGGCAATCGGCAGCTCCGGCGTGGCCGTTCCGACCTGGAACGTCACCCGACCGATGGACGGCGTCTTGTAGTTCACGTCAGTCACAACCGAGCCGAGGTCGCTGATCTGGACGTTGGCGATGTACGTGCCTGGCACGAGATCGTCCACCGGATCCAGCTTGTACTCGACGTGGTCCGTGTACCAGGTCACCTTCGGGTCGATGTACGTCGGCGCCTTGGCGGTCGCCGCGATGACCGACGAGTACAGGTTGGCAGCCACCGTGCTGTAGCCTGGGGCGCCACCCGCCGCGAGGTACGCCGGCGTGTTGATGAGGTACACGCCGATCGAGTGCACGTTTGCGTCAGCGCCGAACACAACGTTCTCGACCTTGGTCAAGTCCGTCGTGGTCGTCGCGTTCGGCAGCTGCACCGAGAACGTCGCGCCGAGCGCCCGGCTGCGGATGGCCAGCTTGTTGCTCAGCTCGTCCACATACGCGATGCCGCGGAGCATGAACTTCGCGTCAGCGTTGAGGATGTTGATGAGCTCGGTCTGCGTGACCGCGGCGATGTTCGCCGGCTTCAGGGTGCCGGACGTCGGCAGGGTCACGATGACCAGCGCCGACTTCGTGATGGTGTCGCCACCGGTGATGTCCTTGGTGATCAGATCCCGGCCGCCGTCAAAGGCGACGGTCAAGGTCTTCGCGCTGGTCAGGTTCCACGGGCCAGCCGTCGTCGCGACTTCGCAGGCGCGAGCGACGTAGGTGAGGACCGGCTTGTTCTGCGCACGCGGACCGTGCACGAACAGGCTTGCACCCGAGTACTTGCCATCGCGCGTCGGGCAACCCGTCGGCAGGCAACCTTCACCCGCCACCGTGTCGTCCTGCGGCAGCGTAACCATGTTGATCGGCGTGCCGGTCAGCATGTCCTTCATCGAGATGTTCACCACGGGCGTCTGGCCCGCGACGAAGTAGCCGTTGGCCGGCGCAGCGCCGATCGTGCCCGGCGTCGTGGACGGCAGCGTGACCGACATGGTGACGTTGAATTCCGAGATGTTGCGCGGATCCTTGATCAGCCAGTCGTGATCCCACGGGATGCCCGGGTTGTTCACGTCCGAACCGGCCGTGTCGTGGCACACCGTGCACGTGGTGTCCGGCTTCGGGCCCTTGATGTTGCCCGGGACGCCGTGCTGACTGGTCGCGAGCGGCGCCGACAGGTCGAGGTTGTCGTGGCACGAGGTGCAAGTCGCGGTGGACGGCTTGAGCTTCCAGTTGTCGACGTCCTGCAGCGGCTTGGCCGGGTTGGACTGCTGGTGGCACTTGGTGCAGTTCGACAGCACGGCCGGGTATTCGATGTCGCTGAAGTCCGTCTTCGCGTTGCCGTAACCCCAAATGACGTACGGATTGTTGTCCGCGGCTTCGTTGGCGACCGTCTTCGGGTCATCAAAGAAGATGCCGTCCGGGCCAGCCGCCGTCGCGCGATCCACGCCAGCGTGGACTTTGTGCAGCATGACCTTGAAGTCGATCGTGTTGCCCGACTGCGGGTCCACGGTGCTCGGGTTGTGGCACATGACGCAGGTCTCGACGTTGAGGCGATCGCCGCCGTGGGCCTTGAACAGCGGGCCGTGGCATTCGCGGCAGCTCTCGGACTGGACGATGTTGCGCGTCAGGGTGACGGGCGAGCCGTTCGGCACGAAGTCGAACTCGGTGTCAAACGTCGCGCCGCTGTGGCCGCCGCCCATGATCGCGACGCGGTGGGTGAGGGTCGGGTCATACGTGATCGGCGTTGTGCCCTGCGTCGCGGTGTTGACGTTGACAAGCGAGACGTACGTGTACGTGCCCGGCGTCGTGGCGCTTTCCGTCAGCGTGCCGCCCTTGGTCGGGTCGGTGGAGGCGGACTCGCGCGTGGCCTGGTAGACGATGGTCGCCGCCGGGGTGTTGTACGGCGGGTTGTTCCAGGCGCCCGTGCCGGCCGTGGCGGCCGAGTAGATGTACGGCACCCAGTGGGTGGAGACTTCGCCGTTGGCGGGCGGGACGAGCTTGGCGACCGCGAGGCCGACAGCCTTCAAGCCCGAGACCGGCTTGTTGCTCGCGTCAACGACGGTGTACGTGACGGTCACTTTGCCGGACGTGGCGTCAATGCTCGCGCTGGTGATTTTCGCCGTGACCTGCCACTTGGCGCCCGCAGCGTACTCACCGGTGGACATGAGGTCGTTGAGGCCGTGGAAGTTGGTGACCATGAAGCTGGGCTGCACGACGCCAGTCGTCGAGCCGAGCGTCACGGTGGAGCCGTCGCCGCAGGTGATGACCGTGGCGCCGCCGCCGTTGGTGCTGATGCTGCACGGCACGGCGTTCTTGCCAGCGGGGCCGGTCGCGCCGGGGGTGCCGGGATCACCGGTCGCGCCGGTCGTGCCAGTCGCGCCCGTGGGGCCCTGAACGCCGGGTTCGCCTTGCGGGCCCGTGTCGCCAGTCGCGCCAGTCGCGCCGTTCGGAAGGTCAACCGTCACGCCTGCGCAGGTGATGGTCTTGGTGCCATTGCCGTTGTCGGCAACCTGGCAAGGCTGGCCGTCCGCGCCGGGAGCGCCGGCCGTGCCGGTCGCGCCATCAGACAGCGTGACCGAGGTGGTGCCGCATGTGACTTTCTTGGTGCCATCGCCGTTGTCGACAACCGAGCACGGCGTCGAATTCGCGCCGGACGGCCCCGTTGCGCCTGTGGCGCCCGTATCACCCTTCGCACCGGTTGCGCCGGTCGCGCCGGTCACGCCGACGTCGCCCTTGGCGCCGGTGTCACCCTTGGCGCCATCGGAAATGGTCGCCGTGGTGCCGTCGGTGCAGGTAATGGTTGTGGTTGTGCCAGTTTTCGTGGCAGAGCAGGAAGTGCCGTTGGCGCCTGCAGTGCCACTGCTTCCGCAGCCAGTTGCCGAGACGAGTGCCACTGCGAAAAGCAGGGCTCCAGTCCAGGCGGGGAAAGATGATTTTCTCATTGGATCCACCTTCTTTTTGTCGGAACACCGTACCGAGAGTCAGCCAGAACACCATCCACATGCCATTCTGCTGTGCTCTCCCACGCCAAGCGGCCTCGCCTGACGGGTTCGAACCTCTCGGGTCCGACGCGCGAAGGATACCGCGCGCTTGCAAGGCATCGCAAACGAAAGGGTCTCGCAAACAGCACTGTTAGGTAGGATTAGTCGGGGACTGCAAAAGTCCGATAAACATCTTGAATTCATTTAGGAAATGCCTTGTTGAGACCAGGTGTCTGCGACCCATCTCAAGAGCGGGCTTGATCTGGATCAAGTCGGGGCCATGACCAGATCAAGTTGCATCTCTGCGAGAACGGTCCGCGGCGTCTCGCAAGCTTGCGGCATTTCGGCGTGGATTTGATCAGATGGGCGGGGCTGGGCAGTCACTAGGCGGCTGGCGCATGCGGGGCGATGGGCCCAGGGCCGCGGTGCCAAAACCGCCGCGGCAGGAGCGCGAACGCGATGAGCAGCAGCTGCGTCGAGCCAAAAGCCACGAGCGCCCAGAACGCCTTGTCCATGAAACCGTAGGAGTGCAAGCCGACGCCGAGCATGTTGACGCCGAACCAGGACAGGGACGTGATGATGTTGCCGAAGATCGCCATGGCCATGATGCCGCGGTCGCGCGCGTAGCCGCCCCAGCGCGCGTGGAGGATGATGGCGTTCCACAACACGATCAGCAACGCCCCGTTTTCCTTGGGATCCCAGCCCCAGAAGCGGCCCCAGGACTGGTCGGCCCAGATGCCGCCCAGCACCGTGCCGACAAAGCTGAAGAGCACGGCGAAGCAGATGATGCCGTAGGCCATGGACACGAGCGCCTTGCCGGCGGCCGGGTCGGGGTCCTTGACGACGTGCTTGCGAATGGTCCAGCCAATCGCGATGGCGCCGGCCAAGAACGTGCCGCTGTAGCCGATCGTGATGGTGACGACGTGCGTGGCAAGCCAGAAGTTCGAGTCGAGCACGGCGCGCATCATCTCCATCGTGTCGCCGTCCGCCGCGAGGTGGTGGGCGATAATCAGCGACGCGAAGCCCGATGCGGCTGCGACGGCGGTGCCAAAGCCCTTGCGGTACATCCATTCCAGGATCGCGCCGAGCACGACCGCGCCCCAGCCGACAAAGACCGCCGACGAATAGAGGTTGGTAACCGGTGGGCGACCCTGCAGAATCACACGGGAAGTCAGCCCGGCCGTGTGAATGAACACGCCGACGAGCAGCACGGCAAACGCGACCGGCTGCAGCAGCGCCGGCTTGTACGCCCACGAGACAAACAGGATCAGCAGCGCCAGCACGTACACGACCATGCCGGAATAGAAGGGTTGCGCGAGGTTGAACGACAACTCGCTCTTGGCGGCGCGTAGCTCCTCGGGCCGCGCCATCGCGAGGACTTCCGCGACGGCCGCATTGAACGCCGGCGCATCCTGCTTGGCCCACGCATCGCCCACGCGCGCCATCGGCGCCAGGCCCTTGTCCAGCGGCTGACCGGCGCGTGCATCGCGCAGCGCCTCGCCGACGCTGCGCCAATCGGATACTTTTACGCCCGGAAGCGCGCGGAACAGCCCGAGCTCGCGCAGCGCGTTCTGTCGCTCATCCGCGCCCGGCGCTGCGACATCCTTGATCTCCTGCGCCAGCCCGCCTTCCGAGCCCGCGATCTGCATCGTGTGCTTCAAGCGGTGGTACAGATACAAGCGCTCAAAAAGATTGACGATTGCCGATTGATAGCGCGTCCGCTGCTTGGCGTCGATGGGATGCGCGGCTTCCGATTGCTTCTGGATTTCGTCGACGTGCGGCACGAGCGTCTTGAACGAAAAGTAGCGCTCTGCCGACTGCTTGATCCCGATCAAGCCGAGCACGTCCGGATCGTTGATGACGAAAAGCGGTTGATCATCCGCTACTTCTGGGCGAAACAGCACGTCCAGAAGCCATTCGTCCGCGTTCACCGTCCGGTCGTTGTAGCGAAAGCTCTGCTGGCTGCGGATGACAAGCAGCGAGTTGCGGGCAATCGAGTCCAGCGGCTTGACCCGCCCGCCTTCCAGCACCGGCAGCTGGGCAAACCGCTGCACGTCCATGTTGCGCACCTGGCCGGAGCCAAAAAGTCCGCTCACCGCGCCGATCAGCGCCACGCCCGCGGCCAGCCACGGCAGGTAGCGGGCGAGCTTGGTGTTTTTCGATGTGTCGTCAATGCGTTTCATGCCATCACCTTCGGTTGTGATCCGCCAAGCGGACCGTCTGGCTATGCGTTTTGCGCCGCCGCGGCCTGGCGCTGCCGCTTGCGCTGGGCGCGCCGCAGGCCCATCGCAAAGTGTATCAGCAGGCCGAGCGTCACCAAGGCGCATGAGATGTAAGGCAGCAGCCAGCCTGGGTTTTCCACCACCTGCAGCACCGACAGCGTGTCCCCTTTGCCAAAGCTCGCCTGGTAAAACGTCCGCCCGGCATAGCGCAGCGGCTGGTTCATGAAGATCAGCACGTCGCGCTCCTCGCCGGCAGGCTTGTCGACCAGGTGCACAAGGCTGGAGAAATTCTTGGGAATATCCGTGCCCGGGTACACGTCATGGCTGAATTTCTTCAGCGTCAGCGCGTACGGCAGGTACTCGCGGCGCGGCCGCATCGACAGCTGGTACGTGTGGCCCTCGTGCACGAACGCCTGCGGAGCGCCCATCGCCGCCGACACCAGCCACGTGCCGTAGCTCTTGCCCGCCGCGAGCGGCTCGACAAACGTCGCCGGCCGGTTGTGCTCGTCATCGGAAGTCACGGGCGGCGCCTCCTTGACCGTCACGCCCGTACCCACGCCCATCGTCGCCATCGTCGGCGGGTCGCCCTCGGCTTTGCGCCCCAGCTCTGTGTTCTTGAAATAGGCGTGCACCCGCAGCGAAAGCGGTGTCCCGGGAATCGCAATCGTTCCGCCGCCTTTGAGCAAACTCTCCGGCACGCCGTACACGTCGTCCAGTTTCGGGTCGGACGTGTCCAGGATCGCCAACTCAAACTCCTGCGGCCGCTCGACAAAGCTGACGGTCTGGCCCTCTTCAATCGCCAAACGCGCATCGACTTGCAGCGCCGCGGAGACAAATTCCGCCGTCACCAGCAGCACCAGGCCGATGTGCACAAGCCACAGCCCCAGCTTGGCCCACGTCCGCGCCAGCCCGCGCAGCTGCGACGCGATCAGGTTCACGCCGAGGACGAAGCCGACGGTCGTGCCGCCCGGAAAGATCGGAATCGAAAAATTCTGCCCGGTTGGCTTCCACCACACGACAAAGCTGCGCATGTACGCGTTGACCGCGCCGTTGGTGCCCATGTCAACCTGCGCGAGCGTGCAGGCGACCACGAGCACCATCAACATCGCCAGCGCGACGATCGTCACCTTGAGCGACAGCGCGGCGTCCAGGAACTTCGTCAATTTGCTTTTATTTTCAGACTTCTGCATCACGGTGCCCCGCTTGCGTCAAAGTGGAGCGATTCCAGCAAGCGCGTGAAATCGGCCTGGTTCGCGGCGACCGGCTCGGCGTCACCTGTCATCTTCAGAAACCACGTGTTGCCGTTGGTCGCCGCCAGCAGCGCCGCGGTCATGCGCGTCTTGACCGTGCCGTCGCTGATGAGGTCGTACAGCCCCAGCGCGCCCGCAGACGTCGGAATCGCCTTGCGAATCGCCGCCAGCCCCGCCTCATCCACCGTCGCCAGCCCAAGCTGACCGCGCCACCGGTTCACGTTCGCCAGCTCGCCGCCCGCCGGACCCGGCAACATGACCACCGAGACCTCGACCTTGCCTGGCGTCCCCGGTTTCAGCGTCGCGTACCGCATCCCGCCTTCCAGCTTCTCCGTCCAGCCCGGCGGCAGCGTCCATTTCAGCGTATTGGCCGGGTCCGGCGGCGGCGGCGGCGCGACTTCGCCATTGCCCATGCCCGGCGCACCACCGCTGCCCGGCATCGCGCCGCCCATCGCCGGCGGCATCATCTCCGACGGCGCGTCCGCGCCTTTGGCCACGCGCGCGTGCGTCACTTCTTCGCGCCTGCACGCCGCCAGCAGCAGCAGCGCTGCCAAGCTGGTCACCATGAGGCGCTGCGTCACTTGGGGGGTCTTCATACTCTGCCTCTCGCCGATTTCGCTGTCATCCCGCGCCGTCCTCACCACAGACCAGCGCGGCCGTACAGCACTGACAGTCGCCAGCGCAGTCCGTGAGAAATCGCACAGCTTCTGTTGCTTCGGAGCCACAGGCGGCCTGTCAACTCCCGGTCCCGCAAAAGACCGCGCGCAAGGGTATAGCGCCGCCGCGAGGTGGGATCAAGCAAACCGCGGCGGTTTGTCGGCCAAGTGCGTCACGGGATTGCCATCGCGGGCGGTCGGCGCAGTCGGTTCGCCGGCAGTTGCGCGCCGCCGCCAGCCACGCCATGCTTGGCGCGATGCTTGACCTGACCCGCCAGCGCTGGCACGACATTACGCCGCCAATCACGCCGGATATCGCCGTGTTTCCGGGAGATACGCCGTTTTCACGCGACGTGCTGCTCGCGTTTGGTCGCGGCGATCATCTGGCCCTGTCCAGCATCCGGACGACGGTGCACCTCGGTGCGCACGCGGACGCGCCGTCCCACTACCACCCGGACGGAATCGACATTGCGCGGCGTGAACTGAGCCGCTATCTGGGCCTGTGCGAAGTGCGGACGGCGCTTGTGCCGCCGCGCACGCGCCTGACGCCCGCGCACCTGGGCCACGCGCCCCTGCGCGCGCCGCGCCTGCTCCTGCGCACGGGGACTTTTCCCCAGCCGAACGCGTGGACCCCTGAGTTTGCTGCGCTTTCTCCCGAGCTCGTGGATTGGCTGGCCGGGGAGGGCGCCGTGCTGGTCGGCATCGATACGCCCAGCGTGGACCTGGCCGACGACGCTTTGCTGCTGAGCCATGCCGCGCTTTTCCGGCATGATTTGGCGGTGCTGGAAGGCTTGGTGCTGGCCGAAGTGCCCGACGGCCTCTACCTGCTCATCGCGCTGCCGCTGCCGCTGGTCGGCGCGGATGCGAGCCCAGTGCGGGCGATCCTCGTGGAACTGTGAGAAAGACCATGGAATGTTTGCAAAATCTCATCGATGGTCAGCTCTGCGACGCGCAAAATGGCCGGAAGCTCTCGACGCCGGAGCCCGCGACCGGCTTGGACTTTGCCCAGCTGCCCGACTCCGACGCGGCGGATGTCGATGCCGCTGTGGCCGCGGCGAAGCGGGCATTTCCGGCGTGGTCGGCGGCGAGCGCCGATGCCCGTTCGCGCTGCCTGCGGCGCCTCGCCGACCTCATCCACCGCGATTGGGAGCTGCTGGCGCACGCTGAGAGCCGCGATTCGGGCAAGCCGCTGCACGTCGCGCGGACCGTCGACATCGCGCGGGCGCGGCACAATTTCAGCTTTTTCGCCGATGCCGCGACGCAATTCGCCAGCGAGTCGCACAGCGTCCCGGGCCAGCTGAACTACACGCTGCGCCAGCCCCTGGGCCCGGTGGCTTGCATTTCGCCATGGAATCTGCCGCTTTACTTGCTGACCTGGAAGATCGCGCCGGCGCTGGCGGCTGGGTGCACGGTGGTGGCAAAGCCTTCGGAAGTGACCCCTTATACCGCGTTTTTACTGGGCAAACTGGCGATCGAGGCGGGATTGCCGCCGGGCGTGCTCAACATCGTCCACGGCGCGGGCCAGACCGCCGGTGCGGCGCTGGTCAGCCATCCCGACATCAAGGCCGTCAGCTTCACCGGTAGCACGCGCGTGGGCGCCGGCATCGCGGCGGCAACCGCCGGGACGTGGAAAAAGCTCAGCCTGGAGCTGGGCGGCAAGAACGCGACAATCATCTTTGATGACGAGGACTTGGACGTGGCCGTCAACGAGGTCGTCCGCGCCGCGTTCTCCAACCAGGGCCAAATCTGCCTGTGCGGGTCGCGCATTCTCATCCAGGCAAACATCTACGAGGCGTTCAAGGCACGGCTCATCGGCCGCACGCGCGAACTCCGGGTTGGCGATCCGCTGGACGCCACCAGCGACCTCGGCGCGCTGGTCAGCGCCGCGCATTTCGCCAAGGTTTCCGCGTGCATCGACCGCGCGCGGGCTGACGGCGGCGCCATCCTCTGCGGCGGCGGCCCTGTGCGCATCTCCGGCCGCTGCGCCCAAGGCTGGTTCATCGCGCCCACCCTCATCGACGGCCTGGCGGCGAACTGCGCGGCCAACCAGGAGGAAATCTTCGGCCCGGTCGCCACGCTCTTGCCATTCACGGACGAAGCAGACGCCATCGCGCTCGCCAACGGCACGCCGTACGGCCTCGCCGCCAACGTGTGGACCCGCGACGTCAGCCGGGCGCACCGCGTCGCGGAACGCCTCCAGGCCGGCATCGTCTGGCTGAACTGCTGGATGGTCCGCGACTTGCGCACGCCGTTCGGCGGCGTCAAGGCCAGCGGCGTCGGGCGCGAGGGCGGCTGGGAAGCGATGCGCTTTTTCACCGAAGCGAAGAGCGTCACGCTCGTTTACTGAACGGTCGGGAGAACCATGAGCGAAGCCATCCACAGCGACCGCGCGGCCGAGCCTGTCGGCGCGTATCCCCATGCGCGCCGCGCCGGCAACCTGCTGTTCCTGAGCGGCATTGGCCCGCGGGTCAAGGGCCAAAAGGCCATCCCCGGCGTGACGCTGAACGCCGCCGGCGAGGTCATCGACCACGACATCGAGGCGCAGTGTCACAGCGTTTTTGCCAATGTCCGCGCGGTGTTGCAAGCGTGCGGCGCCGATTGGCAGGACCTTGTCGACGTCACGGTCTACCTGACCGACATGAAGCGCGATTTCGCGACCTACAACCGGCTCTGGGCGACATATTTCGCCGAGAATCCGCCATGTCGCACGACGGTGGAGATCAGCAGCCTCCCGACGCCGATCGCCATCGAGCTCAAATGCGTCGCGGCGGTGGCGCAGCCGGCGTGATGCAAGACACGCTGACCGAATTCCAACGTCTCGGCCTCCGTCATCCGCGGCGTGCCACCGGAGGTGCACGCTCGTGGATCCAGTCCGAAATGCAACAGGTCTGCCGCCAAGAATTTGATGTCGCCAGTGGGTCAGCATGTGTAGACTGCCGGCCGTTGCGGAGCCCACGGTGACCATGCCCAGCCCAGACACGCCAGCCCAATCGCGCGGTCCCAGCCGCTGGTACGGGCTCGCCGTGTTCCTGTTCGCCGCCGCGCTTGGCTGGATGGCCGTGGACGACACCTGGCAGCCCAACAAGTGGCTCATCGGCGACGGCGCATTCTACCTCAACGAGGCCAACGGCATCCTCCAGCGCGGCTCGCTGCGCCAGGAGCTGATCCACCCGCATTCCTGGTACGAGTTGGACATGGGCTGGAATGCCAATATTGACGCGGCGTTCAGCAACATTGCGCTGGGCCGCCACGGCGAATGGTGGCCCAAGCACCCGTTCCTGATGCCGCTCGTCGCGACGCCGTTCATCTGGGCGTATGGGCCCATCGGCTCGCTGGTCTGCCATTTTCTCTGCTACGCCTTGATCGCGCTGTTGGCCTACCGCATCGCCGCGCGGATCGCCTCACCCGGTGCAGCGCTCGCCGCCGCGTGCGCGCTGGTCGCCACGCCATGGTTCGCGCACTGCGCCTGGGGCTTCAACAACGACGTTTTCTACACCGTCATCCTGCTCGCCGCGATCGAAGCGGCGCTCGCCGATCGCCCGCACATTTCCGGCCTGCTATTTGGCATCGGCGTGTTCGCCAAGGCGACCAATGTCCTGTACGGACCGGCACTTCTCGGCATCTTTTTGCTGCGCAAGGACTGGCGCGGCGCGGCGCGGTTCGTGCTCTGGGGCGCCGGGCCGGTGCTGCTGTACCTGGCGCTGAACGCCTACATGTACACGTCGCCGTTCAAGACCGGCTATGACCGCATCCTGGTTCGCGTGAACGGCAAGGACGCGCTGCATTCGCACAGCACGGACTTTCATTTCGCCAACATGCGCCAGGGCTTGAAGAACGTGCTGCTGGGCGGCGACGGCATCTGGCCGCACATGCCGCTGTTCTTTCCCGCGCTGCTGGGCCTGCCGCTGCTGCTGCTGCGGCGCTGGCGCGAGGCGGTCCTGTTCCTGTGGTGCCTCGCGGTGCCGATCGCGTTTCATGCGACCTACACGTGGTACCGGCTGGAGTTCAACCTGCCGCAGCTCGCGCTGGCCGTGACGCCGCTGGCGCTGCTGCTGTCTCCCGCGGCGCCGCCGGAGCCGGACGCGACGCCGTCGCCCCGGCCGTGGCTGATGCGCGGCGTGTTGCTGCTGGCCATCGCGCTGATCGCGACCGGCGTGGGGCGGCGGCTTCTGGAGCATAAGTCATCGTATTTGTGGCAGAAGCTTCCGCAGGCGACGGTGCTGCTGGGCGATATTCCCTGCGACTATTTCAACAACATGGTCGAGCGCTTCGAGTGCAGCCACTTTGACAACGATGACAACCAACTGACGGGCCGCGTGCTCGATGCGCCGCTCCGCTATGGCGACAAGCCCGTGCAGATGGTCCTGCTGACGCCGCATTACACCAGCAAAGCCAGGCGGTTGACCTACCGCGACGTGCCGCTGACGGGGCAATTTCAGCTGCGTTTTGGCCTGGCGGACACGGCGCGGCCGGACGCGGTGGTGCACCTGAGCGTGCGGGTGAACGACACGGTGGCGCTGGAGCGCGACGTGAAGGCGCATGGCTTGAACGTCGTGCGCCTGGACACGGCGGCGCTGGCGGGCACGCGCGGCAAGCTCGAGCTGGCGGTCACGTCGCCCGCGCCGGCGGGCTGCATCTTTGGCGTGGACGGCGGTCCGGTCCGGTAAGCGCGCAGGTTTGGAGTCGTGACTCCGTGACGCGATCGACGCAAATCTCGTGTCGCCGTGCGTAGCGCCAGAGGCGGGCGCCCTTGGCGACCCAGCCAGAAAGCAAAACCGGCGAGTGCGGCTGTCCCCAATCGCTTTGTGACCATTTCGCCACGTGCGTTGCGCGTCACCGCGCGGCCCCATAGACTTCCGCGCCCGGCCGCTTTCGGCGTGCGGCCCAAGAGCGCAATCCATGGCAAGTTTTCGCGTGTGCGTCGTCGGTGCGTCAGGGTATTCCGGCGCGGAAGCAGCGCAGCTTTTGCGTCGGCACCCGCATGTTGTCCGCGTCGACACGCCGGAATCGGCGCTCGGCCTCGCGGGCGTCGCCGCGGACATCGATGCCGTCTTGCTGGCAACCCCGGCGGAAGTGGCGGCCGAGATGGCCGCGCCGCTGGTGGCGCGCGGGCTGCGCATCGTGGACATCTCCGGAGCGCATCGCGCCGGAACGCCGCAAGCCCATCTCGCTGCCTACGGTTTTGACCACCCGCACCCCCAGTTGCTCGCGCAAGCGGTGTACGGTCTGGGCGCGGCGCCGCAAGCGCTGGCCGACGCGCAAATCGTCGCCAATCCAGGCTGTTACGCCAACGGAATGCTGTCGGCGCTGCTGCCGTTGGCGCGTGCGCAGCTGCTGGCGCCCGACGCGGTGGCGGACGTGACGGGCATCAGCGGCGTCTCCGGCGCCGGGAAAAAGCCCACGGAGCGCACGCACTTCATGGCCGTGGCGGAAAACCTCATGCCGTACAAGACGTTGCGCGCGCATCAACATGTCGTGGAAGTGGAGCGCGCGGCGCCTGTGCGGCTGCTATTTGTGCCGATCGTCGCGCCGCTGCGCCGCGGGATGCTGATTTCCGGCTCCGTGCCGCTGCGGCCCGGCGTGACGCAGGCTGACCTGGACGCGCTGCCGCCGCTCGACGCCTTTTGGCGCCGCAGCCCGACCGCGCCGGATGTGCACGAGGTGGCGAATTCGCCATGGATTGCAGTGTATTATGCGCTGGATGCCGTCACCCAGCGGCTTGTGTTCGTCACCGCGCTGGACAACCTGTCGCGTGGCGCGGCGACCCAGGCGATCGCCAACCTGAACGCGATGTGGCAGCTCCCCGAGACGACTGGCCTGAACTGAGAGACACCGATGAGCGATCAGCAACCAATGGATATTGAACCTATTTTGCCGAATGGCGTGCGCATGATGGGCGGCCACAGCGGCGTCAAGGCCAACCGCCTGGACACCGCGCTGCTGATTGCGGACGCGCCGATGCGCGCGGTCGGCACATTCACGCAGAATCAGTGCGCGGCCGCGTGCGTGCTGGGCAACCGGCCGCTGCTGCCATCGGACAAAATCCGCACGCTGACCGTGGTTTCCGGCAACGCGAACTGTTACGCGCAGGGCGATCTGGAGGCTGACGCGCTGCTGCGCAAGGCTTCGGCGGCGCTCGCGGTGGCGGGGCCCGAGACGGCACTGACGGCGACGACCGGGCCGATCGGCGTGCCGCTGGACGCGCGCAAGGTGGCGGCGGCGCTGCCGCGGGTGTTTCGCAACCTCGCATCTGTCAATGACTTTGCCGACGCCATGCTGACGACGGACACCGTGCGCAAGGTCGCGTGTGTGCGCTGGCAGGGCGCGACCTGGCTGGGAATTGCCAAAGGTTCCGGGATGATCCACCCGGACATGGCGACGATGATTGCGCTGTGTGTGACCGACGCGGACGTGCCGCTCGACGCGATGCAGCGCGCGATCAAGCTCGCAACCGCCCGGACTTTCAACGCGATTACCGTCGACCGCGACACGAGCACCAATGACAGCGCGTTCTTTCTCAGCACGGCGAAAGGGCCGCACGTCGCCGATCCGCTGCCGGCGCTGACCGCGGTGTTTCAGCAGCTGGCCGTGGCGATCGCGCGCGACGGCGAGGGGGCGACGCGCCTGTGCGCGGTGCACGTGCGCGGCGCGCCTGACGAGGCGTGTGCGCGAACGAGCGCGCGCGACGTGGCCGGCAGCGATTTGGTGAAATCCGCGCTGTTTGCCTGTGATCCCAACTGGGGCCGCATCGCCGCGGCGCTGGGCGCGTCGCTGGCCCGGCAAGGCGTGGCGATCCAGCGCGCCGACGTGCAAATTCGCATGATGGATCATCCAGTTTTTCCGGTCGCGGGGCCGCTGGACAAACAGGCGCTGTCGGCGACGATGCGGTCGTCGGACACCCTGACGGTCGACGTGCGCATCGGCGATGGTCCGGGGACGGCGACGGCGTGGGGCTGCGACTTGACGTACGACTACGTGCGTATCAACGCGGAAGCCCCGATTGCGTATGGCCAAAACGCGCCAGTTCGGTCGTCGCTGGAGATGCAGACGCTGACGCCGGTGCTGAAAAAAGGCGTGCTGCGCGAGGCGCTGCGCTACCTGCACGATTTCGACCGCAAGACCATGGTGATTCTCGTGCAGGCGGACGCGCCGACGACCGACGACGACCTCGCGCTGCTGCGGCTGACCGGCATCCGGCCGATTGTGCTCCGCAACGTCGGGATCGACACGGCGGTCGCGGTGGCGCGTGACAATGAAGCCATGAAAATTGTTGTACTTTCGTCTGATGACGGCATCCGCGACGCCGACGGCAAGGTCGTGCGGGAGCTGACGCTGGCAACGCTGCCGGAGGCCTGGATCGTGCCGGGAATTGCCGAATTCCTCAATCCTGGCGGGACGTTGCATGTGCTGAACGGTCAGGTTCACGCGGCGCTGATCGAGGAGCTGTTCACGGACCGGGGGATTGGCTCGATGGTGACGGCGGCGTAGCGGGGGCCGCGACGTCGGACTCGTCAGCCGCGCCGACCGAAGGGCTTTGGCCTACGCTTCGGTCAGCCAGATCCAGCCGTCTTCGACGACCGCGGGCCAGCGCTCGAGGCGGACCGGCATGTCCACGCCTTCGCCGGTGCGGACGTCAAAACGCCACTCGTGCATCGGGCAAGTCAGGATGCAGTCTGACAAATCGCCGCCGACCAGCGGCGCATATTGGTGCGGACACAGCCCGTCGAGGACGTGGATCCCGGCGCTGTCGCGGAGCACGAGGACCGGATCGCCGGTGGTCGGATGCTCGGTCAGCAGCCGATCGCCGGTCAGCTCGGCCAGGTGGCAGAGGCGCTGGCGCATCAGGCGGCGCTGGCGGCCGTGCACGCGGGGCAGGGGCACAGCGCGCGGAGGTAGCGAAACGAGAAGAGGCCGGCGTCATGGCCGTCGCCCCAGGTGAAGCGAATCGCGTAGCCGCCGACCGGGTCGGTGCGCTTGACGGTCGTGGCGGCCTGCATCGCGGCGCTTTTGTTGGCCACGATGGGCAAGCCGCCGCGGCTCTGGCGTACGATGAGCGTCGTCGGCGCGCCGTGGGTGCCTTTGCAGGTGGCGCAAGGGCATTTTTCGCGCAGAAAGGCCAGCTGGAAGACCGACTCGTGCGCGTCGCCCCAGACGATCTTCACGCTGCCGTCGGCATTCCACGCGAGGTTGACGGGGTCGGTCTTTTGTTGCTCGGGCGTCTGCATCGGTCGTCTGGTCCGGCCGTCTGCGGCCTGCGCGGACTGTACGCCTGCCGGGCGTGCTGCACAAATTCTCGCAAAAGGCGGGGTCAAACCGGCGATTTCTTGATCTAAGTCAATTCCGGTCCTGACAATCGGCAAGGCGCGAACGCCACAGACCGTCTACATTCGCCTGCAGAGGACTTGGGGCCCGCAACCCTGGTCTTTTAGCCGCCGCCTTCTCCCGCAAGAAGGGCGCTGGCGCAGGAGCGTAACGTGGGTGATGTAACTGACATTCGGCCGACCGATCAAAAGGTTGCAACGTGGCTTGCCGCGCTGACCGCTCATGAGAGCGTGACGCGTATGCAGGCTGCGGCCGGACAGGTGCTGATCCATCGCGACCACGTTCCTAGTGGCGTCTATGTCGTGTTGTCAGGCGAACTCGCTCTCAACACGACATCGGATGCCGCCGACGCATGGGCAGTTACAGCCGATCGGCCGTACCTCCTTCCCCATCCGGCCGAACTGGATTTGCCAGCCGGCTGTGCTGCCCGCGTCCGAACGACTGTCGATCTCATCCACGTGCCGCGCAGCCTGATGTGGCTGGCGCCGGAGATCGGTTATTTGCTACAACACGCCCCGATCCCGGCGGTTTCGCTCGCGTCCCACGTCGCTGCGACGCGCGCATCGGCTGAAAAGTCGGCCGCCGGGCAACCAGCACCAGCTGCCGCGCGCACGGAGCGCAAAGCGGCTTCCTCCCGGATCCCCGATTTAGCCAACGAGACGCCCGCCCCAACGCGTCTCACGCCACCGGACACGACCAGAATTTCGTCCAAGTGAGGATTATTATGTCAGAACCAGCCGCAACGAACGGCGTGCTTGAGCGTTTCCGCTACGACGACGCGATCGTTCGCAAGTTCACCTTGGCCATGCTCGTTTGGAGCGTCGTCGGCATGCTTGTCGGCCTGCTGCTGGCGCTTCAGCTCGCCTGGCCGGGCGCGAACATGGGCTTTTTGCATTTTGGCCGGCTGCGGCCGTTGCACACAAACGCGGTGATTTTCGCGTTCGCCGGCAACGCCATTTTCGCCGGCATTTACTATTCGAGCCAGCGCCTGCTCAAGGCGCGCATGTTCTCGGATGGCATCAGCAATTTCCATTTCTGGGGCTGGCAGGCGATTATCGTCTCCGCCGCGCTGACGCTGCCTTTTGGCATCACAACCGGCAAGGAATACGCCGAGTTGGAATGGCCGATCGACATCGCCATCGCCGTGGTCTGGGTGGCTTTCGCCGTCAATTTCTTCGGCACGATCGCCAAGCGCCGCGAACGGCACCTGTACGTGGCGCTGTGGTTTTACATCGCGTCGATCATCACGGTCGCACTCCTGCATATTTTCAATAGCTTGGAGGTGCCCGCGGGGCCGCTGAAGAGCTACAGCCTGTACGCCGGCGTGCAGGACGCATTCATGCAGTGGTGGTACGGCCACAACGCTGTGGCGTTTTTCCTGACGACCCCGTTCCTCGGCATGATGTACTATTTCATGCCCAAGGCCGCGAATCGCCCGGTGTTTTCCTACCGGCTGTCGATCCTGCATTTCTGGTCGCTTGTGTTCATTTACATGTGGGCCGGCCCGCACCATCTGCATTACACCGCCCTGCCGGAATGGGCGTCGACGCT
This sequence comes from uncultured Myxococcales bacterium, assembly GCA_903929795.1. Taxonomy (GTDB): domain Bacteria; phylum Myxococcota_A; class UBA9042; order UBA9042; family UBA9042; genus CAIYBN01. The sequence continues at coordinate 16,423 of CAIYWC010000021.1, read as the reverse complement.
CGGCATGGTCTTTTCCGTGATGCTGTGGATGCCGTCCTGGGGCGGCATGATCAACGGTCTGCTGACCTTGCGCGGCGCCTGGAACAAGGTCGCCGACGACGTTGTGCTGAAATTCTTCGTCGTCGCCGTCACGTTTTACGGCATGTCGACGTTTGAAGGCCCGATGCTCTCCATCAAGTCGGTCAACGCGCTGTCGCACTACACCGATTGGACGATCGCGCACGTGCACTCGGGCGCGCTGGGCTGGAACGGCTTCATGTCCTTTGGCATGATGTACTGGTTGCTGCCTCGGCTGTTTCAGACGCCGCTTTTCTCCAAGAAACTGGCGGAGTTGCACTTCTGGCTCGGCACCGTCGGCATGTTGCTCTACATCGTCTCGATGTACACCGCCGGCGTGACGCAAGGCCTGATGTGGCGCGCATTCGACGACACGGGCCGCTTGGCGTATCCGGACTTCGTCGAGACGGTCGTCAAGCTGGCGCCGATGTACTGGGTGCGCGTCGTGGGCGGACTGATGTACTTCAGCGGCGCGTTGCTGGCGTGCGTGAACTTCTACAAGACCTGGGCCGCGCGGCCGGCGACTTATGACGATCCGGTGTACGAAGCGCCGGCGCTGGTCGCGGATCCGAGCCTGGACAGCCACAAAGTTGGCAACTGGACCGCGTTCCACCGCGTCTGGGAGCGCAAGCCGCTGCTGTTCTCGATTCTCGCCGCGCTGGCCGTGATCACCGCGTCGCTGTTCGAGATTTTGCCGACTTTCCTCATCAAGTCCAACATTCCGACCATCGCCAGCGTCAAGCCGTACACGCCGCTTGAACTCGCCGGTCGCGAAATCTACATCGCGGAAGGCTGCTACAATTGCCACAGCCAGATGATTCGGCCGATCCGCGCGGAGACAGAGCGCTACGGCGAGTACTCCAAGCCCGGCGAGTTCGTGTACGACCACCCGTTCCAGTGGGGCTCCCGCCGCATCGGTCCGGATCTGCACCGCGTGGGCGGCAAGTACCCGAGCCTGTGGCACGTGCGCCACATGCAGGACCCGACGTCGACGACGTCCCGCTCGATCATGCCGCCGTTCCCATGGCTGCTGACCGATGCGCTGGATTACGGTCACGTGCAGGCGAACGTGGACGCGATGGCGATGCTGGGCGTGCCGTACGGCGACGCGATCAACCACGCCCAGGAGCTTGCGCACGCGCAGGCGAAGGCGCTGGCCGCCGACATCAAGGCGCAAGGCGGTCCTGACGGCCTGGAAGACAAGAAGATCATCGCGCTGGTGGCTTACCTCCAGCGCCTCGGCACAGACATCAAGGCCAAGCCGGCTGACGCGCCCAAGACCGTCGGTCTGGCGAAGTAGGGGGGACATCGTGAGACTCAGCGACATCATGTCCCATATGAACCTGGCCAGCTACGCGGAAGTCGCGCTCGCGATCTTCCTTGTGGTCTTCATCGCCGCGTCGATTTGGGCCTACTTGCCCAGCAACCGCAACCGCTTTTCCGTGGCGATGACGCTGCCGTTGGACGACGGCATCGCGGTCTCCACGCGCCACACACTTGACGCCGACACCCTCGCGATCGCGAGCACCAAAAACGACGAGGCTATGCAATGAGCGACCTGCAGACTGAAATCAGGCACGAAGATCCGTTGCTCGATCACGACTACGACGGCATTCGGGAGTACGACAACCCGATGCCGGGTTGGTGGCAAGCGCTGTTCATCCTGTGCATCATTTTCGCCATCGGCTATGGCTTTTGGCTGCACGGCGGTGGCGGCGGCAAGACTGTTCATCAGGAATATGAGGAAGAAATGGCGGCGGCGCTGGAGCTGGAGCTGAAGAATGCGCCGCCAGTGCTGACGGAAGCGGAGCTGATGGCGGCCGTCGCCGATCCGCAGACCGTGCAGGCGGGCGCCGCGAAATTCAAGGAAGTTTGCATCGCGTGCCACGGCGAAAAAGCGGAGGGCAAGATTGGCCCGAACCTGACGGACAAATACTGGCTCCATGGCAAAGGTACGCTGGCGGACATCTACCAGACGATTTCCAAAGGTGTGCCGGAGAAAGGAATGCCCGTCTGGTCGCGCAACTTGAAGCCTGCTGAGTTGAAGAATCTGGCGGCGTTTGTCGGCTCGCTGCGCAACACCAATGTCGCGGGCAAGGCGCCACAAGGCAACGCGGTGGAGATCGCTGCGGCACCGGCACCGACGCCGGCCCCGGCAGCCAATCCGCCGCCCGCACCCGTGGCAGTTCCCGCGGCGGCCACCCCGGCCGCACCGGCTGCCGTCCAGTAGGTACCCATCATGTCCGCCGTTGTCCCTGAATCGCCTCCCCCACCGCTTCACGACAACGGCCCTGGCACCGCGCCCGGCCGCGTCCTGTCCACGCTCAATGAAGACGGCACGCGCCGCTGGGTGCGCCCGGAACTCGCGGCCGGTCCGTTCTACTACCGCCGTCTCGTCGTTGCATGGCTGCTGATCGCCTCGTTTGTCGGCCTGCCGTTTCTGCGCGTCGGCGGCAAGCCCGCGTTCCTGTTTGACGTGCTCCACCGCCGCTTCACGTTTTTCGGTGCGACGTTCCTGCCGACCGACACCGTGCTGCTGATGCTGCTGATGCTCACGATCTTCTTGACGATTTTTCTGCTGACCGCGCTTTTCGGCCGCGTGTGGTGCGGCTGGGGCTGTCCGCAGACGGTCTACATGGAATTCGTTTTTCGGCCCATCGAGCGCCTGTTCGACGGCAATCGCCAAAAGCAGCTGGCGCTGGACCGCAAGGGCGGCTGGCAGCCCAAGCGCATCCTGAAATTCGCGGTGTTCGCGGTGTTGTCGTTCCTTGTCGCGAACGTCTTTCTCGCGTGGTTCATCGGCGTCGAAGAGCTGTGGCGGTGGATGGCGCTGTCGCCGGTGGAGCACCCCGCCGGGTTTGCGATCGTCGCCGGGACAACGGCCTTGATGTTCATTGATTTCGTGTGGTTCCGCGAGCAGATGTGCGTGGTCGCATGCCCTTATGCGCGGATTCAGGCGGCGTTGCTCGACAAGAATTCGCTCATCGTGGCGTACGACAGCACCCGCGGCGAGCCGCGCGGCAAGCTCCAGCGCGTCAAGACCGAAGACCTGGCGATCGGCGACTGCATCGACTGCAAGGCTTGCGTCTACACCTGTCCGACCAACATCGACATCCGCGAAGGCTTGCAAATGGAGTGCATCAGCTGCACCCAGTGCATCGATGCGTGCGACGCGGTCATGGACAAGATCCACAAGCCGCACGGGCTGATCCGCTACACGTCGCAGGAGAAGCTGCTGACCGGCAAGGGCAAAGTGCTGCGCGTCCGCGTGGTGCTGTACCCGATTGCGATTGTGCTGATCGGTGGTGCGCTGGGGTGGCTGGCGACGCATCGGGTGGCGGCGGAGGTGACCGTGCTGCGCGGCATCGGCGCGCCGTTCACGGAAGCCGCGGATGGGACGGTGACCAACCAGGTTCGCCTGAAGATCCAGAACCGGACGGACGCAACGCGCAGCTATGCGCTGGCCCTGCGGCAGGCGGCGGGGATGAAGTGGATCGCGCCGGAGAACCCGCTGCAGGTTCCGGCGGATCACGCGGTGACGACCACGATGTTCGTGGAGTCACAACCGGGCGTCATCCAAAGCGAATGGCCGATTGAGATTCACGTTGACGATGGCAACGGGTTTACTGCGGACGTACCGTTCCGACTCTTAGGGCCAGGAGCGAAGAAATGACGGTGACAACTGTGCCCATCGAGACCATTCCACCGACAAGCGCGCTGGCCCAGTTCGTTGCGCGCGGTCTGCATTGGCCGTTGCTGGTTGTGTGCCTGCTGGCCGTGCCGGTCGTGGCGGGCGGCTATCTGGCGTACATGGCGACCCACGATCCGACTTTTGCCATTGAATCCGACTACTACCGCAAGGCCGTGGCGTGGGATGCGACCATGGCGCAGGATCAGGCGAACGCCAAACTGGGCTGGCAGGCCGTCGCGACTGCCGTGCCCGCTGGTCAGGCGCTGGACGTCGCCGTCGCGCTGCACGACCGCGCGGGTGCGGGCCTGACCGGCGTGCAGCTCCATGTGGAGGGCTTTTTCCTGGCGCGATCGCTCGATGTCCAGGGTGCGGACGCGGTGCTTGCTGCGGATGGCCGCTACCACGCGACGCTGGCGCTTGCGCACGCGGGGCTGCACGAGATTCGCCTGAGGGCCACGCGCGGTTCAGACGTCTTTACAAGCACTTTCCGCATTGACATCGCCCGCTGAGGCCCGCTGATGCTCGCGCTTTTTTCCACGGTCTTGTTGGCCAGCCTGGTGGGCAGCTTGCACTGCGCCGGCATGTGCGGCGGCTTCATCGTCTTTTGGGCCGGCGGGGACGCGTCTCAAGGAAAGCACAAGATTTACGCGCACATGGCCTACAACGGCGGGCGGCTCGTCACGTACACGCTCGTGGGCGCGCTGGCGGGCGCGCTCGGGCAAGCGCTGGATCTCGCGGGGCGCGCGGCGGGTCTGGAGCAGCTGGCGGCGGCGCTGGCCGGTGGCGTGATGGTCGCGTGGGGCGCGCTGGCGCTCCTGCGCGCGCTGGAGGTCCGGGTGCCGCAGCTGCCGCTCCCGGCGGTGTTGCAGCGCACATATGCCAATGTTCTCAAGCAATTGCATGGCAAGCCGCCGATCGTGCGCGCGGCGATCATCGGGCTGGCGTCGACCCTACTGCCTTGCGGCTGGCTGTACGCGTTTGCCGTGACGGCGGCGGGGACGGGTTCCTGGGCCTGGGGCGCGCTGACGATGGCGGCGTTCTGGCTCGGCACGCTGCCGGTGCTGGTCGGCGTGGGGGCGCTTGTGCAGCAGCTCGCGGGACCGCTGCGGCGGCATCTGCCGGCGGTGACGGCGCTGTGCGTGATGGGCGTGGGGCTGTTCGCGCTGACGCACCGGCTCAACGTGCCGCACTTCCGGATGGCCGCGCCGGTGAGCCTGCAGGACGCGGCGAAGCACGCGCAGAACCTCGGGAACGGCAAAGAAAAACCGCCGTGCTGCCGTGACGACGAATAACGGCGCGGTGCCCAGCGTCGCCACCGCCGCCCGTCGGGAAGTCGCGTGCACCCACTGCGGCAATCCGGTCCCCGCGGGCTTGGTCATGCCCGAAAAAGTCGAGCAATTCTGCTGTCATGGCTGCCAAACGGTCTTTTTCGCGATTCGCGAGCAGGGCCTCGACGGCTACTACGGCATGCGCCGCGACGACGCCAGCAGCGGCCAACGCCCGCATACAACCGACCGAACTTACGTGGAATTCGACGACAGCGCCTTCCAGTCGCGCTACTGCCGCGCGCTCGCCGACGGCACTGTGCGCACGGAGCTCTACCTGGAAGGCGTGCACTGCGCCGCGTGCGTCTGGCTGGTCGAGCGCGCGACCGGCTCCTTTGGCAGCGGCACGCGCGCGCGACTCGACATCGGCCGGAGCGCCGCCGAGATCACGTTCGACCCAAAAACCACGACATTGTCGCAAGTTGCGCGCAGGCTCGACGCGCTCGGCTACGCCAGCCACCCGTACCGCGGCGCCGACGCCCGCGACCTCCGCGTCAAGGAAGAGCGCGCGCTCATGGGACGCATCGGCGTCGCGTGGGCCGTCGCCGGCAACGTCATGGTCATGGCGATCACGCTTTACAGCGGCTATTTCACCGACATGGACGCCGAAACCGAGCAGCTCTTTCGCTGGGTCAGCTTCGCGCTCACGATTCCGGCATTTTTCTGGAGCGCGCGGGTCTTTTTCGTCGGCGCGTGGAGAGCCGCCAAGGCGCGGATGCTGCACATGGACTTGCCGATCGCCGTCGGGCTGTCCGCGGGCTTCATCGGCGGCACGGTCAACGTGATTCGCGGAACGGGTGAAATTTACTTCGATTCCGTGGCCACGCTCATCTTTTTGCTGCTGGTCGGCCGGTGGCTGCAGCTGCGGCAGCGGCGGCTGGCGGGCGATGCGGCGGAGCTGCTGTATTCACTGGCGCCTGGCTCTGCGCGGCTTGTCGAGAATGGCCAGGTGACCGAAGTGCCGGTGGAGCGGCTGGCGGCGGGCGACGTCGTGGAAGTCCGCGCCGGGGATACGATTCCGACCGATGGCGTCATCGTCCTGGGCCGGTCTTCGCTGGACGCGTCGGTGCTGACGGGCGAGTCCCGGCCGGTCGACGTGGCGGAGGGCGACGCCGTGAACGCCGGCACGCTGAACATCGCGGCTTTGCTGCAGATTCGCACCGAGGCGACCGGCGAGGACACGCGCGTGGGTCGGCTGATGCTGGCGGTGGCGGAGGCGGCGCGGCGCCGGGCGCCGATCGTCGCGCTGACGGACCACGTGATCGGCTATTTCGTCGCGGTCGTGCTGCTGCTGGCGGCGATGACCGCTGGCCTGTGGCTGTGGCTGGACCCGAAACTGGCGCTGGATCATGCGGTTGCACTGCTGATTGTGACCTGTCCGTGCGCGCTGGGGCTCGCGACGCCGCTGGCGGTGACGGCGGCGGTGGGCAAGGCGGCGCAGCGCGGCATCCTGGTCAAGGGCGGCGACGCGATGGAGCGGCTGGCCAAGCCGGGGCTTGTGCTTTTTGACAAGACCGGGACGCTGACGACCGGCAAAATCGCGCTGATGCAGTGGCTGGGCGACCCGTCGGTGCAGCCGCTTGTCGCGGTGCTGGAGCAGCAGTCAGCGCATCCGCTGGCGCGCGCGGTCGTGGCGCATTTTGGCGAGCAGCCGATGGTGGCGGTGTCCGAGGTCCAGCAGACGGTCGGCGGCGGGCTGCACGCGCAGGTGGCAGGGCACGCGCTGGTGGTCGGGTCGCCGGCGTTTGTCGCGCAGTCGGTGGGCGCTCATGGTCTGCAAGTGCAGGATTGGATTGAGCAGCTGACGGCGCGGGCCTGGACGCCGGTGCTGGTGGCGCAAGACGGTGTGGTCGTCGCCGCGATGGGTTTTGGCGACACGGTGCGCCCGGAAGCGGCGGCGTGCCTGCGCGCGCTGGAGGCGGAAGGCATGGAGGTCGGCATCCTGTCGGGCGATCATCCGGACGTCGTGGCAGCGGTCGCGCGGCAGCTGGGCGTGGCGCCTGAGCGCGCGCAGGGCGGTGCGACGCCGGAGCAAAAGCTCCTGAAAGTTCAGGAGGAATTGCGCCATGGCCCGGTGCTGATGGTCGGCGATGGCGTCAACGACGCAGCGGCGCTCGCGGCGGCCACCGTCGGCATCAGCGTCCACGGCGGCGCGGAAGCCAGCCTCGCCGCCGCAGACGTGTTTCTCACGGAATCCGGCCTCGACCCGATTGTCGCCCTCATCACCGGTGCGCGCCGAACCGTCCGGACGATCCGCCGCAACATCGTGTTTTCACTGATCTATAACCTCATTGGCGCGGGTCTGGCCATGGCGGGCTTGCTCAGCCCGCTCGTGGCTGCCATTCTCATGCCGTTCAGCTCGCTGACCGTCGTCAGCAGTTCGTTCAAGTCGCGGACGTTCGACGCTCCGCGCAAGGGCAAGGTCGCATGAGCGTGCTGTACATCGTGGTTCCGCTGGCGATTGGCTTTTGGCCCGCTCCGCTCGCGGTGGGGGGGACTAGCACCCCCAGCCACCCCTTGGCGAGCCGCCCGCCGACCGGAGGCAGCCGATGAGCGTCCTGTACATCGTGGTCCCACTGGCGATTCTGCTGTCCGGTTCGGCAGTTGCGGCCTTTCTGTGGGCGGTGCGCGGCGGCCAGTTTGACGACGTGCGTACGCCGGGCATGCGCGCGCTGCACGACGACGAGCGCGTCGACCAGAAGTCCGACGAAAACTTGCCTCGGCCCGGTTGACGGATAATCTCGGGCGGCGTGGTCCCTGCCACCCGAGCCGTTCATGACCACCGCCGCCAGCGCTCCGCCCGCACGTTCCGCCGCACTGACGCGGACTTGGGTCTCGACGACCTATTTCGCGCAGGGCCTGCCGTTCATGCTCATCAACTTCCTGTTCGCGGCTTACCTGACGGACATTGGCGTCAAAGAGGCGTGGATCGGCTACCTCAACTATTTTGGCCTCGCCTGGAGCCTGAAATTCCTCTGGGCGCCCGCGGTCGATTGCTGGGGCACCAAGCGGCGCTGGCTGCTGGTCGTCGAGGGCGGGCTCGTCGTCGGATTTGGCCTGCTGGCGCTGCTTTTGGCAGGTGGACCGCGGACGGCGGCGGCGGCAAGCGGCAGCGGGCTCCTGCAGGCGGCGATCGCCACGCTCGCGGTCCTTGCCCTTTTCGCCGCCACGCACGACATCGCGATCGACGGCTACTACATGGAGGCCATTACCGATCCCGCCGATCAGGCGGCCTACACCGGCCTGCGCAGCCTCGCGTTCCAGATCGCCAAGCTGTTCGTGCGCAGCGCGCTCCTGGCGCTCACGGGCTGGATCGGCTGGCACTGGGGCTTTGGCGTCGGCGCGATCGCGCTGGCGATCCTATGGATTTTTCACACAATGGTCCTGCCGCGCGTCGAGATCGCCCGCGCGCAGCGCACGTCGATGCCGGACGCGCTGCGCGGTTTCGGCCGCGCGTTTCTGAGCTATCGGCGCCAACCGGGGATTGCGCTCGTGCTGGCGCTGCTGGTGACCTACAAGCTCGGCGACCAGCTGATGTTCGCGTTGAACACGACGTTCCTGATGCGGGAAGTTGGCGTATCTAAACCGGATTTGGCGTGGATTGGCGGCATTCTCGGCAGCGCGGCGCTCACTTCTGGCTCGCTGGCCTCCGCGTGGGCGATTCAGAAATACGGCTGGCGGCGCACCGTTTGGCCGCTGACGCTGGGCATGAACCTGAACATCTGGCTGTATGTGTGGCTCGCCTGGTCCGTCGCCCGCGCCAAGGTAGACCCGGCCCACGCGGCGCCTGGCCTGCCTGTCGTGGCTTTCATCTATTCTTTCGAGCAGTTCGCCGGCGGTCTCGGCGCTTCCGCGCTCATCGTGTTCGCCCTGCGGACCTGCAATCCGGGCTTCAAGGCCGCGCACTATGCCATCGCGACGGCGCTGACCAGCCTCGGCGGCGCGACGCTGGGCGCCAGGGCCGGCGAAATTGTCGAGCATATCGGCTACACGCGGCTTTTTTTGTTGTCGTTCAGCGTGGCGATTCCGTCGATGCTGATCCTCCCGTTCGCACTCCGGCTGCCGCAGCTGCAGGAGCCCGAGCCGAAGTAGCGGCTCCATGCACGCCGACCGCTGTCGGACACCGAAATTCGTCGTTCAGACCTGGCGCATTTCGGACTGGGACCGAGAGCGTGCACTTCCGGTGGCACGCCTCGGATCGAGAACGGTTGATCGCGAACTTCGGTCGGCATGTTTGCGTGGCGCCGCGCGTGGAGCCCTCCCGCGCACCGGGTGGGCACCCTGTATTCGCGGACCCCCGACTTTTGCCGCGGCCCGGCGAAAATTGTCACATGGCGAGTCCGTTCACGCCGGGACCAAGCGGCTACCGCTCGCCATACTTGTAGAATCCCTCGCCGGTTTTCTTGCCCAGCTTGCCAGCGGCGACCAGATCGCGCAGCAGCTGCGGCGGCGCGAACCGCACCGGGTCGATCTCGCGCGCCAGCGTCTCCGCGATCGCCAGTCGAACGTCCAACCCCACGAGATCCGTCAGCTTCAGCGGGCCCATGGGGTGCCGGTAGCCCAGCTCCATCGCCTTGTCGATGTCCGCCGCACTGGCCACGCCTTCTTGCAGCATCCGGATCGCCTCCAGCCCGAGCGCCAGCCCCAGCCGCGACGACGCGAAGCCCGCCACGTCCCGCACCACGATCGGCTCCTTGCCCAGCTGCCGCGCAAACGCCAGCGCGCTCGCCAGCGCCGCATCAGACGTCGCCTCCGCCCGCACCACTTCCAGCAGCGGCTGCAGGTGCACCGGATTGAAAAAATGCAGCCCCAGGAACCGATCCGGCCGCGGCAGGTCCACCGCCAGCTGGCGCAGCGGAATCGAGCTCGTGTTGCTCGCCAGCAGCGCGCCCGCCGGCAGCGTCTCTGTCACGGTCTGGAAAATCCGCCGCTTCAGCGCGGCGTTTTCCGGTGCCGCCTCGATCACCAGATCCGCCAGCGACGCCGCCACCCGCAGATCCGGCTCCGCGTGCAGGCGCGCGCGCGTGGCATCGGCCGCCGCCTGGGTCAGCTTGGCCTTTTGCACGCCGATCGCCAGGTTCTGCTGGATTTTGGTCAGCCCGTCGTCGATCGCCGCCGCCGCGACATCGTTCAGCCACACCTCATAGCCCGCCGCCGCGCACACGTGCGCGATGCCGTGGCCCATGGTGCCCGCGCCGATCACGACCACGCGGCGGATTTCGCCCTGCGCCTGGTCCGTTGTCTCTGGATGCATCGTCACCTCCCGGGGCCGGCCAATCTAGCGGGCCGATTGGCCTTTCACAAGTCCGGCCGCGCATGTGTTGCAAAACCCTGCGATGGGGTTATCTTTTGTCGCATGACGATTCCGCCGCAAGATCCGCCACGGTCTGCGCTTGCATCTGCGCCTGCGTCCGCTTTGGACGTAGATCAGGCGATTGGCCATGTGATCGAGGACCGTTACAAGCTCGCGTCGGTCATCGGGCGCGGCGGTTTTGGCACGGTTTATCGCGCCGAGCACCAGCGCCTGCCGCGCGATTTCGCCGTCAAGATCCTGCACGCGGCGCGCGCGGTCGATGCGCGGCAAGTCGAGCGGTTTCGCCAGGAAGTGCGCGCGGCGGCCGTTGTGCGTCATCCGAATGTCGTGGAAGTGATTGATTTTGGTCACGATCCTCGGGTCGGCCACTTCATCGTCATGCCGCTGCTGGAAGGCGAGAGCCTGCTGGAGCGGCTGGGGCGCGAGACCGTGCTGCCGATCGTCGACATCGACACGGTGCTGACCCAGTCGGCGGCGGCGCTGGCGGCGGCGCACGCGCTGGGGATCGTGCACTGCGACATCAAGTCGGAGAACGTGCACCTGGTACGCGATGCGGGCGCAGCCGGTGGTTTTCACGCGTGTATTCTCGATTTTGGCGTCGCCCGCGCGCGGCCGCTGCCGGGCGAGGCGGCGACCCATGATGCCAGCCGCGTCGTCGGGACCGCGCTGTCGATGAGCCCGGAGCAGGTGCTGCGCAAGGAGATCGACCTGCGCGCGGACGTCTACGGGCTCGGCATCGTGCTCTACGAGATGCTGACCGGCACGCTGCCCTTTGTCTCCGACAAGTCCGTGGAATTGATGCGGATGCACGTGCAGGACGCTGTGCCGCGGCCCAGCTCGCACCGCAAGGGGCGCTGGATCCCGCCGGTGCTGGACCAGCTGGTGCTCTCGATGCTGGCGAAATCGCGGGAGGATCGGCCGCAGTCGATGGCGGAAGTCGTGGAGCTGTGGGAAGCGATCCGCGCCGAGGTCCACGATGCCTGGGCGGCGCTGCACCTGACGGATGCCTCGCGCGCGGTGAGCAGGACGATGCGCGCGGTGGAGCTGACGCTGCGGCTGACGCCGCAGGAGCCGATGGCCTGGGCGGACGAGTCGCCGGAACTGCGGCCGCGCAAGGGCCACCCGTCCAAGCTGGAGCCGGGCGACCCGATGCAGGAACCGCCGACGACCGCGACGCCGCGGCCGCTGATGCCGGTGCTGGGGCGCGTGCTGGTAATCGACGACGACGAGTCGATTCGCAACCTGCTGCGGTTGATTTTGCAAAACGCCGGGTGGCACTGCACGACGGTGTCGTCGGGCCAGGCGGCGCTGAACTGGCTGCGCGAACAGCCGGCGCCGGCGGCGGTGGTGCTGGACATGCTGATGCCGGGGATGGACGGGATGCACACGCTCAAGGCCATGCGCGCGCAGGGGTACGCGGGGCCGGTGGTGTTTTGCACGTCGGTGCAGTCGGACGCCGTGCGCAGCCAGGTCGCGATGCAGGGCGATGAGCGGTTTGTGACCAAGGGCCGGGAACTGCACACGATTCCGCAGGTCTTGCTGGACCTCGGGCTCAAGCCGGGCGGTTAGCGCTACCAGACAAGCCGCAACATGCCGTCGTCGATGATTGCCAGCTTGCCCAAGCCGCCGGGCGGAATAAACGTGAATTCAATGGGATAGCTGAATTGCGCGGCGCTGAGCGGGCCGTAGTTGCCTGGCGACGCGCCGGGCTGCGGATTCTGGACGCCGGCGACCGTGTAGACTTTGCCGTCGACGATTTTGCGCAACCGGACGTCATAGGAATATGCGACGAAGACGTGCAGAACGCCGCCGGGGTCGTAGCCGATGGACACGGTGTCGGCGTAGATGCCGAATTCGGCGCCGAGGATCGGCGTGCCGTCGGCGCTGTTGCCGGTGCCAAGCGTGGCGCCCGCGTACCAGTGCGCTTGCGTGTCGCCGGGCTGGAAGGACAGGATGGCGGACGCGTCGCCGGCGACCGGACCGCAGGCGGCGGCGCTGATGAGGAGCTGGCCGTCGGCGCTGTCCCACGCCAGATCGCGCGGCCAGCACATGCCGGGGATGGCCGCGGTGCAGCCCGTGCCCCAGCTGCAGTCGGCTTGCGCGACGGGCAGGGTGGAGATGATGCCGCTGCCGTCGACGAAGCGGATCTGGTTGCGGCCGGCATCGGCGATGTAGAGGCCGCCGTTGCCGAGCGCGAGGGAGTTGGGCGTCTGGAGCGTGGCGTCGGTCGCGAGGCCGCCGTCGCCCCAGGGCTTGGCGGTGGCCGTCCCGCCGCCGGCGAACGTGGCCAGGCTGCCGGTCTGCAGGTTGACGACCGCGATGCGGCCGGTGCTGAACTCGCCGACGTAGAGCAGGTGCTTGGCGTCGTCGAGCGCGAGCGTGTCCGGGCTGAGGCGCGCGTTGGCGGCGATGCCTTTGCCGTCGTCGAATGTGCAGTCCACGCCGTCGCCGGCGATCAACTCGGCGGCGCCCGGCAGCCTGACCGCGAACACGGCGCAACTGCCGGCGATGTACAGGCTGCCGTCAGCGCTTGCGGCGACGTCAACGGCGACGGTGTTGGCGAGCGTCGCCGCGCCGTTCAGCATTCCGACGGGGTCGACCGCGAAAGCGCCGAAGATGGAGTCGTTTGCGACGCCGGTGGCGGCGATCGTCAAGTCCACGGGGCTACCGGGCAGCGGCTGCTGGTGGATATCAAACGCCTCGGCGCGCAGCGTGTACATCTTGGCGCTCAAGCCGACGCGGCCTTCTGGCGTGGAATTGCCTTGCGTATCAGTCAGATAGATGGGCTTACGCACGCCTGCGCCCGCGTCGATCGCGGTCCAGTGCACGGCCACGCCCGGCACCGGCTCGGCATTGGGCGCCTGCTGCACGCGCGCGCGCGTGCCTGCGAAGGGCGCATCGAGGGCGAAGGCCGTCAGCGGGTCGGAGGCGTCGACCAGCGTCACGTCGCTCGGCAGCGGATGGCCGACCGCCCAGAGCACGCGCACCTGGTTGCCGTCGCTGAAATAGAGGTTCAAGTCTGGGCTGAGCGCGAGGCCGACCGGCAAGATGAGCTTGGCTTGCGGGCCCGGCACGTAGCTGCCCGATGTGCCGTACTGGCCGATGCCGCCGGCGAGCGTGGTGACCAGGCCGCTGCGGCCGTCGATGCGCCGCACTTGTTGCGCCTGATAGCCGGCAAAGAACAGGTTGCCGCCCGGGTCCATGGCCAGCAAGTCCGCTTGGACAAAGCTGGTGTTGGCCGGCGTGCCGTCGCCGGTGTCGTACGCGTAGACGCCGGCCGCGCGGCTCAAGCTGCCGTCCGCGCCGCGCCGGAAGATGACGTCGGTCCAGAGGCCGTTCTCGGGCGTGCCGGTGCTGGCGCCGCATCCGCCGCCGGTGAAGAACAGTTCGCCGGATTTGCCGAACGCCACGTCGCAACCGGCGGAGCAACCGGTGAAGAGCAGGTCGTCCTTTGCGCAGTCGCCGGTTTGCGGGGCGAGCACCAAGTGGATGGTGCCGCCGCTGTCGATCCAGCGCAGGGTGCCGTGGCCGTCGTCGCTGACGTAGAGCGCGTTACCGGTGGCGGGCAGAGGCGCGGGGCCAAAGCTCAGGCGCGTGGGCGCTTTGAGGATTGCGGCGCTGGCGGGGCCTTCGTCGCCCCAAAGCCCGGTGGTGGGCGTGCCGCCGCCGGCGAGCGTGGTGATGACGCCACTGGCGAGGTCGATCCGCCGCACGCGGTTGTTGCCCGTGTCGGCAAAGTAGAGCGCGCCGGCCGCTTCGTCCAGGGCGATGTCACTCGCGGTCGTGAGCTGCGCCGCGCTGGCTGGACCGCCGTCGCCGCCGAAGCCGCATTTGCCCGTGCCGGCGAGCGTCGCCATTTCGCCCAGCGGCGACAGGCTCTTGAGGTAGCAGTTGCCAAAGCCGCCGTTGCCGGCCTCGCCGAAATAGACGGTGCCGCCGCTGCTGACGGCCAGGCCGCGCGTCTGGTCGAGTGTCGCCTGCGTACCGACGCCGCTCATCGCCTCCACGCTCGGGCCGTCGCGGTTCACGGCGGCGAAGATCGTGCCTTCGACCGGGCCGGTCGCCGCGAACACCAGCGGCAACTGCGCGCCGCCCGGGCCGTTGGCGGTGAACTGGACCGTCGGGTTCACTTTCAGGTTTAGACGCAGCGCAAAGGACGCTTGACCGTTAGCGTCCGTCAGGGTGGACGCCGGCGTGGCGATCGCGCCCTCCGGTGCCTGGACGCTCAGCGGCGCGTTGGCCAGCGGCTTGCCGCCGGCGTCGTTCAGCACAAGCACGACCGGGCTGGCCAGGTCGTCGTCGACCCACGCGCTTTGCCCGCCGCCGCTGAAGATGGCGAGAGTGTAGGGTCCCGCCGCGCAGGTGCCACTGCTGCAGGTCTGGCCGCTGCCGCACGCGATGCCATCCGCGCCGGGCTGGGCGGTGTCCACGCACGACGCCGCGAGGCCGCCGCCGCAGGTGAGGTAGCCCGTGTGGCAGGGGTCGGCGGGCATGCAGGGCGCAAAGTCGGTGCAGGGCGCGCACGCGCCGGCGGTGCAGAGAAAAGCGCCCTCGCAGGGCGTCAAATCCGCGACATTGGCGCCGGTGTCGGTGCACGTCGCGCTGGCGCCGCTGCAGGTGATGATGCCGACATGGCATGGCGAAAAGCTCGGCGTGCACGCGCCGCCGCAGACCTGGCACGCGCCCGCGACGCACGCGCCGGTGCCTGCGCAGGGGGCGCCGTCGGCCAAGTTCGTGTTCAGATCGACGCAGCTGGCGCCGCTCGCCGGGCAGATCCAGTGGCCGGCGTGGCAGGGGTTGGTCGGTACACAGGGCGCAAACCAGGTACAAGCCGCGGCGGCATCGGCGTCAGATTCAGCGTCGGCGACTTCCGCGTCTTGCGCTGCGCTGTCGCTGTCTGCATCGGCGTCAGTGGTCGCGTCCGTCGCACCGGCATCCGCGTCCGCGGCCAGATCCGACCCCGCATCGCCGGCATCCGGACCGGCATCGGCGACCTCCTCGCCCACATCGGCTGCCGCATCCTCGACGGCAGACGCGGCGTCGGCGTCACTTGTGGCTGTCGCATCGCTCGGTGCATCGGCATCGGCATCGGTAACCGGGACGTCGGCTCCGGCATCCGGCGCATCGGCGGGAACCGGCACATCCGCGGCATCGGCGCTGTCGGCTGCAGCATCGGCATCTGGCGCCAATTCCGCGTCGGCGGCAAGCGCGTCCGCGTCGGCTGGCTTGGCCACGTCGGTGATCGTGGCGTCGGTGCTGCCCGCGTCGTCGGCAAGCGCGGCATCCTGGGCGTCAGCCGCGTCGGCCACCGGCGCGCCGCCGTCGATTGCGGCCGGCGAACCGCACGCGGCGAGGACCAAGGCGAGGCCTGCGGCGCGGCAAAGGCTGCGAGACGAAACGAACATGGCCGATGGCTCCGCGACGCTCGGGATGCACCGGCAATGTGGCGATTGTCGGCGGTCGTGTCAATTGGCGGCTGGAGCGGCCGGGTTTGACGCGTCATCCGTGGAGTAGATGAATGTCAAGTTTGCTGTGAAACGCGCACCGGCTTCGCCAAAGTCACCGAACGCGGCCGCCCGTTGTCGCGTGGTCGACCTGCCAGCCAGGACTGCGGGTCAACGTTGCCGACACGGTGTCCAAGAATTCAGGACGGCGCGATCAAAAACTGATCGCGCGTGCCGGGAAGCGATGGGCGCTGAGCGAAGTTCGAGAGCAAACCCGGCGGAACCGCGGCGTACCTCCCGGCGGCGCCCCATACAAGCGCATCTGTCCAACCGATCAATTGACGGGAATCGAATCGGGCCAGCTTGTACAGGGCGGTGGGCGCTGCCACGGTTCGCGGGTCATTCTGGTCCCGGCCACTGGCCGAACCGCCCCCAGGGCAGAAAGGTCGAAGTTCCGGCTTCGCCGGGGCCCTCCGCCCCGAGAAAATGGCCCACCCCGCCGAAGCGCCGGAGTCACCCGGACGCACGTCCACATGCGGTCCCGCAGCTTTGGCTGCGCCCGCCCCACCTTCGGCTGCCCGTTGGGATTCCT
>CAIYWC010000020.1 GCA_903929795.1 uncultured Myxococcales bacterium | reverse complement strand
GGCCACGGCGGCCACGGCGGCCACGGCGGCGGCGGCGGCGGCGGCGCGGGCGGCGTGAGCACCGGCGTCTTCAGCCAGCCCACCGCGGTCGGCGCCTTCAGCGGCCTCAGCTTCATCGGCGGCGCAATCGGAACCGGCGGCGCGGGCGGCGTCTCAGCGCCCAGCGCACCGGCGCTCGAAGCGGATGGCTTGCCCGGCACGTCCGGCATTGACGGCACGCTCGGCACGGAAATGACCTGCGCCGCGCCCGGCGGCTGCTGAGCCAGCCCCGGGTCAGGATTTTTCGACAAGAAAAAGGAATTCGCGCACATGCAGGTCGCGGTTGCGCAGGTTGCGGCTGCCGCGAAACGCGTTGTAGCGCGTCTCAACGACCTCGGTTTTGCCGACACGGGTCAGCAGCGCCAGCATCTCGTCCTTGGCGATAAAGCCTTGGGAATTAAAGGAAATCAGCAGAAATCTCGCGGGCATTTCCGTCACCAGCCGCGTCAGCGCGGTCGCCGCCGCCTTGCGCCGGTTGTACGCCGACCGCTGCCAGCCCGGCGGAATTCCGGACACGGGACTCAACGCCGTCGGCCGCTGCGGATTCACCAGCAAATTCAGCATGAAATAGTTGGCGCCATACGGATGCTGGTTGTACGGCGGGTCGATGTACGCCAGATCCAGATCCGCAACTTCCGCAATTAATTCATTGGCATCGCGCTGGTGAACCTCGCAATTCACCGCAAACCGGCTAAACACCGGCAGCGGCAGCGCCATGTCGCTCGTGATGCGCTGGAGCGCGCTGCGCTGGTTGCCGCCGAACTGACCGCAGCCGGTCGCGGAGTCCTTGTAAAAGCCCTTGAAGACGCCGGAGGTGTTGGCGTGGATCGACGCCTGCGACAGCAGCGGCGCGAGAAAAAAGTCGCGCAGATGCTCGGGAATTTCGTCGATGAACCTGCGGACGGTATCCAAATAGCGGGCGTTGCGCGCCGTGTAAAACACCCGCTCGTGGCGCTGGATCGCGGCGTCGCTCTGCGGCGCGTACAACTCCGCGATCAGCCCCGGACGCAGTCCGTGCGCGGCGATGTGCGCCGTCAACTCCTTGTGATAACTGGCGATTTCGTCGATCAGCTGCGGTGTCGGGTTGGCCAAATAACAGCGGTTGATGACCGCCGCATATGGCTCCAAATCGTTGGCGATCAGCCGCGCGCTGTCCTGGCGCAGCGCACGCGCAACGACGCCGGAACCGGAAAAGACGTCAAAAGTCGCAAGCTTGCGGTGTCCCAGGCGGGAGCGAACCCGCTGCACGGCGGCGCCAATGAAGCCCAGCAGCGCGCGCTTGTTGCCGAGGTACGTGATGAGCTGTTGCGACAGGTAGTCGGGGTTCTCCGCGGTCGTCACCGTGCCAGCGCTCCGCAATCGTTGGCCGCAGTGTGGCTGAAGGCCAAGCGCGCCGCAACCGGGTGAAGCGCCGCGGCTTTGCCGTCCGCGCGGCCTGTATTGCGCGCGGGCGCGAAGCGCGTGGTTGCTGGCGTTGGCGCGCGATGGCACTATCTTGACGCAGACAGGCCGTTTGGTGGATGTGCGGCCGCCGCAAGTGGGTTGAATGGCGAAAACCGAAGATATTCGTACCATTGGCATCATCATCATCGGCAACGAGGTGCTGAGCGGCAAGGTGCGCGACGAAAACACGCCGTTCCTGATCGAGAGCTTTAACCGCGCCGGGCTGCGCGTGGGCGAAGTCGCGATCGTCGCGGACATCGTGCCGCGCCTGGCGGAGGTGATCCGCGGCTTCTCGGAGCGCTTCGATTTGGTCGTGACGACCGGCGGCGTCGGGCCGACGCATGACGATTGCACGTGGCAAGCCGTCGCGCTGGCGCTGGACGAACCGCTTGAATTACATCAGGAATTGGTCGATCGCATCGAGAAACGCTCCGGCGTGGCGATGACCGACGAGCAAAAGCGCATGGCGCTGCTGCCGCGCGGCACGACGCTCTACCTCAAAGACGGGCGCTGGCCGCTGCCCCAGGCGCACAACGTGATTGTGCTGCCGGGCGTGCCGTCGATGGTGGCGGGCCGCATTGAGGCGCTCTGCACGCGGCTGGCGCGGCCGCGGCCGTGGCTGGCGACGGCGTATTTCACCGCGGACGAGTGGGTCTCCGTGGCGGCGATCGACGCGGTTGTCGCGGCGTTTGCGGACCTGGAGATCGGCAGCTACCCGGTGTTCTACCCGGCCGATCACAAGCTGCGCCTGACTTTTGAAGGCCCGGACGAGGCGCGCGTGCGGGCGGCCGTCGCGCAAGTCACTGAGGCGATTGGCCATGACCAGTTCGTGCGCGTCACATGGCGGCCGCCAACCGATGTTCCGGTTGACCCGGCGTAGCGGCGACCCTACGCTCGGGACATGACAAACCGCCTGCCGCTGCTGATCCTGACGACCGCCCTGCTCGCCTCTCCGGCGCTGGCCAAGCCCAAAACGCCGCGTGCACCCCCGCCGGCTCAGACGCCGCCGGGCGCGCCGCAGCCGACGTCGGTGTGGCCGTTTCGCATGGCGCCGCCGGAGAGCAACCCGACCCAGCCTGGAGCCAAAGTGCCGGAGCCGGGTGGCCTGGGCATCGTGCTGGGCGAAAAACCCGAGGGCATTTTTGTCCAGCAAGTGGTGCCAGGCGGGCCGGCGCAGAAAGCCGGGCTACGCGTGGGCGACATGCTGGAGGCGACCGAGGCGATGCCGAAGATCCCCGGCATGAAGCTGGCAGACGTGACGCCGCTGATTCGCGGGCTGCCGGGGACGGTGTGCAAAGTCGTGGCGCGGCGCGGCGCGGAGCTGGTGCACATCGACATCACGCGCGTGGCGTTGAAGCGGCTGTTTCCGCCGCCGGCCAAGGAGGTCATCACAGTGAAGCCGGGTGCGACGCTGCTGACGACCGGCAACACGCACCAACTGGCGGTGACCTGGCTGGCGACGCAGAAGGCGAACGGCGACCAGCCGACAATCGTGGTGGCGCGGACCACGACGGCCGCGCTGAACCAGACGCTGGTGCCGGGCGCCGGCGAGCCGCGCGAGATCCGCCTGACAGCCGACGCGACGACCGTGACCCTGGAAGACTGGCGGCTGGATCTGCGGCTGCTGCCGGACGGGGAAACGGTGGCGGTGACGGCGTCCAACTTTCCGGTCGTGGACGCGGGGACCGACGCAAAGGCCTGGCAGCAGCCCTGGCCGGACCCGGTGACGCCGCGCGTGCCGTCGCGGCCGACGGCGAAGTGGCGCGGGCCGCAACCGGTGAACCTGCGCGCGCTGAGCGGCGGCAAGCCCGTGGCGAACCAGCGGATTGCGCTGCGGATTCTGCAGGCCAAGAAGGAGCTGGAGACCGTTACGGTCGCAACCGACGCCCAGGGCCGGTTCCGCGTGAACCTGGACGCGGCGGGGCCGTTCACGGTGCGCGCGGTGGCGCAGGCGACGCCGGGCGGGCTGCACGACGCGGCTTTTGCCTACCAAATCGCGCACGACCTGGACCTGGTGGCGACGGGCAACGGCGCGGAGCTGGTGCTGGCGCTCGATCCCAAGCCGCCGGCGACGGGGACGGTCGACGACTGGCGCACCGACGAGCACGTGGGCAAAGGCCTGCCGATGCTGGATGTCAAGCGCTGGTTCGGGGAAAAGCCTCAGGATCCCAAGGACTTGAAAGGCCAGGTGCTGCTAGTCTACCTGTGGGCGACCTGGTGCGGGCCGTGCCGGATGACGGCGCCGGCAATCGCGGAGCTGAACGTGCGCATGCACGGCACCGGGCTGCGCATCGTGGAGGCGTCCGTCGATCGCGACGAGCAGGCGCTGGAGGCGTTTCACCGCGACTTTCTGCCCGGCGCGCCGGCCGTCGCGTGGCTGGGGCCCGATGGCCTCGACACGCTTGAAATTTCAAGCATTCCAACGTTTATCGTCCTGGATCACACCGGCAAAATCCGCGGGTTTCGGCGCGGCGGCGGCTGGGCGCTGGAGCCGCTGGAGGCCTGGCTGCGGCAACTGCTGGCCGAGGCGAATCAGGGCTAACCACATGATTGTTCAATAATTTCCCAGTATAGCCGCGCGTATTGCTGCACCACCGCCGGCTCTGAAAAGCGCGCGAGCATGTCCGCGCGCGCCCGCTCGCCCATGCGCGCCACGTCCGGCGTCGGCAGGTCCAGCGCGCGCTCCAGCGCCACCGCGAGCGCCGCGTCGTCGTCGGGCGGGCACAGGATCCCAGTGCGGCCATCTTCGACCAGCGTCGGGACTTCACCGACCCGGGTCGCCACGACCAGCGTGCCCAGCCCAAGCGCCTCCAGCACCACGTTTGGCGTCCCTTCGCTGCGCGACGCCAGCACGGAAAACCGCGCGGCCTCGAGCAGCGTCGCCACGTCTGCGACCGCCGGCGCGATGTGCACCTCCAGGCCCGCCGCCCTCGCCAGATCGCGCACGTGCGCCACGCGCGCCGGGTCCGCCAGCAGCCCGGCCAGCAGCAGCGGGGGCACTCCGTCGGCGCGCTGGGCCCGCACCCGTGCGAGCGCGCGCACGAGCCCATCCTGATTCTTGTACGCGTCAAAACGCCCAAGCGCGACCAGCGGCGGCCGCGCCGGATCCAGCCCAAGCGAGGCCAGCAACTGCGCCCGCGCTGCCAGCGACGACGGCGTCCGGTGCGCAATGCGCGGATCCAGCGCGTTGCCGATGAAGTGCAGCTTGCGCTGCGGCACATGCCGCGCGGCCAGCCAGTCCAGCGACGCCTGCGCATTGCTTGTCGTCGCCTCCGCCAGCAGCGCGGTCAGCAGCGTCAGCCGGCCCTGGGTCGGATCGTTGGCAAACAGCGACGGCGAGCAGCGCACGGCGGTCAGCACCGGCGCGGAACCCGGCCATTGCGCCGCGAGCGTCGCGTACAGCGCGGGCGCCGGCAGCCAGGCGTGCACAAGGTCGGTCTCCGCGCGCGAGACCAGCCGGCGCATCGCAAGAACAAACCGCGGGTCCAGCCGATGGTGGCGCGGCAGCTGCACCGGCGTCACACCCGCCGGCACCGCGTGAAAAGGCGACGCCGCGTTGTACCAGGCCAGCCGCACGGACCATTGCGTTGGATCGAGCCCCGCCGCCAGCCGGACAATCTGCGTCTGCGCACCGCCGGCCGCGAGCGAATCAATCAGCAGCGTCAGGCGGATCGGCATCGGTGGCGGCCTAGGCACGCGGACCACGGCCGGTGCGCCAATGGGCAGCGTGCCACCGGATGCCTGGACCCGCGGTCCGAGCCAGAGACGCAACAAGTCGGCCCGGCGAGCGTTGGACTGTGCGCAAAGTCATCAGGTGGCAGCCTTCTTGCGGGTCATGAACATCACGGCGACATACAGCGCCGCGAGCACGACGATGCCGATGACGATCGTCATGAGCTTGGCCTTGAGCGCCCGCACCATGGCTTCGGGGTCGTTGATGAGGTTGGGCTCCGCGCCCAGCACTTCCTGGCCAAAAAGCGCCAGCACCGTGCACCAAAGGCCGGAGCCGACGAGCGTCATCGCGCTGTAGACGCCAAAGGGCAAGCGGACGATGCCGGCTGGGATGCCGATCAGGTGGCGCACGACCGGCAGGAGGCGCGCGAAGAAGACGCCGCCGGTGTGGTAGCGGGCGAGGAAGACCTCGGACTGGATGAGCTTTTCTGGTGAAATCATGACGTATTTGCCGTAGCGCAGGACCAGCGGACGGCCGAGCCAGCGCGAAGTCCAGTACATGATGGTGGCGCCCAGGTAGGAGCCAAGCGTGCCCGCGACGATGACGCCGACCAGGCTAAGCTTGCCCTGCGACGCCCAGTAGGCCGCCGGCGGGATGACGACCTCGGAAGGCAATGGAATAATTGATGATTCTGCAGCCATCGCCGCGACGACACCGGCGTAGCCCCAGTCGCGAACCCAGGTGAACCACAGCGCGATCAAGTTGTGCATCATTTGGCAAACGTCCATGCGATGCGCAACGCATCGGGTCGCGGAGACTACACAGGCTGACCCAAAAAGAACATCAAGCTGGGTCTGGCAGACCTGTTGCCTTTCGGACTGAGACCGGCGCGGGCACGCCCGGTGGCGCGCTGCGGCTCCGGCGGGTTTGATCTCCGAATTCGGTCAGCGTGTATAGCGATCCCGCGGAGCTGTGGCAAGAATCTGCGCGGCGCGCTACTCGGCGGCATCCAGATCCTGCTGGACGCGCTCGATCGTCAGCATCGCCGCGGCGAGATCGCGCGCGAGCTGCTGGCGTTCTTCGAGCGAAAGCGCCGCCGGATCAAACGACGCGAGCGAGTTGACCACGCTGCGCAGCCCCACGCCGGCCAGCAAGATCGGCCCGGAGTCCGAATCTGACATGCCGCGCAGCAGCGTACGGCGCCGGGCGTCGTCGGTCAGCTGGCGCCGCGCACGCTCGGGCTCGAGCTCCGGCTGGCGCACGAGCAGACCGGCAATCCGCAGCGCTTCCTCGCCGCCGACGTCCGGATTCGCAAGCAGGTACGTGTGCAGGCGCTCGGCGCACGCCTCGTGTTCCGCCAGCCGGACGAGCGCCGCGCCATGGCGCAGGCCGATGCGCCGCTGCCGCAGCGATTCCTTGAAGGATTCCCGAAGCTTGACGATCCCAGCGATCACCTGCAGGCTGCGTCCGGACACGCCGACGCTCTGCGCCACCGCGTCCCAGCCGGTCTGCAGGTAGGACTTCAGCGCGACGACCGCCTCCGCGCGCTCCAGGCTGTCCAGCCGCTCGTCCAGAATGGTCGCGACCAGACCGTCGATCACGGACTCGGTGTAGGACGACTCGGCCGACGCCGCCATCCGCGCCGCCATTGCCGCGACGCTTGACACCGGCGGCCCATCGATGCGCGCCAGCGTCTCGCTGTTTTCTGCTTCAAAACCAGAAGATATGCCATTTTTTGCCATCTGGCCCCCCCTCGTCGCGCATCCACCGCGAAGAGCAGCTGGGCCGCGACTTTACCGCTGCGCCCAACACCCACTGACGTCGCCCGGACCCCACATCCAGACCGTTTGATAGTGGCCGGGCCAGCCGCTTCGCGCAAGCAAAACCCGCAGGCGGTGGACATTTCCACACATGTGACAGAATGGCAACACGCACGGCGGCCGACCGCGGGTTGCGCTACGATGTGCGGCGATGGCGGCCGACGAGCACAACGAGGACGGGCAGGCGGACGCGGACAATCTGGTCGTGCTGTCCAAGTCCGCGCGGCGGCGACGGACGCGGGCGCGAGCGCTGGCGACCTGGGGCGAGACCGCGGAGCAGACGCGGGCGCGGCGGACGGCGCTGTTCAAGGCGCAGGCGCTGGCGTGCGGCTTCTCGCGCGTGGGCGTGGCGCGGGCGCAGGCGCTCCCGCAGGCGCAGGCGCACCTGGAGGCGTGGCTGGCGGCGGGCCACCACGGCACGATGACCTGGCTGGCGGACGACGTCGCGCGCCGTTGCGATCCGCTGCGCGTCGTGCCCGGTGCGCAATCGGTGGTCGTGCTGGCGCTGGACTACGACAGCGCGGCGCCGCGGACGCGCGAGGTGGCGCTGCAGGCGGAAGACCGGGCGTGGATCTCGCGTTATGCCTGGGGCGACGACTACCACCTGGTGGCGGAAAAACGCCTGAAACAGCTGGAGATCGCGCTGACGACGGCGCTCAAGCCGGAGCTGGGCGAGCACTTTCGCGGTCCGGGCGGACCGATTCAGCCGTTCAAGGCGCTGCGCGATCTGCGCTGGATGGTCGACCACGGGCCGATGCTGGAGCGCGAATGGGCGGTGCGCGCCGGGCTGGGCTGGCGCGGCAAACACACGCTGGTCGTCCATCCGCGCCACGGTTCGCTGTTCTTTCTGGCGTGCCTTGTGACGAGCATCGACCTGGAGCCGGACGCGCCGATCGGCGACTTTTGCGGTAGTTGCACGGCGTGCCTGGACGCGTGCCCGACCCAGGCGATAGTCGCGCCGTACATCGTGGACGCGCGGCGGTGCATCAGCCACACGACAATCGAGACGCTGGGCGAGATTCCAGTGCAGGAACGCCAGCTTGTAGGCGATCAGGTGTTCGGCTGCGACATCTGCCAGGACGTGTGCCCGTGGAACCGCTTCAGCCAGCCTGGCGACCCGGCTTTTGCGCCGCGGCCAGGGCTCGTCGCGCCGCGGCTGGACGACCTGTTGGCGCTGGATGCGGACAGCTTCGCCCGGCAATTTGCCCAGAATCCCGTCAAGCGGCGCGGTCTGGCTGGGCTGCAGGACAACGCGCGGGCGGTGCGCGAACAGCGCTCAACGCTGCGGAAGCAGTGACGCGACCAGCCAGCGCAGCCCCAGCGCGACGACGGCAATCGCCAGCGCCGGCAGCAGCGCGCCGCACAGCTGGGTCAACGCCGCGAGCAGCTGTGCGCCCAGCGGCAGGTGCAGCAGCCGCCCGATGCCCCAAACGCCCAGCCCGACGACGATCAGCAGCGACAGTCCGCGCCACGTCCCCTGCAAATCCGCCTGCGACGGCACGCCGTGCGCCGCGATCGCCACCATCGCGTACAGCCGCAGCAGCGTCGCCGTCCGCGTCCAGCCGCCCGCTGCCAGGTGCTGCCCGCCCACACCCGCCAGCGTCTGCAAATCGCGCGCGAGCGTGTGCGCGTCGGTCGTCTGCGTCGGCCAGCGCCCGCCTTCCTGCCACGCCAGCAGCAGCATGACCGCCAGCGACGCCAGCAGCGGCGCCAGCCCGACCAGCAGTTCAGCCAGCCACGCGACCGGTCCGGTCCCCGGCTCCCACAGCACGTAGCCCAGCACGCCGGTCTGGCGATCTGGCGCCAGCAGCCGCAGCGCGCGGATCTTGCGCCGTGTCAGCACGCACGCCAGCGCGTGGGCGCCCTCGTGCACCGGCACGCCCAGCCAGCCCGTTGTCGCCAGCAGCGGCCGCCAGCCCAGGCGCTGCAGCCAGGTCTGGTCCGCGATCGCCGCGAGCCGCTGGACAAAAAGCAGCAGTCCGGCCGTCGCGGCAATCGTCAGCAGCATGTCCTCGTGCGGCGCCATACGACGAGGCTAGCATCGGGACGCGATCGCGCCACAAAACCGCTCACGCCGCAACCCTGTCGCGCGTGGCCGCCGCGTGCTAGGCTCAGCGCGATTGCATCCTGAGGCCCCATGCCAAGCGCCGCCGTTGCCCAAGCCCTCTTTGATGTGGCCGCGCGCAGTGCCGCGACGGCCGCTGATGGCCCGCGCGTGTTCATCGTCTCGGATTCCTTGGGAGAAACCGCGGAGCTGGTGACCAAAGCCGCCTTGTCGCAGTTCGGCGAGGCAGCGGTGTCGATGCACCGTTTTCCCATGATTACATCAGGTTCCGATATCGACGCCATCGTGCTGGCGGCGACGGAGCGGCCGACGCTGATTGTCTACACGCTGATCGTGCCCGAAGTGCGCGAGGCGATGAACACGTTGACGGAGGTGCGCGGCGTGATCGCCATCGACGTCATGGGCCCGATGATGTCCGGATTCATTCAGCTTTTGGGCGCGCCACCGCAGCTGCGACCCGGCCTGATTCACCAAATGGACGCAGCGTACTTTCGGCGCATCGAGTGCGTCGAATTCGCGGTGAAATACGACGATGCCCGTGATCCCAAAGGTTTTCTGCTGGCCGACGTCGTGCTGCTTGGGGTATCGCGCTGCTCCAAGACGCCCGTGTCGATGTACCTGGCGCACCGCCGATACCGCGTCGCGAACCTGCCGCTTGTGCCGGAAGTGCCTTTGCCCAAAGAGATTTTTCAAGTGCCACGCCAGAAGATGGTCGGCTTTCGCATCGACCCGCGGACGCTGACGGACATCCGCGTGGAACGGATGCGCACGATGGGCCTGCGCCGCGACGCCAACTACGCAGATCCCGGACGTATTTTGGGCGAACTGGACTGGGCCGACCAGGTCTACCGCAAGCTGGGCTGCGCGGTCATCGATGTGACGAACAAGGCGATTGAGGAAACGGCGGTGCGCGTGCTGGAGATTGTCGCGCCGCCGCCGCGGGTGGAACACAGCAGCAACTTTGCCGCGGTCGAATAGCCCCAACCGACACACAGCGACGCACGTCCGCGGGCGCACCGCACACGAGGTCCGAAAATGACGACACAGCGACATGTTTTCGCCTTTCACGAAGGTCGGGCGGACCAAAAAGGCCTGCTGGGCGGCAAGGGCGCGAACCTGGCGGAGATGAGCCGCATCGGCCTGCCGGTGCCGCCGGGCTTCACGCTCTCGACGGTGGCATGCAACGCGTTTACCGCGCTCAATCGCCTGCCGGATGGGCTGGTGGATGAAGTCGCGGCGGCACTGGCGGATCTGGAGAACGCGACCGGCAAGACGCTGGGCGATCCGGGCAATCCGCTTTTGGTTTCCGTGCGTTCCGGCGCGGCGGTGTCGATGCCGGGCATGATGGACACCGTCCTGAACCTCGGCCTGAACGATGCGACCGTGCTGGGGCTGGCGGTTGCGACGCAAAATCCGCGGTTCGCGTGGGACTGCTATCGGCGTTTTTTGCAAATGTTTGGCAACGTTGTGCTGGGCCTGGGGCTGCACGAATTTGAGCGCGTCTTCTACCACCACAAGGAGCGCTGCGGCGCGCAGAGCGACCCGGAAGTGCCGGCGGACGTGCTGCAGCAGGTGGCGCGCGACCACCAGGGCATCATCCTGCGCCTGACCGGCAAGCCATTTCCGCAGGACCCGCGCGAGCAGCTGCGCGCGGCGATCTGCGCGGTTTTTGAGTCGTGGAACAACCCGCGGGCGGCTGTCTACCGGCAATTGCACAAGATTCCGGAGTCGCTGGGCACCGCCGTCAGCGTGCAAGCCATGGCGTTCGGCAACCTGGGCAATGACTCCGGCACCGGCGTCGTCTTCACGCGCAATCCCAACACCGGCGACAAGGAATTTTATGGCGAATTCCTGCTGAACGCGCAGGGCGAGGACGTTGTCGCCGGCATCCGCACGCCGCTGCCGATTCAGCACCTCCAGGACACGCTGCCGGACGCGTACAACCAGCTTTTCGCGACCTGCGAGCGGCTCGAGCGGCACTACGCCGACATGCAGGACATTGAATTTACAGTGGAACGCGGGCGACTCTACATGCTGCAGTGCCGCGTGGGCAAGCGCACGGCGCAAGCCGCGGTGCAGATCGCGGTGGACATGGTCGGCGAAGGGCTGATCCAGAAGGAGCAGGCGCTGCTGCGGGTCGATCCGTCGCAAATTGAGACACTGCTGCACCGGCGGATTGACCCCAAGGCGGAGCTGGACGTGCTCGCGACCGGGCTGCCGGCGAGCCCAGGCGCGGCGACCGGCCGGCTGGTGATGGACCCGGACGAGGCGGTGAAACAGCAAAAGGAAGGCCACAAGGTCATTTTGGTGCGGCACGAGACGACGCCGGACGACATCCACGGCATGGTGGCGAGCGAAGGCGTGTTGACGGCGCGCGGCGGGATGACCTGCCATGCGGCGATCGTCGCGCGCGGCATGGGCAAGCCGTGCATCGTCGGCTGCGAAGCGCTGCGGCTGGACATCGACGCGGGCACCCTGCGCGCGGGTGGGCGGACGCTGAAAATTGGGGATATCATTGCGATTGACGGCGGAACGGGCCGCGTGATTCTCGGCGACGTGCCGCTGGTGGACGCGCAGCTGTCGCCGGCGTTCCAGCAGCTGCTGAGCTGGGCCGATGCGTTGCGCAGGCTCGGTGTGCGCGCCAACGCCGACACGCCGCTGGACGCGCAAAAGGCGCGGGCGTTTGGCGCGGAAGGCATCGGCTTGTGCCGCACCGAGCACATGTTCGGCCAAGGCGGCCACGAGCCGGAGCGGATGGCCGCGGTGCAGGCGATGATCCTCGCCGATACGTTCGAGGACCGCGAGCGCGCGCTGGATCAGCTGTTTCCGATGCAGCTTGGCGATTTTTTGGGTATTTTTCGCGCGATGGCGCCGCATCCGGTGACGATCCGCCTGCTGGATCCGCCGCTGCACGAATTCCTGCCGGATGAGGAGGACCTGGCCGTCGAGGTCGCGGTGGCGAACGCGCTGGGGCGCGATCCGGGGCGCGCGGCGGTGCTGCTGCGCAAGGTGCGCGGGCTGGCGGAGACCAATCCGATGCTGGGTTTTCGCGGCGTGCGGCTGGGCATCGTCTATCCGGAAATCTACGAGATGCAGGTCCGCGCGATCCTGACCGCCGCCAAGCAGTTGCGCGACGAGGGCGTGACGGTGCACGCGGAGATCATGGTGCCGCTGGTCGGTCACGTCACCGAGCTGCGCATCATCCGCCAAATGATTGAGCAGGTGGCGCAAGAAGTGGCGCCGGATCTGGCGTTCCTCATCGGCACGATGATTGAAGTACCGCGTGCGGCGCTGACCGCCGATGAGATCGCCAAGCACGCGGATTTCTTCTCGTTTGGTACCAACGACCTGACCCAGACGACTTTTGGCTACAGCCGCGACGACGCGGAGGGCCGGTTCCTGGCCCACTATGTGGCCCAACGCGTCCTGCCGGAAAACCCGTTTGTCGCGCTGGATCAGGCCGGCGTGGGCAAGCTGGTCAGGATGGCGGCGGAGCTGGGCCGCGCGGCGCATCCGGGCATCAAGCTGGGGATCTGCGGCGAGCATGGCGGGGAGCCGTCGTCGATCGACTTCTGCCACCGCATCGGCCTGAGCTACGTCTCCTGCTCGCCGTTTCGGGTCCCGGTCGCGAGGCTGGCGGCGGCGCAGTCGGCGATCCGTGAAGGCGGGCTGCACGCCACCTCCTCGGCTGTCTGAACTGTCTCAAAATGCAACATTTCCCGGAACCATCCGGTCCGAGTATCAATACGAGACAGGTTTGGACCCGTTAGCCGGGCACGGCACGTTCTTGCCGCACTGCGTCATCTTGACAAGCCTCTGAAATAGCGTATGATTCAAGCCGCAACCCAGAGGTTGGCACGGGTGTTGCAGTGACACCCATGCGAGTGAGCTGAATCCCTATGACTTCCATGAATTCCATTCACCATCTCCTTTCACCTTGCGACGCGCTTCGGCCCGTCAGCGCCCCCATGGGTGCGTAGCAACGACTGCTCTGCCGGCCCCCCATCGTTAGGGAGTGGGGACCCGGAAGCGAAAGCTGCAGCCGCCACGCGCGTACCCCCTTCCACCAACAAACTCTCGCTCCAGGCTGAGGCGACCGTGACGAAAGTCCGGTCGCCTTCGCCTTTTTTGCCTGCACGTAAATGGTCTGTGTCGAATCGGGTGCGGGCTAAGTGCGCCGACCGAAGTTCAAGATCAAATGTCCGTCATCCGCGGCGTGCCACCGGAGGTGCGCGCTCGCGGTCTCAGTCCGAAATGCAACCGGTTTGACCGACGAAGTTTGCTGTTGGACATCGGTCAGCATGTCTAGAGCGCCTGCGTGTCGGCGTCGCGGATGCCCAGCAGGTACAGGATCGCGTCCAGATTGCGCTGATTCACCACGTATTTCGCCTGGTCGCGCACGACCTGCTTGGCGTTGAACGCGATGCCCAGACCCGCGCAGTTCAGCATGTCCAGGTCGTTGGCGCCGTCGCCGATCGCGATCACCTGCTCCAGCGCGATCCGCTCCGTCTGCGCGATGCTCCGCAGCAATTCTGCCTTGCGCTGCCGGTTGACGATCGCGCCCAGCACGCGGCCGGTCAGCTTGCCATCGACGATTTCCAGCTGGTTGGCAAACGCGTAGTCCAGCCCGAGCCGCGCGCGGATGGGCTCAGCGACCTCGATGAAGCCGCCCGAGATCACCGCGAGCCGGTAGCCCAGGCGTTTGAGCACGCGGATGAGCGCCTCTGCGCCCGGCGTCAGGTGGATGACGCGCTGAACGTCGGTCAGGATGCGCTCGGGCGCGCCGCGCAGGAGCAGCACGCGCTCGCGCAGCGCGTCGTCGAAGTGCAGCTCGCCGTTCATCGCGCGGTGGGTAATTGCGGCGACCCGGTCAAAAACGCCGTACATCCGCGCAAGTTCGTCGATGACCTCCTGCTGGATCAGCGTCGAATCCATGTCCATCACGACCAACCGCTTGGAGCGGCGCAGCAGGCCTTCCGGCTGGAGCGCGACATCGCAGCCCAGAAGCGCTTGTAACTGCAGGAGATCGTGCTTGAGCCCGGCGGCGTCGCCCGTCGCTTCCTCGGCCGACAGCAGCAGCTCGATCGACAGCAGGCCGGCGTCCGACAGCCGGTGGATGCGGTCGATACAAAAACCGCGCGCCGCCGCACAACCCGCTGCTTTGGCGAGCATTTCCGACGAGACCTGCGGCGCCAGCAGCGTCACGGCCCAGCGCTGGCGAGCGCCTTGCGACGCGCGGTCGCGGCGATCGACAAAGCACAGGCGCGCCTGGACGCCCAACCGCTCGGCATGGCGCGGCAACTCCGCCGCCAGCGCGACGGCCGTCGGCGTCCCATCGGCCACGTCGACAAGCAACGTGAGCGTCAGCTGGCCTTGAACCACGACCTGCTCGACATCCAGCAGCGCCACGCGATGTTGCGCCAAAAGAGTCGCGATTTCAGGGACAAGCGTCGGGCGATCCGGGCCGGTCAGGGCAATCAGCAGCGCTGCATGTTGCGTCGGGTCAGTCGCCATCGTGGCGGCAGCTTCGCATGGCGTCCCAAGGCATTCAAGCCACCGAGGTTGCAACGCCGCCGCCGCTGTGGCACTCCCTGCTGACGAACGGGGGCTTTGTGACCGACGACATCTGGACGATTCAACGGCTGCGCGATTGGACGTGCGCGTACCTGGACAAGCACGGCTCGCTGACGCCGCGGCTGGACACCGACCTGCTGCTCGGCGAAGTGCTGAAGCTGCCGCGCCTCCAGCTGCTGCTGCGTCTGGAACAGCTTGTTCTCAAAGACGAACTGGCCGCGTTCAAGGCGCTGGTCAAGCGGCGAGCGGCGCGTGAGCCCGTGGCGTACATCCTCGGCCGCCGCGCGTTCTACGACCTGGAAGTGCGCGTGGACGCGCGCGTTCTGGTGCCGCGGCCGGAGACGGAGTCGCTGGTGGACGCGGTGCTGCTGTTTCTCAAGGAGCCGACCGCGCCCGAGGGCGCCGTGCTGGACCTGTGTACGGGCTCGGGCGCGATCGCGCTGGCGATCGCCAAGGCGCTGCAGGCACGGCAAGCCGAGCGTCCGGTGCTGGCGACGGACGTGAGCGCGCCGGCGCTGGAGGTCGCGCGCCAGAACGCAGCGCTATTGACGTTGCCGGTGCAGTTCGCGCAAGGCGATCTGTGGGCCGCCCTGCCCGCCGATCAGCGGTTCGCGGTGATTGCCAGCAATCCGCCCTACGTCCAGCACGACACGATCGCCACGCTGGAGCCGGATGTCCGCGCGTGGGAGCCACATCTGGCGCTCGACGGCGGCGCGGACGGGCTGGACATCTTGCGGCAGATCGCGGCGCACGCGGCGCGGCGGCTGGTGCCCGGCGGGCTGCTGGCGGTCGAGCTCGGCAGCCCGGCGCAAGGGCGTGCGCTGGTGGAGCTGCTGACGGCGGCGGGCCTGCCCGGCGGCAAGGTGGAGCCGGTGACCGAGGGGCCAACCAGCCTGGTGCTCGCGCGCGCGCCGACGTGATGGGTCCGGCGGTTTCGCGCTATCGCAAAGCGGCAATTTCAGCTAAGAAAGCGCGGGCATCAAGCACCTGCGACGGAGAACTCGATGACTGGGGATGCGCGACGTTGGGCAGTCATCACTGGCGCTTCTGCCGGGTTGGGCGCTGATTTTGCAAGGCAATTGGCGGCGCGCGGCTGGCAGCTCGTGCTGGTCGCGCGGCGGCTGGATCGGCTGCAAGCGCTGGCCGATGAGATCCGCAATGCGCATCGCGACATCGCAGTCGAGGTGATCGCGCTGGACGTGAGCCTGCCCGACGCGCCTGACGCGCTGCTTGAACGCGCGACGGCGCGCAACCGAAAGGTGCACATACTCATCAATAACGCGGGCTTTGGCACCTACGGGCCATTTGACGAGCTGCCGTGGGAGCGCCAGCACGAGATGCTGATGCTCAACGTCGTGCGGCTGACTGAGCTATGTTGGCGGTTCGCGGGGCACATGCGCGCGCACGGGGAGCCGGCGCACATCCTGAATCTCGGCTCCGTGGCGGCGTTTCAGCCGACGCCATTCTTCGCCGTCTATGGCGCGACCAAGGCGTATGTCCGCAATTTCACAGAGTCTCTCGCGTACGAGCTGCGCGACTCCGCCGTCCGCGTCTCGTGCCTGTCGCCCGGCGCGACCCGCACGGAATTCTCGGACGTCGCGGGCATCGCCATCCCCGCGCTGTCCGATCACGCGCAGATGGAATCGCCCGACGTGGTCCGCCGCGGGATTGACGGCATGCTCGCCGGCAAGCCGCAGATTATCCCCGGATTCATTAATCATCTCAACGCGTTCATTAGCCGAGTCCTGCCGCGTCAAGTGCTCGCCTGGGGTGCGGTCATCGCGATGGGCGGCCGCGCCACGATGCGCCATCGCAGCGGAGGCGGCCAATGACGCTGCAGCACTGGTTCGCGCGCACGCCCACGGGCCTGCGATCGGCGTTCTTGCGCGCGCTCAACCTGTATCCGCCGTTTGTCGGGGCGGGGATTCGCATCCTGCACGCGACGTCAGACCTCAGCTGCTTTGACGTCGAGATGCGCCTGCGGCCGTGGAACCGCAACCTGGTCGGCGCGCACCTGGGCGGCTCGCTGTACGCGATGTGCGACCCGTTCTTCCTCGTGGCGCTGACGACCGCGCTGGGACCGGATTTCCTGGTGTGGGACAAGAGCGCGCGCATCGACTTTCGCCGGCCGGGCCGCGGGACGGTGCGCGCCCGGTTCGCGGTCACGCCGGCACAGATCGCGGAGATTCGCGCGCAGGTAGAGACCGCCGGCAAGTCGGAGCCGCACTTCGCGGCTGACGTTGTCGGGCCCGCGGGCGAGGTCATCGCGACGGTGCATAAGCACCTGTGGGTCAAGAGAAAACCAGCTGATCCGGCGTCTGTCCGGAGGGAGCCGCGCCATGTCCAGCCCGCCGTTTGACCCCCGCGCCAAGGACCGCAGCGAGACACCTGCCGATCGCTACGCGGACTTCGACCTCCGCAACGACCCGGACGCGCGCCTCATCGCCCGCCGCAGCCGCCGCGCCCACGATTCATCCGGCGGCTTGACGCAATTCTTCGCTGGAGTCGCAGCTTTTGGCATCGGCACGTATATGCTGTTTGCGCGGGTCATGGTCAGCGCCGGCATCTCGGGCGCCGGGATGTTCGGCATCGGCTTCGGTTCAGGACCGCATCTGGGCCTGACCCTGCTGCCTTTTGTCGCCGGAATCGTCGTGCTGTTCGTGCAAGGCAGCGGCATCCTCGGCTGGAGCCTGATGGGTGGCGGCATCGCGCTCCTCATCTTGCAGATCGTCGCGAGCATGCAGATGCACTTTCTGGCGACGCCGTTGCCGATCGTCCTGCTGATCGTCGGGCTGATGGCGTCGGGCGTCGGGCTCATCGCGCGCTCGCTGCGGGGCGGCGACGACAACTCCTGACTTTACTTGGCAAATTCGTTGCGGTTGGTACAGCCCTGCGGACAGTGGTAGCAGGCTGAGCGCTTGTCGTCGAACGCGTTCGCTTCCAAATAGTCTTCCAAACAGCGCTCGATCGTCAGGCGCCGACGGCGCGGTCGACAGTAGAATTCGTTGTCCAACGTGATGCGTTCCGAGCGAACACGGCGAACTTCTTGGATTTCTGCGAGAGTCATGGCGGCCTCGAGGCGGCTGGCACGGTTGCGACTGAACTAGGACCATTCCGGTCCTCATTGAAAGTAAGCCAGGACTTGACCATCGTCAAGTGGCAGTGTGATGCACGCCGGATTCCCGCAGATGCACACCAATCCTTCATGTTTGCACACACCGCGGCGATTCCCGACGCGCTACAAATGCCCGACAGGCAGCGCTGCCTCGGGTTTGGTCATGTTCAAGGTCAGCCGCAAGTCGGAATATGCCCTGATTGCCGTACAGCATCTCGCGCGCCGGGCCCAAGATGGCGTGACGTCGGTTACGGAGCTCGCGCAGGCGGAGAATATTTCGCCGGATATCATGGCCAAGGTGCTGCAAGGGCTCAAACGCGCTGGGATTTTGTCGGCGGTCAAGGGCGCGGGCGGCGGCTATCGCCTGGCACAGCCGGTGGAACACATTCATTTTCTGGACGTCGTGCGGCCGTTTGAAGAGCAGCTGGCGGTCGTGACCTGCCAGACCGGAAACGGCGGCTGCGATCGCGGCGGCGACTGCACGCTGCGCGATCCGATGACGGTGCTGAACGCATACGTGCTGCGGCAGTTCGCCGGCTTGACGATGGACATGTTCCTGTCGCCGCACAAGCTGTTGACGGGCACGCACATGGACGCGCCCGCGAGCGAGACCATGCTCTCGCTCTGGGGCAGTTCTGGCCATTGAACCGACTGGCGGCTGCGGTTCGAGCAAGCGGTCGCGAAACCCGATCGGGCGAATCCAAGCTGACCCACCTCCAAACAAGCTTGGCGCTTGCGCAAATCGCCAGAAGCTGGCATAATCTCGGCCCTCGCGCTTGCCCCAACGGGCTTTGGCGGGAGCCGAATCGCAGGGCGGCCGACGCGCAAGTGCGCGAAAAGACAGGCATCTGCGGCACGAACTGCAG
Source organism: uncultured Myxococcales bacterium (assembly GCA_903929795.1). GTDB lineage: Bacteria > Myxococcota_A > UBA9042 > UBA9042 > UBA9042 > CAIYBN01. Next base: position 19,465 of record CAIYWC010000020.1, on the reverse strand, counting down.
CGCGCGACACGCACTTTTGACCACCGACCGTTGACCAGACGATACGCCCGGACCAACCCGTAAGGACAGTACAGCATGAGCGACTCTCTCGACTTGACGCAGGACCAAAAACTCCGCGCCGACCGCCCGCACCGGGCCTCCGCGCGTTCCGTGGAATTTCGCCCGATTGAAGTGGCCGTGCAGGACGGCAATGTCAACCGCGCGATGTCCATGCTCAAGCGCAAAATGGCGTCGGAAGGCATCTACAAGGAGCTGCGCAAGCGTCGTTTCTTCGAGAAGCCGTCAGAAGAAAAGAAGCGCCGCGGCCGCGAAGCCGATCGCCGGCGCAAGAAGGCCGTCCGCATCGCCCGCGAACGCGGCTAGGACGTCCGCTCGCCGGGTCAGCAGCGCGACCGCCCCTGGCGCCACGCGCCGCCGCGCCCGGATTGCCCGATTCGACGTTTGGATCCCGGACGCGTTGTGGGACGCGGGACGCGGCAGCTGAAACTCCCTGATTACGCGAGGTTCGTCATGATTGGCCTGCGGACTCCTCTGGTTGCCGTTCTCGTGGCGCTCGGGCTTGCGCTGTCATCCAGCGCGTACGCCGCCAAGCCCGCCAAGAAGAAAGCCGAAGCCGCGACGCCTGCGCCCGAAGCTGCAGCGCCCGCGACTTCACCTGCCGTGACGCCGGCCGCGCCGGCGGGCGCCTCGCCGACCACGCCGCTGCCGGCCAACGACGCGTCGCTGCCGCCCGAGCGGTCCGCGTCGCCATTCGGTTCGGACCGCGCGACGGCGCGGGTTGTCGATTCTGACGACGACGACACCGCGAATTTCCAAGGGCTTTTCCTGAAGCTCGGTCTGGGCTACGGCACCGTCTCCGGCACCGACGGGCCGACCATCCCCGAAATCACCTGCACCAACTGCTCGGCGATCCCCGGGCTGGCGATGTTTCGCACCAGCTACTCGGTCGGCTACGCGCAGGCCGTCACGACCAACAAAGGCAGCGGCCTCGCCACCGGCCTGGAGCTCGGCTACAACGTGCTTGGCTACGGCTCGATCGCGCTTGACCTCGCGTGGCAGGGCTCGCCGTTTGGCGCCTCGACCGACAACGCCGGCGTCGGCTTGGGCGGCGGCACCATCGGCTTTCACCCGCTGCGGTTCGTGAAAAAAGGCAAGTTTCCTCTGGACTTGCGCATCTACGGCGGCCTGACCTATGGCGTCAGCTACTACTACGAAAACGCCATGCAGGTCGACGCCAAGGGCAAAGCTTGGACCGGCACTGCGCCGCTGTGGGGCCTCGCCGCCGAGTACATGTTCAAGCGCCGCGGCATCTTCGCGCTGGGCGTGGACGTGCGCAACGTGATGCCCGGCTACACCAAGTGGTACTACAACTACGACAACGACCAGACATCGAAGCTGGATTCCGCCCAGTCGACGAACAACTGGGTGTTCAAGCTGATGTTTTGCTGGCACTTTTCGACAATTTAGCCGGTACCCGCCGATCAGCTCTTGGGACGCTGCGCACAAACGTCGCGTGAATGGACCAAGGGCGGCGCGCTCTGGGCGGCACTTCTGCGGGACTCGCGCACTTCCGTGCGCCCGGGCGAACGCGACACTTCGCGTCGGCGATGGAATCCGCTATGCTTGCCGCGCGATGACCGCCCTGCCCTGCAAAATCTGGATCGCGTGCGTGCTCGCGGGCGCGCTCGCGGGCGCTTGCGGCGCCGTGCCCATCGATCCGCTGCCAGACGCGTCGACGCTGGACGTGCCGGATGCCGCCGGCGACGTCGCGATCGACATCAACCAGGACATCACCTTGCCCGACGCCGGCGGCGACGCCAAAAAGGACATCGATCCCAACGCCAAGGAGATCTGCAGCAACGGGATCGATGACAACGGCGATGGCCGCATCGACGAAAACTGCTGGCCTGCGCCCAACTTACGCGCGGACGAGACCTGGTACGACTTTGGCGTGGTCGCGATCGGCGGCGCAGCGGGACTGGCGCCAACGCTGACGTTCAACGCGCCGGCCAAGGGCCAGGGCATGGTGCTCGTGGCACGCGACATCACGGCGGGGCAAAAAGGCTACGTGTGGGCGGAGCAGCTGCTGTCGCCCGCCGGGCTGCAGCTCATCGGCAGCGGTGACCAGTGGGCGGCGTCGCTCAACCGCACGTACCCGAGCATCGCCGGCGCGACGGCGCTGATCGGCGAATCGCCGCAAGTCACTGTCTCGGAGGGCACGTGGACATTCGGCTTTGTCCGCGCGCTGCAAGTCCCGTGGCAGTACGGTGGCACGCCCGACAAGGGTTTCCTGCAGGTCGGCTTGCTCTCGCGGGCCGACAATACCGGGCAAAAACAGGTGGCGATCGACCTGGACGTGTTCCTTGTCGGCGCGACGACCGGCATGACGCCTGACGCGTTTGGCAAGTCCGCGCAATGGCAGCTGATGCGCGCGAAAATCGAGGCGATGTGGAGCGGCAAGGACAAGGGTCAGACACCCATTGGCATCGTGCTGGGAGACGTGCAGTTCTTTGCCCTGGACGGCGATTCGGGCACGAAATTCGAGTACCTGGACAACGTGCTGGCGGGCGATGACACCAACGAGCTGCCGCAGGTGTATCAGGCGACCGGCGCGCTGCGTCCGGGGTCGACGGCGGCGACGCTGGTGCTGGTGCGCGGGCTCACCGACAACAACATGCCCGTGGCGGCGGGGCTTTCCGAGTTGGGCGGCCTGAACGGCTTGGCGACGTCGCGCATGAGCGGGATGGCGGTGGCGCTCAACGACGCGGACTGGCAAAAAGCGGTGGCGGAAGGCGCAACGGGGACAACGGCCGGCGACGTGTTTGGCGTGATTATTGCCCATGAAATCGGCCACTTTTTGGGTCTGTGGCACACGGATGAGCACGACGGCAGCCTGCACGATCCGCTCGGCGACACGCCGGAATGCAATGTCAGCGGCGAGCTGACGGCGGCGGTCTGTCCGTCGGCGGCGACCAACCTGATGTTCTGGGCGCCGGACAATCAGGGCCATGCCCTTAATATCACAGCGGATCAGCACACGGTCGTGCGCCGCTCGCCCGTGCTGCACACGCTGCCGTAGCTGACCCGGGAGGTCCCCATGCCGCATCGCCTGTTTTCCCGCCTCGCGCTGCTGACGCTGCTGCTGCCGGCGCTTGCGCAGGCGTATCCGCCGCAAGTGCGCGAATTGCTGAAGAATGCCGGCCAGTCGTTCGTGGTCCGTGCGCCGGGGACGATCGACGACGCGACCAAAAAGGACCTGGAAGCGACGGCGGCGGCGACGGCGCAAAAGACCGGTGGCAAGGTCTATTTCGTCATCGACAACAAGACAAAACCTTCTGATTACGATGCCTTGTACACGGACTTGGGGCTCACCGGTCATGACGTCGTCGTGGCGTCCAACGGCCCGGGCTGGTCGCTGCAGTGCGGCAGCCTGAGCGCGCAGCAAAAACAGGATATCCTGAACCGGGAAGGCCTGGCGGGCGGTAAGCCGCTGGATCGCATGAAGGCGATCGCCAGCGACACGGCCAACGCGCTGGCGAGCGCCAAGCCGACGGCAGCCCGACCGACGACGTTGGCGACGACCGGCCAGCCGACGCCGCTCCAAAAAGTGCCGAGCAGCGGGCATGGCGGTCTGATTTTTTTGGGGATTGTCGTGGCCGCGATCGTCGGCATCGTGCTGTGGCGGCGCAAAAAGCGCGATGCCGCGCTGGCCGAGGAGTGGGCGCCAGCGCTGGAAGGCCCGACGCAGATCCTCACCGCGGTGTACATGAACCTGGACGGCCTGGAGGCGCACCCGAATTTTTCGACGCTGATGGACCAGGCCGGCGCGGTGCAAAAAAAGCTCGACGACTTGAAGGGTCAGGCGCCGTCGCGCGAAGGGATCGCGCGCGCGCAGGCGCTGTCCGAGGAAGCCAACCGCGTGCGGCTGAGCTTTGATCAGGCGCGCCGCAGCCTGCATTAATTCGAGATTTTCCGGAGGTATTTCATGCATCTGACTGCCCAAGCGCGGATCTTCCTGCCCGGCGAGGACGTGTTTCGCAAGCCGACCTTTTGGGACAAAGTCGGCAGCTTTTTCGGCGGCGAGGCCGATCTGCGCACCGGCGAGATCCAGCTGACCCAGGACGTGCTGGCGCTGACGGAGCAGATCCAGCAGGCGCTGGGGCTGGCGAAGATCAAGAACGCCGTGACGCTGGTGATCGACCAGGACGTGATCTACCAGGACCTCGACGATATCGACAACGACGCAGATTTGCTGGTGAAAGCTGCGCGCGAAAACGCGCCGCGCTTCATCCGCGGTTTTCAGGTGCTGCGCGCTGTATTTGAGCACGAGGCCGACGGGCTGCATGCGCTCATCGAGATTACCGTCCGCGCGAAGGCCAAGAAGACCGAGCCGACGGCGACGGTTTCGGTCGGGGCGCGCATCCAGGAGCTGCGGCCCAAGGAGGACGAGTCGCTGGAGGACGCCAAGGAGCGCATCGGCCGCGCCCTGGGCAACGCGCAGCTGGTGCCGACGTATCGCAACGCCTTGAACAATTTGATGAACAAGATCGGCGCGGGCTTGCAGCGCGTGTTCGCGTCGGGGCGCGTGGAAGTCGATCCGGCGGACGCGCAGGTCGTGCGACCGTCGGGCCAGGACGTGCGCGCGCTGGGCCAGAGCGGCGGCGAACAGCGCGACGCAGACCTGCTCGGCGCGCCGAACTACCCCGGACGCGGCGGCTACGGCCCGTACTACGACCCGTGGTGCACGTACTACCGCGATCCCATGGACACTTTTGTCAACCTGATGATCCTGGACGCGCTCATCAGCCCGCACCGCAGCTGGGGCTACGGCCCGGGCTGGCTGGGCAGCCAATGGAGCAGCTACGGCGCGCCGGTCACGGTCATCAACTACAACGGCCAGGCGTACGGCAATGCCAGCGACGCGCTCAGCTATTCGGACCGGCTTGGCAACGTCCACGACACGGCGAACTTGGACTTTGAAGCCGCGCACTGGGACGACAGCCAGATGGCCAGCTACGACGCCGGCGACAGCAGCTGGGGCACCGGCGGCGGCAACGGCACGTTCGACTGCGCGGGCGGCAGCTCGGGCGGCTTTGACTGCGCGGGCGCGGACTCCGGGTCGAGCGACTGCTCCGCGGACTGCAGCAGCGACTGCTCCTGGGATTGCTCGAGCGACTGCAGCAGCGACTGCTCGTTTGACTGCGGCGGCGACTAGCGGGATGCCCGGGCGCGTCGTCCTGCGCCGCCGGCCGCGCGTGCCAGCGAAATACATGGCAAATTCTCACCGCCCGTCGTACACTCCCGCGCCCCGGTCGGCATCCCCGCCACGTCCGGCTGCCCAGGAGTTCCCCCGTGACCACGCCAGAAACGCCCGCGTCCGCCTTTGCTGAGCTGGGCGTCAGCCCGCAGTTGTGCGCCGCCCTTGCCGCGCTGGATATCACCCAGCCGACGGAAATCCAGACCCGCGCAATTCCGGAGATGCTGGCCGGCCGCGACGTGCTGGGCCGCGCCCAGACCGGCACGGGCAAGACCGCGGCGTATGGCCTGCCACTGCTGCAGATGCTCGACCCGAACGACCGCCGCGTGCAGGCGCTGGTGCTCTCCCCGACCCGCGAACTGGCCGTGCAGGTCACGGCAGCGCTGGCGGATCTTGTGAAAAACACTGCGGATCCGGGGATCCTGGCGATCTACGGCGGCGATAGCATGGTCCGCCAATTCCGCGCGCTGCACGCAGGCGTGCGCGTGCTCGCGGCGACGCCGGGCCGGCTGATCGACCACCTGAACCGGGGCTCGGTCGATTTGTCAGGCTTGAAGCTGATCGTGCTGGATGAAGCCGACGAGATGCTCAAGATGGGCTTTGTCGACGATGTGACGCAGATTCTCAGCCACGCGCCCAAGGAGCGGCAGACGGCGCTGTTTTCCGCGACGATTTCCCAAGAAATTCGGGCGATTGCAGACAGTTACCAGAAAGCGCCGGTGCTGATCGACGTGCAGTCGGTGGCGCGGACGGCGTCGACGGTGGAGCAGCGGTACGCGGTGTGCAACACCGACGAGCGGGCGGAAGCCGTCGCGCGCCTGCTGGAAGTGGAACCTTTTGAATCGGCTCTGGTTTTTGCCCGCACGCGCGCAGGCTGCGATCAGCTGACCGACGAGCTGCAGCGGCGCGGTGTGCCCTGCGAGGCGCTGCACGGCGATCTGGCCCAGCCAGCCCGCGAGATGGTGCTGCGGCGGCTGCGCGAAGGCCGGCTGAAAGTGGTGATCGCGACCGACGTGGCGGCGCGCGGCCTTGACGTGCCAAGCTTGGATCTGGTTGTAACCATTGAACTTCCCGGGCACCTGGAGACGTACGTGCACCGCATTGGCCGGACGGGTCGCGCGGGCCGGACGGGCACGTCGATTCTGGTGCTGGGCCAGCGCGACGAACGCAAGCTGCGGAGCCTGGAGCGGTTTATCGGTCAGGCCCTGAAATACCAGGCGATTCCGACGCCGGCGGAAGTGGAGTGGTCGCGGCTGGAGCGGTTCGTGACCGAAGTGCGCGATCGCGCCAAGCAGGTGGACCTGACGCCATGGCGGCGGCTGGTGGAGCGCTGCGTGACCGAGGAGCTGCCGATCGAGACGATCGCCGCGACGCTGGTGCAGATGGCTGCGCCGCGCAGCCTGACGCCAGAGACGGTGATGCTCGGCACCGAGCCCAGCCACCCGCATCCGGAAGGCGGGCTGCCGCTGCGGCCGCATCCCAAGCAGGTGGCGCCGCGCGAGACCCGCGAGTCCAAGCGTCAGGAAAAGCACAGCGATATGCCGCAGCCGCGCGGGGAGCTGGCGCCGCGCCCGGAGCGCGTGGCGCTGGTCGAGCGGCCGATGAACGCCGAGCGGCCGCCGCGCGCAGACAAGCCGGTGCGGCCGCCGTTGGCGCCACGCGAAGCGCCGCCGGAACCCACGGCCCCGCCGATGCCGCGGGGCCTGCCGCCCACCGACGAGCCGCGCGGGGCGCACGCACCGCGGCGCAAGATGGTCGTGATGTCGCTGGGCGTCGGCCGTCGCAATGGCGTGACGCCGGCGATGATTGTGGCGTGCCTGCAAACGCAGGCCAAGCTGCCGTCGCGGTTGCTGGGGACAATCGACATCCTGGAAAACTACAGCCGCGTCGAAGTGCCCGCTGAGGCGGCGCAGCACATGGCGGAATGCCTGCGCGGCGTGCTCGTCTGCGGGCGGTACCTGAATCCGCGTCCCGCGGCGGAAGTGCTGGGCGACTAACGGCCAGTTTCGGCCTTTTTCGTTGATCCCGCGGGATCTTGTGTGGATTTGCGAGCGGATTTCGGAACGCTCACGTCTGCCCGTGCGCTCGCAAGGAGCTACGGCGGCGGAATCCGGACGGCTCAGGGCGCGCGTGGCGGACTTCTGTCCGCTGTTTTGCCGACCTGCGGTCCGAGGCCGCCCGTCTGGGCGCGGGCTAGATCTTCGCCCGCGCGTACGGATTCGGCCACGCCACGTCATCGCCCAGCACGCGCGCGGCGCGCAACGGCCAATGCGGGTCGCGCAACAGCTCGCGGGCGAGGAAGACGACGTCCGCCTGGCCTGTCGCGAGGATCTGCTCCGCCTGGGCCGGCGCCGTGATCAGGCCGACGGCACCCGTCGCGATGTCGGCCTGCGCACGGATGGCCGCGGCAAAAGGCACCTGAAAACCCGGACCTGCCGGGATCTTCGCGTCGTGCACGAGCGCGCCGCTGGAGACGTCGATGAGGTCAACGCCCAGCGCGCGCAGCTGCCGGCACAGTGCGATCGAGCCGTCCAGATCCCAGCCGCCATCTTGCCAATCGGTCGCTGAAATCCGCACAAATACCGGAAGTTCTGCGGGAAATGCCGCACGCACGGCTTGGGCAACGCGCAGCGGCAGGCGAAAGCGATTCTCCTGCGACCCGCCGTACGCATCCGTGCGGAAGTTGGCGAGCGGCGACAGGAATTGGTGCAGCAGGTAGCCGTGCGCAGCATGAATTTCGACGCACTGAAAGCCCGCCGCGTGCGCGCGTCCGGCGGCAGCGGCAAAGGCGTCGACCACGCCGTCGATCTCCGCCAGCGTCAGCGCCCGCGGCGCCGGATAGCCGCCAAACGCCACCGGCGACGGCGCCACGGTCTGCCAGCCACCGTCCGCGGTGGGCACCGGCTTGCCACCCTGCCACGGCGCCGCCGTCGACGCCTTGCGCCCCGCGTGCGCCAGCTGCACCGCCGCAATCGCGCCGTGCTGCCGGACAAACCGCGTCACGCGCTGCCATTCCGCCACGTGAGCGTCCGACCACAGCCCCGCGTCGCCTGGGCTAATCCGGCCTTGCGGCAGCACGGCGGTCGCCTCGGCCATGACCAGCCCCGCGCCGCCCACCGCCAGCCCGCCCAGATGCACGAGGTGCCAGTCATTCACGTGCCCGACCACCGCCGCGTACATGCACATCGGCGAGACGAAAATCCGGTTGCGCGCCGTCAAGCTGCGCAGCTGGATTGGGGCAAAAAGCTGCGACATGACGGTCTCCATCGGCGTTGCGCCGCGGCGAGTGTGCCACGTTCGGTTCGTGTCCGGAAAGCGTGCCGAAGTGCGCGATCAGGCGTCAGTTCCGACATGCAGCGGGTCTGCAAATGCGAGCTTGAGGTTCGCTGTGGGTCGGGATGGCTAGCCGGGGTCGACAACCATCACGTTGCGGCCCGAGGACTTGGCGCGGTAGCACGCGCGGTCGGCCCGGGCGACGAACGCATCGCGCGGCTCACCCGGATGGCGCTCCGTCACGCCGGCAGACACGGTCACGCGCACGCCGGGGACAAACTCGCCCGCGGCGATCCGCTGCCGCGCGCGCTCGGTCACGCTCGCAGCCGCGGCCAGCGTCGCACCGGGCAGCAGCACCAGGAATTCCTCGCCGCCCATGCGCAGCACGCGATCCTCGTGGCGCAGCAGGCCGTGCAGCGCCTCCACCAGACGCCGCAGCACCAGATCGCCTACCGGATGGCCATGGCGGTCATTGATTTGCTTGAAGTGGTCCAGATCGAGCATCGCCGCCGATAGCGGTACGCCGTCGTCATGGGTCGGCACAAACTGCTCGAGCGCGCGCCGGTTGTAGGCCGACGTCAGCGGATCGAAAGTCGCCAAGCGCCGCAGCCGCCCCAGTTGCAGGCTGCGCTCGGACATGCGCACCGCCAGCTCCACGCGCTCCTGGTCCTGCTCGGTGAACGGCGGCTCCGCGGGCGTCAGGGTCGAAATCACGCCGATGCAGCCCTGGTCGTCGAGCAGTGGCACGCCCAGAAACGAGCCGAAGGTCGGCGGCTGCCCCGGCTTGATGACGAACCGCGGGTCCGCCTCCGCGTGCGCGAGCCGCAGCGCCTGGCGCTCGGCCACCACCCAGCCAACGAGCCCTTCGCCGACGGTGAACTCGACGTCCGGCAGCGTGTGCGTCGGCTGCCCGGAGCGCGCCGCCACGAGCAGTCGCGTCCGCGTCTCGTCCAGCACCCGCGCGCTGACGCTCCGCACGCCGAGCAGCTCCGCGACCGCCTTGCACAGCCGCTGCAGCGTCACGTCGAGCTCGGCGTCCTCGTGCACGGTCGCGACGAGCCGCAGCAGGATCGGCACCGGATCCGGCGGCGAAAGGCGATGCGGCGGGGACGTCGGCATGCTGGCTCCCCAAATAGGCCGCGGCGGCAACACAGCGTGGACGCCAGTGTCCCGCGACCGCAGGGCCCGGTCAATGCGAAAGAAGCGGGCGCTGCGAACCGGTCTATGCCAGGATCTCGTGGGTCCGCGCCACCGTTTCGCCGGTTGCCGCGTGGCCGTGCGCCGGCACGACCGCCAGCAGCCGCTCGCGGCCCATGCGTTCGCGCACGTCGGCCTTCCAGGCCTTCTTGTCCTTGAGGTACAGCAGCGACGGCAGCGGGTTGAACCGGTAGCCCGGACCGCCGCCGGCGAGCCGCGAGATCGCGCGAAACAGCAGCCCACCTTCGCCCGGGGCCATGTTCGAGATCAGGTCTCCGCCAAACCAGATCGCGCCGTCCGGCGTGGACGCATGCACCAACAAGTCCGTGGATTTCAAACCGTTTGGCGCGATGACGTGGACGTGGCCGCCCAGCTTGGGCTGCAGCGCGCTCACCGGCAGATAGTCCAGGCCGCTCTGCTTGGACACGCGCTTGATGGCGTCCTCCGGCGCGTAGCTGACCGCGTGCGGAAAGTGCTTGCGCCACTGCGCCTGGCCCATGTGGTGAAAGGCGTTGGGCGCCAAAAGTGCAGTCACCGCACCCAGTTTTGCCAGCGCATCCAAGGCCTCCTCGGGCGCCTTGGACGCCGGACTCACAACCAGAAAGCTGCCATCGCCCAGCCGCACCGCGAGCGTATTCGCCTCGCCCGCGCCAAACGAATACGTGAGCATCTGCACGTTGCCTGTGGAGTCCAACGCTTGCCATTGATACAGTGCCATCTCGACCTCGTGCCGCCGCTGTTTGGGCTGCGCGAGCATACCCAGAGTTGAACGCCAGTGTCCACGCCAGCCACTGAAAATCGCAACGCTTTGCCGCCGCAGCCGACCTGGCTGTCGCTGCCAATTCGCCGCGCGCCGGGGCTGTCGCATGGCCACGTCCGTGGGCAGGCGTGGCTACATAATCCGTTTGGATACAATGCCTTGGCGGTGATTTCGCCGCTGGCGTGGCAGCTGTGGTCGGCGGCGGATGGCCGGTCGGTCGCGGAGGTGCTGGCGGACCTGCCGCATGGGGCGCGGGACCGCGCGCTGGCCGAGCTGCCGCTGCTGTGGCGCAACGGTTTTTTGCTCTCGCCCGGCGTGGCGGTCCAGCGGCCGCCGGCCCGGCCGGAGCGCGTGTTCAACGCCTGGCTGCACCTGACGAACGCGTGCAACTTGGCGTGTCCCTATTGCTATATCCACAAGAGTTCCAGCCACATGCAGGGCCATGTGAGTCAAAAGACCCTCGACGCGATCGCGGCGACGGCGCAATCTGGCGCGGTGGATCGCATCCACGTGCGCTTTGCCGGCGGCGAGCCGATGCTGCAATTCACCGAGATGCAGGACTTTTTCGCTGAGGCCTCGGCCCGCTGTCAGGCGCACGGCGTGCAGTTCTCGGCGGCGGTGCTGACCAACGGGACGGTCGTTCCGGACGGCGCGATCGCGTGGCTCAAGGCCAATGCCGTGGCGGTTTCGGTGTCGATCGACGGCATCGGCGCGGTGCAGGACGCGATGCGGCCGGTCAAGGGCGGCGGGCCATCGTTCGCGCGGCTGGAGGCCGGGCTGGATGCGTATCTGGCGGCGGGAATTCGTCCGTACATGCTGATTACCATTGGTGAAAGCAACATCGACGGTCTGGCGGACCTGACCGATTGGCTGCTGGATCGCGACCTGGCGTTTCGCTACAGCCTGGTGCGCGATCTGGAGTGGGGGGCGGGCGAACTGGACGACCGGCGCGGCGCGGCGGAGGCGCTCCGGCACCAGGATGTGACGCCGACACTCCTGGCGGGCGAGCCGCTGGCGCGCGTGCAGCGGGCGATCGCGCAGGCGTACGACCGGATTGAGCAGCGGATGGTGGCGAATCACGCGGCGGGACGGCGGCCGGTGCGGTCGTTTCGCCAGTCGCACAAGTTCTGCGATCTGGAGCTCTGGCGGCCGATCGAGCAGGCATGCGGTGCGGGGCGGAGCTACGTAGCGATCGCTGAGACCGGCGCCGTGAGTCCCTGCCAGGCGGCGCTGCACCACGCGGGCACGCGGCCAATCAGCCACGAGAGCCTGCTGGTCCAGGCCCGCGCGCAGACGCAATTCCAGCCCTTTGCCCGCAAAACGCTGAACGCGGAGTGCGCGCGCTGTCCGTTCAAGGCGAGTTGCGCCGGTGGGTGTCCGCTGCTGCTGTACCGCCGCGAGGGCCACGTCGACGGCCGTTCGCCCTACTGCGAAGTGTTTCGCGCTGTGATTCCGCGGATTTTGCGCATCTCCGCCCTGGAGATGGTGCTGCAGCGGCTGCCGGCGGCGACCGACGGGAGAGCGGATGTTCAACTGGTCTGAAATCAACGCGATGCTGCACACGCATTACGCCGGAAACTCGCTGCGCAAGTGGCTGGTCGTCCTCGGTTTGGTGTTGATTGGCCTGGTCGCCGCGCTCTTCGTGCGGTTTGTCCTGACGCGTATCCTGGCGCGGCTGACGGCGCACACAAAGACGGTGCTGGACGACCGGCTGGTCGCGGCGACGAGCATGCCATTCGCGATGCTGACATTTTTCTCCTTTGTTCACGCAGCTTTGCACGTGCCGCGCCTGCCGACGCGCCTGCACGAGATGGTGCTGGACGCGAGCTCGGTGGCGCTGGCGCTGGTCACGGCCGTGCTGCTGTGGCGGGCGCTGGACGTGCTTTTTGACGAGCTGATGACCCCCTGGGCGCAGCGCCACGAGCCGCCGATCAACACGCAGGTCGTGGCGATTGCGCGGGCGGCGACCAAGTGGACCGCGGTGGCGTTTTTGGCGATCACCGCGCTGCATCACGCCGGATTTGACGTGGTTTCGGTCATCACGGGCCTGGGCATCGGCGGCGTAGCGGTGGCGTTCGCGGCGCAGGAGACGCTCGGCAACGTGCTCGGCGCGCTGCAGATCATGACGGACCAGCCATTCGTGGTGGGCGATGTCATCAAGATTGACAACGATTACGCGGGCCGCGTGCTGCGAATGGGCCTGCGCTCGACGCGCCTGCTGACGACCGCCGGCGTGACCATCATCGTGCCCAACAAGAAAATCGCGTCCGCGGTGTTGCAGAATTTCAGCCACGACAACGGCCTGGTCAAGGATGTGACGTTCCAGCTGGACCGCCTGCTGACCGCCGCGCAGCTGCGCCAGGCCAAGCAGATCGCGGAGGACGTGCTGCGCGACGAGCCGCGGGTCGCCGCCGATTTCAGCGTGACGGTGAGCTCTTTTGGCGATTGGTCCAGCAACCTGCGGGTCATGTATTTTGTGCCCAAGCTGGACGACGCGTTGGACACGGCGCACGACGTGCTGCTGGCGGTGCGCGAACGGCTGGCTGCCGCGGGGATGGGGATGGCCGTGCCGTCGGTGGTGCAGGCGCAGACGGGCACAGCCGCCTAAGGCGCGACGCCGCCGCAGCAGAGCACGCCGCCTTTGCCGGACGGGCTGACCGGCAGGCCGTCGTACTGGCAGCTGGCGTTTTGACAGGCTTTTTTGGTCACGTTGGCGCCTTCGTTCAAGTCGCTCTTGCCCGGTCCGATGCATTCCCAGGGCCCGAGGTTCGGCTCCGCTTCGTTGAATCCGCACTTGTTGGGCGCGGTGCTGGCGATGACGCGGTCCAACGGTCCGCAGTTCTTGGTCGCGTCGAGCGTGGTCCCCAGGTTGCCGCAGCCAAAAAGGTCATTGAAATTCGGGCCATCGGCCCAGCCGCCGCAGACGCTGCCGTTTTGGCTCGGCTGGCGGATGGCAAAAAACAGCGACTTGGGCGCCGCGCCGGCGGGTGTGGCATCGACGCAGCCGGTGGCGGACTTTGCGGCAACCTCCTGCCACGTCTTGCAAATGTGCCAGCCAGCGGCGCAGAGGTCCGGCGCGGCGCAGCCGATGCCGTCCGCCTTGGCGCCCGTGTTGCCGCCCTGGTTGCCGCACGTCGGCACGACCGCGTCAGGCGTCAGCCCGGGTTGGTCCCACGCGCCAGAGCAGCCGGCGATCTGCGGGTACGCCGCGTCGTCCAGGAAGCCTTCGCGCGTGCCGTCCGCGCAGCCGATCTCCGGATTCGCCGGCGGATCCGCGGCCGCTGTCACCGGGAACAGCGCCTGCACGCAGCCCTGCACGCCCTTGTCATCCCACACGTCCAGGTGGAACAGGTACTGACCCGCCACCGTCGTCAGGTACGTCGGCGCCTGCACATCAGCGCTCGGCAGGAATTGCCCCGATCCGCCCAGCGGCGCCTGCACCGTCCACGCCCACTTCACCACCTTGGCCAGCCCTTGGCCGTACGAACCCGCCGCGGTCAGGTGCAGCACCACCTGCGTGCCGACTTTTTGGCCTTCCGCCACCGCGAGAATCGCGATCGGGCACTGCACAACCGGCGGTGTACACAGCGGATTCGGCGCGCAGCCCTCGTTGATCAGGCCGTCGCAATTGTCATCCACGCAGTTGCCGCAGAATTCCGCGGGCGGAATGCACGGTCCCCATTCTTTCAAGCACTTGCGCGTCCCGGCCGAGCCGCAGGCCGTCACGCAGGACTCGGTGCTCAGCGGCTTGCATGCGTAGTCAAACCCGCCGGTCTTGCCGACCTCGGCGGCATCGTCGCCGTCGGACGCAGCGACCGCATCCGTCCCAGCGTCATCGCTGGCGTCGCTCACGCCGGCCGCATCGACGGCAAGGGTATCAGATTTATTGACAAAAACCAGATCAGCTCCCACCGCATCGCCACTGTCCGTCGCATCCGCGCCGGCGCCCTGGGTTTGCGGCGTGGAGCAGGCGGCCAAAACCGCGAGGACAGCCCATTTGTTCACGGCTTGCACGTCGGCACCTCCACGACGCTGTTCTTGTCGCCATAGCCGTCCGGCACTTGGTTTGGATTGCCCGGATCCGCCTGCCACTTGCCGTCGACGATAAATTTGTACTGATAAACGCCGGTTGCCAGTGTCCGGGTCACGCTCCACGTGCCGCTGCCGGTCGGATCCGTGAGCAAATCCGCGGCCGGCGCGGCGCTCGCCCAGCCATTGAAGCTGCCAGACAGCAGCACAACGTGCGCGCCGTTGCCCGCGGCGAGCGAGAACGTCACTTTCCCGCACGCATCCAGCGCCGGCGGGGGAGCGACCTTCACCTCCGTCACGGTCACCGCGAGCGTCGCCGTCGCCGTCAGCCCAAGCGAATCGCGCGCGGTCAGCACAACCGCCTCGGTCCCGGTCCAGGTCGTCGGCGCGACGATGTACAGCACGTGCGACCCCGGATCCTGCAACGCCACGTGCTGCGCGCTCCAGCTGACCTGCACCTGCCCTACCGCGTCCTGGGCGTCGGCCAGCAGCGGGTTCAGGTCCAGCGCCGTCGTTGCGCCCTGCGGCAGCGTCACGGGCGCCAAGGGCTGCCAGTGCGGCGGCGAGCCTTGCACACCGGAATCCACGCCAGCATCCGGCCCAACGGCGCTGTCCGCGGCTTGAACGACATCCGAGGCAATGTCAGGCGCGGGCACGTCCGCGACCGCTTGGTCTGCCGCCGCAGCATCGGTGGCGCCATGCACGTCGGCAAGTGCGTCCGCCTCCGGCAGCGCGTACACATCCGCCGCGCCATTGACCTGCCCGCACGCACACGCCAGCCACGCGCACGCGACCAGCGCACTCCAGTTCATCGCCTGGCCTGGATCGTGCCCCATCGGCCCTCCAACCGCATACAATTCCTGAGCAACCGCCACTACGGCACCCGCGGCGCGAGCATGGACTGGCCGACCGCCCGGGTCAAGGCGGCCGGATGCGGACTTTGCCGCGCAGCACGGCGCAAAATCGCGCAGGGACCGCGGCCTGCAGGCGCATCGGGTCGCCATGGACCCGGCAAAACCGCCGGCGGGTGGTGCCTTTGCGACATGTGCGGCAAGTTGGCACGCGGTTTGCTTACCCGCAGACGCGCACCGGCCGCGCATCGGGTGTCGGTTTTGTTGTGCAACTTGGAGGATAAGGTTATGAACTTGACCACTTGGCGCTCCGCGCCCAAAGCTTCCCGCACCACCACGAACGACGTCAACACGGACATCGCGCCCATTGGCTCGCTGCAGTACGAGGTGAACCGCCTGTTTGACCAGTTCTTCGACAGCTGGCCGGTCATGGGCACGGCGCCGCGCTACGTCAACAACGAAGTCATCGCGTTCTATCCGAAGATGGATATCCGCGAGGATGACAAAACCATCAACGTTTGCGCGGACTTGCCAGGCATGACCGACAAGGATATCGAAGTGACGTTGGCGCCGGGCATGCTGACGATTCGCGGCGAGCGCAAGGAAGAGACCAACCGCAAGGAAGCCGGCTACACGCTGTGCGAGCGGACGTTTGGCCAGTTCGAGCGCTCCTTTGCGCTGCCCAATGGCCTCGACATCGACAAGGCCCACGCGACCTTCAAGAACGGCGCGCTGACCGTGGCGTTGCCCAAGACGGCCGAAGCGCGCAAGGCGGTCCGCAAGCTGGAGTTGACGGGCCATAACTAGGCGACTTGATTTGTGCGGCGCGTGCGCGGGCGGGAATCACCTGTCCGCGCACGCGTGGCACGTTTCCGTCCACGGCAGTTCGTCCAGCACCGCGTCCGGCAATGGCTGTTGGCAGTGCACGCAGCGCCCCCAGCCTTGCGTCCCCAAGCGCCCCTGCGCGCGCACCACCTGATCCAGGTAACGCCGCAGCCGTTCTTCCTTGCGCTCGCCGGTTTTTTGCTCGTGCGGCAACTGCAGCGTCGCCAGCGTGATGTGCTTGCCGGCCAGCACGTCCGACAGGCTGCCATACAATTCAAGGCCCTTTCGCGCCAAGTGCCGCTGCCAGCGCTGGAACTGCTCTGGCGTGCGTTCCGCTGTCATCTTGGCGGCCTCGGCCTGCGTCAGTTGCAGGTGCCGCGGAGTGTCCTACCATGACGGCATCGACGCCGCCACCTCGGGCTGGCGCAGTCAGGACGGGCGATGGCGAATCCAAACAATCCGCAGGGTCAGGATCGCGACGACGCGGGCGTCTTGCTCGCGCCCCAGCAAAAAGTGAAACGGCCGACGTTGTACGACGTGATTCTGCACAATGACGACTACACGACCCAAGAGCTGGTCGTTGAGGTGCTGCGGCTGTTTTTTCACAAGACCGACGCGGACGCGCAGACCATCATGCTGAACGTCCACAACAAGGGCCGCGGGATCGCGGGGACGTACAGCAAGGATTTGGCGGAGTCCAAAGTCGCGCAGGTCACCGACTACGCGCGCACGCACGGCGCGCCGCTGAAACTGACCGCGGAACCGGCGAGCTAGGAGACGGGCATGTTGAGTCTGGAACTGGAGATCGCGATCCAAGTCGCCGCGAGCGAAGCGCAGACGCGGCGCCACGAGTTTTTTGGCCTGGAGCACATGCTCTACGCGCTGCTGCATGACAAGACCACGGCCAAGGTCATCGCGCGCTGCAATGGCAACGTCGCGGCGCTGCGCGAGGCGCTGGAAGCGTGGCTGTCGACGGAAGTGGAGCGAATTCCGGCGGATGAAGACCTGACGACGCAGCCGACGCTGGGCTTGCAGCGCGTGATCCAGCGGGCGGCGCTGCACGTGCGCGGGGCGGGCAAGCAATCGGTGACCGGCGCGAACGTGCTGGTGGCCATGTTCAGCGAGGACGACTCGTTTGCCACGTATTTTCTGCTGCAACAGGGCGTAACCAGGCTGGATGTCGTGAGCTATCTGTCCCACGGCGAGGACGAAAAAGACGAGCCGCTGCTGCGCCAGGAGAAGGACGAAGACGAGGAGAGCGAGGGCGAGGACGGCGAGAAATCGGCCAAGGACGGCGGGCTGTCGGCGTATTGCGTGAACCTGAACGAGGAGGCGCGCGCGGGCCGCATCGACCCGCTGATCGGCCGCGACATGGAAGTGGAGCGCATGGCGCAAGTGCTGCTGCGGCGGCGCAAGAACAACCCGCTGCTTGTGGGCGATTCAGGCACGGGCAAGACGGCGATTGTCGGTGGGCTGGCGCTGCAGATCGTCCAGGGCAAGGCGCCGTTTCCGCTCAAGAATACCACGATTTGGTCGCTGGACGTGGGCGCGCTGCTGGCGGGCTCCAAGTACCGCGGCGATTTCGAGAAGCGCTTGAAAGGTGTGCTGGCGGGGCTGGCGGAGCAAAAGGACACGATCCTGTTTATCGATGAGCTGCACACGATTGTCGGCGCGGGCGCGACGACGGGCGGGTCGATGGACGCGTCCAACCTCCTGAAGCCGGCGCTCGCGTCAGGCGCGCTGCGGTGCATCGGCTCGACGACCTGGGACGAGCTGCGCGGACACATCCAGAAAGACAAGGCTTTTGCCCGGCGCTTTCAGAAGATCGACGTGGGCGAGCTGTCCGTGGAGGACACGATCGCGGTGCTGCGCGGCCTGCGCAAGCACTACGAGGCGCACCACAAAGTGACGTACACGGACGCGGCGCTGGCGTCCGCGGCGACGCTGGCGGGCAAGTACCTGGCGGACCGGCGGCTGCCGGACAAGGCGATTGATCTGCTGGACGAGGCGGGCGCGTCGGTGCGGCTGCGTTCCGGGCAAAAAGGCCTGGGCGAGGACACGACGCGTGTGCGCGTGACCGTGCGCGACATCGAGCGCGTGCTGTCGAAGATGGCGTCGATTCCGGAGCGACAGGTCGGCCACGACGACCGCGCGGCGCTGGCGGACCTGGAGACGCAGCTCAAAGGCGTGGTTTTTGGCCAGAACGAAGCGGTGGCGCAGATTGCGACGGCGATCAAGGTGGCGCGCGCGGGGCTGGGCAATCCGAAAAAGCCGATGGGCTCGTTCCTGTTTACCGGCCCGACCGGCGTGGGCAAGACGGAGCTGGCCAAGCAGCTGGCGCAGGTGTTGGGGCTGCACTTCTTGCGGTTCGACATGAGCGAGTACATGGAGCGCCACACGGTCTCGCGGCTGATCGGCGCGCCGCCTGGCTACGTGGGCTTTGACCAGGGCGGGCTGCTGACCGAGGCCATCACCAAGAACCCACACGCGGTGCTGCTTTTGGACGAAATCGAAAAGGCGCATCCGGATGTGTTCAACGTGTTGCTGCAGGTGATGGACCACGGCACGCTGACGGATAACAACGGCAAATCCGCGGACTTCCGCCACGTCGTGCTGATCATGACCTCCAACGTCGGCGCGCGGGACCTGGAGAAAGGCCGCGTGGGCTTCGGCGGCGGCCAAGGCGAGGGCGACGACGACAAGGAATTCAAGTCCATGTTCAGCCCGGAATTCCGCAACCGCTTGGATGCACGGGTGAAATTCGGCCGCTTGGACGAAGCGACGATGATCCGCATCGTCGACAAGTTCCTGACCGAGCTGGAAGGCCAGCTGAGCGAGAAACGCGTGGTGCTGGACGTCGACGACTCGGCGAAAAAGTACTTGGCGGAGAAGGGCTTTGACCCGAAGTTTGGCGCGCGGCCGATGGCCCGGCTGATCCACGAGGAGATCCGCAAGCCGCTGGCGGACGAGCTGCTGTTCGGGTCGCTGCAAAAGGGCGGCACGGTCGATGTGACCGCGGCGGACGGCAAGCTGGTCCTCGCATTTGTGGCCCGCGAGGGCAAGGCCGCGGCGTAACGCTGGACGGAGGATTGGGCGCGGGACGGACCGGTCTGGGCTGGTTCCCCGCCCGCAAGGCTACGGATCCCGCACAATTCTCGCACTTTATGAATTCTGCTACAAAATCCTCCAGGGCGAGTCCCCGGAGGCGATATGCAGGACGATACCTTGAAGGCGCGTGGATGGATCGAGTCGAAGGCGATGCGCGCGGAGTTC
>CAIYWC010000019.1 GCA_903929795.1 uncultured Myxococcales bacterium | reverse complement strand
GTGACGTTGGAATTCGGTCAGCGTGTGTGGCCGCGTGGGAGGTCGTACGATGAGCCGGTTCATCCGCCGCAGCTTTGTCCCCAGCTGCCTTGTCGCCTGTTGCGCGTTCGCGTCTTGCGCCAAGCCGACCCTGCCCGCGGACGGTGCCGGCGCTGCCGCGGACGCTGGGGACGCCGCCGCGGTCAGCGCAGCCGCCGATGCGAGCGAGACCGCCCAGAGCCGACCCGATCCGGGCCGCGACCCGTACGCTGGCTCGCTGAAGGTGCAACTGCCCGCGACGGGTTTCTTTCGCGTCGCGCAAATCGACACGCGCTGGTGGCTGGTGACACCCGACGGCCACCCATTTTTCTCCACTGGAATCAATGTGTTGAGCTTTTCCGGCACGGCGACCAAGGACGGAGTGGCGCACTACAAGGACGCCGTCACCGCCAAGTACCGCACCGAGCGCGCCTGGAGCGACGCCGCGTTTGCCAACTGCCAACGCTGGGGCATCAACACGGTCGGCGGCTGGAGCGACTGGCCGCTGTTCAAGGACCGGATGCCGTTCACCGTGCTGCTGGACGTCGGCACGGCGCCGGACTACTTCACCGCGGATTTTGCCCAGCACGCCAAGGACGTCGTGACCGCGACGGCGACGCAGCTGCAGGACGAGAAATTTCTGGTCGGCTACTTCTTGGACAATGAAGTGTACTGGGGTTACGGAATTCGCGGTTTTCACTATGTTTTTGACGACTACATGGCGCTGCCGATGACCAGCGCGCCGGGAAAGCAGCAGCTCATGAAGTTCCTGCAGGCGCGGTATCAAACCGTCGCTGCGCTGGGCGCGGACTTCCAAACCGACGCAGTGGATTGGCCTGGCGTGGCGACTGGAACGACGCTTGTATCGCTGGAAACCGCTGGCGCGATTGCGACGCGGTCGGCGTGGTCCGGCGTGGTCGCAGAGAAGTTCTTTCAGGTCACCGACGCAGCGCTGCGGGCCGCGGATCCCAATCACATGAACCTGGGCGTGCGGTTCATCGCCCAGCTCGCGCCCAAGGCCGTGCTGCAAGCGGCAGGCAAGTACGTGGACGTGATGAGCGTCAATTTTTACGAGTTGAATCCAGGACTTCCAGAGTGGCTGCAGGGGCTGGAGCCGGATTACGTCCCGGTCGACGATTTCCTGGCTGCGCACTACGCCGCGGGTGGCCGGCCGATCCTCATCACGGAATGGGGCTATCGCGCCGCGGATTCCGGCCTGCCCAACTCGTTTCCGCCGATTTACCCGGTCCTGGACACGCAGGGCCAGCGCGCGGATGCGTGGGAAGCGTACGCGCGCAACGTGATGCAGCGGCCGTATTTTGTCGGCCAGCACTGGTTTTTATACACCGACCAGCCGGCGGAGGGCCGCTTCGACGGCGAAGACAGCAATTTCGGGCTGGTTTCCGAGGCTGACAAGCCCTACCTGCGGCTGACCGAGCGGATGCAGCAGCTCGCCTGGGCGGCGTATGCCAACCTGCCGTGGCAGTGACCGCGGACGGCGCGGCTACTTTTCGCGCTCGAACGCCCGCATCAGCTCGATCGGCAGCGGAAACAGGATGGTCGAGTTCTTTTCCACCGCGATCTCCGCCAGCGTCTGCAGGTAGCGCATCTGAATCGCCGTCGGGTTGGCCGAGATGACGTTCGCCGCCTCCAGCAGCTGCTTGGACGCCAGCAGCTCGCCTTCCGCCGCGATGATCTTGGCGCGCTTCTCGCGTTCGGCTTCCGCTTGCCGGCCCATCGCGCGCTGGATCTGCTCGGGCAAATCGACGCTTTTCAGCTCCACCGCCGAGACTTCAACGCCCCACGGCTCGGTCGCCATGTCGATGATTTCCCGCAGGCGCTGGCTCAGCTTTTCGCGCGCCGCCAGCAGCTCGTCCAGCGTGACCTCGCCGAGCACGGAACGCAGCGTCGTCTGGGCAATCTGGCTTGTCGCGGAGCGGTAATTCTCCACGCCCACAACGGCTTGGCGCGCGTCGATCACCTTGGAATAGACGACTGCCGACACTTTGAGGCTGACGTTGTCGCGCGTGATGACGTCCTGGCTGGGCACGTCGAGCACGGAAATGCGCATGGAAACAACGACGGCGCGGTCGAACGGCCGCAAGATGAAGATGAGCCCCGGGCCTTTGGGCTCGCTCAGCAGCTTACCGAGGCGGAAGATGACGGCGCGCTCGTACTGGTTGACGACCTTGATGCACGACGCGATGTAGATGATGACGAAGAGGCAGAGCGGACCCAACCAGGGGATTTCGACAAACAGGGCCATGACGCACCTCAGGCGGTGGATATAAACCGCGCGGGCACTGTATGCCGATGGCCGGCGCGTGACAAACTGCTTGTCTCGCCAAGGATTTTGGCCGCGCTTGACCGCGCTGCCGGCCGAACGCTCCGCTGCGTACGGCGCATGTGGCGCGGCGTGTGTCAGAAAATGCTGGACTTTCCCGGCGGTTGCGGTGGACTACAGTTGCGGCTGGATCCGCCCCTGCGTGAGGTCGCGATGCGCCCGATTCTGGTTCTCTCCCTGTTGCTGGTGAGCGCAATCGCCCAGGCCGATCCGCGGGTCTTCGTGACGCTGCAAGACGACGGGACAATCGAGAACCATGCGCTCAAGACCCAGTCTGATCTCAACACCATCCACAAGAAATTGCTGGCGCTGTACAAAGCCACGGGCGAGCCAATTCCGGAAATCCTCAGCGTTTGGACGACGTTTTCTCTCGGCGGCACCGACGTGAGCACGATCTTCGATCCCTTCAGCAATGACGTGACCGGCATCGGCCTGCAGACGGCGTATCCGCCGCAGGGCGTGTTCAAGTCGAGCACTCCGCCGCTCCACAGCATCCTGTTTCACAACAATGTGTTGGCGCTGGCGTCGCGTGCGTCGCTGCAGAATGCGCCGCTGGACGGTTTTGCCAACTACCTGTTTCTGCTTGAGCTTTCGCACAACTGGGGCCCGGCGATCCAGGTGCCGATCGCGCCGCTGCCCGCCGGGCAAACGCCGACGACGGCTGAACTCATTGGGTTTTCCTTTCACTGGTCGTTTTGGATGGACGCGGGCGGTTCGCCAGCCGGCGGCAACGTCTGGACCGACAACGGCGACGGCACGTTCACAGTCACGGCCGCGGATCCGAAAAACATGCGCTATTCGATGCTCGATTTGTACCTCATGGGTCTCGCCAAACCGGCGGAAGTACTGCCGTTTGGCGTGCTGGAAAACGCAGTTCCGCCGCCAAAAGTCGGCGATCCGCTGTGGGGTGGGCCCTACGCGGCGCGTTCGTTCCCGTGGTTTGACAGCAGCACGCCGTTCACGGTCCACGCGACCCGCCGAAGCTTGACGATCGACGACGTGGTTCAAGCGAACGGCGCACGCGCCCCGGATGCCGATAATGCCCCGAAATCATGGCAGTTGGGCATTGTCCTGCTCGTCTCCCAAAATGACGCGCCGGACGCAATCGCGGCCGCCCAACAGCTCTTCGATCCGCTGGCGAGCGCGTGCGCACCGGCCTTTCACGCGGCGACGCAAGCGCGCGGGACGCTGGAAGTTGTGACCTATGACCCGGCTCCGGCGACCGATGCCGACGCGGCAACTTCAGACGCCGACGCCCCCGATGCGGCGGCAGCGGAGGTCCTGGCTGCGGCGGACGCCGGCACGGACGCCGAAGCGGCGGCCGCTGCGCCGACGGCGAAAAGCGGGTGCACGGCGGCGCGCGCCGCGGGCGATCCGCTGGCGTTTGGGCTGCTGCTGGTGGCCGTGGGTGTGCGGATTGGCCAACGCCGGGCGCGGAATCGGCCGGCCACCGCGCGCAGCTGCGAACACCCAGCGTCCTGAAAATGCTGCAGACTTTGCCGGACGACACGCCAGCCCTTGGCTTGACCCCGCGGCGGCAGCGGCCGAGACTGGCCGCGGCCCACAGGCCTCGAGGAGCGCCATGACCGTCCGTTTCGCCGTCCTGTCCGCGTGCCTGGTGACGTCGCTGGCCTGGGCGATTCCGCCGCCACCGGCGTCGCGCTGGGTCGCGGTGGATGATGCCGCTTACGACAGCCAAACCAAGCTGACCTGGCAACGCGCCGCGCCCATGGACAAATTCACTTGGGAAAACGCCAAGCTACACTGCGCAGGCTTGGGCGACGGCTGGCGCTTACCCACCCGGGACGAACTCGCCGGGATCGACGTGGACCCGGCGCTCCACCCGGCTGACCCGGTCGTCTTCGCGCAGGAGGCCAGAACCAGCGAAAATGCCTGGTTCTGGTCGGGCGACGTCTCGGACCATTTTGCCTGGGCCGTGAGCCGGAATGGCACGATGTCGGCCAGCTATGACGTCGGCGCCACGCGGTACGCCTTTCGCGCGCGCTGCGTGCGGCCAGGCGCGCCACCGGCAAATTCGTTTGACGATTCGGTGAAAATCAAGGATTTCACGGCGACATTTGCCCACAAAAAGAATGGCGCGGCGAGCGCGGCCATCGTACACCTGACGCTGCCCGTAATTTTTGCCATGAAAAATCCCGCCGTTGCGCACAAATTGAACGAAAAGCTGGGCGTCAAGAACCTGACCGGGGACGCGGATTTGGCGGCGTTGAAGGCGGAAATCGCCGACTCGACGGACGGGCTTGTCGCCGCGGACTACAAAATCAACCACAATGCCCATGGCTTGCTGGACATCACGCTGCGGTCGCAGTCCATGGGTGCGTACCCGTCGGCCGACGCGCACCACCTGCTCTTGGACCTGCACACCGGCGAGGAGGTCGATTGCCGCACGCTGTTTCGCGCGGAAAAAATCCCGGCGCTTGTCGCGCTGATCAATGGCAAAATGCGTGCAGCTATCGAGAAAAGCGACGCTTGGAAGGACGCCGACATGCGCGCCATGGTCGCCGATCAGCGGTTTGACCAGACGGACTTGCAGTCGGTCGGCTACACGGGAGATTTCGTTGTTTTCTCGTATGATTTTGGCTTGCCACACGCGATTCTCGCGGCGTCGCCGGACAGCGTCTACGCGTTCAAGGCGTCGGAACTGCAGGATTATCTCAATCCGGGCGGCGCATTTGGCTTCTTGACCGCAAAAGCCCGTCAATAATGGCAGCCGTCGTCGTAGGCCGTGACCCGCCACACACCGCCGGCCAGACGCAGTGAATAGGTCACCGGACCGGCGCCCGCCTCGCAAGCGGATTGTTCATAAGTAACGGTGGCTTGCAGGCCTTTCACCACAATCGCCGGCTCGCCCTTGGCGTAGTCAATGTTGTCGGCGTCATCCTTCGCACAATCCGCAACCCCCCGATGCGTTTGGCCTTTGTCGCGTTTCAACGCCGCCAGAAACGGGTCTGTCACGGCCAGCGCGTCCGCCGCCTTTGCAGGATCCTTCAGCGACTTGTGGCGCGCGACACTGCAATCGCCCTGCCCGTCGTTGTCCCGCCAGGCGATCCGAAGCGGCAGCTTGAGCGCTTGCCGCAGCGCCGCAACGTCATGGGTCTTGCGGGCATCCGCCAGTTTCACGAGCACTGCCGCCACGTCAGCTGGATTGGCTGGCGGCGGCGGATCCGCAGCCATCGCTTGCGCACATAGGCCAAAAAGCCCAAGAAAAACCAGATTTTGCTGCAGCAGTTTCACCATGGTACCCTCCCGCCAGCTCATGGGCCGGAAATGGCGCGGATCGCGTTGATCACCGCCAGTTTTGCGTCGTCCGGCGCGCTGTCCTTCACGCCCGCGACCACGAGCGCGCGCGTGCCCGGGATTTCCACCAACAACGCCCAGCAGCGACCGCTTTCGCCCTGCAGCGCGCACGCACCCTCGCGAATTTTCGCGGGAAAATGCCCGGCAGCCACTTTGCCGTCGACCACCTCACCCAGCTGCGCGCCGGCGTCGGTAAACGAGCGCAAGCCCACGTCGATGATGAGCGGCGCAGGCGAGCGCGTCTCGCCGTTGCGCGTCTGGACGCTGACAAAACCCAGGCCATTTTGCTCGTAACTGACGTTGCCTTCGCCGGCGCTTGTCATCCAGAGAGCAGGCCCACCGACCGTGACATGCTTCCAGCCCGTCGCGAGCGTCTGCTCGGGCGGTCGCGTCGGCGGGCCGTCAAAACGCTGGTCCAGCGGCAGCGCGAGCGGATTGCCCGCGCACGCAGCCACGCAGAGAACAAAAAACCCTGAAACAACAGCGCATTGCCGACGATCCCGCTCGCCCCGTCTTGCGGCATAGCCATGGTTGTTCGTGTCCTGCTCGCCCATGGTCGTGCCCTGCACCGCGCTCGCCGTCCCGCGTATGCAGCAAGTGTGACCGGTCCCCACCGGCCGTCAAGCGCCGCCCGCGCGCCGGGCAGCAGCGGGCAGCGAATATGAAGAAATACGCGCTTCTGGTTTTTTTGCCAGCACCCGGCGATTTCGGGCTGGGGCCATCGGCAAACGCGATGGGTTTTCCAATTCCAACCTAACGATCCGCCATTTCAGGTTTCTCGCGAGGTTGCGCTCCACTCATTCGCCGCTGAACAGAAAATGCGCCCCGTGTCGCAGGCCAGGCTGCGAGAAAACGCGCGCGTTGGACGGTTGACCGATGAGGACAAGTCGGTGCAGACTGCACGCATCTGCTGAGGATCCGACGTTGGGGAATGTCGGACGGTGGCTCTGGCTGTGCAGCAAGGCCCGCAGGGTCGTTTGCCGCACCGTCTTGGCCCCAACCAAAGTCTGTCGATCGGCGAACCGCCGGTCTGTACGGTCATGTCGCCTGCCTGCAAGCCTACGGAGTGCCCCGCACTCGCGCATGGCCGGGGCCGGCGAGACGGACCGATCTGGCGAGGAATGGCATGGCACGCACCCAGCAAATGGCAGCGCAAACGAACAAGTGGCATGGGCTCGTCTCGCTGGTCGCGCTGATAGCGGCAAGTTGCGGCGGCGCTGCGGCCCAGAATTCCGGCGCGGACGTCGAGCAAGACGAGCAGTCGGACGCACAGGTTGGACTGGACGCCCAGGACACCAGTGATATCGCGACGTTGGACGCCCTGAACACGGACGCGGTCGGCGCGGACACGGTGGGCGGCACGGATGCCGCGGATGCGCAGGATGGCCAATCAGGCACGGATGCCACGCCGGGGACGGATGCGGAATCGGGCACGGATGCCGAATCGGGCACCGACGCTGCCGCCGGGACGGATGCCGAATCGGGCACCGACGCTGCCGCCGGGACGGATGCCGAATCGGG
>CAIYWC010000018.1 GCA_903929795.1 uncultured Myxococcales bacterium | reverse complement strand
GGGGATGCGCTGGGAACGCGACGGCGCGACGGCGATGCTGGCGCTACGCGCGGCCTGGAGAAGTACGAAGGGGTTTGTGGGGCTGGTCAAGGCGGCTTGAGGGCGGCGGAAATTTGTCGGGGATGCGCCCCACACGTTCACACGCGCGATTTGCTGCCGTCGCCTTTGCGGAAAAACTCTTGCACAATCGGATCCTGGCTGCGCATGGCGTCGGACTCGGTCCCGCGGAAATGCACGCGGCCGTCCAGCAGGAGCACGTAGCGATCGCACGCCGGCCGCATCCGGTCGATGTCGTGGCTGATGACCAGACACGTCGAGTTCCGCTGCGCCTGCGTCCGGCGGATCAGGTTGAAAATTTTCGACGAAGTCACCGGATCCAGGCCCGCAGTGGGATCGTCAAAGAAGATGAGCTCCGGGTCGTTGATGTTGGCGCGCGCCAGCCCGACGCGCTTTTTCATGCCGCCGGACAGCTCGTTGGGCATCAGGTGACGCACGTTCGGCAGGTCCACCTCAGCCAGCCGTTCCTGGACCTTGGCCTCGATCTCGTGGGGCTTGGCGGTGCCGCGCTGCACCATCGGAAATGCGACGTTTTCGCCGACCGTCATGAAGTCAAACAGCGCGTAGTTCTGGAACACAAGGCCGACGCGCTCGCGCAGCCGCTGGCGCGCCTTGTGGTCAATCGCCCGTAGGTCCTGGCCGAGCACCTCAATGTGCCCTTCATCGGGCTCCATCAGTCCGCAGCAGATCTTGACGAACACCGATTTGCCGACGCCGCCGGGTCCGATGATGCCGACGATCTCGCCCGCGCGCATCTCGAAATCAACGCTGTCGAGCACCAGCGCGTCGCCGAACCGCTTGCTCAGCCCGCGCACGCGCAGGACCACGTCGCCCAGCTGCTTGGCCGCCCGCGGTCCGGGTCCCGTCTGCATGGGCGGCATGGCCTGGGCCACGGTGTCGCGGAAATTCGGCTGCGTCACGGCGTTCCCTCCGGCGGATGCGCCAGTTTCTCCTGCAATTGCGGGATCCGCGTCTGGGCGATCGGCACCTCGCGGGGCGTGACCGCCGGATGCGCCGCCAGATCGGCCTCGCACCGCGCTTTCATCTCCGCCGTCTCCGATTCGTCGCAAATCCGCGCGTCGTTCTCGGCCATGTCCGCCTGCGTCTCGGCGGCGGTCTGAATCAACTCGCGGCACGTCGCCAGCGCGTCCGCCCAATGGCCGCGCTCTTCTTGAATTTGCTCGACCGTCCACAAATACGCCAGCATTTTCACCGGGTGATGCAGCATCTCCGGCAGGTGGCGCGCGTGCAGCTCCGCGCGTTCCAGGTTGTGCAGCGGCCCGCGGTACAGCTCGACCAACCGGGCCGCCGCGTCCTTGTGCGCCTCCAGCGCGTAACTTGCGAAAATATGGCTGGTTTCATAGGTTTCGATGACGCGCTCCAGGATGACAGCCTCCTCGGCGAAGCGCTGCTGCGCGTGCAGGATCTTGGTGTGCAGCATCCACGCGTCGGGCAGCGTCTGCGCTTCCGGAAAGTCCGTCTCGAGGCGATTCAGCAAGACAATCGCGCGGTTCTGGCCGTCCAGCGTGCCTTCCTCCTCGCGCAGCATCGCGCCGCGCAGCAGGTAGTTGTCGGCCAGCTCGCCGTGCGGATCGCGATCAAAAAGCTGTTCGAACAACCGCTCCATCGACTCCCGCGCCACGCCGTCCGACTGGCCGTGCATGTACAAATGGTCCAGCGCGCGCTGGCTCGCCGCCTCGTCCGGCGCGGTGCGGCAGATGACCACCCAGGCGCGCATCGCCTCGTCCTGCTGGTTCAGCTCATAGTAGCGCAGCTCGCTCGCGTGCATCAGCGCGCGGATCCGCACGCCGCGATCCTGGCCGTCCGACGCCAGCGCCTCGTAGCACGTCGCGCTTTGGCCAAATTTGCGGTCGCGGGCGTAGACCTCGCACTCCATCAGCGCCGCCTCGTCGCCGTCCCGCGGATCCTTGGCGTTTTGGTGCAGCGCCTTGTAGCGCGCCACCGCGAGATCGTGCTGGCCGTCGATGTAGAGCTTCTCGGTGTAGTAGAAGTCCGCGTCCCACTTCAGCAATTGCGGATCGTGCGCGCAAGCCGCCAGGAGCACGAGGATGGGTAGGGCGAGGCGCATCAGGCTGACCGGCTACTGCAGGACCACATCGTCAATCGTCCACGTCGCGGTCTGGGCGATCACGGCTGTCGACGTCAGCAGGAAGCCGAGCGTCACGTTGCCCGACGCCGGCAGCGGAATCTGCACCTTTTGCGCACCGCTGTACGGGCTCGTGGGGATGTTGATGAGCTGTGCTTCCGTGAACGTCGTGCCGTCGCCGGAATAGCGCACGGACAGCGTGGAATTGCTCGGCAAGCCGCCGATGGGCCCGCCCTGCGCGTTGTAGGTCAGCGTAAACGTCAGCGTTGCGCTGGTCGCGGTGCCGGTCTTGATGGTCGGCGAAATGAGCTGCGTCCCCACCGTCGCGAAGTTGGGGATCTGGCTCTTGGTCACGACTTCCGCGTCATGCCCGGTCGTGTTCTTGCCCAGCGCCCAGTTCGACGTGCCAAAGCCGCTCTGGACCTGCGCGCTCCATTCGCCGTCGGCCAAGCTGCTCGTGTAGCTGTCGAAGTTGTCCGACCACGGCAGCACGTTCACCTTCGGGCACGCCGCGCTCGCGATCTGGCCGGAGCCGATGGCGAACTGGTCGATGAAGACGCCCGCGGTCGTGTTGGCCAGGTTGTCCAAGCTCTGGAAGCTAAAGCGGAATTGCACGGTCTGGCCGTTGTAGCTGGACAAGTCGACAAGCTGGTTGCCCCATTGGGCGATCAGCGTGTTGGCGCCCTTGGCGACCAGGTTCGTCCAGTTGTTGAAGCCGCCAGCTTGCGTGGCGATCTGCAGGTCGATGAGGTCCCAGCTCGTGCCGCCCTCGATGTCGAACAAATACCAGTAGCTGAGCGTGACTTTCACGCCCTTGGGCAGCGTGACCGTCGGCGACGTGGCGTTGCCCTGGGTCGCGATGCCGCCGCCGTCGTAGTTGCCGGTGGCGGGGTTGCCGTACCAGAGCGCGCCGGGCTTGGTCTTGGACTCGCCTTTGCTCCACGCCTGCCAGCCGACGCCGTTCATCGGCGCGTCAAATGTCCAGCCACCGCTGGTGCCGTCGTCGAACTGCCACACGGCGACGCCGCCCTCGTCGGTCAAGCCGTTGCAGTTGTCGTCGATGCCGTTGCACGGAATGTCCAGCGCTTGCGGTGCGTTGGGGTCGTACGGTGCGCAGTCGGACACGTTCGGATAGCCGTCGCCGTCGATGTCGGAATCGCACACGTCGCCGTACGCATCGCCGTCCAGGTTGGCCTGGTCGGGGTTGTAGACCAGCGGGCAGTTGTCGCAGGCGTCGCCCACGCCGTCCTTGTCGGTGTCCGTTTGGTCGTTCGGCGTGACCTTGCAGTTGTCGCAGGCGTCGCCAAACTTGTCCTTGTCGGTGTCCAGCTGGTCGGGGTTGGCAATCAGCGGGCAGTTGTCGCTCGGATTGAGGTAGCCGTCATTGTCCTGTCGGCGTCGCACGCGTCGCCGTACTGGTCGCCGTCGGTGTTCAGCTGGTCCGGATTGTAGACGGTCGGGCAGTTGTCCACGCCGTTCAACACGCCGTCGCCGTCGATGTCCGGGTCGCACGCGTCGCCGATGCCGTCCTTGTCCTCGTCGGCCTGCGACGGGTTGCTGACGTTGGGGCAGTTGTCCACCTTGTCGCAGATGCCGTCCTTGTCGCTGTCCACGCAGCAGGCGGGTGCGCTGGATGGCGCGTGGATGCAGCCGCTGGCGGTGCAGGAGTCCACGGTGCACGGGTCGTTGTCGTTGCAGTCGGCGTCGCTAAAGCAGGCCGACGGCGTCACGCACTCGCTCAGCACGCAGACCTGGCCGCTGCCGCACGCGCCGCAGGAGCCGCCGCAGCCGTCGTCGCCACACGGCTTGCCGCCGCACGCGGGCACGCACGCGGCCACGCACGCTTGCGTCTGCGCTTCGCACGTGGTGCCGGGGCCGCACGTGCCGCAGGAGCCGCCGCAGCCGTCGTCGCCGCAGGTCTTGCCCTTGCAGTTGGACGCGCACGCGCACTGGCCGTTTGAGCCGCAGTAGATTTGGCTGCCGGTACACGCACCGCATGAGCCGCCGCAGCCGTCGGGACCGCACACCTTGCCGGCGCAGGTCGGGATGCACGGGCACAGGCCGCAGTCCTGCGGGCAGCCGGCGCACGTCTCGCCCGCGCCGGGTTGGCAGGAGAAGTCGCCGCACGACGGGATCGGGCAGCAGTCCTGCGAGCAGGTGCCGCACGTCTCGCCGGCGTCGCAGGTGCCATTGCCGCACTTGACCGGGCACAAGCCGCAGTCGGCGGTGCACGTGCTGCACGATTCGCCCACGTCGCACGCGCCGTTGCCGCACACCGGCGGGCACGCGCCGCAGTCGCCGGGGCAGTTCGAGCACGTCTCCTTGCCGGGCGAGCAGATGCCGTCGCCGCAGCTGGCGGGAATGGCGCCGCACGCGCCGGTGCTGTCGCAGACCGTGCCGGCGGGGCAGGTGCCGCAGGAGCCGCCGCAGTTGTCCGCGCCGCACTGCTTGAGGGTGCCGGCGGCTGTGGTGCACTGGGGCGTGCACGTGGTGCCGCAGCCGCCGCAGGTCGCGGACTGGCACTTGGCGACGCAGCTGGCGTCCCACGCGCTCTGGCAGCAGAACGCGTCCTGGTCGCACACGCATTTCTCGCAGCCGCAGCCGCCGCAGCCGGCCGCGTTGGGTGTGGGCGTGCAGCCGTCATTGGCCGGGCACTTGCCGCAGTCGGCGACGCAGTTGTTGCACGTCTCGCCGTTGCCGGGCGCGCAGATGCCGTCGCCGCAGACCGGCGTGCACGGGCCGCAGTCGGCCGGGCAGTTGGTGCACGTTTCGGTCGCGGAGTCACACTTGCCGTCGCCGCACGCCACGGGGCAGGGGCCGCAATCCGTCGGACAGCTGGTGCACGTCTCGCTCGCCGGGTCGCACTTGGCGTCACCGCACTTGGCCGGGCAGGTCCCGCAGTCCTTGGGGCAGCTGCTGCAGTTTTCGCTGGCGGGGTCGCACTTGCCGTCGCCGCAGACCGCAGCGCACTGGCCGCAGTCGGCGGGGCAGGAGCTGCACGTTTCGCTGGCGGGGTCGCACTTGCCGTCGCCGCACGGGACGGGGCAGACGCCGCAGTCCGCCGGGCAGTTGCTGCACGACTCGCCGGTCTCGCAGTTGCCGTTGCCACACTTGGCGGGGCAGGCGCCGCAGTCGGAGGCGCAGTTGGTGCAGGTCTCGTTGGCGTTGCAGGTGCCGTCGCCGCAGAACACCGGGCACTGGCCGCAGTCAAACGGGCAGTTCGCGCAGGTCTCGCCGCTCGCGGGCTGGCAGGTCTTGTCGCCGCAGGTGGGCGCGCAGGGGCCGCAGTCGGCGGCGCAGCTGGTGCAGGTCTCGGTGCCGCCGCAGACGCCGTTGCCGCAGGTCTCCGGGCAGGTGCCGCAGTCCTTGGCGCAGGTGCTGCACGTTTCGGCGCCTTTGCAGACGTTGTCGCCGCACACGGTTGCGCAACTGCCGGCGGTGGTGCACTCGCCCACGCAAGTTGTGTCCCAGGACGTCGCGCAGCAGAACGGGTCGGCGGCGCAGACGGTGGCTTGGCAGCCGCAGCTGTCGCAGCCGGGCGTGGCCTTGACCGAGCAGCCGTCGCTGCACGCGCCGCAGTCTTTCGCGCAGTTCTTGCAGGTCTCGCTGGCCGGGTCGCACTTGCCGTCGCCGCACGCGACCGGGCAGGGGCCGCAGTCCGGCTTGCAGGTCGAGCACGTCTCGCCGGGGTCGCAGGTCCCGTCGCCGCACGCGGGCGGGCATTTGCCGCAGTCGCCCGGGCAGCTTGTGCAGGTCTCGCCGCCGACCGCGTCGCATTTGCCGTCGCCGCACACGGCTTGGCACTTGCCGCAGTCTTCCGGGCAGCCGCTGCACGTCTCGCCGCTGGCCGAGTCGCACGTGCCGTCGCCGCACACGGGCGCGCACTTGCCGCAGTCCTGCGGGCAGCTGCCGCACGCTTCGCCGATTTGCGGGTTGCACGCGCCGTCGCCGCACACTTGGCACGCGCCGCAGTCCTGCGGGCAGATTTTGCAGCTCTCAGCGATATTTGTGTCGCACTTGCCGTCGCCACACTTGGCGCAGGTGTCGCAGTCCGCGGGGCAGGTCGTGCAGTTCTCCCCGCCGCTGGCGTCGCACTTGCCGTCGCCGCAGGTGGCCTGGCATTTGCCGCAGTCCGCCGGGCAGGTGGTGCAGCTCTCGCCGCCGACGATGTCGCACTTGCCGTCGCCGCAGCCCTGGCACACGCCGCAGTCGTTGGGGCACGTGGAGCACGATTCGCCGGTCGCGGGCGTGCACGAGCCGTCGCCGCACACCGCGCACGCGCCGCAGTCCTGGCTGCACGTCTTGCAGGTCTCGCCGGCGGTGCCGTCGCACTTGCCGTCGCCGCAGACCGCGCCGCACTTGCCGCAGTCGCCCGGGCAGCTGGTGCACGTCTCGGTGGGGTCGCAGATGCCGTTGCCGCACAGCGCGCACTTGCCGCCGTTCTTGGCGCACAGGTTCACGCAGTCGCTGGTCCACGCCGCCGAGCAGCACGCCGGGTTGACAAAGCACACGGCCTGCTCGCAGCCGCAGCCGCCGCAGCCGCCGCCCTGGGTCACGCTGCAGCCGTCGTTGGCCGGGCACTTGCCGCAGTCGGCCGGGCAGATGGCGCAGGTCTCGCCATTGGCTTTGTCGCAGACGCCGTCGCCGCAGCCCTGGCACGGGCCGCAGTCGGCGGGGCAGGTCGAACAGCTCTCGCCGCTGGCGCTCTCGCAGATGCCGTTGCCGCAGCTCAGCGGCAGCTCGGTGTCGATCGCCACGTCGGTGTCGGCGACTGCGGTGGCGTCACCGCCCAGCTGGATGTCGTCATAGCTGTCCGCGTACGGGTTGTCATAGTTCACGACCGGCACGTCCGCGTTGCTGCAGCCGTTCAGGCCCGCAGCTGACGCCAGAATCGCGGTGAGCGCGGCGACGCGAAACGCGCCATAACGGGAACGAAAAACGCCAAAACAGCCGTCGTTTGCCATGACTGCCTACCGACCGGCGTGCGGGGACGCGCGGCTAGTTCGGGGTGGTCGCTGCGGCGGTAAAGCCCAGGTTCGCACCGTAGTTGATCTCAAGCGCGTCGCCCTGCTGGGGCACTTCCGTAAAATAGATCGCTTCGCTGTACAACAGGCACTGGCCGGTTGCGTCGGTGTCGACGTTCTTGATGCACGCCAGGCCTGGGGCGCAATCACGAATTGTTGCACAGGGTTGTGACTCGCCGGCGACCGCGGTTGCGCTCGAACGGCAGTCCGGCGACGCCTGCAGGTAGAACTGATCGACCACGTGTGACGTCGTGTCCGCCGTGTACGTCAGTGTGGTCGTCGTCGGCGTGCCCGTGGCGTCCGTGCGTGTGCGATTCACCTGCAAAATCGGCTGGTTGCTCGCGTCGCGATCCGGCGGGTACGGCAGGCAAATCTTCACGACACGCTTCAGGATCGTCGACGCGATGCCGTTGAGCGGCGCGCTGAAGTCCGCGCCCGAGCAGATGTTGGCGAAGATGCCGTTCTCCCGAAAAGCATTGGCCATTTCGATGTAGCGCGAGCCGTAGCCGGACTCTCCCTTGGCGCCCGCGCAGACATACGGCGACTGGTTGGACGCGATGTTGCGGCGCAGCGACTTCATATAGATCGCGGCGTCGACGATCTTTTGCGCCTCGTCGGGAACCGGAGCGCCGTTTGCGTCAAACTGCGGCTTGCCGTCCTGGTAGATCTGCGCGTCGGAATCACCTGAAATCGCTGCGAAAATCACGTGAGCCGGATCCGACTTCAGCGACTTGAATCGGTTCACGAAGTCCGAGACCGGCGCGAAACGCGCGTCCACAGCGCGGTTCTTCTGCACGTTCACCGCGGCCGCGGCCATGCACGTGTCGTAGTTCGCGGCGCCCGCAACGCAATCCGACGGGCACAGATACTGGGTTGGGTCCGGCTGTTTCGACTTGACATACAGGCAGTTGCCTTCGTTGAGCCGCGCATTGCCACCCACCGCGTCGCCCAGCCGTTGGCAGATCGCCCAGTCTTCGGTCGGCAAAAGTGACTTGAGCGCCGCCTTCTCTTCCGGACTGCCGTTGGCCAGCGAGAGGTTCAGCTGCACCGAGCAGTCATCGTCGTCCGAGACGACCACGACGACGAGGTAGGCGTCATCGCGAACCAGCTGAGCATATTGGCAATTCGGATTCAGCACCGGCTTG
Source organism: uncultured Myxococcales bacterium (assembly GCA_903929795.1). GTDB lineage: Bacteria > Myxococcota_A > UBA9042 > UBA9042 > UBA9042 > CAIYBN01. The sequence continues at coordinate 19,140 of CAIYWC010000018.1, read as the reverse complement.
CCGGCGCCGTCCACCTGCGGCACGCCGTTGTCATCCAGCGTGTACAGCCCGCCCGGGCAGTTCGGGCCCGCCGGATCCAGCGCCATCCACGCGGACCGCAGCCCGCCTTCAAAACCGGACTGCTGCGAGGACGCCGCGCCCACGGTCGCGATGCAGTGGAACATGTTCAGCTGGTCGTTGTGCAACACGGACGGCAGGTAGTTGGTGCACGTCTTCAGGCTGCCGTCGAGCTTGACGCTGTGGTCCACGCAGTGGCTGAGCGCCGGGCACGTGTCGTCGGTCTGGCACGCCGGGCCGCTCGCGTCGTCCGGGTTCGGGCAATCTTTGGTGTTGGGCGGGAACATGCAGCCGGACGTCGTCGGGTCGCCGTTCTTGCCGCCGGGCGTGTAGCAAATCGCCGCGGGATCATTGAACAAACCTTGGCATTCCGCGTCGGTCGTGCAGTGCCGCTGGCAGTAGGAATTCACCGAGCCGTTGTCGTTTGTCACCAGCGACAGCGCGTCGGGATGCTGGCAGCGCCACTCGTTGGTCGGCGCATTGTCCTTGACCGGCAGGTTCGGCTGGTAGTGCTTGTACGCGTCGCCATAGCCCGGACCGCCGTGCTGCGGCTTGCCGTTGGCGTCGGTCGCCGGGTCGGGCGGCATCACCACGTTCAGCAGCGACGACGCGGGCAGCTGGTAGTTCTTGCCCTGCGTGAACTGGAAGTTGAAGCCGTCGCGGCACTGATCGCTCGGCGCCGTCGGGTCCACCGGGCCGTCGATGTAGCACGGCGCGCGGTAGTGCTCGATGCAGTTCGGCGGAAAGTTCTGCGCGGCGATGTTGTTGAATTTACCGACTGTTTTGACCGTCACGCCGGTCGCCGACGGATAATCCGCCATCTGCTGCACGGTCACGACCGCCATTTGCGCGTCGACCTGACCCAGCGCCTGCAGGTTGGCGATGAACGTGTCAAAACCCTGCGCCAAGATGCGCTGCTGCTTGCACATGGAGGTCGAGTGATCGATGACCCACAAAAAGTCCAGCTTGACCGGGGTGTTGTGCGACAGGTTGCTCGTGACGCGGGCGCCAAAGCTGTCCAGCAGGCTGTGGACCGGATAATCGTTGCAGCCCGACGCCAGCAGCGCCAATAAGCCCGCCGCGACCAACCGCATTGGGGTGGAGCTGCGTTTCAAAAGGAGCGGTTGCGCGTTCTTGCTCATGCCTACCGTCTTGTTCGTCCCGTCAAAATCCGCCGGAGCCACTTGCGGGTCGCGCGTGACCACCGATGGCACGTGCCACAACCTTCCGAGTCTACCACGGCGCACACGCCAGCGCTACCGCGCAACATCCGGCATCGGCCGCGAGCGCTGCCACAAAATCGCGCCGAGCACGAGACCGCACAGGCAGGCGAAAAGCGCAGAAATAGCAGGTGGTTGCCGCAGCTGTGCCAGCGTGTCGACCCGCAGCAGCTCCAAGCCCAGCCGCCCGGCTGAAAACAGCAGCGTCGCCCACGCTGCCAAGCGTCCGGGCGGCGGCGATCGGCGCATCAGCGCGCGGGCAAGCACAAGCAGCGCGAGGCAAAAAAGCCACTCCAGCAAACCGATATCCAGACGACCGCCTTCGGGAAACGCGACGGCGATCGGCCAGCTGGAGCGCCGCCCCGGGTGATCGTGGGCAAACACGCAGCCCAGCCGGACCAGCGGCCAGCCGTGCAGGAACGCCCAGGCGGCGGCATCGAGCACGACCAGCGGTTGCAGCTTCCACCGCCGGATTGCGAGGGCGCCGACGATGCCGCCGCCCAGCAGCGCGCCCAGCGACGATTGCGGCGCGGCGAGCTGCCACAGCGGCTCCGGAGCACCGGTCAACAGCACCGCCGCGATGTGCCCGACGACGACGCCAGCGGCGACGGCGGCAAAACCGAACAGGTCCGTCTGCAGCGGCGTCAGGCCCAAATGCCGCTGCAGCCAGCGGCCAAAAGTGATTTGCCCCACCGCGATTCCGGCAACCGCGAGCGGGCCCTGGGTCGGCAGATCGTGCCCGGCGATCCGGAGGTGGCTGGCGTCAAACCATGGAATCATGTGTGATGTGTACCACACCGCGCGGCAAAGACGCGACGGAGCTTGGCATGACCGCAGCGGCTGACACGCAACAGCTTGAAACTTGGCCGGTTTACCTCCTGGCGGGTGGCGAAAGCGCGCGTTTCGGCTCGGACAAGGCGCTGGCGCTGCTCGATGGCAAGCCGCTGATCCTGCACGCGCTCGGGCCATTTCACGCGCTCGCAGGGCCGGCGATCGCGGTGGTGGACCGGCCGGATCGGCTCGCCGGGCTGGAGCTGCCGGTTGTCGTGGATGCGCAGCCGCTGCGGGGGCCGGCGCACGGCTTGTTGACGGCGCTGCGGCACCGCGGGCAAGGCTGGCTGTGGCTGGCGCCGTGCGATGTGCTCGGCGTGCAGCCGTCGTGGCTCGACGCGCTCGCGGCGCACGCGCAGGCGGGGAGGCGCGCGGTGGCGTGGCGCGACGCGCACTGGCAGCCCTTGCCCAGCTTGTGGCACACCGATGCGCTGCCGCAAGTGGAACACGCGCTGGCAGACGGCCGCGATGCGCTGTGGCAGCTGCTGGATGACGTGGGCGCCCAGCCGGTGGCGCTGCCGGCGGAGTGGTCACAGTTGCGGCGCATCGACACCCAGGATGCGCTGCGGCAGGTGCAGCGGGAGCGGCTGGCGGTCTGCACGCGCGCGGTCACGCAGGTGCGCGGGGCGGTGACGACGCGGACGCTGGACGCGCTGGCCATCGAGGCGCCGCTGCAGGTCGGCGTGGCGCAGGGCGCGCTGACCCGCAACCTGGGCGTGACGTTGCGGACGCCGGGCGATGACGTGGAACTCGCCGTAGGGCTTGCGTTTTCCGAGGGTGCGCTGCGGCTGCCCGGCGATGTGCTCCGCGCCGACGCGACTCCCGACGCCGTGACGCTGCAGCTGGGCCCGGGCGCGCCGCCGCCGGTCGAGGCCCATGCGCGCGTGCGGATCGCGAGCGCGGCGTGCGGCGCGTGTGGCAAAGCGGAGCTGGACGTGACCGACGTGATTTCCCAGGTCGCGTCTGCGGATTTGCGCGTCCCGCTGTCGCTGCTTCAGACGCTGCCGGATGTGCTGCGGCTGCGCCAGACCGGGTTCGCGGCGACGGGCGCGCTGCACGCCGCGGGGCTGTTCGCGGCCGACGGCACGCTGCTGGACGTGCGCGAGGATGTCGGTCGCCACAACGCCGTGGACAAGCTGTTGGGCGCGGCGTTCCTCGCCGGCCGGCTGCCGCTGCACGACCACGTGCTGGTGTTGAGCGGCCGCGTCGCGTTCGAGCTTGTGCAAAAAGCCGCGCTGGCGGGCCTGCCGGTCATCGTCGCGGTGGGCGCGCCGTCGTCGCTGGCAGTGGAAGTGGCTGAAAAAGCGGGGATTACCGTGCTCGGCTTCGTGCGGCCGGAACGCGCGAACGTCTACACGCACCCGCAGCGGCTTGACTGAAGCCGGCTATTCGCGCGCCATCAGCGCTGCCAGCGTACCCAGCACGATCGCCAGCAGCCAGACCAGCGAAGTCGCCGCCAGTAGGCCGACGCTCGCTGGTTCCGCGCCGCGATCCGTCAGCGGAATCGGGGCCGGCAGCGCGGGCTCGATCCGCTGCGGCATGTGCCAGTCCGGCGGCGGCGGCGGGTGGGCGATCGGCGGCAGGTGTGCGGTCGCCAACGGCTGGGCCACCGCGGGCTTCGCCGGCACCGGCTTGGGCTGCAGCAGCAGCGGCGGCGGCCGCGGGTGCGCCGACGGCGCCGGGTCCAGCGCGCGCAAAGGCGGCGTCAGGTGCGGCCGGGTCATCTCGACCTGCTCCGCCAGCGACACCTTGTTCACGGCCGCCTGCACGCGGTGCGAGGAATTCCAGCGTCGCTCGCCCGACCTCGGCTCGGTCTCCGGCGGGCGGTCGTCCGGCACGGCGTTTTGCGCCCGCAACCAGGCGCCAAACGCGTCGCGGTCCGCGCGCATCCCGGACGCTTCCATCGCCGCCAGCAGCGCCTCGCGCATCGCCCGACCGGACGGGTAGCGCAGGTTCACATCCGCGGTCAGCGCGGTCGTCACGACCTGGCGCAACGCTGCGGGAATCTTCAATTCAGCGTCGCTCGGCCATTTCCAGCGCCCCGCCGCGACGGTCTCCAGCAGGTGCAGCGCGTCGTCGTCGTCGTACAGCGGCTGCGTGCACAGCGTCTCGTAGAGCAGGATGCCGGCGCTGAACAGGTCGCTGCGGTGGTCGACCGTTTCGCCGCGCGCCTGCTCCGGGCTCATGTAGTAGACTTTGCCTTTGATCGTCCCAGCTTGCGTGTCGCTGGTGCGTTGCGTCGCCCGCGCGATGCCAAAATCGCCCAGCTTGACCTCGCCCAGCCAGGACAGCAGCACGTTTTGCGGGCTCACGTCGCGGTGCACGATGCCCAGCGGCTGGCCTTGCTCATCGCGCCGGCTATGCGCGTGGTCCAGCGCCGCCGCGATCTCGGCCACGATGTAGCACGCGAACGCCGGCGGCAGCGCCTGGCCGCGCGCGTAGATCCGCTGCAGCAGCTGGAACAGGTCCGTCCCGTCCACCAGCTCAAACGCGATGTACCACGTGCCGTCGACCTCGCCAGTCTCCAGAATTTGCACGATATTTGGGTGCGCCAGACGGCTGACGATGCGCGCCTCGTCGGCGATCATCCGCATGAACCACTCGTCCTGGCTGTATTGCGGCAGGATGCGTTTGATCGCGACCGCGCGCGAGAAACCGCCGGGGCCATCCACAGTTGCGCGAAAGACCTCTGCCATGCCGCCGCGACCGAGCCGCTGCTGCAGCTGGTAGCGTCCAAATTGTTCCGGCAGCTCGCTCATCGCCACACAGCATAGCCTGACGCCGCGTGCGGTGAAACAGCGGCGCGACGCTTCTGTGACACCGCAGCTTGCGGTACCAACCTTGCCAACCTAGCATGCCGACCGGACCGCCTGCCCACCCAGAGGATTGTCATGCCCGTTACTTTTGCCCATCGCACGATTTCCCACGTCGCCGTCATCGGTTCTGGCCAGATCGGCCCGGATATCGCCCTGCATTTTGCCAAAGTGCTGGAAGGCGTGCGGGTGACGGTCGTCGACGTCAGCGAGGCCGCGCTCGCCGCGGGCAAGGCGCGGACGTGGAAAAAGCTCGACAAGGGCGCGGAAACGGGCGCGTTCAAGCCGGCGCAGGTCGAGGCGATGAAGGCGGCGCTGACTTTTACCAGCGATTACAGCGCGATCGCCGGCGCGGAGCTGGTGGTGGAAGCGGCGACCGAGGACGAGGCGCTCAAGGGGCGAATTTTCGCGCAGGTCGAAAAGCTCGTGGCGCCCCATGCGATTTTGCTGTCCAACAGCTCGCACCTGGAGCCGGAGCGGATCTTCGCGACGCTGGCGGACAAGACCCGCGCGGCGGTCGCGCACTATTTCTTTCCGGCGGAGCGCAATTTGGTGGTGGAAATCGTCTCGGGCGAGGACACGGCGCCGGAAATTGCCGCGTGGCTGATGCTGTTTTATGAAGTGATTGGCAAGCTGCCGATCGCCGTCAAATCGCGCTATGGCTACGCCGCGGACCCGATTTTCGAAGGTATTTTCCAAGCCGCGTGCCTATGTGTTGAGGAGGGTCTCGGCACGGTGAAAGAGGTCGATTGGGCGGCGCGCGAGGCGCTGGGCATGACCGTCGGGCCGTTCACGGCGATGAACCTGACCGGCGGCAATCCGATCACCCAGCACGGGCTGGACACGATGCACACGCGCTATGCGACGCGCGAGTGGTCGTCGCCGTGGTTCAAGTCGCCAAAATTGCTGAATAATCTGCTGGCGGAGCAGGGCGCGGCTGGAAAGTGGCAGACCGCGGGCCGCGGCGAGGTCGTGACCTTGGGTCACGCGCAGAACCTGAAAATTGTCGAAGCCCTGCGCGGCGCCTACCTGGGCATCACGTTCGGGATTCTCGACACCGGCATCATTGCGTTGGGTGATTTCGAGCTGTGCCTGGAGACCGCGCTGGATCTGACCGGGCCATGCCGGCTGGCCAATGAACTGGGCATCGAGCACGCGCTCGCGCTGGTGGAGCAATACGCCCTGACGCACGATGCGATGGCGGTGCCGCGTTCGCTGCGGCTGCAGGTCATCGCCGGGCTGCCGTTTGAGCCGTCGCCGCTCGTGCTCCAGGACCGCCAGACGCCAGACGGCATCGTGCGGCTGATCCGCGTGCGGCGGCCCAAGGTGCTGAACGCGCTGAACCACCTGACGTACGAGAAAATTGCCGAGGCGGTCGCGGGCGTGCTGGGCGACCCGCGCGTGATTGGCGCGGTGATTTCCGGTTATGGCGCCAAGGCGTTTGTCTCGGGAGCGGACATCCACGCGCTGCACCAGATTCAGACGCCGGACGACGGCTACGCGATCGCCAAGCTGGCGCAGGACGTGGAGCGCGTGATCGCGCTGAGCCCCAAGCCGATTGTCGCGGCGATGAACGGCCTGGCGTTTGGCGGCGGTCTGGAGCTGGCGATGGCGTGCCACCAGCGCGTGGCCGTGGCGAAGCAAAAAGTGCTGTGCGGCCTGCCGGAAGTGAATCTGGGCATCATTCCGGCAGCGGGCGGCACGCAGCGGCTGCCGCGGCTGATCGGCCTGGCGCGGGCGCAGGTGCTGCTGCGGACGGGTGGCAGCTTGAGCTCGGACGAGGCGCTGGCGACCGGGCTGGTGGCGGAGCTGGCGGGTCCGGCGGAGCTGCTGGAAGTGGCGGTCAACCGCGTGGCGGCGCTGGCGGCGGGCGATATCGCGTGGACACAAATCGACAGCGCGTCCATTACTGACGAGCAGGAGCCGCTGCCGGAAGTGGACATCGGCCACCGGTCCAGAGCCGTGGATACGCTGCTGTGCGAGGCGATTTCATGGGGCGCCGCACACTCGCTGGACGAAGGTCTGGCCCACGAATTGGACGTATTTCGGCGGATCTGCACGTTGCGGGACATGCGCATTGGCGTGGGCCATTTTGTCCAGCATGGCCCGAAAACGCCGGCGCCGTTCGTGCATGCCTAGGCATATCGGATGTCGACAATCACGTAAACCCGCTCGCCGCCAGGGGTTCGCACCTTGATTTCGTCGTCGAGGCCTTTGCCCAGCAGCGCCTGACCAATCGGCGAGCGGTGGCTGATTTTGCCCAGCTCCGCATCCGTCTCGTCCTCGCCGACCAGCATCCACGTCTTGCGCTCGCCGGTCTCGTCCTCGACCTGCACCGTCGCGGCGAAAAAGACCCGGTCGCGCCGCGTCTGTTGCCGCGGATCGACGACTTGCGCCGCGTCCAGCCGCTGCTCCAGAAAGCGCACGCGACGGTCAATTTCGCGCAGGCGCTTTTTGCCGTAAATGTACTCCGCGTTCTCCGAACGATCGCCTTGCGCCGCCGCTTCTGCGACTTCCTGCACGACGCGCGGTCGCTCGCGCCGGACCAGGTGGCTGTGCTCCTGCCACAGGCGCTGGTGGCCTTCGGGCGTGATGTAGTTGGGAATTTGCGGCGTTGGCGCGTCCATTCTGGCCTTGTTCACACAATGTCACGAAGCGCGATGCCGTTGTAACGGCCTGAAACACCGGGACAAAAGGATGTGGAGGTGTAAACCGTCCGTCGCCAGCCGCGCGGCCACTTGACGAGGCTCGCCAACGGGCGAAAGCTGCCATGCTATGGGATTGTTGCGCGCGCGGCCAGTCCACCGCAGGAACACGGATGCCGAGTCTGGGCAGCGAAAAGCAGGGAGCGCCACGGTGGGCGGCCGACGGGCAGTTTGCGCGCGTCGGTGCGTGGCTCGCCTTGGCGTTGCTCGCGGGCGCATGCGGCGATCAACTGGACGCACCACCCGATCCGTCTGATGGCAACTCGGTTGAAGTGGACACGGCGACCGTTGACGTGGACGCACTCGCGCAGGGCACGGACGCCGACAGCGCGGATTCCGGTGACGTGGCGGACGCCCGCGATACTGCCCCGGATGCCGCCGCCGACGCGGATGCAGCGCCCGATCTGGATGCCGCCGACGCCGCAGCCGATGCCACGGGTGTCGACGCCGCTGCCGACGTTCTGCCCGATGCCGCGACGGCCGCCGATGCCGCCGACGCTGCCAGCGCCGTGGACGCCGCCGACGCGGCGGATGCGGAGGACACTCCGGACGCTGTGGATGCGCCGGATGCCGCGACCGTGGACAGCGGTCCGCCGCCCTGCGCCGCTGACGGGGATTGTGTTCCGGCGGCTGGACTTGCAGCGTGCGCGACGGCCAAGTGTGTGGCAGGTGCCTGCAAGCTCGGCATGGCGAGCGATGGCAGCCCCTGCGAGGACGGCGACCCTTGTACGCATGCGGACCTCTGCCTGGCCGGCGAATGCGCCCAGGGCGTGCTGCTCGACTGCAACGACGGCGACCCGTGCACAGCCGACACCTGCGCCGGCGGCGGTTGCGCCCACACGCCCGGCAGCGGCCCCTGCGACGACGGCGACGTGTGCACGCTGGGCGACATCTGCAAGAGCGGCAGCTGCGTCCCCGGCCAGGTGATGAGCTGCGAGGACGGCAACGTCTGCACGGACAACGCGTGCGATCCGGCGCTCGGCTGCCAACAGGCGTTCAACGCGGCGAGTTGCACGCTGTTCGATCTCTGTCAGACCGGCGCGCAATGCAACGGCGGCACCTGCCACGCCGGCACGCCCATCGTGTGCGCGGACGGCAATCCGTGCACCAACGACCTCTGCGACCCGCAGACCGGCCTGTGCCAATTCCTGATGACGACGACGCCGTGCGACGACGGCAATGCCTGCACGTCGGGCGATCTCTGCGCGGGCGGCGCCTGCCTACCCGGCGCGTCCAAGAGCTGCGACGACGGCTCGCCATGCACCGCGGATTCCTGCGACGGCACGACCGGCGGCTGTGTCCACCTCGCCAACGACGCCACCTGCAGCGACGGCAGCGCGTGCACGCTGAACGACGCCTGCGCGGGCGGCGTCTGCATCCCCGGCGCGGCGACAGGCTGCGACGACAACAACCCCTGCACGGACGACGCGTGCGGCGCGCTGACCGGTTGCAGCCACGTGAACAACGCCCAGGCGTGCGCGGTCGGCGACGTGTGCGAGCTGGCGCAGTGCCAAGCCGGGGCCTGCGTGACCACCGGCGTCAAGGGCTGCGACGACGGCAATCCGTGCACCACCGGCACGTGCGTGGCGCCTTTGGGCTGCGTCTTTTCGCCCGTCCCGGACGGCGCCACCTGCGCCAGTGCCACCGCGTGCGCCGGCGCGGGAACGTGCTCCGCCGGCAAGTGCGCGCCCGGCACCAAGACCGACTGCAGCGACGGCAATGTCTGCACTGACGACCTCTGCGACCCGCAGGTCAAGGGCTGCTACTGGCTGCCCGCCAGTGGCGCGTGCGAAGACGGCGACTTGTGCACCGGCCACGACGTCTGCACCAACGGCAAATGCCTGCCCGGCACGCTCTTTGGCCCCGCCACCAACTGCGACGACGGCAACGTGTGCACCGACGACAGCTGCGTCCCGGCGACCGGCTGCCAGCACCTGGCCAACAGCGCGGCGTGCGACGACGGCAACGCGTGCACGGTTCTCGAGAAGTGCGCGTCGGGCGTCTGCCAGGGCGGCTCGCTCTCGACCTGCGAGGACGGCAACTCCTGCACCATCGACGTGTGCGCGCCGGCCGACGGCACCTGCAGCTGGTACGCCAAGCAGGGCAGCTGCGACGACGGCAACCCGTGCACGGTGGGCGACAGCTGCGTTGGCGCGCTCTGCAGCGGCTCGGCGGTCTCCTGCGACGACGGCAACCCGTGCAGCGCGGACGCGTGCGACCCGACGACCGGCGTGTGCGGCCACACGGCCGTTGCCAGCGCCACCGTGTGCAACGACGGCGACGCGTGCACAAGCAAGGACGCATGCGTCGGGATGACGTGCTCGGGCGTGACGGCCAGCCAGTGCAGCGACGGCAATGTCTGCACCACCGACCTCTGCAACGCCGCCGACGGCTCGTGCAGCTTCGCGCCCGCGACCGGCCCGTGCGACGACGGCAATCCCTGCACCGTGGGCGACGCGTGCGCCGCGAGCGCCTGCGTGCCGGGCGCCACCGCCTTGTGCGACGACAACAACGCGTGCACGTTGGACCAGTGCAACCCCGCCACCGCGGCGTGCACGTACACCGCGGTCGCCGATGGCAGCCCGTGCGACGACGGCATCGCGTGCACCGCCAGCAGCGCGTGCCATACCGGCTTGTGCGCGCCAGCCGTCGCGAATTGCACGCTGTTTGCCGACACGTTCGAGTGCGCCGGGCCGTTTACCGGCTGGAACCTGCCGACAGCGACCGACACGGACGTCCTCTGGGCTATCGACCAAACGCCGGTCCTGCCCAGCAGCACCGGCCACGGCTGCACGCTCAACTACAATGACGGCGTCAATTACTGCGGCAACCTGAGCTTTTACTGCCCGATCGCGCCTACGCTCGTTGCGATCTCGCCGACGATTGACGCATCGGACCTGCACGGCATGCCGCGGCTGGCGTTTGACACGTGGTACCAGCTGGACGGGCCGCTGCCGGGCGGAACGGGCTTTGGCGACGGCAAGACCGACGTGCCGCTTGTGGTGCTGCGCGACGTGACGAGCAACCAGATCCTGGACCAGTTCCTGCTGTCCAAGTCCACCAGCGCGTGCAACGGCCCATGCCAAAGCGTGTGGCGCTCGATCTCGCTGGACGAGCCCAAGGTCGCGGGTCATGTATTTCGCGTGGAATTGTCGCTCGCGTCGCCGTCCAATTGGGGCAACCAGGGCAAGGGCTGGTTTGTCGACAACGTGGCGATGACCCGGGAATTCGTGCCGGAATCGTGCGCGAACGGCATCGACGACGACGGAAACGGCAAAGTGGACTGCGCCGATCCAGTTTGCGCTGGGCAACCGGGCTGTTGACAGGTACGCTGTGGCGGCGGTGGCTGCGGGGCCGGCGTCTGCGGATTTACAAAATCGAGGGAATACGATGAATTCATGGCAATGGGCCGTGCGCGGCTGTGGTTTTTTGGCGGCTGTCGGCCTGGCAGGTTGTGGTGCGGACGTGCCGGTCGGACCGCCGGCGGACGCCGCCGTGGCGGCTGGGGTCGACATTGCGGGTGACGCGTCGCCGACGGCTGCGGATTCCGGTCCGACGTTTGCGATGACCGCGGGCGGCTGGACGATGCAGCCCAAGGACGAAGTCACGATGTGCGTGCTGCAGCGGCTGGACAACGACAGCGACGTCTGGGTGTCGCGGATTCGCACGCAGCTGTCGACCGGTTCGCACCACATGATCATCTACAAATCCGACGCGACGGCGGAGCAGCTGGTGCCGACCAAGTGCACGCCGTTTACCGAGACGTTGGCGGGCGGCAACGTGCCGCTGATGATCACCCAAGTGCCGGTCGATCAGCTGCAGCTGCCGCAGGGCGTGGCGTTCAAGCTGGGTGCGCACCAGATGATGCGCATCGAGATGCATTTTATCAATTACACCAAGGATCCGATTATTCCGGAAAGCAGCGTGCATTTTGACACGATGGCGCAGGCGCTCGTGCATGACGAGGCGGATTTGCTGTTTTACGGCAACCCGGATTTCAGTATTCCCAAAGGTAAATCCTACTCGACGCCGTGGAAGTACCTGGACGTTTGGCCGGGGAGCAAAATCTTTGCGCTGACCGGTCACACGCATGCGCTGGGCAAGAGCGTCGACATCGCGCTTGCGAATGGTGGCACGGTGACGGAGCCGTCGCTGATTTATCCAGGCGACGTGCCGTTTTCGTGGTCGGAGCCGCCGATGGCGCAGTTTGACCCGCCGCTGGAATTCAACGCTGGCCAGGGCTTTCAGTACCGCTGCACGTGGCTGAACGACACGACGGCGACCGTTGGATTTGGCGAATCGGCGACCAAGGAGATGTGCTTTTTCTGGGCGTATTATTATCCGTCCAAGGGCTACCGGATGTGCATCAACGACGGGAAATACAGCAACTACACCGGCAGCGACACGACCTGCTGCCCGGACGACGCGCTGTGCGACACAATCAAGGCGTTTCTGGGAAAGCAGTAGCAGGGCCGACTGCAGAAAATCAGCGAATTTTGTCGCTTGACGGACGTGCGCCAGCGGGCAGAATCGCCGGCAGGCTTGAAACGCCCGGCCGTTGCGCTGTGGAGGCTGAAAGTGGCGGACACCGCGCGGGAAGGACCTGTGGCGCCGCTGCCGTCGCGACGCACGGCGCGTTGGGCGCGGAGCAGAGCGTGGAAACGCGTTTCTGCCCAAAGCTCACGCGAAATTCCTGAGGCATCATGAGCAAGTTCTGGCTATTTTGGTGCACGTACATCGGCCTTGGCCTCGTCTGCTCGGTCGTGGAGCACTTCCGGCCGGCGCGCAAGCTGCACCTCTGGCGCCTGGACGCGCTCCCGCTCGACCTCGTAGCCGCCGCGCTTTTTCAATTCGTGTTTTTCGCCACCGCGAGCCGCCTCGTCGCGCACATCCCGGTCCAATTCAAGGCGACGCAGCTGATGCTCGCATTTCCGTTGCCGCTGCGGGTCGTCGTTTACTATTTTGCGGGCGATTTCGGCTCGTATTGGTTGCACCGCCTCATGCACAAGCCGCAACTCTGGCGCGTGCACCGGTTCCACCATTCCGTGACGCAGCTCTGGTGGCTATCCGGCGTTCGCGCGACGATTCCCCAGCAATTCCTCTTTAATCTGCCGTACATGATGTGGGCGCCGCTGCTGGTCGGCGCCGGTCCGGACGTGTTTCATGGGCTGATGGTCGCCGGAATTGTGACCAATCACTGGATGCACATGAACGTGGCGTGGCGCTCAAATGGGCTGGAAAAGATTATCATCACGCCGCGCTATCACCACGTTCACCACAGCGCGAACGTCAAAGCGCACGACGGCAACTATGGAACCGTGTTCACGATTTGGGACCGCATGTTTGGCACGTTCATCGATCCGGACAGCACCCAGGTCCGCGTGTTTGGCTTGGGCCAGCCGCTGCGGCCGCTTGCCTTGCTGCGGTATGTCATTGGCGTGTAGCGCGACGCGCAGCACCCGCTGCCGACGAAAGACGGTCGGCAGCGGGTGCGCGCCTCCGATTACTGCGTGAGCGTGACTTTCGAGTTCGACAAGGTGCACTTGCCGAACCCGGATTCACCCGTGAACTTGCTGTCGTCCGCGGTGCCGTGGATTTCCGTCGCGCTGATGACGGTGTTCAGCACAAAGGACGCGCTCGGGTTCGTCGCGGCAGAGCCCTCGACGTCCGTGAACGGGAACGAGCCATTGAATGTGGCCTTATCTGGATGGCCGATGCCGGTCAACGAGTCCGAACCGACGCCCATCGTCAGCGAGGAATCAGCGCCCGAAATGCTCGCGGACGCGGTGATTTTCTGGTGACCCTGCTTGGCCGCGCCAAGGCCCATGTCGCAGTTCATGTCATACTCGACGACGATGTTCCACGTGCCGTCCCACTTGTCGATGGTCGGACCGCCGCCGCCACCGCCGCCGCCGCCGACAGTGTCCGCGCCGCCGCCGCCGCCACCGCCGCCGGTGCAGCACGCCGCATAGTCAGCTGCAGTTCCCTTCGTGCACGCGCTGTAGTCCGGGGTCGGCGGCGTCTGGCACTTCTGCATGCACGTCGGATCACCGTTGCAGGCCATGATACACGCGGAAACGTCGCCCAGCTGGGGCGTGCACTTGTCCATGGACGCCTGGTCCGGGCAGCTGTACGCCTCGGTCGCGCTGCAGCAGCCGTACGTGCCGGTGCACTTGCCGCTGCCGCCGCCAGTGTCAGCGCCGCCGCCGCCGCCGCCGCCGCCACCACCACCGCCGCCCGCCGTGGCGGCACCGCCGCCGCCACCGCCGCCGCCGCCACCGCCGTCAGTACCGCCGCCGCCATTGTTCACAACCGTCGTGCACGCAGCGGCGCCGAGAAGCACAGCCGTGCCGAGAGTCGCCGTCAAAGTCCGTAACGAAATCATATACATGGAATGCTCCTCAGATTGGATAGACCAGTTCACTGCGCCTGTCGACCCGGGGCACTCGCCGCGGGACCGAAGGACGGAGATGGGCCTGGGTCGAACCGCCGGGACGGTGCGCACCGGGCTGGAACCGCGAACAGGCGCGTGCGTCTGCCACGCCGAAGTCACGCAGTTCCGAATGGCCAAAGCTTTGGCTGACGGGAAGTGGCGCGCAGTGCGCATGACAAATCAATGACAAAGACGAATTTTTCGACCATGCCTCAGGTTTCGGACGCAGTGTGGCGATTGACCCGGAAATTTTCCGGAAATATCCGGCGGCAATTTGGTCGTTTTCGGGACGCGACTGCAATTGACGGCGCCGCAAAAGCCGGACGGCGGCGCGCTCCGGCCAACTCATGCGGCAGAGCTGCGCACTTTCGTTCGCGGGCCTGACCGGCAAGCGCACGTGCGCCCACGCGCATCGGGTCCCGGGCGCTTGACGGAGATGACGGAAGCGGCAAGATGGCTGACCCGCGGATCGCTCGTGGGACGGCGCCTGCCAATCATGAAGCGAACTGTGCGACAATGCGTCGGATTTGGCCTTTTGGCATGGCTTGCGCTGCTGGCGGTCTGGCCGCTCGACCGGCTGCATCCGGATTCCACGCGCGACTTGCTGATGGCGCGCGACTGCTGGGCGTTGGACCGCTGCGAGACGACTGGGCCGAACACGAGCGTGCCGGGCATTGCGCAAGGCGGGCTGTGGATGGATTTGCTGGCGGTTTTTCGCGCGCTGGGCGCGACGCCGGCGGCGATCGGCGGCGGTCTCGCGCTGGCGCAGGCGCTGGCGCTGCTGGTCGCGTTCGCGCGCATGCGCCGGACGCCTGGGCGCGCCGACGGCGTGATGCTGGCGGTGCTGCTGATGGGGTCGGCGCAAGCGGCGCATGTGGTGCTCTGGGCGCCGACCGCGATGATGCCGGTTGCGCTGCTGGCGACGTTCAACGGCTTGGATTGGCTGAGCAAACCGACGTGGGGGCGCACGCTGCTGACCGGTCTTCTGCTCGGCATCGCGGCCGACCTGCACGCCGTGGCGTGGCTGCTGGCGCTGACCGTTGCGGCGATGGCCTGGCAGAGGACGTCCCGGCGGCATGCCGTGCTGCTGCTGGCGATTGCCTTGGGCTATGGCCTGCTGGTATCGCCGCACGCCTGGGTGCAAATGATTTTTGCCCAACGCGAGCATCCGCAGGCGCTGGGACTCGGCCTCGCGGTGCCGCTGTTTTTCGCGGCGATGGGGCGGATCCGCGCGTGGCCGCCGGAGCGCCAGCTGGCGGGCGTCGGGTTGCTGGCGGTGGCGGGCATCAGCGCCGTCCACCAGTTTGAGCTGCGCTACGCGGTGCCATGGCTGGGCGCCTTTGCCCTTGCCGCGCCGACGCTGCCATGGCCACGCTGGCTGGGGCACAAGCTGCTGTTGCTGCTCGTGCTTGTGGTCGGAATGGGCCCCCTGTCGCATGGGGCGCCGATGACGTACCGGCACGCGGCGGTGATCGCCCAAACCTTGCAGAATCAGGGCATTGGCTGGCCGGATGCGCTGACGCGGCTGCGCGGGCCGCAGGCGGCGGCCTATGCCGAGGCGGCGGCGCTCTACCTGCCGCTGGCGCACGGTGCGCCGACCGACGCGATCGTCCAGACCCACGCGCTGGATGCCGACGCGATTGCGGTCGACGCCTCGACGACCCGACTGGAGTGGCGTGGCGCGCGCGTGTGCTGGCCCGGTCCGCACGCGCGCGCCTGTGCGCCTGTGGACGTGGATCCGCCGCCGGCCAATCCACAGCTGCCCTTTGGCAGCCGGGCGTGGCCGTATGTCTTGCCGGTGCCAGCCGATGCCGCGTCCGTTGAGCTGACGGTGCCGGTGCGCGCTGGACCGGCCAACCGCCTGACGCTGGCGCCGAGCCGCTGGGATTCAAGCTGCGCCTGGCGGTTCCCTTCCGGCGCGCCGGCGGTGGACGTGAGCGCCGCCGCCCAGGACGTGCGCATGCAGTGCCACATCGCCGACCCGCGCCGTTCGCGCGAGCTGACCCGCGGCCTGCCGCCGCTGCAGGAGACGGCGCTGGCGCCCGCGCGGTTGGCGCCGCAGCGGTTGGCGGAGCCGCGCTTGGGAGATGCGCCGCCATGGAGCCGACCGTTCGCCGCGGCTGCGCTGGCGGCGTTGTTTTCGCTGCTGATTGTCGCGCTGGGAATCGCGCGCGGGCTGGTCGGATCGCCGGCGGTGGAGGACTTGTCGCGGTGAGGGCGCGTGCCGGGGCCGCGGGCGCGCCGGATCGGGAAGAACCCGCAGGTTTCTCTCGTGCATTTCCCATGGGCGTGGGCGCCGCTGCCTCCTGCCCGAGCCTCCCGCCACCCTGTCTTTCGGCGCTTCCGGCATTGCGGCTCGCCCCCCTGCGTGGTACCGTTTGGCCGACCCACTGCCGCCCCGCGCCGGAGTCAGGATGTTCCGGGTAATCGTCCAACTGCTTGCCCTGACGCTGGTTTTCGCGGTCTCCGCCGCGGTGGCGCCTGCAATTGCCGTCGCACTGGACGCGCACAAGACCGCGGAGGCGCTTGCATCCCGCGCTGCCAAGGCGTTTGAAGCCGGCAACATGGCCGAGGCCGCGACGCTGTATCGCGACGCGTTTCACGTCGACGGCTCCGAATCCGCGTATCTCTATGGCGCGGCGCGTGCGGCGCATACCGGTCACGATCTGGAGCACGCGGAGCAGGATTACGTGGCGTTTCTCGCGATTCCCGACGCCGATCCGGCGCGGGTGCAAAAGGCCAAGGGCTACCTGGAGACGCTGCGCGCGGAGCTGTCCGGACAAAAGGCGCTGGAGGCCAAGCGCGCCGAGACCGCCGGCGACGCGCTGCTGGCGGCGACGCTGTACCTGGAAGCCTGGCGCATGGCGCCCGACCGCGCGGACCCGCTGCTCAAGGCGGCGATCCTCGAGCGCCAGCTGGGCGACAAGAAGTCCGCGGTGAGCCATTTGCAGCGGTATTTGCAACTGGCGCCGGCCGATTCTGCCGGGCGTGGCACCGCCGAGACGCTGCTGAAACAGCTGGGCGGCGCGCCGCTGGTGGACAGGCCCGCGCCGCCGCCGCCCAAGCCGGCGCCACTTCCCGCGCCGGCGGTCGTCGAGCCAGCGAAGCCTGTCGCCAAGCCGGTTGTGCCGGTGGAGCAGGGCGTCGTGGCGCAACCTGCGGTCAAGTCGCTGTCCCCGCGGCGCATCGGCGGCTGGAGCGCCATCGGCGTCGGCGGCGCAGCGGTCATCGGCGCCGGCATCCTCGCCATCTTGGCCAGCAGCCAGCAGTCGACGCTCAACGGCAACAAACTGCCCGACGGCCACTTCGACGGCAGCCGCATCTCCGTCGCCAGCGCAGCCAGCGAGCAGACAAGCATCAACGGCAAGTGGACCGGCGTCGGCATCGCCGCGGGCGTCGGCGTCGCGGCCATCGGCGTCGGCGCGTGGCTCATCGCCAGCGACCGGGCGGACGTCGCGCTCGTGCCCAGCTGGGACGGCCTCAGCCTGGCCGGGAGGTTCTGACGTGCGCAACCTCGCCTTCGCCCTGATGTTTTTGGCCGCCGCTTGTCAAGCTGTCCCGACTGCGGCGGACTTTGACTTCCCCGACGTCGCCACCGATGTTGCGGCTGGGACGGACGCGGCGGGCGACGACGTGGCGGATGCCGCGGATGTGCCGGACGTCGCGGACATCGTCGATGCCCTGGACGTCCCGGATGCCACGGATGTGCCGGATGCCGCGGATGTGCCGGACGTCGCGGATGTGGCGGATGCAGCCGATGCGGCGGACGCGCCCGACGTGATGGATAGCGTCGACACGCCCGACGCGGCTGACGTGCCAGACGTGGAAGACGCGCCAGACATCGCGGATGTGCCGGATACCGAAGATGCGCCGGACGTCGTCGATGTGCCTGACGTCCTCGATGTCGCCGACACGCCGGACGTCGTCGATGTGCCGGAAGATGCGGCTACCGACGCCGTTGCGGATGCCGCCCCGGACATGGACGTCGGCCCCGACGTGCCCGCCGAAGTCGTCGGCGACCCGTGCGCCGGCAAGAACTGCGACGACGGCAACGCCTGCACGACCGACTCCTGCGCCGGCGGCGCGTGCCAGCACGTGAACCTGGCCGACTGGACCACCTGCGGCGATGGCCTTGTCTGCGACGGCAAAGGAACCTGCGCCGACGTCAAGACCGCGAAAGGCATGGCGTTCATCCCGGCGGGCACGTTTTGGATGGGCTGCAACGCGACAAAGGACACGAACTGCAACAGCGATGAAAATCCGCAGCACAAAGTGACGTTGTCGGCGTTTTACATGGATCTGACGGAGACAACCGTTGGGCAGTACAAGGCGTGTGTCGACGCCGGCGTGTGTACGGCCCCGGCATCTGTGCAGCCCACGACGTACGCCACGTATCCAGGGCTGACGGATCACCCAGTGAACTTCGTCTCCTGGGCGCAGTCGCAGCAGTACTGCCAGTGGCGCGGCGCCGGCTTTGATTTGCCGACGGAAGCGCAGTGGGAAATGGCGGCGCGCGGCAGCTGCGAGAAGAACGGCAGCGCGGCAGGTGATCCCGCGTGCGCACAGGCGATGCGCACGTATCCGTGGGGCGAGAGTGCGCCGACGACCAGCTACGTGGTGTTTGGCGTCAACAGCATTGCGGCAGTGGGCTCGATTCCTGCCGGCGACAGCCCGTACGGCTTGCACGACATGGCGGGCAACGTCTGGGAGTGGAATCGGGACTTCTACAGCGCGACATACTACGCCAATTCGCCAGCGACAGATCCGTACGACGGCGCCAGCGCCCCCACGCGAGTCCTTCGTGGCGACTGCTTCAACTGCGGCATGCCCGACTGGCTGCGGGCGGGTAATCGCGACTCCGGCTACCCAAACGTAGTCCTCTCTGGCTTGGGCCTGCGATGCATGCGCGCCGGCCCGCCCAACCCGTGCGCCAACGTCACCTGCCCGGGCATCGCCTGTGGCACCAACACCTGCGACGCCACAACCGGCCAGTGCGTCGCCACGCCGGTCGCCGACAACACGACCTGCGACGACGGCAACGGTTGCACCACCGGCGACGTCTGCACCAGCGGCACCTGCGC
>CAIYWC010000017.1 GCA_903929795.1 uncultured Myxococcales bacterium | reverse complement strand
GCGGCGCTGAAGAAGCTGGAGGCGACGATCCAGGGTGCGCCGGCCGCCCAGCGCAATGAGTTGATCCAGAAGGTCGTCGACGCGATGGCTGCGTTGGGGAACCCGGAGACGGGCACGTGAGTGTGGCTGACTTTTGGTGCAAAACGGTGGCTGATTTTTCGTGAACGGCCAATCCGTGGCCGGCACGAGCGGTCCACCGCGTTGTGCATCCTGTCGGGCGTCGGCTACGCGGCGTCATCCAGGGCGTCGAGCTTGGCTATCAGTGCAGTTGTTGAGTTGCAGGGCGTGTTGGCGACGTGACTCGCGATGTGGTAGCTTCGGCCCGGCTCAGGAGATCGGGCTGCGGGCGGAGCTACCTGAGAATGCGAGCGATTGTTCACATCACGGCGCTGTGCTTCTTGGTGGCGGCGGTCACCTGCCTGCCTGCGCGCCACGCCTACGCGCTCGATGTCCACAGGACCGCAGAGGCGCTGGCACAGCGTGCGGCAAAGGCGTTTGAGTCCGGCAACATGACCGAGGCTGCCACGCTGTACCGCGAGGCGTACAAGATGGACCCGGCTGAGTCGGCGTATCTTTACGGCGCGGCGCGCGCCGCCCACGCTGGCCGCGATCTAAGTCACGCTGAGGAGGACTACGACACGTTCATCGCGTTGCCGAGTGCAGACTCAGGGCGCGTACAGAAGGCCAAGAGCTACTTGGACACGCTGCACGCAGAGCTCTCGGTGCAGAAGGCGACTGAGGCACAAAAGGCCGCTGACACGGGCGACAACTTGCTGGCAGCGACGCTTTATCTGGAAGCGTGGCGTCTCGCACCTGACCGCGCTGAGCCGCTGCTGAAGGCTGCGGTGCTGGAGCGCAAACTGGGTGACAAGAAGAACGCCATCGACCACCTGCGGCGCTACTTGCAGTTGGCCCCGGCCGACGCCGCGAGCCGCGGGACAGCTGAGACGTTGCTCAAGGAGATGGCCGGCAGCGCTGCAGTGCCCAAGGCGACGGACCCGCGCGCGGCTGTGGAGAAGGCCAAGGCAGAGCTTGCTGCGAAGCAGAAGGCCGAAGCTGACAAGGCAGAGGCAGAGCGAATCAAGCAGCAGAAGTTGGCGGCCGACCAGGCTGCGGCACAGAAGGCTGCGGCTGAGCGTGACGCCAAGCAAAAGGCGGCGGCCGACAAAGCTGCAGCAGACAAGGCCGCTGCGGAACAGCGACAGGCGGCACAGAAGTCTGCGGCTGAGAAGGCGGCTGCGGAAAAGGCGCGAGCCAAAGCAGAAGCGGCTGAGCGCGAAGCGCGGGAGGACGCCGCAGAGCGGGCCAATCCGCAGCGCACGTCGGGGCGGCGCATCGGTGGCTGGACGACTATCGGCGTGGGTGCTGGTGCGCTGGTGGGTGCGGGCATACTCGCGATTTTGGCGGCAGGCCAGCAGAGATCGCTGGATTCGAACCTGTTGCCAGACGGCTACTTTGACAGCGGCAAGATCAGCGCGGAGCGTGGGGCGAGCGAGCAGCAGAGCATCAACAACAAGTGGACGGGTGTCGGCGTCCTGGCGGGTGTGGGTGTGTTAGGTATCGGCGTCGGGACGTGGCTGGTGCTGAGCGACAAGCAGGCGGCGGTGACGCTGGTGCCACGTATGGACGGGTTGACGTTGGCGGGGCGGTTTTGATGAAGCGGATTGCCTGGTTCGTACTTTTGGCCGTTGCGCTTGTTGGCTGTCGTGAGATTCCGGCACCTTCGCGGTTTCACGCTGCGGGGGGCGTGGAGGACGCCGGGGACGACACGACGGTCGGCAAGCCGGAGGACGCAGCCAATAATCCAGGGGCGGATGTGGCGGAGGTTTTGGATTCATCGGACGCGACGGCGCCTGACAATACGGGAGCCACCGACGTGGCGCAAACCGAGGTGACCGACGGAACGGACGCCAGCGATGTGGTTGATGCAACGGGCCCGCAAGACACCGTCGTCGTGGCAGACACAGGAAGTGACGCTGCGGATGCGGTGAGCACAGGCGACGTGAAGGGCGACGGCGACGTGGCGGCCCAACCGGACGTGCAACAGGACGTCCTCGTGGACAAGTGCGCTGGCAAGAACTGCGATGACGCGAACGTGTGTACGGTAGACTCTTGTGATGCTGCGGGCGTTTGTCAGCACGTGAACAACACGTTCGCGTGCGATGATGGGAACGCGTGCACCACGGGTGATGCGTGCTCGGGCGGGGCTTGCACCGGGTCGGTCGTCTCCTGTCAGGACAACAACGTCTGCACCGATGACTCATGCGACAAGTCGTCCGGATGCGTTCACGCCAACAATGTCGCCCCGTGTAACGACGGCAGCGCGTGCACCGCTAGCGATACCTGCTCGCTCGGTGTCTGCGTCCCTGGCACCACTGTCAACTGCGCGGACGGCAATCCCTGCACGGCCGACAACTGCGTCGCGCAAACCGGATGCGTGAGCCTGCCGGTGGCGGCGACCTGCGATGATGGAAACAGTTGCACAAACGATGACAGTTGCGTGAACGCCGTCTGCAAGGGCACGGGCGGACCCAACTGCGATGACGGTAATCCATGCACGACGGACGGATGCAACGCGTCAACGGGTTGCACGCACGCCACTGTGGTCGATGGCACCGCTTGCTCGGCGGGCTCATGCCCAGTCACTGGTTGGCAGGCACCAGCGACTTGCCTTGCTGGGGCTTGTTCGGCCCCGCCACCGGCGGTAAGCTGCGATGACCAGAACGTTTGTACGGACGACCTGTGCAACACGCTCCAAGGCTGCGTCCACAGCCCCAACACCGCTGCTTGCGACGACGGCAACGCTTGCACCGGGAACGACAGTTGCGCCAGCGCCATATGCGCCGGAAAAATGGGGTCGTGCGACGACGCCAATGCCTGCACCGTCGACGCGTGTGGCAAGTCCGCTGGCTGCAACCACACCGCTACCGGCGGAACTTGCAGCGATGGCGACCCGTGCACTGTCGGCGACACGTGTGCTGGCACCATCTGCGCAGCCGGCACTGGCACGCTGACGTGCGATGATGGTCAGGTCTGCACGGACGACGGGTGCACGCCTGGGGCCGGGTGCTCACACACCGCGACCGCCGACGGCAAATCCTGCAGTGACGGGAACGCGTGCACGCAGTCGGACACGTGCGCCGGTGGGACATGCAAAGGTGCCAATCCGCTTACCTGTGCTCCCGTCGACTCGTGTCATGGTACCGGGACGTGCAACGCCGCGACCGGAGTGTGCAGCAGCGCTACGCTAGCGAATGGCACGGTTTGCGACGACGGCAACATCGGCACCAGCGGGGACAAGTGTGCCAGCGGCATTTGCATCGGAACGCCAATCCCGTGCGACGTCGGAACGTACAGCGCGGACGGGACCAAGAAGAACGGCGCATGCACGCCCTGCAACGAGGGCACTTACGCCAACGGAACCGGCAAGACGACCTGCACGCCGTGCGGGGCGGGCACCTATGCATCCGGCACCGGCAACAAGACCTGCACGACCTGTGCGGCAGGCGCGGCTGCAACGGGCACGGGGAACGCGAATTGCACGCCATGCACGCCTGGAACCTACGCGAGTGGTACTGGCAATACGCTCTGCGCTGCCTGCGGTGCTGGCAAGTTCAGCGCGGCAACCGGCGCCGCCAGCTCAACAACGTGCACCTCGTGCTCGGCGGGGACTTACGCTGCAGGAACCGGCAACTCCACCTGCACGGCTTGCGGTATTGGCTCATCGAGCAGCGCCACTGGTGCGACGAGCGCGGTGACGTGTGTGGCTTGCGCGGCGGGGTCCTACACCGATGCGACTGGCAAAGCCACGTGCACGGCTTGTCTTGCGGGCAGCGTCGCCAGCGGGACGGGCAACACCGAGTGCAACACCTGCGGCGCGGGTACGTACGCGGCAGGGACTGGCAACAAGTCTTGCACCGCCTGTGGTGCGGGAACTGCGAGTAGTTCGACCGGCGCGACATCCAGCGCAACGTGCACACCGTGTGACGCCGGGACGTTTGCGAGTGGTACTGGGAACGCTTCGTGCACCGCGTGTGCCGAGGGCATGTACGCCTCGGGTTCTGGGAGCGCGTCTTGCACAACGTGTGCAGCCGGGACGTTTGCTGCGGGAACAGGCAATCCGAGTTGTGCGGCTTGTTCGTGTACGCCGGGAACGTGCCAGACGTTCACGTGCGCGGCGGCGACCGGCACCTGCTCGTACGGGACGAAGACTGACGGCAGCACTTGCGATGACGGAGACGGGTGTACCGTGAACGATGTCTGCACGGTTGGAGCGTGCGCTGGTTCGCCGAAGGTGTGTACGCCGCTGGACCAGTGCCATGTTGCGGGGACGTGCAGCGGCGGGACGTGCAGCAATCCGAACAAGAGCGATGGTGTGGGCTGTAATGACAATGATGCGTGCACGCAAATCGATGCATGTAGCGGTGGCAAGTGTGCGGGTATCCCTTATTCCTGTCCGCCGTCCGCGCAGTGCAAGTCGGTGGGTGCGTGCGTAGGGGATGGAACATGCACGTTCCCAAACGCCCTGGCCGGCACTGCCTGCGATGACGGCAACCAGTGCACGACAGGCGAAGTGTGCCAAGCGGGGTTGTGCACTGGTGGAACCCCGACGGTGTGCGACGACGGCAATCTTTGTACCGACGACAGTTGCCTTCCCCCGGCCGGTTGCACATTCTTGGCGAACAAATCGCCGTGTTCGGACGGACTCGTGTGCACGACTGAGTCGTGTCAGGCGGGCACATGCACTGCGCTACCCGTGACTTGTGAGATTGCTGCAACATGCACCGAACCAACGGGCTGCATATGCGCCCACGGATACTCGACAATTGATGTGGATGGTGTGAATACCTGCGCGCCGGACTACCCCGTGTGGGGGATCCGGCCGGAGAGTCCGCTTGCCGGTTGGTTTAAGGACAACGGCGATGGCACAGTAAGCGATTCGCAAACTAAGCTGACATGGCAAAACAACAATTACTCAGCTGCGTTGGTGACCTGGTCGGCTGCGCCAGCGTACTGCCAAGCACTTGTGCTCGGTGGGAAGACCGATTGGCGCACGCCCACTGTCGCGGAACTGCAGAGTATTATTGATTATTCGAAATCACCAGCAAGACCAGCCGCATTTGGCACGACATTCGGCGTGTACAGCGGTCATTGGGCAATTGAGAGCCGCGACGCGAACAACTGGTGGTGCGTCGATGACGGGGACGGTACGAGCGGGCTGTTCTGCAATCAAAGTTCTGCGGTCCGGTGCGTTCGAGGAAGCGATCAGGTGTCGCTCGCGACGCGATTCTCGGTCGATGCTGTCGCGGGAACTGTTTATGATAACGCAACAAAGCTAACTTGGCAGCGCTCAAACAGTTCAAGCGTTACTTGGGCGAATGCGGCGGCATATTGCTCCGGTTTGAGTCTTCCAGGCACTGGTTGGCGCCTGCCTACAATCGTTGAACTATCTTCGTTAGTCGACCGGACAACATCGTTTCCGTCAATTGATGCGACTGCTTTTCCGTCAATCGTACAGACAGACTATTGCACAAGCACGGCTGTGCTCGGCCAACCGACTTGGTCATGGTCGGTTGAATTCTCGAACGGGTCCAGCCAAAATTCTGCTCCCTACATGCTGCCCGGCTGCTACGCTCGTTGCGTTCACTGAAGCCGTCTTCTTTGCGAGACTGGCGCGCGGCGAGGCTGGCAGCGGCTCGGTCACGTAAAGTGGTCAGTCGTTGGGGTAGAGGGCAGAAATTCGACGCAAAACGTCGTCCGGTTTTCCCGTCCACGAACCGTGGTTCATGTGCTCGAAGCCGCACCGACGCAACAAGCCTTCAAGCTCCGCCTTCGCGGCCAATTCGAGCTCGATCACTGTCAGGCGCTCGCCGTAGGCCTGGAGGTATCGAATGAAGAGCAGTACGGCGATTCCTTGCCTGCGGCACTCCGGTGCTACCGCGACGCTGGGTTCGCCATTGTCAGAGGTCTTGCCCCAGAGACTTCCGACGACAGTGTCGCCCAGAAGACATACGAATAGTCGACGGCGCATGCGCGGGCGACCGATCGACAGCACCATTTCTCGGTCTTCGCGCCGCGCAATCCGTTCAATTCTTGAAACGGCCTTGCCGTGTGCTGGCCCCCTGTACTTGCAAACAGAAAAGTTCATTTTGACGTCCGCTATGATCCATCGACGGTGAAGCTCGGCATGGGCGTCGTGGAATGTTCGCGCCCAAAATCTAGCCGCGCGAAGTGACCGCCTCAGTGATCACGTCATTCAGCTTGGGCCCCGCATGGCTGGTGCCGCCGTCGATCTGCACGACCCACGACTCCACGTCATCACTGCCCTGCGCCTTCTTGCGAGTCACCGTCACTGTGGCACCGCCAATTTCATTGAACAGTCGGAGCAGCCCGCGTTTCAGTCCATCAATTTCTGACTTTGTCATGACTCGTTCCATATTTCGCTGGCGAACAGCACCTGCACCCCACCATACCAGAAACCGTTCAACGTCGCCAAGGAGAGGCCCCCATTATCCTTGCGTGATGCCAGATGACCATTCCGTTGGGCGGCCCACCAGTCAGCGGTAAGAAACAAGGCCAGCTCCCGCGCGACAATTACTCGTCGCACTCCGCGACAATTAGAATCCCTCGTCACGCGTAGTTGTCGTTCCCCGCAAAACCAGTCACTTACG
>CAIYWC010000016.1 GCA_903929795.1 uncultured Myxococcales bacterium | reverse complement strand
GTTCAGCCTGAATTTCCTTGTACGTGACGGTCTCCTCCTGACGCCACGCGAGGGCGTGGGCCGGGCTTGATGAATTCTCGGTATCCTCGTGGACTTGACGGTCGGTTGCCTGAGGATTGTGCTCCGTCCGCCATCGTTATCAAGCCCAGAAAAACACAGGTATCCGCGCTGTCGTGGCGACAACGTGCCGCCGCGCTGGCCCGCGCCGGCACGTGGCGCTGCATGGTTCCCGTCTACAAATCCAGATCATTCAGGTTGGGCTCTGCGCCCACGACGTGCAACGGCCCGAATGCCTTGTCCTGGACGTTCACGGACGCGCGGATGCGACGGGCGACGGCGGGATCGAGCGTCGCAGAGCTCGCCGCGAACGGCTCATCGGTCTCTTGGACCCGCGCGATCTCCGCGACGCTCACGCCGCCTTCCATCTCATCCGCATTATCGCCTCGGCGACGGACCAGATGTGTGGCTCGACGACCTCGCGCGGCCGGAGGTTTGCACGCTGCGCAAGGGCTACAGCGTCGCGCCGGGGCTGGCCAAGCTGGCGCAAATCAGCGCGGCGCGGTGGACAGAGCTGGACGCGCTGGAGCCGCAGCTGCACGCCATCGCCGTGAACAAGAAGGTCAGCGCGGGCGACCGGGCGGAAGTCCAGCGCGAGATCCAGCTGACCTCGCTGGTGGCGGACGACCTGCTGCGCGATTTGCGGGTGAAAGTGTGGGCGGCGGTCGATGAAGGCGGGCTGGCCGCGGATTCGGCGGAGATTTTGCGGTTGTTCCCGCGGCGGTCGGAGCGGCGGCGGGTGGCGGTGCCGGCTGGGATGGCTGCAGAAAAGCTGCCAGACGTGTGAGCGCGGGAATCCGGTGCAGGTGGCGAAACGAAGTCAGCTGGCCGTCTTCCGCGAGGCAAGCCTGACCGTCGCGGAAAACCCATACACTCCGACCGAAGTTCGAGATCAAACCTTCTTTGTCCGCGGCGTGCCGCCGGATGCACAGGCTCGCGGATCCAGTCCGAAATGCAACAGGTCTCCCGGGAAAAGTTTGGTGTTGGACATCGCTCAGCACGTGTAGAGGCGGCATGGGACGTGCACAGCGGCTCCGTCGCCAGATTCCCGACCAGCCGCCGCAGCGTGAACGCACAGCCCACGCTGCAGCGCTGGTCACCCTTCAGGCAGCGGGCACGAGACCCAGTGCCAGCCGTTTTTGGGTTACTTCTTTTCCAAATTGCCGATCCGGATATCCGGGGCGCTGATCACGCCGCATTTTTCCATCGCTTCCTTGAGCTTGGGGTTCTCGATGAAAGCCTTGGCCTTTTCGGCGGTCGGCGCGGTGAAGCCGACGTGGATCAGGTTCGGCTTTGCGGTGTCACGCGCGATGAACAGCTCCTTGAAGCCAGCTTTCTTGCGCACGGCCTTGTCGGCGTCAAAGCCCTTCTTCCATGCATCGAAGTCCTTGACTTCATGGGAAACCAGCACCAGCACATCGGCGTAGGCCGCGGAAGCGGACACGACGGACATCAGAAACGCCGTGACGAGAAAACGAGCAAACATGGTGAACTCCAGGGTACCTGTTGAAAAAAACTCCGCAAAGCGCGGATGGATTCGCGGACGGACGCTCGCCGCGAACCGTTCAGTCGTCAAGCGACAAAGTTTGTTTCGATAGGACAATCCATGCGTTACGCGTCGCGCGGGCGCCGACGGGGGCTTTTCAGGTGAACCATCGCTGCGAAGCCGCGCGCGTCAACCGAAGGCCTGACCATCAGTCGGCTTGCGTCTCGCCGAAATCGGCTGCGGACTGCGCGCGCGCACCTCCGGTGGCATGCCGCGCGCAGGAGGCGGTGACGTTGGATTTCGGTCAGCGTGTGTGGAGTGCGGAAATGACGTCGCCAAAGCGCACAGGACACTTAACCGGCGCGGCGACGAATGTGGATTCTTGCAGCGTATTTGTCGGACAAGATTGAACAAATTTAATTTCCAATTGACGATGATTGGCGTCTTCTGAAGATTCGCGGACGTGGACTGTTCAGTCAGACGCTGGGTCTGGCGCAGTCGAACGGGGCGGTCGGCCGGTGGCTACTGCCTTGCGCAAAAAAAAATAGCAGGAGAACGTGAAGCGACGCACATGAGGATGAAGACAACGATGCGAACAAGCGTGAAGGACAACCAACTCAAGCGACGCGAGGCGTTGACGATGCCACTGGGGCTTCTGGCGATTGTCGCTTGCACGCTGAGCCCGCTCACGGCGCACGCCACGGGAACTGGCGCGGACGGTGCAATCACCATTTCGGCCAGCAAAAACATCAACATGGATCACCTGGCGGCGGGCCGCACGGCAGCCGATGGGGAAGCGTTCGCCGTCTCGGCCATCGGCTCGAACACGGTTGGCTTGACCGGTACCGGCACCGGCGGTACCGCGGCCACGTCGGCCAGCACCTCGCTCGCGGCGGGCGACGACGTCCTGCTCATCAACTTGCGCGGCGACGCGACAAACAACGGCAACGTCGGCATGTATGAAATCGCCACGGTTCAGTCGGTCTCGGGCGCGACGGTCACGCTGGTCAATCCGCTGAAAAACACCTAAGGCGTGGGCGGCAACGCCAGCCTGGCTGGCCAGTCGATCGTGCTCCAGCGCATCCCGGCCTACACGAGCGTCGCCGTCAACGGCGGCGGCACGCTGACGGCCTCGCCATTCAACCGCACGCTCGGCGGCATCGTGGCGTTTGAAGCCAACGGCGCGGTGACGATTTCCGGCGCCATCGCCGTCGACGCGCTGGGCTACCGCGGTGGCGCAGCGGGTACGACGACGCCCGGGGCTACGACCGGCGGCCAGGGCGAGTCTTTTCTTGGCGCTGGCACGCGCGCGAACACCGCCAACGGTGGCGGCGGTGGCGGTTCACTCAGCCCGAACGGCTGGGCAGGCGGCGGCGGCGGTGCGGGATACGGCTCGGCCGGTACCAACGGCAACGACTCGCAGAGCGTCGGCGGCCCCGGCGGTGCGCGCTACGGCATCGCGCCGCTGTCCAAGATTTACCTCGGCTCAGGCGGCGGCGCCGGCGGCAGCATTCTCATCCTGGGCGACACCCTTGCGATCGGCAACAACCTCATCACGGCGACGGCGGGCGCGGGCGGCACCAATGACGGCGCGGCGGGCAACGGCGGCCCCGGCGCCGTCGGTCGCATCGCGGTCGGCTACACGACCAGCCTGACCGGCACGGCCAATCCGGGCGTCAGCGTCATTCCGCAGCCGCCGGTTGCGAACAACGACAGCTACAAGATCGGCTCCGGCGTCACCCTCAACGTCGCCCCCAACGGCGTCCTCGGCAATGACTCGGGCGCCCCGACGGCGGCCGTCCTCAACACGACGACGGCCAATGGCGCTTTGACGTTCAACGCCGACGGCTCGTTCTCGTACGCGCCCCAGCCGGGCTTCGTGGGCGTCGACTCGTTCAGCTACCACGCCACCAGCGACAACGGCTCGTCCGGCACCGCGACCGTGCAAATCAGCGTGTTCCTGGCCCAGGCGATGATCAAGCAGGCGGCCGAACCGGCGGGTCCGAACTGCGCCAACGGCGGCATTTCCGTCGCGTCCGGCCTGGATTCCGGCGCGGGCGGCGGCATCCCTGGCGACGGCATCCTGCAGGACGGCGAGATTGCCAGCACCGCGTACATCTGCAACGGCACACCCGGCACGACCGGTCCAGGCGGCACCAGCGGCACCAATGGCTTGAACGCGCTTGCGCTCTCGACCTTGGAAGCGCCGGGCAACAACTGCGCGGCGGGCGGCGAGCGCATCGACGCCGGCATCGACGCCAACGCCGACGGCACCCTGCAGCAGTCGGAAATCTCCAGCACGTTCTATGTCCGCAATGGCACGCAGGGCGACGCCGGGGCAAACGGCGCGGCTGGCACCAACGGCGTGAACGGCTCCAACTCCATCGTGACGTTGAGCGATGAGCCCACCGGCAGCAACTGCGCGTACGGCGGCAAGAAAGTCGAAGCCGGCGTGGACCTCAACAATGACGCGACCTTGACCAGCGACGAAGTGACCAGCACCGCGTTCATCTGCAACGGAGAGACGGGCGCCGCGGGCAAGAACGGCCTGGCCCAGGTCACGCCCGAGCCGGCTGGCAGCCACTGCAAGGGCGGCGGCCAGAAGATCGAGACCGGCACCGACTGGAACGGCAACGGCACGCTGGAAGGCGCGGAGATCACAAGCACGGCGTATGTCTGCAGCGGTCAGGACGGCAGCGCCGCCTTGGCCGGCTACAACAGCCTGCTCAGCATCAGCGACGAGGCGCCCGGTGCCAACTGCGCGAACGGCGGCAAGAAAGTCCAGTCGGGCTGGGACAAGGACGGCAACGGCACGCTCGACGCCAGCGAAGTCCAGAACACGGCCTACATTTGCAACGGTGCCGCGGGTTCCGACGGAAAGTCGGGCAGCGCCGGCGCGGACGGCAAGGCGGGCGCGGACGGCAAGAGCAGCCTCGTGAAGGTCAGCGACGAGGCCACGGGCAGCGCGAACTGCTCCGCGGGCGGCAAGCGCCTCGACACGGGCTATGACACCAACGGCAATGGCACGCTGGACGCGGCGGAGATCCTCAACACGAGCTACCTGTGCAACGCGACCGTGGCCAGCGGTAGCTCGGGTGGTGGCTGCACGGCTTCGCCGCGCGGGGATCGCACGACGCCGGCCACCGCAGGCTTGCTGCTTGCGGGTCTGGGCGCGCTCTGGGTGCGTCGGCGTCGCGTGGCGTAAAGGCCCGTCTTTCTGGCCATCTCGCCCGCCCGCGTCACTCGGGCCCGACTGGGACGCCTTCGACCCCTGCTTCGCGCGTCCGGCATAGGCCGTGCCGGACGCGCTGGCGCCCCAGCTGCACGCCATCGCCGTGAACAAGGCGCTGGGCGCGGCCGGGCGGGTGGACGAGCGAAAGCCCACCGCGCGTGTCGGGATCCGCTCCAACCGGCCAAATTTGCGCGGTTTGGGCGCTTGACGTGGCCGCCAGACGCGGCAAACTGGACTGGAAGTCGCCTCCAGCTTCTGCCGCGCCCGACTTGATCGGGCTCCAAGTATTCGGCAGCGGCGGGCGTGCTGGACCGGAGCTGCGGAGGCGGCGAGTGTGGACGGGAGGTTCAAGCGGCGGACCCCATTGGAAGCCCCTCGATGACGCAATCTCTCCACGTGCTGCTGGTGCTGATTTGCGTGGGGACGTTGGCCTTCGCTCGCCCGACGCTGGCTGCGGAGGACAGCTGCGCGCCGACCGTCGGGGCGTGGCTGGCCACATGCGCGAAGCAGCATCCGCTCGCGGTCCGGAAGCTGCACTGCGGCGCGGGGCACTTGCTTGTGGAACTCGCCACGGACGCGGGGCCGCTGGCCATCGACGTCGTCCCGGGCGAGCACGGTTTTCGCCGCGCGGGGCCGTTTGCGCTGTCGCCGGTGGTCGATGTCCCGGATTGGGAGGCCCAGCCAGCCGCACGACGCGACGCGCTCGAGCACCTTGCCGCCTGTTTCTCCGCCGACCCGAACGTCCCGCCGTTCGCCGCGCCGGCGTCGCCGCCGCTGCGGACCGACCTGCGCCCGCCGTTGCCACGGGACCCGCCGACCCTGCCGTTTCGCCTCCTGCTCGGCGCGACCCTCGCATGGGCGCTGCTTTTCCCGCTCTTGCGGCGCGCGCGGCTGCCCGCACTCGTTCTCGGCGTTCTCGCGCCGCTGCTGACCTTCTTTGGCCGTCGCCTGCTGTTTCCGCTGGCGCTGTTTCACCAAAACAGCCACGGCGCGGAGTGGATTCGCAACGCGCTGGGGGCGCCCAACCGCTATGGTCCCGGCTACCACGAGCTGTTCTCCTGGGTCACCGTCCGCGCCCCGCCGGGGGCGCCGGAGTCCGCGGTCTTCCTGCTGCAGGGCGCCTTCGCGGCCTGGCAGCCGACTTTTGCCTGGATTCTCGCGCGATCCGCCGGTGCGCCGCGCAATTTCGCCTGGGTCGTCGCCGCCTTGGTCGCTTTTGACCCCGCGCTTGGGCGTTTGTCGGGGAGTGAATCCTACCTCGGTCTCGCGGTTTCATTGCTGTTCGCGGCGGCTGCCATCCTCGCGGGCGCGCCGCTGGCCGCCGGTCGGGCCAACCTGCTGCGCCGTTGCCTGACGTATTGTGCCGCCGGACTCGTCGTCGCGCAGCTCGCGCGTGTCCATCCGCTGGCCTGGTTGCCCAGCGCGGGCCTTCCGCTCGTCGTGTTCGCCCGGCATCCGCTGCGGACGCGCGTGCTGGAGGCCATGCTCGCGGGCGCGGTGATCGGCGGCGTCGTGGCACTGACGGCGGGTCCTGGCATGTACGCCGTGGCGACGGTTGTGGAATTCCAGCATTTTTACGACCGCGGTCAGGCCAATGTCGCATGGGCGCTCCTCCAGCCGTGGATCCTGCCCGGCCTGGCGACGGCGGCCCTGCTGGTCTGGCGGCGCAAGCACGATGGCGCCTGGCTGCCAGTCGCCTGGTTGCCTGCGACCTTTGGGCTCCAGACGCTCATGCACCTGCAACACGCCGAGCCGAGACCGCAGGTGTTTCGGGAAGCGCTGCTGCTGCCGTTTGCGCCGCTGTGGGTGACGTGTGCCGCGGCGCTGGCCGGACACCTGCCGGCGCTGCGATTTGGCGTGAGGCAGCCCACGCGCAGCTGGACCGCGGCGCTGTTGCTGGTGTTGGGCATCATCGCGGGCGCCGCGCGTTGGCAGGCCGTCGTGCAACTGCCGACTGACGTCCTGGAAAGCCAGGCCTGGTTGAAGCTGCGCACGACGCTGGGCCCACGTGACGCCGTCCTCACGCTGGATGATGTCCCGCAGCAGCAGATGGTTTTCGATCTGCCGCTGTATCCGGGCCTGCCCGGCCAGCCGGCGCTGGTGCTGTCGATCCGCGGAAAGACCCAGTTGCCGGAGCTGCCGCCGTCGACACAGCGGATTTTCTATTACCGGTCGTCGCTCTGCACGACGGCGTTCGGAAAGCCGCTCTGCGACGCGTTTGAACAGCACACGCCCCTGCAACAGCGCTGGAGCGCGACGCTGCCGACCATCCCGAGCATGCCACACGCGCGCTATTTGGCGCCGACCTGCACCGTCGGGCTTTTTGAGGTCGCGTCGCCCGACAAGCGCTGAACGAATCCGTTGAAAACGGCCTGGCGGCGTCCCCGACTGGCGATGAACTGATGCCCGGGGAGGTCAATCCCGCCGGACTACCACGGCGCCACGCACTTGCGGTCGACGCAGACGAGCCCGGTCGCGCAGGCGGCGTCGATTTCGCACTCGCTGCAGACGTTGTTCCAGCAGCCTTGCTTCGGGTCGGGGCAATGCGGGCAGAGCGCGGGGTAGTTGCCGGCGCAAAACGTCGGGTCGATGCTGTACGTTTGGTCCTGCTGGCGCGGGTGGTGGCAGCCGGTTTCGCAGCGCCCGGCGAGGCAGACCTGGCCGAGCGGGCAGTCCTTGTCCTGCTGCGCGGCGTCGCAGGTGCCCGGCGCGTTGGGCGGCACGCAGCCGCGGACCTTGCACACAAGGCCGGTGGGGCAGCTGCCGCCGCCCTGGTCGCAGCGTGTGGTGCAGAACCCGCCGACGCAGAACTGGCTGGACGGGCACGTGCCGGCTGGGCACGCGGCGCCGGTGCATTGGCCGTCGACGCAGCCGGCGGTTGTGCCGCCGTTGCCGTCCGGGCATTGGCCGTTGTCGATGCAGCGCGAAGGCTGCTGGTCGGGCGGCACCGCGATGACGTACAGCCGCGTCAGCCGGCCCACGACGCCATAGTCCAGCGCGACAAAACGCAGCCATACCGGCTTGTTGCCCGGCGGAACCAGATCGTCAAGCCGCACGTGACCGGCGGAAAAGCCAAAGGGCGAGCCGTTCGGGATACCAAAATGCGTGCCCGGCACGTCCGGCTTCGGGCCGTGAAAGACCGCGACGCCTTGGCTCGACGTCACGACATCGGTGCCAATCTGCAGCACCGCGGTCGGCACATCGCCCGGCTGCGGCGGCGCGTCGTAGCGCTCAATGACCACGTCGTTGTCCACCGCCCACGGCAGCACGCCCAGCGGGTCGCCCGCCAGGAACAGCGCGCTCGGCGTCTGGCGCGAAAAGCACTGCGCCACCACGTTGACGATGCTCGCCGGCGGCTGATACTGCGTCGCCGTGCCGTTCGCTGCGCCGTATGCGTCGGTGTTCTTCTCCGCCACGTCGTGGGTCACCTGCACGGCGCGCGTCCGGTCCAGGTCGATGCAGTCCATGCCCTTGGCGTCCAGAATGCCCAGCGCGCCAATGCGCACGCCCGAGCGCGATCCGGGAATCTCGCAGCCCGCATCCGCCACGAGCCGCGCGTTCAGGCTCAGCGGCGCTTGGTTGGTCAGGAACGTGCCGGTCAGATCCACGACATGCGGCCCCGGCGTCAGCGCCAGCGGCACCAGCAGCAGTGGCCCCTTGACCTGCCCCGTGCACGGCACGCCATCGCATGCCAGGCGCTGGCCGTTCAGGCCCAGGTTGTACGGGTGCAGCTCCAGGTTGACGGCGCCCTGCCCGCTGGCCACCGTGAGGTCGACGTGTAGCTGCACCGTATCCTGCGGCTGCAGCGGGTCCATGCCGACCTTGAGCCCCGCGCCGGTGGCGTCGTACACGATAACCCCGGTCGTGGCCTGCAAATTCGGGCAGCTGAAGAACGTGCAGACGCCGGCGACGTTGTAGAACCCGGGCGCGCAGCTGCAGGCGGCGGTGCCGGCCGCGTCGCTGCACGTGGTCGTGTCGGGCGCGACGCACGGGTTGGGATTGCAAGGGCCGGGGACGCTCGCGTCGCCGCAAATCGTGGTTCCCATGAGGTAAAAACCGGGGTCGCACTTGCAATACGCGGCGTCGTAGAGTGGCACGCACTGGCCGTGGCCGCTGCAGGTGATGCCGGCGCACGGGTCGATGGCGGCGTCCGGCTGGCTGTCGTCGGTGGGCGTGGCGTCATCGGCGCTGGTCACGTCCTGCGGCGCGTCGCTGACCTGGGCGTCGCTGAGCGTGTCGCCATCGGGTAGTTCAGACGCGCCGTCGGTGCCAAAGCTGGACGTGATGTCCGGGCTGGCCGTGTCGTGCACCGCGCTGACCGACGAAGGTGCCGGCGCGCTGCAAGCGGCGACAAACGCGGTCAGCAAGGCCAGGTGATGCGCAAGAGTCAGGCGGTTCATGGCGCTCCGGGCGGATCGGCTTCACGGCTGAACGACTACACACGCGCCGAAGTTCGAGATCAAGCCGACCGTCATCCGCGGCGTGCCTCCGAAGAAGCGCGCTCGTGGTCCAGTCCGAGATGCAACAGGCTAACCGGTGCGGTTTGGACTCTCAGAACCGCGTTCGCGTATAGCGCAGGTCGGCCGGGAGCGATACGGAAAAATGCCGCGATGGCCTCAGCGCACGCAGCGGACGCGGTAGGTGTCGGTCAGCGCGCCGTACGCGCCGTTGCCGTCGTCGAAATAGACGTACCACGCGCTGCCGCCGGTTTTCCAGGGCATGCCGGACCAGTATTCGTGGTCATTTGGCCCGGTGTTCGGCCAGCTGAGGTTGGGCGCGGACGACGATGGGAAGAACGGCTTGGCGCCGTCGGTCAGCGTGAGCAACTCGTACTTGGTGGGCAGGCGCCAGTCGGAAAAGCCGCCATATTTCGCGGCCATGCAGGCCAAAAGCGCGGTGGGCCAGTCCAACGGGCCGAGTGATTCCTTGCCCCACGACAGGCCGGTGAGCGTGTCGGTGACGAAGTCGCCGTGTTCGCTGAAGTCGCTGGCGGGGTGCAGGTACGGAAACGGCGCGGGCCAGCTGGGCCACGGTATGTCCGGCAGGCAGAGGTTGCCGCCGCCGGCCGCGCTGCGGGCGAAACACGTGGCGGTGCCGCAACCGTCGCTGGTGCCGGGGGTCGGGCAAAACATGCAGTCGGCAGGGCAGCTGCCGACGGTCTCGCCGGTCGTGCAGACGCCGTCGCCGCATTTGGGCACGCCGATCGCGGCACCGTCGCTGTCCAGATTGCCGTCGGCGCCGTCAGCGTGGCCATCGCCGCCCGCCAGCGCGTCCGTCCCGGCAGCGGCGCCATCGCCCGCAGCATCGGTTGCACCCGTCAGGACGGCGTCGGCAGCCGCGGCGATGGCATCGGCCAAATCTGCAGGCCCAAACGGCAAGTCCGGCGCACAGCCCAGCACAACCAGCAGCCCGGCGAGGGCGAGAACGCGCATCAGGCACCTCATTGCACGCCGCGACCGTAGCACCGGCTGCGCGCGCGGACAAATGGGCGCCGTGCTGCCAGGGCAGCGGGTCAGCTTGAGTTCGCCCGATCGGATTTCGGAACGCGTCCGTACATTGCGGTGCGGCAAGGGAAAAACGGCGGCGCGCCTCGGCCAGCTCAGGGCGGGGACTTGCGCACTTCCGTACGCCTGCGCGACGGCCAGGCGCGCACCCGCGCCGTTTGTGCTACACTTGAGGCGCGCTGGCCGATCTCCGACATCAGAACTTTTCCGGTCAGACCTGTTGCCTTTCGGACTGAAACCGCGAGCGAGCACTCCCGATGGCACGCCGCGGATCGATAGGGTTTGATCTCGAACTTCGGTCGGCGTGTCTCATCCGCGCCGCCCGCGCCCCGGGCCAGGAGTCCAAACGATGATAACAGACCACATTTCACACGTTTCCGACACGGCTTTTTGGGTCGCGCACTACCGCGGCGCGGAGATGACGCGCCCGGAGCCGCTGTTTCGCGACCCGCTGGCGGCGCGGCTGGCGGGCGAGCGCGGCCGGCGCGTGGCGGCGCAGATGCCGCAGCCGCAGATGACGCGCTGGGTGGTGACGATGCGCACGCTGCTGATTGACGCATACATCCGCGAGGCCATCGCCGCGGGCGTGGATACAATCGTCAACCTGGGCGCGGGCTTGGACACGCGGCCGTGGCGCCTGGAGCTGCCGCCGACGCTGCGGTGGGTCGAGGTGGATTACCCGCACGTCATCGCGTTCAAGCAAGAACAGCTGCAGGGCGAGCAGCCGCACTGCCAGTTGGAGCAGGTGGCGCTGGATCTGGCGGACGTGCCCGCACGCCGCGTGCTGCTCGCGCGCCTGGACGCGCAGGCGCAGAAGCTGCTGGTGCTGACCGAAGGCGTCATCGTGTACCTGGACGTGGAGGCGGTGGCCGCGCTGGCGGACGACCTCGCCGCGCTGCCGCACCTGGTGGGCTGGGTGACGGAGTACATCTCCCCGGCGTCGATCGCCGCCCGCCGCCGCGCCGGTCTGGAAGCGCGGATGCAAAACGCGCCGTTTCGCTTCAAGCCCGCGGACTGGCATGGCTTCTTCGCGGAGCACGGCTTTGTGGCGCGCTCCATGCACTACCTGGCCGATGAGGCGGCGCGCGTCCACCGTCCGGCGCCGCTGCCCTGGCAAGCGCGGCTGCTGATGAAGCTGCTGTACCGGTTTGCGTCGCCGGAGCGACGGGAGGGGTTTCGGCGGGCGGCCGGGTATGCTTGGCTGGCGCCACGGTGAGTGCGGCGCGGGCCGGCGCCGCAGGCGCGTCCACAAGACGCGCTGCGCGCGGGGCCGGCGCCGCAGGCGCGCCGGTTCTGAGGGAAACCATTCCGGTTTTCCGCAGACACCTTTCCCCGGTTTCGGGCGTGGGGG
>CAIYWC010000015.1 GCA_903929795.1 uncultured Myxococcales bacterium | reverse complement strand
GTTTTGCGATCCGCCGCATGCAAATCTCCGTGTACGAGACTCGGCCGCCTGGATCAGAGCCACAGACGACCGGAGTCCGCATGTCAGCACCCCAGACCGATGTCACCGTCCTTGTTCGCGAGCGCAGCCGCCTGCCCGAGTGGGCCGTGGAATAGAGCCTCATCGTGCGCCACTTGCTTGCGACGGGGCGGCTCGAGGAACTCGCCAAGCGGCTGCGTATCGCCCGCGCCGGCTACGCGGGACTGGATATTGCCCTGTTTCTGCTGGCGTTTTTCTGCTGGGGCAAGTCGTCGAGCCTGTCGCGCTTCGGGTCCGAATCGGCCGGCTGGGGCCCGCAGCTCGCCGCGCTGGCGGGGCGCTCGGCGTGGCCGTCGGCGTCGCGCTTGTCCCGCGGCCTGGCCGTGGCCGATCGCTGTGATCTCGATGCCTTCGGCGTGTGGCTGCTCGGCGCGGGCGCCGGTGGCACGGAGCTGCTGGCGCATCCGCTCGCGATGGCGACCGACACGCACGGGGAGCCGTGAGCGGTGTTCGACTTCGACCCGACCGTCGAAACCCTGCGCCAGCGCGCGCTGCCCGAAGGCGAGGATCTGCCGCCGCCGCGCCGGCGTGCCGCCGGGCCATGCCCAGGGCACTCGAAGTCGCGGGCGACGCGTGCGTGCAGGCGGTGACTGCAGCCGGCATCGCGCCGCAGCGTTCACTGATGCGCATCGACGGCGCTGGCGGCTCTGCGGTGGCGCTCGACCCCATCGCCAAGCGCGGCATCCACCACCTGGTCCGCCTCAAAAGCTACGGCATCTTCCGCTTGCGCGCTGTGCAGCAGCTGCTGGCCGTCGGCACGTGGCAGTGGGTGGCCGATTCGGGCAGCGGGCCGCGGCGGCAGGCGCTCGACATCGGTTCGTGGCAGCTCGGCGCCGACGAGTCTCAGACCGACGCGCCGGTGGTGCCGACGCGGCTGGTCGTGTCTCGCTATGCCACCGACCACAAACACGGCGCCGGAGTGCTCATCGAAGGCTGGCTTTACGAACTCTTCGGCACCAGCCTGGACGTCAGCGCGTGGCCGGCCGCCGAGACCGTCGCGCTGTACTACGGCCGCTCCGCCATCGAGAACCGCTTCGCCCAGGAGGCCCGCGAACTGCACTTGCACCATGTGTTTTCCTACACGCCGGCAGGGCAGCGGCTGGCGGTGCTGGTGGGCATGTGGCTGTGGAACCTGCGGACCGTGCTGGGCTCGCGCGTGGTCGGTCCGCTGGGCGCGGTGCCAACGCCGCCAGCGCGCGTGACGCAGGACGTGGTCGCGCCGCCGCCGGTGCCGGTGATGCCGCCCGAGCCCGTCGTACAAGCGCCGCTGCCCGAGCCGAGCGAACGCGAACGCGTCGAGGCGGTGCTCGCCAGGCTGGCGTGGGAACAGATGATCCGCAAGCATCCCGGCTGGCGCTACGACGGCACGCTGCACTGCCCGGCCGGTCACGCTGCGCTGTTCAACGGCGTCGCGCAGACCAAGAATTGCCGCTACGCCACTTACAGGGTGAGCGCCAGGCACTGCGGGCCGTGCCAACAGCGCGAACTGTGCTCGCGCACGACCAATCCGGCCTACAGCCGGGTCGTCACGCTG
Organism: uncultured Myxococcales bacterium; assembly: GCA_903929795.1. GTDB lineage: Bacteria > Myxococcota_A > UBA9042 > UBA9042 > UBA9042 > CAIYBN01. Next base: position 4,482 of record CAIYWC010000015.1, on the reverse strand, counting down.
CCGGTCGGCGACGCGCTGCCGGTGAGCAGGCGCCGGCGCGGCCAAAAGCCGGTGCCGCCGCCACTGGCGCCGCTGCCGCCGCCGCACTGGCTGGCGCCCGAGCTGAGTGAGCCCGGACTCCTGCAAGCCCTGGTCGCGGCTCCGGTGCGCCGTCCGTGGGTGGCGTCCACGCCCGGCATTCGCCAGCATCGCCGCCTGACCTGGCAGCAGCAGCTGGCGCGCTACGAGCTGCGCTGCACCGCGCGCGTCAGCCTCGATGCGCCCGACCGACGGCACGTGCAGGCAACGAGGACTGTGCTGGAACTATGTGCAGCTTAAGGGGAATCTCGATGCGGATCGCGTGGGTTGTTGACACCCTTGTCGCCAACGGATGCCCACAGTCCGACTCGCCGGTTGCGCAAGAGATCCAGGTCGAGCTACAGGTGGCCGCGGAGGTGCCATTCCGACCGCCTGCGTCGCGGGGCTCCGCGGTGGACCCGCAGCACGGCGAGTCGGTTCCAGGCGCCGGGACGATTTGCAGACCGCCGAATGCGCCCTTCGCGGATGGACCGCAGTTCGGGCGGAGCGGGGCGGGCCGTCACAGGCGACCTGGAGTGGGCCTGACCGAGGGCAGACACGCGAAAGCGCTTTCCCGCGGCCTGTAAGTTGCCCAGCGCAATGCTCGCCGAAGCAAGCCGGCATCGGTCGGTCCACACGTCGCGCGACGTGTCGCATGTCAGCCCTGTGCCGCGTCATCCGCGACATCCAGGGCGGCCGGAATGATCGGCTGAGAAGGGTTGACGAAATAGCGTTACAACTCAAGAGAATTCAAACTTTTCCGTTGACGCGATTCCCGGCACGGCTCTACCGTTGCCGTGTTCCACACCTCAGGACGCCACTGATAGATGCCTGATCTTCCCCAATCAAACCGCGATCGGTCCCTGCTCTTTGCGCAGACGCAAGCCCATCCCGACGCGGCGGCGTTGCCCGTGACCCGGACGCCTTCAGCGATCTCGGGACGGTTCACGCTCGGCGTCGAGCTGGGCGCCGGCGGCATGGGCCGCGTGTATCGCGCTTTTGACCATGAGTTGGATGAAGAGGTTGCGCTCAAGATCTTGCATGTTGGCGGCGGAATTCCCGCGCAGTTGCGCGAACAATTGCGACGAGAGGTGAAGGCCACGCGACGTGTTGTGAGTCCCCACGTCGTGCGCATCTACGAATGCGGGATCGACGACGGATCGGCCTGGTTTTCGATGGAGTTGTTGGAGGGCGGCTCGCTGGTGGATCTGTTGCGTCGGTCGGGACGGCTGAGCTCGGCGCAGGTGCGTGCGATCGGCTTCGCCCTCTGCGATGGCCTGACGGCGGCGCACGCGGCGGGCGTCATCCACCGTGACTTGAAGCCGGGCAACGTGCTGGTGAGTGGGGAGCGTGTCGCGATTTGCGATTTCGGCCTCGCGCACCTGGACTGGCACAAAAACCAATCGAGTTCCGCTGTGGGGACGCCGGCCTATTTTGCCCCGGAGCAGATGAGCGGCCAGCGTGTGACGCCGGCGACCGACCTCTTTGCGCTTGGCGTGATGCTGTACGAGCTGGCGACCGGGCGGCTGCCCTGGCTGGGCGACTCGCTGATGGCGCTGGCGATGGCCCGGCTAAACGAGCCCGTCCGCGATCCGCGCGAATGGGCGCCGGACGTTTCAGATGACGTCGTGCAGCTCATTTTGGAGTGCCTGCAGTTCGAGCCGCAAAAGCGCCCGCAATCTGCGCTGGCGGTCGCGCAGCGGCTGCGGGTGTCTCAGGGCTCACCGGGGCGCCTGCCGTCGACGCCGCACGTGCTGCCGCCGAGCGCTGTTGCAGCGTCACGTCCCAATCCGGAGTCCTCGCGGCTCATCGTGCTGCCTTTCGCCAGCATCGGCCCAGCGTCGGAACTCGCGCTCGGTCTGGCGGAAGATATCACTGCCGCGTTGATTCCGCACAAACAGCTCCGCGCTGTGGCGGCGCGGGTCGCTCGCGCCTACGCCCATGAACAGCGCGATCCGGCGGAGATCGGCCGCAGCATCGGCGTGGACTACGTCGTCGACGGCAGCGTGCGCAAGCTGGACGACGGCGTGCGTATCCACGCGACGCTGACCGCCTGCTTCGACGACCGCGTTGTGTTGAGCCGCACCCTGAATTGTGACGCCGCGCGCGCCCGGCAGGTGCACGACGAGATCGCGTTTGCCGTGGCGCAGGAACTCATCGCCGGCGCGAACCGCGTAAAGACGACGCCGGAAGTGACCGACCCGGAGGTGCTGCGTGCCTACGTCTCGGGCCGGCGCGGTTACAACGACGCGATGGCCAGCTTCAGCCCGGACAAGCTGCGCGACGCGATTGGCCACCTGGAGCGCGCGGCCGAGCTGGCGCCGATGGAGCCGCTGGTGGCCGCGGGCTTGGCGATTGCCGTGAGCGGGCAGCTCGGCGTGGAAGCCGTGATTTCTACCGGGCTGTTGAATCGCGCGCAGCGGCTGGCCCTGCAAGCGATCGACCTGGCGCCGAACAGCGGCGAAGCGTGGCTTGCGCGCGGCCTGGCCGACCTGCACAGCGGCCAGCCGGTCGCGGCGGCGGTGGCCTTTCGGCGCGCGGTGAGCCTGGCGCCGAGCCTGCCCGAGCCGCGCGCAGAGCTGGCTGCGCTGCTGGCCGATGCCGGCTGGCTGCCCCAAGCGCGGCAACAACTGGAAGTGGCATTGGAGCTGGGCGGCGATGCCTCGGCGATCCTTGGCGAGCTGGCGCGCGTCGCAGTGCTCGAGGACGACGTCGCCGCCCGTGTGCGCGCGCGCAAGCTCGTGGAGGCGCGCGGCCTGCCAACGTACGCGAGTTGGCGCGGCGTGTACTCGGGCGCGCTGGCGACGAACAACCAAGCGCTTTTGCTGGAGACTTACCGCGAAATGATCGCGCCGCAAGCGGCACCGCTGCCGCCGTTCATCGACGCGCTGCGCATCGTGCTGGGCTCAGTGCTTAAAGAAACGCCACCGGACGCGCACTTGGCGCTGCTGCCGCAAATCACCTGGAACGAGGGCGCGACGGCGATGCGCCGCTGCAGGTCGCTGCTGCTTCTGATGGAATTGCGCAAAGGTGAAGCCGCTGGCGAGTGGTTTCTGGAGACGCTGCGCCAGGTCATGGATTTGGGCCTGTGCAACGCGGTGTGGTTCGCGCGCGCGACGTGCCTGGACGGGATTCGCGACAGGCCAGAGTTCGAGCCGCTGCGACGCGTGATTGAGAAACGGCGGGCGGAGATCTTTGACGCGTATTGCGGGGATGCGAACTCGCAGCCTTCGCAGCCGGTCGGCGAAGCGATGGCGACAGAGGGATTTTAGCGCGGGGCGCAAGTCCGGTCTCCGCGACCCGCGCCTCGGCACGCGAGCAGCCATGCAGGAACAGAGAACCGGCGCCGAGGACTGCAAATCGCGCGCATCGGCGGTTGTGCGAAAGGCGTCCAACGGGGTCTCGTGTCACCATTCGCCGGCTTCAGCCAGCTTCCACCCAGTCCCGCACCATCCCGAGTCGAGCCTCAGGCCCGGTCTGCCCCGTGCAACGCGCAGCCGCATCCGACTTGGAATGCGATGGCATGTGGCCTCGCCGTTTTCTCTTTGCGTGTCGAAAACTTGCGCGCACATCGGTCCACAGGCGGCCCGGCACGACTTGACCTCGTGCGTGCCGCGACGCACGCTGTGCGCATTCCAACCGAGGGCGAGCGACGATGAAGGAAAACGACACGCAAACCCCGCGCTGCGACCGCTGTGACCGCGTGATTGGACCGCTCGACGAGACCCGCACCAACGCGTTTGGCGCCGTCTGGCACGCCCAGTGCGAAACGGGTGACGAGATCACGTTGACGGACGACGAAGAAGCCGCATTGGATTCCGTGTGGGACGCCTTGGGCGACGTGGACCCGGAGGATGCGTGCCCGAACTGCGGCAATGTTTGCGGCGACGACTTCGAGTGGTCGGACGACTTGGACCAAGTGCGGTGCCTGCGCTGCGATTGGGTGTTCACACTGGGCCGTGTGCCGTCAGCGTGACGGCGCGAGTCGCGCGATTGGGTGTTGCCGTCACTACACTCCGACCGTAGTTCGAGATCAACCGGTCTCGATCCGCGGCGTGCCTCCTTCGGCACACGCTCGCGGTCCCAGTCCGAAATGCAGCGGGTCTGGCCGACAAAGTTTGGTGTTCGACACCGGTCGGCATGTTTAGGATCCAGTTTCTGCCTCACGAGACGGCGTTGCGCCTTGCCTGACGTCCCGGGCAAAAAGGCCAGAATCGCCCAAACCAAAAATCGCGTCAGCGCGCCGCTGCTCCCGGACACCGCGGAGGACCACGGCGATCAGGAGTAACCGCCCAGCGGTCCCCGCACTGACATAGCGCCTCGCCTGCGGCCACACTTCCCACCGGAGGTGTCTGCCATGCTTGAGATCAATCCCGTTTCTTCCTTCACCCCGCGCCGTTCGACGGTGCGCGACCCGTGGGACGC
>CAIYWC010000014.1 GCA_903929795.1 uncultured Myxococcales bacterium | reverse complement strand
GCCCGATCTGAGCGCTTGACGCGCTGATCGGGCGGCGTAGACTCGACCTTGGCGGTGCGTTTGGGCGAGGTCGGCTATGGCGGAGGTCGGATGTGGTCGGGAAGTTCGGACAGCAGACGTGCTTGGAGCGCTTATCCACGCGCGCAGACGGTGGCGCCCAAGGTCGTTCACCAGATAACCCACGCCCCAGTGGTGGTTGCAGGTCGCGCAGGGGACGGTTTCGTGTTCGTTCAAAACGCCGATGAGACGCATGGGGACATCCGATCCGGCCTACTGGCCGGCAGTAGGGGACGAAGTGGAAAACGCGCCCAGCGGACAGCCCGCCTGACGCATCTGCTCGTGATGAGCAGGGAGCCGTCCGAGCGGCTCCAGTTGGCTTATATCGAGAATGACTGGTGGTTTTGCGTGGCGGGTGCTGAGGCGGTCAAGCGCTGGGATGACGACGCTATCTACAAGGCTTTTGCGGCCACGAAAAGCGGTGAGCCATCTCCAGGTGCGGCTGTTTGCTTTTAGCGACGCAGCGTCGGTGACCTTGACAGTCGGTGACCTTGACTCTTGACGCTGTCCGGCGATGGCGCAGAATGCCGTCCAACGGGCAGACTAAGTGACGTGGACTCGGCCCAAAGGGCAGTGGCAACCTCTCGCCGGTCGACGGCGAGCTTCTAGACGTGAGGCGACGATGCGCTCTTTCAACACGGTCTGGTTCACCATCCTTCTGGCGGTTCTGCTCGCGGCGTGCGGGACGACCGCCGCCGGCGGTGGTGGCGGCTTCGCGTACAATGTTCAAGACGCGGGGAACCAGACCGACACGGCAGCGCTGACCGGTGTGGACAGCACCTCGGGCACGGACATTACGACGGCTGGGGCCGGGCCAAAAATCGCTGCTGTCGACCTGACGCTCTTTGACGGCAATGTCTTCCCGACGTACATCTCGCACTTGTTTGGCACCGCGCAGTTCGGGACTCCGCCGACCACGTTGCAGTTCGTGCGCACTGTGACGGTGAACAACCCGACGTCATCGCCGGTGAACTTGTCCGTGACCGCGGAACTCCAAGGCTACAGCTTTCCGGCGACGGTGAACGTAGCCGTGACGGCAAACGGCACGACAACTACGGCCGTCCCGTTGACGTTCAAGACTGACGCCCTCTTCGCGGTGAGCGCGACGCAGGCGTCAAACCTGGTCGTGACGTTGGCGGACGGCGCGCAGACCGTGGACACTTTCACGCAGCAGGTGCAAATCGCGCCGAAGAACACGGTGTTCTGGAAAAAGACGTCCAGCACCGGTGTCGTCACCGACGTCTCCCCGCTGGTCGGCGTCATGGTGACCCCGCACGACAAGGACAAGCAGGTCGACAAGCTGCTGACGGCGGCGGCGGGCCATTCGTATTTCAACGCTATGCTTGGCTACCAAGCGCTCGGCAAGAGCGTAAAGTCCTCCGCCGATGTCGTGGCGGGTGCCTGCCAGGAGCACGGCGTATTCTACCAAGCGGGCGAGCCGGTTTCCGTGAACGTGAGCGTCACTTGCTCGGTGTGCCTGACCTACAACGCGCAGTACTATCTCGTGGATGACGCGAACCACAACCTCTACAAGGCTGGGTCGAACTGGCAGTACATGCTGGGCAACGAGGCGCTGGGGTCGTTCTCGGACTCGACGACCATCCCGGCGGACGGCCACTACTGGCACATGGCGTGCAACCCCAGCAGCAACAGCTCGGACCGGCAGTACACAATCACGCGGACCATCGGCGCCAATGAAGCCGCCATCGACCAGGTCGGCGCCGTCTTTCTGGCGCTGAAGGCGATGGGCATGGTCTACACCAGTGTGACAGCCGCTTACTTCGACTCGGCACAGAACGTCAAGACGCCCGCAGAGTCGCTGGAATCTGGCAGCGAGAACTGCATCGACGGCACGCTGGTTTTTGCCAGCGCGTTGGAGTCAATGGGCATGGAGTCCGCCATCGTCAAGGTGCCCGGGCACGCGTTTGTGGCTGTACGCGTTGCGCCTGGCGTTGATGACTGGGTCTTCGTGGAGACGACAATGGTCAGTTCTGCAACGGTCGCCGATGCCGTCTCGTTCGCGCTGCAGGAGGCGAACAACTACAAGCAGGCCGGCACAGCGACGATGCTGAAGGTTTCGGACTTGCGCGCGCAGGGTATCAACCCGGGACCGTACTGACCTGCCGGCCACGTTTGGAACCGTCACCGTCGACAGCGAGAGGGAGCAAGCTAGCTATGGCGAACAGGAATTTCTGCTGGAGTCATTTCAAGTTCGAGATAGACCAAGCGGTCCAATACGTCGAGAAGGTGACATCGCTCCTCGACGAGGAGAAGACGCGTTTTGAACAACACGTCAAGGCCAATGCGAGCGGGATGTCGCCCGAGGATGAAGCCGACTATTACGAGTGGATGGCAGACTGCGCCAATGCCCTTCCAGGACGCCCTGGACGCTGCAGCTTAGCGGACGCGCGACAGGACGCGCAACGTGTGGACT
>CAIYWC010000013.1 GCA_903929795.1 uncultured Myxococcales bacterium | reverse complement strand
CCGAGCATGACCTGCTGTTCGCGACCTGTCGAGGCCCAAAAGCGTGTGGTTTTGGGCCACTCAGGCGCACCAGTCCACCCGCGGCCGGCTTCTTCGCCAGTCCACACGTTGCGCGTCCTGTCGCGCGTCCGCTAAGCTGCAGCGTCGAGGGCGTCCTGGAAGGGCATTGGCGCAGAAGCCATTGAACTGCTCAGCATCATGGATTTCAGCATCGGCAACAGCGGCGCGATGCTTGACCCGACCGCGTTTCCCGGATCGCCCGCGGACTGCTATTGGAGCGGAACCGCAGGCGCCCAGACCGGCACACACTGGTCCGTTCAGTTCAGCACACTCGGCTTGGCCGGCGCGAACAAGGACAGTTTGAATTGCTACACGCGCTGTGTCCGCGACGAAATGACGACGGCGGGCCCGAAACCACCAGTTGGCACCATGAGCGCGAGCGGCGGTGTCATCGTTGATGCTTACACGAACCTGACTTGGCAACCGGATTACATCGACGCCAACAAATTTGCGGATGCAGTCACGGGCTGCGCGAATCTCTCGCTCGCTGGCGGCGGATGGCGCGTCCCGAGCATCAAGGAACTCATGACGACTGTCGACGCCAGCAAGCAGTACCCGGCGATCGACGATGCTCTGTTTCCCGGCGCGTATTCCAGCAACGACCGCTATTGGTCGACGACGGCAAACGCCGATTACCCAACGATGCGCGAAACGGTCCTGTTCTACGACGGTCACATCATCAACTCGCAGCCGACAACCGTCGGCGGGCACGTGCGCTGCGTGCGTTGACGCGAACGCCCCTACTGCTTTGCGTCGGACTTGGCCTTCTTCTTCTTCTGTTTCTCCGCGGTCGAGAGCTTGGGCTTGTTGTTCTTGGCGGCTTTTTGTTCACCCTTGGGCATGACGACTTCTCCTGGCTGGCGCGGCAGAACCTGCGCGCTGGTTGGAGGCATCATGGGCAGAGAACGCGGTGGGCGTCAATGTTGGCTCGCGGGGCGATGTAATACCTGAATGTTCTTGCCAATCAGCTCAGTCGCGCGCGCTCCCGACCTCCTGAGTGCACCAGACAGATTCCCGCGGCCGCAGATTCTGGGGCACGGTGCCGATTGCGCGCGCATTCGCACGACAACGGAGCAAGCCCGAACCGATACTCGCCGGCTTTGGGTCGGGCTCCGTGCTCGCCTTCTCGTTCATCATCGGCTGCGGCTCACAGGCGCGGTCGGGACCGATGAGGCTTCTGCGACGGACGATGTGGCGACCGACGCGGACACGACCGTTATGGTCGCTGCGGGCGCGAAGGAAGCAACCGAACCAGCACATCTGCCAACGTACGCAGGCGCGCCGGCTTGGTGATTTGCTCGTCCATGCCTGCCGCCAGACATCGTTCCCGGTCGCCTTGCATTGCGTGCGCAGTAATCGCGATGATCGGGGTGCGTGTTCCTCGCTCCAAGTCGCGTTCGCGCAGATGTGCGGTCGCCTCAAAGCCTCCCATGACCGGCATTTGCACGTCCATCAGCACCACAGCTACGTCAGGGTTCGCGGCAACCGCCTGCAGCGCCTTCTCGCCATTTTCGGCGACGACAACCCGAAAGCCGAGCTGCTTCAACATCGCGGTCGCCACTTGTTGGTTGACAGGATTGTCCTCCGCCAAGACCACCAGCCGGTCAGCGCCAAAAGGTGCACAAGGGGCCGGAATGGCGGTGCCCATGTGCAGCGGACTGAGCGCATCGGCGGGCGGAAGTGCGAACTGCAAGTGCAGTCGAAAGCAAGTGCCGCGTCCCAACTGACTCTCCAGACCAATCTCGCCCCCCATCAACCCGACGAGACGATGACAGATCGCCAGCCCGAGTCCCGTGCCGCCAAATGTGCGCGTCGTCGACCCGTCAGCTTGCACGAATCGCTCAAAGATCCGCGCCTGATGCTCTGGGGCGATACCGATGCCCGTGTCCTCTACGGAGAGTTCCACGTCGACTTGCGTGTCGGTGCGCGCGACCAGCTTCGCACTGACGAGGACAGCCCCACTTTCGGTGAACTTCAAAGCGTTGCCAACAAGATTCAGAAGTACCTGCTGCAGCCGGTGAGGATCACCGAGAAGCCGGTCCGGCAGCGTCGGATCAACCTGCTCGCGCAACGCCACCTGTTTGCGTGCCGCTTGAGAGGACAGCCCCGAGACCACCTGCCGTGTGATGCTGGCCAGACTCAGTTCTACTCGCTCGAGTTGTACCTTGCCAGCCTCGATCTTGGAGAAATCGAGCACCTCGTCCAGAAGCGCGAGGAGCGAGTCGGCCGACTCACGCGCCACCTCCAACTGCTGCCGGTGCTCGTCATGCAGTTCGGTGCCCAGCACGAGTTCCAGCATGCCGATCACGCCATTCATCGGCGTACGGATTTCGTGGCTCATGTTGGCGAGGAACTGCGTCTTGGCCACGCTCGCCGCTTCAGCCACCGCGCGTGCGTTCTCCAGCGCTTGCTCAATGGCTTTTCGATCGCTGATGTCGCGGGCATTCACTTGCACCAGCGTTTCTCCTGTCACGGGGTCCAGAACCGGCCGAGCATCCAAGCCATGCCACCGGGCACCTTCAACCGTCGCGAGTTGGACCTCCGCGCTGAAAGTCGAGCCCAGCGTCAGCAGCGAACGGGCCTCGTAGGCCGTTGCGGGGTCCACAAACATCGCGAGGAAATCGTCTTGTGGCGGCGAGGTGTTGGCCGGCCCAAACACGCTAAGCGCCGACGGGTTACGCAGAATCGCGCTGCCATCTTGCTTGTGAAGCGCCACGCGGACCGACGTGTGCTGGAGCGCGGCGACCGCGCGCAAAGCCTCAGGCTCAAAGCCTTGCGGGAGCGCGTGTGCCTCGTACAGGATCGCCGCTCGTCCGTCTTCCAGGAGCACGCCGGTCGACTTGATCTTGACCGTAGTCGGCTGGCCTTTGGGATAGAGAGTCCATTGCTCCCGCACTACGCGACCCGCAGCGTGTTCTGCCATCACGGCTTGATTGCGCGAGACTGTGGCATCGGACAGCGCGGTGAAGTCGCGCGCAAGCAGGTCTAGCGGCGACGCCGCATTCCAGAATGTCACGCCGGCAGGATTCGCCCATGCCATCCGCCGCTGCGCAAGATCGAACACCCACATGGGCGTGTCCGACCAGAGGTATGCCTGCAGCACTCCAAACGGCAGCGTTTCTGACATCCGACTAGCCATCCGCCAGCGCTGCCTTGGCCGCGGTGAGCACAGACGCAGCCGAGGGCCGGAGCGACGCGACCGCGAACCAGCGAGCCAAACGCGGCATGTGAGCGTCAGTCAGCGGCCGGCCATGCGCAGCACTCAGGATCTGGATGAAATGGTAGGACAACACGTACGGCGCATCCGCCAAGGTGAACTGCTCCCCCAACAAATAGGGCCGCGGATCGACGTGGGCCTCAAGCAAAGCGACGAGCGCAAACAAGCGCTCCACCTCGGCGGCGAATTCGGGCAAACCAGCGCGACCATCGGACAGCGCAAAGTACAGCGTCGAGAGCTGTGGTCCGAGGTAGAGGTCGTGAAAGCGGGAATACCAGCGACTCCGGGCGCGACCCTCCGCCGATTGCGGGAGGAGCGGTGGATTCGGGTAGCGGTCCTCCAGATACTCGACGATCACTTCCGACTCGCCTATGGCGAAAGCCCCATCTTCCAGGACCGGTACCTTGCCGAGCGGGTTCATCGCAAGGAATGCGGAGGATCGCAACAACGCGCTGTCTACGGTGGGAGTCTCAAAGGTCAAGCCCTTTTCAAGCAGCGCGATCTTGACTTTGGCGCAGTTGTGACTGTAGGGATACTGAAAAAGCTGCATAAATTCCATCCATTACCAAAGGGAACTGCCGGTCTCTGGCGCCGAGACGAGCGTTTGTACCGGAGTCTCGTAGGCGTGGCAATCGCAATGGCCGGCCCCGATGTGACCGAACACGAGATCGTCCACGTCAGAACAGGGTGTCTTCGGACGCTGCGGCCAACAAAAAGTCCAACTTCTTCAGGGCGCGAGCCACGTCCTCCGGAACGCCTTTCAGGCCCGCGCGCTCAATCTCACCGGCCGTATGCGCAAGCGGATTGAATCCCATCGTTCCAGAAACGCTTCGCAGGTTGTGACCGAGCAATGCGATCTCAGTGAAGTCGCTCTTCTTCAACGCTGCCCGAATGCTGTTTGCGGTCTGCTGTTGTGCCTGAAGGAACTCGGGCACGAGATCGGCGAGGTCTGCAGGCACAGCGATTCGCATCGTTGGTTTTGCTGAATTCGACGTGCCCGACGGGATCGGCCCGACCGAACTCAACATCGGCTTGAACCCGGGTGTTAAGAAACGCGTATCCGGCCGGGCCACGTACTTGGCGATGGTGGAGAGCACGATCTCCCGACTGAACGGCTTGCCGACGAAGTCGGTGCAGCCAGCTTGGCGGCATCGGCTCTCGTATCCGCGGCCGGTGTTGCCAGTCATGGCGATTACCGGCACGCGAGCGCCGCCCGGCAGCCGTCTCAACTGCTCGACGGTTTGGTATCCATCCAGTCCTGGCATCTGCATGTCGAGCATGACGGCAGCAACCGGGTATCGGCTGAACGCGTCGAGCAGTTCCTGACCGTCCCCGACCACCAAAGAACGCAGATTCTTCTCAGCTCGCAGCCATGCCCGCAGAATCGTTCTGCTGGAAGGATCGTCGTCCGCAAACAACACAAATGGTCGCGCATCCAGCCAGTTGGCGGTCACGTCCAGCACACGTTTGCGCCGCAGCGGCTTCGACATGTAGTCGTTCATGCCAGCCGCCAAGCAACGCTCGCGGATGGAGCGAAGCGCATGGGCGGTCACTGCAATGATCGGCGTCTGTGGCCGCCCCAACGTCTTCTCCCAATCACGAATCCGCTGCGTCGCACTGATGCCGTCCAGCACCGGCATCTCAACGTCCATCAGCACCAACCCATAAAGATTGGCCATGACCGCCGCCACGGCCGATTCGCCGTCCGCGACCTCGTCGACGATGTAGCCTGTCCCCGTCAGCGTATGTCGCAGCAGGATCGCGTTTTCACGGTTGTCTTCCGCCACCAGGACTCGCCCCGTGCCCGGACCGACGTGCGTCGGCAACACGCGCGCGACCTCCAGCGCGTCGCTGGTCTTGAGACCCAGCGCTTGGGCGATGCCGAGGCGCAGACGACCGCGATGCAACGGCTTGCTCAGCTTGATCACGTTGCGCTCGTCCGTTTCCGATGCGTGCAGCGCTGTCGCCAGGATGACCGGCAGATGTGCAGAGGTCTGGATTGCGCGCACGGCCGTGATGACCTCCTCTCCATCCATGTCTGGCAGTGCATCGTCGACCACGACACAACGATAGTCGAGATCCACGCCAGCCAGCTGATCGAGCGTCTCCGCGCCTGTACCCGCGAGGACGACGTCCAGCCCCCAGTCCCTCAGAATTTGCGCGGTCACCGCCCGCTGTGGCAGCGCCTCCATTACGAGTAACACTTTACCCGTTGGCGGCTTTGGGCCACTCCATGTGCCGACGGTCGACCTCATGTCCGCTGGCGTCGGGAGCGTGAGTTTCACCGTCATCGTCGTTCCCGACCGCGGCTCACTGTTCACGACGATCTGTCCGCCCATGATCCCGACAAGCGAGTGGACGATCGACAGCCCGAGTCCAGAGCCACCGAATCGCCGAGCAGTGCTGCCATCGCCTTGGACAAATGCGCCGAAAATGCGGTCCCGCTGGTCGATCGCGATGCCGATGCCGGTGTCCGCCACCACGAGTTCCAGGGACACGGCCTCTGCCCCACGCTCCTGCACACGCACAGAGAAGGAAACGGCGCCAACTTCTGTGAATTTGATGGCATTGGTCAGTAAATTCATCGCAATTTGCCGGATTCTACCGGGATCGCCGACAACCCGCGTCGGCAGGCGTCCGTCGATGGTGCACTGCAGCGTCAGCCCACGCGCGAGCGCACGAACCCGTACAATGTCCACGATGCTCTCGGCCAGAGTCGCCAAGTCGAACGACTCGGACTCCAACTCCATTTGCTCTGCTTCGATCTTGGCAAAGTCCAGCAAGTCGTTGGTGAGCGACAGGAGGACTTCCGAGCTGTCGCAGGCAATCTCAGCCAACTCGCGCTGGCTTCGCCGCAAGTCTGAGGTGCGCAGCAGTTCGCTCGCGCCTAGAATCGCATTGATAGGGGTGCGAATTTCATGGCTCATGACGGCAAGAAACTGGCTCTTGGCTGCACTTGCTGCATCCGCCGCCGCCTTCGCGGCCAGCAACGCGTCCTGCTGCCGTTGCCTTGCGGTGATGTCACGCAAGTTGACCTCAACCAAATGCTCGCCGGACATGTTCACCAGACCAGCGCGAATTTCGACAGGAAACTGTCCACCATTTGGGCGACGCATTCGATCTTCGAAGTGCACGGGCTGGCCCAACTGGAGTTCCGCGAGTGCGTCACGGCCGCCGTTCGCGGACTGGGGGAACAGGTCCTGAAGCTTCATGCCGAGCAAATGCCCCTGATCGATCTCCAGTAACTCGCCACTGCTCTCGTTGGCATCGACCACCCTGCCGTTTGCATCCACGACCAGAATGGCGTCACTCGCTGCGTGAAAAAGCGTGGCGTAGCGCGATTGGCTCGCAAGCAGCGCCTCCTGCGTCCGCCTGGCCGCGGTGATGTCGTGATAGCGCCAGACAGTCGCCGGCTCGCCGTTGACGACCAACGGCACGAAGTCGCGCTCCAGCCAGCGCCCGTCAACCATCTCCAGCACCTCGCCGGACACCGGAGCGCGCTTGGCCATGATTTCCTGCACACGCGGAACAAAGCCCACCGTGTCCACAAACTTCTCGGCAGCAGCCGACGCCGCAAGCATGCAATCCAGACCAATCAGCGCTTCCGGCGGCGCTTCGATACCGAACATTTCGCAGAATCGCGTGTTGACCAGCTTGATCTGGCCAGTCGCCTCTTCCACCAGCAGGCCGTCGGGCACGTTGGCCGTCACGTTGGACAGCCAGTGGTGCGAGGCATCACGGCTCTCCTCCGCGAGTCGTCGCAAAGCGGCATCTTCCATCGCCTTCAAGAGGCTGGCGGCTGCCTGGGTCAGTGCCACCAGCGCTGCATCGGGTGTCGTCTCCACGTGGTCAGGTGCCGCCATCCAAGTCGCACCGAACACGCGACGGCCAATGTGCAACGGCAACAGCCATGTTTCGGCAATTTCGACTGGCATGTCCAGGTCGGCGACCGAAAAAGGCGCGCGCCTCGGTCCGAGATCACCGCTCAATTCCGCATCGCTCAGCGCGGCCTCGATGCGATTGCGCAGAAGCGATGCCAACGGCTCGCCCTCCAGCGGCTCGGTCGTCGCGAGGACGAGCATCTGGGGTCTGGTACCGTACCTCGCCAGAATCGTTCCCGCGGCCCCGTCAAATACCGACAACATGTCGCCCAACATGGCCTGTGCTACTGCGAACGGCGCCTGATTTTCGACAAATCGCGCCTGCATCCGCGCAACACATTCCATGAGCAAAGACTGCCGGGCAATCGTGGCGACGTCGTGATAGGAGCGAATGGCACCGGCCACTGCCGTCCGCAGCCGTTGGGCGCTCAACTCTGACTTGGACAGATAGCCATTGACGTCGCGCTCAGCCATCACGGTTTCTTCCGGTGCAGCCCCGGGCTGGCCGGTACTCAGGACAATCCGCATGACGTGATTGTTGAGCGTGTGGCGGACATGGTCTACCAGCTTGAGCCCGGCGTCGTCCGTTTCCATCACGACGTCCAGGAGCATCAGAGCGATGTCCTCACGTGTCGCCAGGATCGCCTTCGCTTCCGCTGCGGAGCGTGCTGCCAGCAGGTCCACGGGCCGAGCTTCGACGGTCAGACCGCGCAGGGAGAGCCGCACGACGGTGTGGACCGACTCATCGTCGTCCACCACCAACACCCGCCAAGCGCGCCGTGGTGGCGTCTGCAACGTGTCACCGGGGAGGACAACGGCCGTCGGGCCGTCGGCGAAGAGAGGCCTGTGTTCATCAAAATTCTGGACGACTCGGAGATTCATGGATCAATTGACCTTGTGGCTGGCCAGCGGACGGCGATTCGACATCCCTGGGGAGAAATGGATTCGGCGGAGATGCCGCCGCCCAAAAGTTCGTGTGCGATGTTGTGGGCGACATAGAGCCCAAGTCCCGTGCCACCGCTCATGCGGCGCGTCGTGAAAAACGGCTCAAAGGCACGGCTCAGGTTGGCATCGGCGATCCCGACGCCGTTGTCCTCGCAGCAGAGCAGACAGTCGTCGCCCACCGCGGAGATCTTCACGCGCAGTCGTGGCGCATCGACGCCGGCATAGGCGTGCATCACGGCATTTTCGACCAGTGTCGTCAGCAGCCGCGCCAGTGCCCCGGGGTAGATGTGGTCTGCAAATTCCGGGTCGCCATGCACATCAACGCGGACCCCGAGGCGCGCGAGGAGTGGCGCCAGTTGCTGGAGCACCTCCTCGACGAAGGGGACAAGGCGTAGCGTGCGACGCTCCTCCGAGCGGCGATCGACAGCGATCTGCCGAAAGTTGCCGATGACGTCGGCGACGCGCGACAGATTGGCAACCAGCATGGCCGATGCTGCGTCTGTGTCCTGCAGAAACTGCCTCAAATCGTGTCGCGTGAGCGTCCCGTCAGCCAACTGCGCGGCGAGATTTGCGCGTTGCTCACCCACCAAGGATGCCGATATCCGTGCGACACCCAGTGGCGTGCTGATCTCGTGCGCCATGGAACCGATCAACCGCCCCAGTCCCGCCAGACGTTCTGCGTCCGCCACACCGGTCTCGGTCGATAGCCTCAGCGCTTCCGGCCTTCGCCGCAGCGTCCGAAGTTCGTTGGCTAGCCGTTGCGCATCCGCCATCGCGACCTCTTTGGCCTGCACCGTGGTCAGAACTGTCAGCAGGAGGTCGTGAGTTGGGAAATCGGCTAACGACATGCCCGCATCGGCTATCTCCGCCAGTGAAGACACCCACGGCGTGCCCAGAAACACAATCTGGCCAGTCTTCTCGAGCGCAATCAGGCGTCCATGCACCTGCAATTGCGGGACCTCGACAGAGCGCAACAGGAAATCCTGGTTCGTGTTTTCCATCAGCTTGGCAAACGTGAAATCGGTCGTCGGTCGTTCCAGTCGCGTCACGTCGGACAGGAGCGCGCCTGCCCGGATCGTCGTTGTCAGGCGCGCATAACGCGGCGCGACGTGCATAAGCCGCAGCGTTTCGTCAAAGACGAAATGGAAGGGATACGTTCGGGTGAGCCCCGGGATGAGTTCGGCCGTCAGGGGCATGCGATCAGCCTGCTGGGGCAAAATTCCACGCAAAACTCATCGTGATCAGCGTCACTGCCGCGGATGACGTCATGGCGCATCTGGACCTCCTGTCCAAAGCGCGTGGCCACTCCTTGCAGCAGTCCGATGACCATCGGGGCAAGTCCCTCGCGCACGGAGTAGTAATGCAGCCTCATGGACGTCGGAGTCTCGTCAGTCACGCGAAACGATGGAACTTTTACCTGGGGAAAAGCGATGCTGACCTGAGCGTGGAGCAAACCAATATTGCGAACGAACTGGGCGAAAGATCCACCTGTCGCACGCATCAGATCGTCGTAACCGCGTGTTGCGACGTAGCCAGCGAAGAACTTGCCGATGCCGACCAGCAGCGTGTCTGCCGCCTCGCCCGTTTCCGCAGCCAAGGCCGCAACCAGTCCGTAGGTCACGTCATCCGAGTACGCTTCCAGGGTCAGAAACGCGTCGTCTTCCAGTCGCACTTCGACGGCAAGCCGAGTCCACATGGCCTCGCCATGCCGGGACACGACATAAGCCTGAACTGCCTGATTCACCAAACCGTACATTGGAGCCTCCATAGCCGCGGTAGGCCACAGCAAGGACCACGCCAAGGCCGCGTCTAAGGTGTGTGGATTTGTAGTCGCTCGAAATGGCAGAGCTATCGCGCCGAATCGGGCGACCGCGAAACCGGAAGGGAAAGGCGCGAATGCCCGATTGCGTCCCAATGTGGGAAACGGTTTCCCATTGTGAGAATGGTTACGACTGCCGACTCGTCAGCGACGGCGAGGCAGCGGCAGGCCGTACGTCGCCAACTTCCGATACAGCGTTGACCGGCCAATTCCCAATGCCTGCGAGGCTGCGAGCAAGTCCACGCCATGCCTCGCCACGGCCTGTTCAATCGCGTGACGCTCCACCTCGGCCAGCGTGCGCAGCGGCGGGGCAGCAATCGGTCCCGGCGTCAACGGGGACATGCCGTCGACCGCAAGGATACCATCGGAACCAGCGACGACCGCACCGCGGCGCAGCGCGTTTTGGAGTTCCCGGACATTGCCGGGCCAAGGTCGAGAGGTCAATGCACGCACAGCTTCGACCGACAACGTCAACTTCTGCCCGTCAGCCAACTGCGCCTGCTGTGCCAGGAACCCACCGGCCAGAATGCCAATGTCCTCCAAGTGTTCACGCAGAGGTGGAACGTGAATCTCAAATACCGCGATGCGGAACAGCAAATCCTCGCGAAACCGATGGTCTTGGGCCATCTGCGGCAGCGAGCGATTCGTCGCGGCAATGAGCCGGAAATCCGTGCCGATTTCCGCGGTTCCGCCCACCCGATAGAATCGCCGCTCCTGCAGGACGCGGAGGAGCTTGGCCTGAGCCGTGAGCGACAATTCCCCGACTTCGTCAAGGAACAGCGTGCCACCGTCAGCCTGTTCAAAACGTCCGGCGTGCTGGCGGTCGGCGCCGGTAAAAGCGTTGCGCTCGTGGCCAAAAAGCTCGCTGTCCATCAGGGTCTCTGACAGGGTCGCGCAGTTGATCGCGACAAACGGGGCATTCGGCCGCTGCCCCAGCGCGTGGATGCCCCGAGCCACAGCCTCTTTGCCGGTCCCAGTCTCGCCTTCAATCAGCACGTCGACGCGTCGCGCCGCCACGAGATGAATCAATTCACGAACTTTGCGCATCGCGCTCGATATGCCCAACAGGCCAGGCACAGCAAAGTCCGTCGTTGCCTGCTGATGGCGGTGCACCAACTGGCTCAGGGCTTGGGAGCGCAACGCGTTGCGGAGGCTCGTCAGGAGGCGAACGCGGTCGAGTGGCTTGGTCAGATAGTCAAAGGCTCCAGCCTGCAACGCCCGCACGGCTGTCTCCGCGGACGCGTCCGCCGTCAGCACCAGCACCGGCGTCCCCGGATGGATGCGCTGAATCTGCGCGAGGAGGCTCAAGCCGTCGCCATCGGGCAAGTGCAAATCCAGACAGACTGCGTCCGGCAGGACCTGCGCAAGCCGGTCGAGGCACATCGCGGCGCTGTCGCAGGAAAGAACACGCCAGGCTTCTCCGCTCAACCAACGTTCGAGAATGGTTCGGACGATCTTGTCGTCTTCCACGATGAGGATGGTCTCTGGCACGGCGCGTCAGTCCTCCGTCCGAGTCAGACGTACATAGGCTTCCAGGGCCCAAGAGACTGCGGCGCGCAGCTCTGGCAAGGTGGAGTTCGCCTTCCCCAGCACATCGGTCACGTCCAGCCCTGCGACAGCAGCGCGCAGCGTCTCTGGGTCGTGGCCCGAGCGCAAAAGAATGCGGACAGTGCGATTGCCCAAGATCTGGCGCACCTCCCGGGCGATGACCAAACCTGCGTCGGCAGTATCCAAGCCAACATCGAGCAGCAGAAGCGCCGGTTCTGCCTGCGCGGCGAGCCATGCGCGCACTTCCGCTCCCGAGGCCGCCGAGGCGAGAGCCAGTGGTCGACCTGCGACCGTGACCTCGCGCAAGGCGGCGCGTGTGACCAGTCGAACGCCAGGGTCATCGTCGGCAATGAGGACATGCCACGCCAGCGGGCGAGAGGGCACGGCGCTGACGATGGACGAACGTGACAAAGCCATGGGCGCAGTGTCTGCCAGATCGCTTCGCTCATCAAGCAGCGCCGCCGGCATCAGCGGGAAAGCTCGCGGACGCTGGCCACGACGCGGGGGAACCCGCGAGCGGCAAAAGCCTGTGCAGTTGCTGCGTCGCTGGTGCGGACGACAACTCGTGGGCGCGGCGCATCTTCGCCCAACATCCCAATCGCAGCTTCAAGTTCGTCGGGCGTGACCGCGCTACCGGCCACGATCAGCACGTCCGGCGGCGGCATCAGATGCGCCAAGTCCTCCAGCCTCATGAGTCGATGCACTTGTTCGCCGCCAATCACCGCGCGAAGCAGGCGCAGCTCGATGACGTCTGAGTCCAATGTCCAGACGTTCCGTCCGAGCGGCTGTTGCCGGAGCGACGCCACGGTCGGCAACTCAAACCAGAAGATCGAACCGCCTTCGGGCCGGTGCTCGCACCCTATGGTGCCGCCCATCAGCTCCACGAGCTGCCGGCTGATCGCCAAGCCAAGCCCGGTTCCACCACGATTGCGCGTCGTGGAGGCATCCGCCTGACGAAACGGCTGAAAGATGTACGCTGCGGCTTCAAGCGCCACCCCAACACCAGTGTCCTGGACTTCCACGCGCACCATTTGGCGACCAACGTGAGTCCCGCGCACCACGACGCTGCCGTGTTCGGTGAATTTCAATGCATTGCCCAACAGATTCAGTAGTACTTGTCGCACCCGCAAGCCATCGCCGACGACGAGCAACGACAACACCGGCAGTTCATTGACAATCCGCAAGCCTTTGGTCGTGGCCATCCCCGATAGCCCCGCTATGGCTTCGTCCACCAATGTGTTCAGCGACAGCGGCTGACGCTGCACATCGAGCCGGCCTGACTCCACCTTGGAAAAGTCCAGCACGTCGTTCAGCACGCCCAGAAGGGCCTCAGCGGAAGAGCGGATGAGCGTGGCGTACTCACGCTGTTGCGCGTCAAGAACTGTGTCCAGCAACAGGTGTGTCAGCCCGATGACTCCGTTCATCGGCGTCCGAATTTCGTGACTCATGTTGGCGACGAACGCCGATTTCAGTTGCGACGCTTCCAGTGCAGCGTCGCGCGCCTCGCGCATCGATTCCTGCGCTGCCTTCAGGCTGGTGAGGTCAACGTGGGTCCCGGACATCGTCCGAACTTCGCCCGTCGTCGTGTCGTGCAGTGCCTGCCCGCGCGCCAGCACCCACGCGTACGTGTCATCGCGGCGCTTCATGCGCACTTCCATCGCGTATGGCACGTTCTCCTGGAAATGCGCGCGCAGTGCAGCGGACACCAGCGGAACATCGTCCGGGTGCAGCAGGCGAAAAAACGTTTCCTCTCGGTGCGGCAATTCGTCTGGCGCATAGCCGAGCATGGTTTGCCAAGTCGACGAGAACCGGACGACACCCGATGGAATATCCCATTCCCAAAGGCCTTCTTCCGCGGCCGAGATGGCCATCTCCAACTGTCGTCGACTTTGCCGGAGCTGCTCGGTTTCCACCAAACGTGCGTGGGCTTGCGCCGTAAACTCGCCCAACAGCGCGAATTGAGCACGGTATTCGTCGCCGAACGCATTTGGCGTACGCGAAGCGATCCCCAACGCGCCGACGCATTGGTCGTCGCAGACAAGTGGCACGTAGAAACGCGAACGAATATCGGTCATTCGCGGCGACGGGTTCTGGGAAGCCAATGGATCCATTCCTGTGTCGGGCACGTACAGAGCCTTGCGATGGCGCACGACCCAGCCCGGATGGCGCCGATCCATGCTCGCCTGCGCTTCCAAGCGCTCCGCCTCGCTGAATCCTTTGGCCAGGACCAAATCCAGCTGGTATGTCTGCGGATTCAGAAAGTAGAAGCCGGTGGCGTCGCACGGAATGAGCGCGTCAACGGCCGCCATCAAGGCGCGGGCCAACTCGCGAACGTCAGGCGCGGAGACAAGAGGCAGGAGCAGTGACGCGGAAAGCCGCGAGTCTGCCGCGAGCGTGTCCGGCGCCACGCCCATCTAGGACTCCAGGCCCCGCAGCGCTGCCGCCGCGACACGTTCATCCTGGGAATAGTGCCCGCCGCTCACGCCCAGAGCGCCGACGAGTTGGTCGCCAAGCCGCACAGGCACGCCACCGCCGAGCAGAATAAAGTCTGGCAGTTGGGCAACACCTCCCTCCAGGATCAGGTCGCCGCGAACAAAATCCAGCCAAGCTTGACCCGTGGGCATTCCGAGTCCAACCGCCGTCCGGGCTTTCTTCAGCGAAGTCTCGATGCTCACATGCGGCGCGTCGTCCATGCGCAGGAACGCCAGAAGCCGACCGGCCGAGTCCAGTACAGTAATGCTGACGGAGATTCCCTCGCTCGTCGCTTGGGCGATGCCCGCTTCGAGCAACGCCTGGGCAGCGGCCATCGTCAACATCGGCTGATTGCGTGTCAAGATCATCCCTTTTTTCTCCGTGCGCGCGATCCGGTGTCGCACCTCGAAATTTCGCGCAAAGTCGGCTATCTGTCCAGCAACGCCGCGACCACGACATCCATGGCCGCCAACGAAGGCGCGACCAATTTGCGCAACGATGCCAAGCTCAACTCAGCGTCCACCTCTGCCCCTTCGCGCGCCAGATGCTCGAGGACGCAGCACGCATCCGCCAACGACCGCAGCCCCAGCGTGGTCGTGCTCGACTTCAGCGCGTGCGCGGCTTGAGCGAGACGAGCCCACTCGCGCGCAGCGAGCGCCTCCAACAACTCCGCCTCCGCCTGGGTAATTGTCTCGCGAATCAGCACGGTCAAGTCGCGCAGCAGCGCAGCGCCAGCGTCGTCTTCCAGCGTAGCGAGTTCCTCCAGCACGCTCTGATCAATCAACTCTGCCCGGTCCTGCCGCGCCGGCACGTCTGGCGCGCGCCCTGCAGTCCGCTGCCGCCCTAGCCAATAGGCCACGCGTTCGAGCAATGCCGACGGCGCGATCGGCTTGCCGATGTGGTCGTCCATCCCTGCGGCCAGGCATCGTTCGCGATCGCCGCTCATCACGTTGGCGGTCATCGCCAGTACTTTGACGTCAGCCGTCTGCTGTCCCGCGCGCAGCGCCCGAACGGTCTCGAATCCGTCCATCACTGGCATCTGCCAATCCAACAGGATCAGGTCGTAGTCAGTCGCGGCCGCCGCATCCAGCGCTTCCTGACCGTTCGCGACCACGTCGACGCTGTAATTGGCCCTGCGAAGCGCGTCGTGGGTGACGCGTTGGTTGACCAGATTGTCTTCGACGACGAGGATGCGTGCGGCCATGAAGACTCCATCAATCCCGCGCCAGTCGGTGCATCGGGCGACTCGGGGAAGGCCACCCTACTAGTCCACACATGCCGTGGCAAGCCCGCGCGACACCGTGACGCCGTTCACCCAATCAGTGCACAGCGAGGAATGACTCGTGGTCCGTCGGCGGGACGGGACGACTGAACAAGAATCCCTGATACTTGAGACAGCCACGCGCCTCTAACGCACGAAATTCATCGATTGTTTCAATTCCTTCCGCGACAACGTCGATTCGCAAGGCACGACTCATTGCGATGATCGAATCCACAATCGCAGCGCCCACGTCATCGTCTGGCAAGCCACGCACGAAGGATCGGTCGATCTTCAACTGGTCAAACGGCAAGCGTTTCAGGTATGTGAGCGATGAGTGACCGGTGCCAAAGTCGTCCATTGCAAACTGCACACCGAACGCCTTGATGGCCTTCATCGTGACGATTGTCTGCTCCACGTTGCGCAGCGCCGTCGACTCGGTCAGCTCCAACTTGAGCAGATGCGGCGGTGCGGCGGTCTCATCGAGGATGCCGCGAACGAGATCGACAAAGTCCGTTTGCCCGAATTGCCGCGCGCTGACGTTCACGGACAACGGCAAGTCGCGCGTCGCCGGTGACTGTTGCCATGCGTGGAGTTGCCGACAGGCCGTACGCAGCACCCAGAGCCCCAGTTCCAGGATGAGCCCGGTCTCCTCCGCGAGCGGGATGAAGTGACCTGGCGAAACCAAGCCGCGCTCTGGATGTAGCCAGCGCACCAGGGCCTCAGCGCCGAGCGGCTTCCGATCCGCGCCCACCTGGGCTTGGTAGTACAGCAGGAACTGCTCCCCGGCGAGCGCGGCGCGCAACTCAGTCGCCTGCGCCTCGCGCTTCTTCAGCCGTTCCTGCATCGCGGTATCGAAGAAGTGTACGGAGTTACCGCCGCTTTGCTTGGCCTGGTACATCGCGGAATCCGCGGACTTGAGCAGCTCGTCAAGTTCGTCGCTGTCGCTGCGAAACAGGGTGACCCCGACGCTGCAGCTACCGTGGTGGAGCGTGTCGCGGAGCCAGTATCCGTCCCTCAAACTCGCGCGGATGCGCTCGGCCACGATCGCCGCCTGGGACGCTGCTTGGTCTGCGTGTGTGCTCAGCTCCGGCAGGAGCACCGCGAACTCATCGCCGCCCAGTCGCGCCACGGTGTCCTCGTCCCGCACGCATTTGCGCAGCCGGTTGGCGACTTCTTGCAGAAACTTGTCACCACAATCGTGACCCTTGGAATCGTTTAGCGCCTTGAAGTTGTCGAGATCGACCAGCATCAAGGCTCCCTGACCGCCGCGCCGCACCGTCGCTGAAACCGCGCGTCGGCACGCGTTGATGAGGAACCGCCGATTGGGCAACTCGGTCAGGACGTCCTGGAGCGCCGCTTGGCGCATGAGTTCCTCCTGGTGCTTGCGTATGGTGATGTCGCGCAGGAAGAACACCAACACAGCGTCTTCCGCGATGTAAGTGCCCGACACCTCCATGCAAAGCTCATGACCATCGCGGTGGGAGTGGCGTGTCTCAAACAAGTCGTAGCCGCCACCGATGACGATGCGCTGCATCCGCGCCGCGATCTTCTCCGCGCTTGGCTTCGCGGTTTCAAAAAAGCGGCTGTGCTGACCAATGATTTCCTTGCGCGCGTAACCCACCATCTTGCAGTAGACGTCGTTCACGCTGGTGATCACGCCACTGAGATCCGTCGTCCAGAATCCGTCGCGCGTGGTACCGATAATCGTGGCTAACTTGCGCGCCGCGACTCCGCGCTCCGCAATGACGACGCGCTCAGCCTCATCCACCCGCTTGCGCTCCGTGATGTCTCGCAGGAAGACGGCCAACTCTCCGAACTCGGGGAGATAGGTCGCGGAGATTTCGACGGGGACGAGATGCCCGTCGCCGTGCCGGTGGTTGCGTTCAAACTGAGAGTAGCCGCCGCCGTCGATGATCTGCTCGATGTGCGCGGCAATCGCCCGTTTGGTAAAAGCCCGCTCCGTGAATGCCGAAATGTTCGCGCCGACAACGGCCAGCCGGTCCTGTCCGAGCAGGCGGCAATAGGCGTCGTTGACGCTGGTGATGTTGCCCTCGCGGGAGACTGTCCAGAATCCGTCACCTGTCGTCGCCAGCACCGCCGCAAGTTTGCGGGCCGCGATCTCCTGATCCGCGGCCAGCGCTTGAAACAGCCGCGACTCCGCCTTGGCTTGGACCGTCAGGTGTGCCTTGACGCGTGCCAGGAGCAACGGCGGATTGATCGGCTTGTTGACATAGTCGACTGCGCCCATTTCCAATCCGCGTTGCTCATCCTGGGGGTCCACTTGGGAGGTCAGGAAGATCACCGGAATGTCGCGGGTACGGTCGTCACGCTTCAGCATCAAGCACACTTCGTAGCCGTCCATCTGCGGCATGATCACATCGAGCAGGATCAAGTCTGGACGCACGTCTCCCGCGGCAAGCTCGATCCCGCGCACGGCCGAATTTGCCAGCAACACGCGGTATTGCCGTGCCAGGACGTGAGCCGCCAGGGCCAGGTTGTGCGGAGCATCGTCTACCACCAGAATGGTTTGCTTTCGCGTGTGGGCGTCGTGCGGCATCTTCACTCCTCGCTTGGCGAGACACGCCCGTTCAGATGCAGGTGCCGGGCCTGTGTGACGATCTGCTGCGCGGAGCTGAAATCGTAGGCCCGCAGTGCGTTTTGTAAGAACACGAAAGTGCTGGACATGTCTTGACGAAGCAGCCGCTCGTGCGTGTCGGCCACCGCCAGGGCCTCTGCGTCCGAAGTGTCCAGCAGCCTGTACAGCTGGGAGTAGACCTCGGTGAGGCGCGCCGAATCGACCGGAGCCGATAGATGCTATGCACAAGCCGTCCCCACCGTTCGGCCACCGTCGCCGGCGCGTCCAGGCTCGGCCTACGCGGCCTGCGCCAAAGGGGACTTTCCCCTTTGGAAACCCGCGGGGGTCTGCATTTGACCCACCGCGACT
>CAIYWC010000012.1 GCA_903929795.1 uncultured Myxococcales bacterium | reverse complement strand
GGTCGACGTCGTGTAGTTCACGTCGAGCAGGAAGCTGCCGGTGAAGTACTTGCTGTCGAGCAACGCCGTTTTCTGGCGGTTGTTGCCGTTCAGCCAAGTAAAGTCGCCAAAGGCGAACGGTTCTGCCGGCGTGACGTCGGCTGGCGCCGCGACCTCTTCGACAGCCCAGACCTTCGTTGCCGGCAACAGCAGCAGCAACACCATAAAAAATGACCGCATGATCGTCTCCCAATGAGGCGCGTACGCCTCTCGTAAAATGGCCGGGTTCGGCTTCACGGCTTTGACCCGTGGCGACCGGCCCAGCGGTTCGCTTGGTCAAAGACACCCTTGGCTTGGCTTTCATCCGTAGGCTCGATGCGCACCACCAACGTGCCTCCCTGGGGGTACGCGGAGATCGTCAGCCACGCGGCCGGGTCGCTGAACGGATCGTCGGGCGACGCCGCGATGGTCCCCAGCGCGACGTCAGCTTCGTGGCACGTCAACACCCGCTGCAGCCAGGCCGCGCTCAGCGACTCCGGCGCCGGCAGGACAATCGCCGCACCAACCAGCACGGAGCGAGGGTGCAGCTTGCCCGCCGTCACGTCGCGTTGCAGGGGGTCAACCCGCAGCGGACGTGGCAGGCGGTCCAGCGTCGCCAAGCGATCCTGCGCCGTCGCATCCGCGCAATAACCACCCGGCAGCGTATGGGCCGCAGCGACGCAAGGCGGCGGAACCGGTTCAGCTGGCGTGGCCTGTGGACCCGCGCACGCAGCGCAAAGCACCAACCCGCCGAGCCGCTTGATTTCTTGAGTGACCGTGATGACCACCTCTGTCGCCTCCGCAGCCAGCACCCGCTGACCGACGCAGGGAAGATAGGTGGCCGGATGCCAAGAACGTGTCTGGATTGCGGCTCCCGGCGTCAAGAATCCATCAAGATTGGGCATAGGCCGCTGGTCGCGTGTTGGTCGTCTCAGCCGGACATCAAGACTGGGCGGATTGGGATCAAGTTTTCATCAGGATCGCCGACTTGCAAAGCAGACGCCCCGCTTGCCGCCTAAACTGTGCCCGTGTGGCGACGCGCGTGTCGGCACTGGGGAGGGCGGTCGTGGCAGTTGGACTGGAATCAAAAGCGCTGGTCTTGACCGGTCTTGGCACTGGCGTGCTGCTGTTGGCGCTCGTCGTCGGACTGCAATTCGCCGGCCGCAACGAGCGGGCGGCGCAGGAGACCTTGCGCGGTCAGCGCGTGGAAACCGTCCAGCGGATGCGCATCGCGTTGGCGACGGCGATGGAAGCGGAGCGCAGCGCCGTCATGGCGGTCAGGGATGATACCTCGCGTCAGCATGCCGCGGAAGCACACGCCGCGATCGATCAGGTGACGGAAGCCACCCACCAGCTCAAGGCGCTGCAGGCGGAGCATGGCGACGCGACGGCGGGCCCGCTGCTGGAGCGGTTTGCCGGGACCTTGGACGCCTTTCGCCGGGTGGACGAGCAAATCCTCGACCTCGCCGTGCTGAACTCCAACCTCAAGGCATACCAACTGGCGTTTGGCCCGGCGGCGAACGCCGTGGCTGACCTGGACCGGGCGCTTGCCCGTGCGGCTGCCGGCGGCGGCGAGGCGATGCGTTTGGCCGACGGCGCCAGGATCGCCGCGTGGCGCCTCCAAGGGGCGCTCGCGCCGCACATCGCTGAAGAGAGCGACGCGAAGATGACGGCTATGGAGGCCGAAATGCAGACGCAGGACGCCATCGTGCAGAAGAACCTGAACGATCTCGATTCCTTGGACCAGGAAGCGCTGAAGGCCGATCTGCAGACGGCGCGGTCGAGCTATGGGCGTTTCAGCGCGTTGCGGACCCAGATCGTCAAGCTGTCGCGGGAGAACACAAACGTGCGCTCCCTCGCGCTGTCGCTGAACGAGGGCCAGGCGACGGCGACGGCGTGTCGCGACGCCCTCATCGCCCTGCAAGACGCCATCCGGGGCGAAGATTCGCCGCCGGGGCCTTTGCCAAAAGCGCGCTGACTTCAGCACCTTGCGCCACTCCGCCTCGGGGGTTCCATGCTTGCGCCACGTCCCCTCAAGCTCCGCTCGCAGCGCGACGTCAACCTGTGGCGCATCCCGCTGCGCCTGTCGCTCGCGGCCATCGCGCTGTTCGGCTCGACGGTGACGGTGGATGCCCTCGACGCTTTCCACGTGATTCAGCTGCCCTACTGGCTGACCATGGGCGGCATCGACGACGCGCGCGCCATCCTGTCGGCGATGATGGGCGCGGTGGCGACCGTGCTGGCGCTCATCTTCTCGGTGTCGCTGTTGGTGCTGTCGATGGTCGCGACGCTGTTTGGCCCGCGCCTGCTGGCCCGCTTCCTGCAGGACTGGGTTACGCAGGTGACGATCGGCCTGTTCATGGGCACTTTCATCTTTATTTGCCTGTGCTTTCTGGTCACCCACCAGGACGCAGGCTCGCGGTTCGTGCCGCAAATTTCGCTGCTGACGAGCTGGGCGCTGGTGCTCGGGAGCTTCGGCTTTCTGGTCTACTACAGCCACCGCGTCGCGACCTCGATCCAGAACCCGGACATGATCGCGCGCATCGTCGACGACCTGTATCCGGCTGTGGTCGGCTCGCACCGGCAAGCCGCGGGCGAAGGCACCGGCGCGCCGCCTGACAACGCCGCGATCCTCGCCCAAGCCGCGACGGGTGCCGTCGTGCTGTGTCCAAAGAGCGGCTACCTGCAACACCTCGATCACGGCCCGCTGGTGCTCGCGGCGCGCGACGTGGGCGCGCTCGTGGTGCTGAAGTTCCGGCCGGGCCAGTTCGTGCTGCGCGGCGAGCCGCTGGCGTCGGTCGTGCCCGCGGCGGCCGGACCGCGTCTGGAAGCGGCGATTGACCGCAACGTCGTGATTGGCAGGCACCGGACCCTGACCCAGGACAGCGAATTCGGCATCGCGCAGATCGTCGAGATCGCCATCCGCGCGCTGAGTCCGGCCGTCAACGACACCTTCACCGGCGTTGCGTGCGTCGACTGGCTGGCGGACGCATTGCTGGTGCTGGCCGAGCAGAAGCCGCTGGAAGGCAACTGGTACGATGGCAACGGCGAGCTGCGGGTCTGGAGCCCAGACGTCAAGCTGGAGCGGTTAGTCAAGCTGGCGTTCGACCAGATCCGCCAGGCTTCGGCGACGACGCCGGCAGTGTTGATCCGCCAGCTCGACGTCATTGGGCGGGTCGCCCGGCAGATGCCAGAACCGGCGCAAGTGGCCCTCGCCGAGCAAGCCGAGGCGATTCGCCAGACGGCGACAGGGCTGGTGGCGCTCGACCGGCGCGACCTGGAAGCGGCGTATGCGCGGGCGCGCGATCTGCTGGATGCCCAGCGCGGGGCCGGCTACACATCCTGACTCAAATCGAACAGCAGACCTGGCCGGTTGAACCTGTTGCATCTCGGACTGGGACCGCGAGCGGGCACCTCCGGTAGCACGCCACCGTGCGGGAGGTGGTGACGTTGGAATTCGGTCAGCGTGCATGGCCACCGCCCGGAATCACGCTTCAGACACGGGCGCACATTGCGGCATTCCGGCTCGGCGTGACATCCTGACCCGCGGCGTGAATCGACTTGGCACCCCGCAGCGACTGAAGGAGGCACGCGTGTTGGACCGTGAGCAGCTGGCAGAAGCGCTTCGCGCGGCGTTGGAGCAGGAGCCGCCGAGTTTTCCGGCGGATCTGTTCGAGCTGCGCGACGCCGACATCGTCGAGGTCTTGAACCACCTCACCGTGCCAGAGGCGGCCCACGCGCTCGGGCATTTTCCGCTGCCGCTGGCGATCCGCCTGTGCGAACAGCCCGAGCTGCGGCGCCGGCCGACGATCCTCGAGCAGCTGGAGCCGGCACAGGCGGCGGCGATCCTGGAAGGCCTGAGTTCCGACGATCGGGCCTTCGTCTTGCGCGCCATGACGCCGCATGGGCAACACCGCATGCTGCCGACGCTTTCTGCGGTCGTGCGCGCGGAGGTCGAGACGCTGCTGCGGTATCCGCCCAAGACCGCGGGCGGCATCATGACCACCGAGTTCGTGACGCTCGATCCGGCGATGACGGTCCAGCAGGCGCTGCAGCACATCCGCACGGTAGCAGCGGAAAAAGAGACGATTTACGCGTGCTACGTGCTGGAACCGGGCACCGACAAGCTGCTCGGCGCGGTGTCGCTGCGCGACCTGCTGATGGCGGACGCGGCGACGTTGCTGCCGGCGGTCATGCGCAAGAAGCCGATTGCGGTGACGGTGCGCGATACACACGACGTCGTTGCCAAAAAAATTAGCAAATACAATCTGCTGGCAGTGCCGGTGCTGGAAGACGGCGGGCGCGTCGTCGGCTTTGTGACGGTGGACGACGTCATCGACTTGATGGTCGAGGACGAGACCGACAACGCGTTGCGCATGGGCGCGGTGGAGCCTGGGGCGCTGGATCTGCCGTACATGCAGACGCCGTTCGTGGAGATGGTGAAAAAGCGCGCCACGTGGCTCGTCGTGCTGTTTCTCGGCGAGATGCTGACCGCGACGGCGATGGGGCACTTTGAGGACGAGATCGCCAAGGCCGTCGTGCTCGCGCTGTTCGTGCCGCTCATCATCTCCAGCGGCGGCAACTCGGGCTCGCAGGCGTCGACCCTCATCATCCGCGCCATGGCGCTCGGCGAATTCCGCTTGACCGACTGGTGGAAAGTCGCGCGCCGCGAGATCCTTTCCGGCCTCGCGCTCGGCACGATCCTCGGGGCCATCGGCTTTCTGCGCATCGCGCTGTGGAGCGCATTTTCCGATATCTACGGGCCGCACTGGGTGCTCGTCGCGCTGACGGTCGCGCTCTCGCTCATCGGCGTTGTCACCTGGGGCACGATCTCAGGCTCGATGCTGCCGCTGATCCTGCGTCGCCTCGGCGCCGATCCGGCGACGTCGTCAGCGCCATTTGTGGCCACGCTGGTCGACGTCACCGGGCTGGTCATCTACTTCACCGTCGCGTTCGTGGTGATGCACGGCACGATCTTGTGAATTCGCCTCAGATCTCGACCAGCAGCGCCACCGTCATGCGGTCTTCCGTCTGCCGCAGGTCCGGCGCCCAGCCTTCCACCGTCGAGCCCGGCGTGCCGGTGTTGCCGCCCCGGGGGGCGTGACACCGCCGGAACTGGCAAAGTACGGAACGCTGGCCCAGCGGTGGTTGTATTCCAGGCGAAACGTGATGAATTCCTCGGGCATCCAGTCGGCCGTGACTTGCATGTCCCACGCGGTGAACTTGTCGCCGGGGTTGGCGGTGAAATACGGCGCCGCGCCGCTGGACGCCGTGGCGCCGTTGATCGGCGGGACGAGGACCAAGTAGCGGCCCGGGTTGGTGATCGCGCCGCCGCCGGTGGTCAGGCCAAAGTGGTCGTGGCTGAACCACAGCCGGTTGTAAGCCATGGCGCCGATGAAGTACTGGCTATCGCAGCCGACAACGCCGTCGCCCCATTCGCAGCCGGCGTCAAACGTGAACGATGCCGCAGCCTTGCTGATGAAGTTGTCCGGGTTGTCGTCGTATTTGACCTTGATGCTGCCGTCGGTGTGGATGCGCTTGCGGTTGGCGTTGCCGAGCGTGTCCGTGCCGTAGTACTGGTTGCCCGTAAACGAGAACCAGCCGGTTGGATTCCACATGATCTGCCCGCCGCCGCCAAAGCCGTCGTTGAACTTGCCATACGCCTGGAAGCCATTGACAAGCCACGGCCCGATCTTGAGCTTGCTTGTCACGAAGATCTGCGCGCGCATGCCGTTGAAGAACCACGGCGTGTTGGACGAGACGTAGGACGGCTGGTAGGTCCAGTTGTCGGCGTTGTCGTAGCTCCACAGGCCGACGTAGGACATGAAGATGCCGGCCTGGAGGTTGATGCCTTTGAGCACGTCAAAGTGGTAGCCGCCGTCGGCCTCGGAGATGTAGCGGTAGGCGTTGGCGAGGTCCCACTGGCCGCGCGACGGACTGGCGTCATTGCGCGGCGTGGTCATGGAATACTGGCCAAACTGCGTCATGACGCGGCCTTGCACGTTCTTGATGTGAATGTCGCCGCCGAGGCCAAGCTGCGTGACCTGGATCTCGTTGTGGCGAAACACTTCGCTGGAACCGACGATCGTGTTGCCCTTGGGCGCGGCGAAGCTGTCGTGGTAGGCGACGTCAGCGCGGAACTCGCCGGTGAAAACGTCGCCGAGCGTGAGCGGACTCGTGTGCGTGCGCGAGTTGCCGGGAATCCAGGTGAAGTCCGCGAAAGAGAACGGGTCCTCAGCCGCGTCGAGCTCGGCGAAAGCGTTTGCCGCAGGCCACAACTACGCAGCGGTCAAGGCAAAAATCCGGATGGCAACGCCATGGCCGCGGCGTGGCCGGGCGCGGTGGTTGAAGGACAGCAATGACTGGATGATGCGAATCATTGTGTCACCTCCCGGCGCGAAGCCTGCAGGGAAGGTCAGGCAAAACGCATCGGCGTCTTGTCAAAACCGGGTATCTTTATCAAGACTTGCGGCAAGCGGGAACAATCCGCCGACGTGCGGCAGCACAAGCGGCATACGCCGTGATTATTCCAGGTAAAACGGCGTGTTCACGATCACCACGTTCGGCCCACCGCGCAGCCGCAGGAGCGTGCGCAGAATCGCCCCGCGATGGTTGTGCAAGACCCCTTGGTACCAGCGCTTGACGACAAGATCCGGCAGCACGACCACGATATCGCGGTCCGGATTGGTGTTGCGCCACGCCAGCACGTGCGCGACCAGCGGCGTAAAGAACTGCCGGTAGTTGGAAGTCAGCACTTGCAGCTTGATCTCCGGCAGGCCCGCCGCGCGCACAGGATCCGCCACAAGCTGCTGCCAATCCGCTGTCATATCGCGCATTTTGGCTGACTGCGCGCGGACCTGGACGATTGTCACGTCGTCCGACAGGCGGAGCGCGAACTGCACGGCGCGCAGCGTCATCTTGTTCCACGACTGCGCCGCGATCAGCACGGCGGGCCGCCGGCCAGGCACCACGGTCAACGGCGCGTTCCACGCGACCTGCGCCGCGACGTCGAGGTAATGCTGATTGACGCGGCTGAAGCCGAGGACCATCAGCGGCAGGATCAACACCGTCATCCACGCGCCCTCGGTGAACTTGGAGACCACGACGACGAGCAGCGTGAGGCCCGTGGCCAGCGCGCCCAAGGCATTGAGCACAATCGGCAACCGCGCCACCGGGTTCTCACGCCGGCCGTGCTTGACCATGCCGATCTGCGAAACCGTGAACGCGAGGAAGGCGCCAACGGCGAAAAGCGGAATCAGGTTGTCCGTGATGCCCTTGAACGCCACGAGCAGCAGCGCGGCCAGCAGCGCCAGCAGCAGGATCCCTTGGGTAAACACGAGGCGCCGGCCGCGGACGGCGAACGCGTCGGGCAGGTAGCGGTCCTCGGCCAACGCGCGGCACAGGCGGGGAAAATCGGCAAAGCTGGTGTTGGCGGAGAGCGCGAGCACCGTGACGACTGCGGCCATGGCGGTGAAGTAGATCGGGCCGCGGCCGACGATGGCGGCGATGAGCATCGACAGGACGCTGCGGTAGCCGGCGCCGTCAGGATCGGTGGCGGCGATGCCGTAGGCGCGGCAGAGAAACGCGATGCCGACGAGCAGGATCAGCAGGACGCCGACGATGGCTGTAAGCGTGCGATTGGCATTGGCGATCGTGGGCTTGCGAAAGATCGGCACGCCGTTGCTGACGGCTTCGACGCCTGTGAGCGCCGTGCACCCGCTGGCGAACGCGCGCACGACGATCCACACGCTGACGGGCGCGACGGCGAGCGGCAGCGGCGGCGGACTCTCGACGGCCAGCGGATGGCCGCCGCTGGTCCAGGTGCGCCACGCACCCAGCGCCAGGATGCCGAACAGCGAGATGACAAACGCCCAGGTCGGCAGCATGAACGCCACGCCCGACTCGCGCACGCCGCGCAGGTTGGCGATGGTCAGCAGCACGAGAATGACGAGGCAAAGCAGCAGGCGATGGGCGATAAGGTCGGGAAAGATGGAGACCAGCGCGCCGACGCCCGCGGAAATGCCGACGGCAACGTTGAGGATGTAGTCGAGCGCGAGCGCCGCACCGGCGACAAGCGCCGCGCGGTTGCCGAGATTTTCCTTGGCGACGGTGTAGGAGCCGCCGCCGTCTGGATAGGCGTGAATCGTCTGGCGATACGAGAGAAAGACCAGCGCAAGCACACCGGCAATCACGCCCGTAATCGGCAGCGAGTAGGCCAAACCGGCGGCACCGAGCGGAATCAACAGGGTGAGCGCCGCCTCCGGGCCGTACGCCGCCGACGACAGGGCATCCAGGCCCAGCACAGCCACACCGGTCGCCGGGCCGATGTGTTCAGAGTCGGCGCGGTCGTCCGGGATCGGTTTGCCGAGCAGCCAATTCAGCATCGCCACCTCGCAGACAGGCTCAGTCCACGAGGATAGCAGCAGGCACAGATGCCGCCACGTCAAGAAAACGTCAAGAACGCGGCGCGCTCACGGCCGTGACCGCTGGAGAGGCGCCGCGGGGATTCGACAAATTCGTCCGCGGCCAGCACACTGGCGGCGGCACATGGTTGCACTTGCCGCTGGCCCCCCCCCCAACGTCACCGAGGTGCGCCGTCGATGAATCCGGTTGACCCGCTGAGCCCGCTCGTCCTGGTCGTGGACGACGAGCCGCAGATGCGCCGGTTCCTGCGCGCGTCGCTGGGCGCGCACGGCTACCGCATTCTGGAAGCGGGGACTGCGGCGGAGGCCGTCATGCTGGCGATGAGCCACAACCAAGCGATTTTGCTGCTGGATCTGGGTCTTCCTGACGCGGACGGCATCGCGGTGACGCGCGGGCTGCGCGAGTGGACGCAGACGCCGATCGTGGTGATTTCGGCGCGCGGCCGCGAGGACGACAAGGTGGCGGCGCTGGACGCGGGCGCCGACGATTACCTGACAAAGCCATTTGGCGTCAAGGAGTTGCTCGCGCGGATGCGCGTCGCGTTGCGCCATGCCACGCCGGGGACGCCGCAGCACGAGCTGACTTTTGGCGCGCGGTTCATCGACCTGACCCGCCGCGTGGTCACGCGCGACGGGGTGGAAATCCACCTGACGCCGATTGAGTACAAGCTGCTGACGCTGCTCGCCCGCCACGCCGGCAAAGTGCTGACCCACCGGCAGATCTTGAAGGAAGTGTGGGGCCCGGGCGCGGTCGAGCAGACGCACTATGTCCGCGTGCACATGGCGGAATTGCGCAAGAAACTGGAGCGCGATTCGGCGCGGCCCGAGTGGCTGCTGACCGAGCCGGCGGTGGACTATCGGATGCGCGAGCCGTAGTTCGGGCTACTTGGGCACGATGTGCGTGAACGGCAGGTACGGCAAGAGCGCCCTGGGCATTGTCACGGAGCCGTCGGCGTTCTGGTGGTTCTCCAAAATCGCAATCAATCCGCGGGACAGCGCGATCGCCGTGCCGTTGAGCGTGTGCACTGGCCGCGCCTTGGCTTGTTCCTGCGGGTAGTGGCGAATGCCCAGCCGCCGCGCCTGGAAGTCCGTGCAATTGCTGGTGGAAGTCACTTCGCCATACAGCCCACGGCCTGGCATCCACGCCTCGATGTCGAACTTGCGGTACGCCGGCGCGCCCAGATCGCCCGACGCGATATCCAGCACGCGGTATGGGATTTCCAGCGCCTGAAACAGCTCTTCCTCAATCGCCAGCAATTCCGCGTGGTGCCGGTTGGAGACGTCGATGTCGCCGTCGCAAAAAATGAACATCTCCACCTTGGTGAACTGGTGCACGCGGTACAGCCCGCGCGACTCGCGACCGCCGGCGCCTGCTTCCGTGCGAAAACAATGGGAAATTCCCGCGATGCGCACCGGCAGCTCGTGCGGGTCAAAGATGCGGTCCTGGAACATGCCGCCAATCGTGATCTCCGCGGTGCCGACCAGGCACAGGTCGTGGCCGGCGATGGAGTAGACCTGCGTCTCCTCGCCGCGCGGGTTGAAGCCGATGCCTTCCAGGATCGCCGGGCGCGCCAAATCCGGCGTAATCACAGGAGAAAAACCGTGCGCCATCGCCCGCTCCACGGCAAAGCGCTGCAGCGCCAGGTCCAGCAGGACCAGCTCGTTTTTCAGGAAGTAGAATTTCTGGCCCGCGACCTTGGCGCCCGCCTCAAAGTCCACCAGATGGAGCTTCTCCGCCAGCTCCACGTGGTCCAACGGCTTGAAATCAAACGACCGCGGCGCACCCCAGGTGTGCAGCACGCGGTGGTCGTCGTCCGTGTTGCCAATCGGCGTCTCCGGATGCGTCATGTTCGGCAGCGTGCGCAGCGCGGCGTCCAGCTCCACCTGCAGCACATCGGTCTCTTTTTCCAGCTCCGCGACGCGCATTTTCAGCGCGCGGCCGTGTTCGATGCGCCGCTGCCGCTCCTCGGGCTCCATCTTGCCCTGCATCGCCTTGGCCGAGGCGTTCGCCTCCGCGCGCGTGGTTTCCAGCTCGTTCAGCGCCGTGTTGCGCCGCTTGTACAGGCCGACCGTGCCCGCCACATCGGCCTTGGCGTTGCGGTTTTTGACGTTTTGCGCCACCGCAGCTTCGTTGTTGACGACGTATCGAATGTCCAGCATCGCGCGCTCCGGATGGTCCACAAAGGGGCGCGCAGTCTAGCGCGGACCGAGCGCCACGAACAGCCAGCCCGCCAAATCCGCGCGAACCTGTTCGTCTTCCAAGGCGTGGGCAGCCGGCAGGCGGAGCAGGCGCGCGTTGGGCAATTCGCGGAGCCACGTCGGTGTCGACGCATCTGCCAGCGGCAGCGCCACCAGCGTAAACCGCTCGGCGATGCCCGACTTGAGCGGCTCGGGTGGCGCCTGCTCCGGCGCGATGACCGCCAGCGACAGCGGCCGCGCGACGTCCGCAACGTGCCACACCGCGTCGCCCGCCTCGTGCGCACCGATCAGCACCAGCCGCACGTCCGGCGCCCGCACGGCCAGCCACGCCAGCGCGGCCTGCCAACGCGCGACCGCCCGCAGCTGCCGCGGCGCATCGTCGGGGTGGCGCCGCTGCAGGTCATCCAGCCATAGGAGTTGCGCCGGCCGCTGCGCCAGCAGCGCTTGGACCAGCCCCAGCCACGGCCGCGGATCGCTCCCCGCCCCCAGGTCCAGCACGAGCACCGGCGCGGACGGCTGCGGCGAGGGAT
This sequence comes from uncultured Myxococcales bacterium, assembly GCA_903929795.1. Lineage (GTDB taxonomy): Bacteria > Myxococcota_A > UBA9042 > UBA9042 > UBA9042 > CAIYBN01. The sequence continues at coordinate 64,113 of CAIYWC010000012.1, read as the reverse complement.
GCCAGCGGGCGCGCAAAGGATTGCCGTCGGCCATCGGCAGGGACAGCGTTTCAAACGGCGGCAACGGCGACGGCGGGTGCGGCGCGGGCTCCGGCGGCGGCGCGGGCGGCGGTACAGGCTGGGCGACGGCGGCGGACGGCACCACGGGCGGGCGCACTGGCGCGGGCGGACGACGGCGCCAGAACTGCGCGGCCAGGACCGCGGCCACCAGCACAGCCAGCACCAACAGCGCGCGGGACCGCGACATGACCCTTCCGCACAGGCCACGACGGCCCGCCGCAAGCTTGTAGCGCCGGGGCGCCAGACTCGCAAGTTGCCGTCGGTTCCGCTACTGTCCGTGGGCGTGGAGGCGCGAAGGATGACCCGCTCAACTCGGCTGCTGGCAGTTCTCGCAGTCCTTTTGACCGCCTGTGGCCACGCGGTGCCGACAACGCCGGCACAAACGGGCACGCTCGGCAACTGGTACGCGGACGCCGCTGCCGCGCCAGATGCCAGCGCCGATGCGATCGCCGACGCCGATGCCGACGACGCCGCGCCAGACGCGGTGGCTGATGCCGCCGATGCCACACCCGACGCGCTGCCCGACTTGCCGGACGCCGCCACGGCCGATGCACTCGCGGACGCACCGACGGCTGACGTGGTGGCGGATGACGCCGCGGATGCCGCCGACGCACCCGATCTGCAGGAAGTCGCGGACGTGCCCGATGCGCCGGACGTTGCGGACGTCGCCGACGCGCCCGACGCCGGGGACAGCAGCGCGGGCATCTGCTTTCACGGCGGACCGCCGGCTGCCGATGCCTTCGTCGCCGACATTGCCCCCATGGATCCGGGCACTTGCCCCACGCTGACGCCGCCGGCCAGCTGGTTCGCGACCGTGCCGGCGCCCTCGCTCGTCGTGACACCCGGTTTTCTCGGCGCCGACGGTCTGTTCGCGCCCTACGTGAACGACCAGTGGGCGCCGATCGTGTACGGCATGCAGGGCTCCTTCCACGTCTGGGCGGGCTTCACCGTCGCCCAGATCCCCAACGCCACTGCGTCCACGCTGCAGCTGGATGTGCAGATCTGGGGCGACACCGGCTGCGTCACGGTGAACAGCGGCATCGCCAACGTCGTGACCGCCGTGCCGACGACCGACGGCCAGTACAGCACGATCTTCGTCGGCTCCAGCGGAATTCCCACGCAATTCTATGTCCCCGCCGCCAGCTCCTACCTGTATTGCGGCATCTGGCTGAACTTGCACATGCGCGTCCACGACCCGGTCTCCGGCGCTTGGGGCGAAGCCGTTCGCACCTTGCGGCTCTACGACAGCAAGCCCTGATTTGACGGCGATAAGAGCGCGATCTACGGTGTGTCCGGGTCGGGAGGACGATGTCAGGCAAACCGAACAAGCTGGGTCTCGCGCTGCTCGCGGTTGCGCTGGCGCTGGCCGCGTGTGCCGGCCACAGCGCTGCCCCGCCGACCGGTGACGGCCTGGATGCGCAAACGGCGGATGCGGACGCCGTGCTGGCCGACGCGGACGTCAAGCGCGACGCGGACGCGACGCACGACGCGCCCGATGCCGTCGATGCCCCGGATGCCGCGACCGCCGACAGCAGCGCCGACAGCGAAGTGGCGCAGAACTGCCCCGGCGGCTCATTTTGCACCTGCACCAGCGACGGCGACTGCGACAGCGGCAAGTGCCTGCAAACGCCCGACGGCTACGCGTGCGCGCCCACCTGCGTCGAGGCTGGCTGCCCGCCCGGCTACGTCTGCCAACCGCTCGGCGGCGCCGATCCGGTGAACTACTGCCTCGCCAGCCACCTGAGCCTGTGCACGCCGTGCAGCACCAACAAGGACTGCCAAGCCCAAGGCGTCACCACCAGCTTGTGCCTGGACTACGGCAGCGGCGGCCACTTCTGCGGCGGCGCGTGCAGCATCGACACGGATTGCGGGGGCGGCTTCGCGTGCGTCGATGTGCCCGACCCGGTCGGCGGCGGCAAGAGCGTCAAGCAGTGCAAGGCGACGAGCAACGCGTGCGGCTGCTCCGTGTGGGCCAAGACCGCTGGCACCGTCACCCCATGCAGCACCAGCAACGCCGCGGGCACGTGCACCGGGACGCGCACCTGCAACGCCAGCGGCCTGACCGCCTGCAGCGCCAAGACACCCGCCGCCGAGGTGTGCAACAACCTGGACGACGACTGCAACGGCGTGGCGGACGACCTACCCGCGGACGCGACCTGCGCAAACAGCGCGTGGACCACCGGCGGCAGCGCGACGGCATGCGTCAGCAGCAGCGACTGCCCGGTCAGCGGCGAGGGCTGCGACGCGGGCGCCTGCCACACGTTGATCGGCACCTGCGCGGGCAAGCCCGTGTGCGTGGGCGGCGCGCAGACGTGCCAGGGCGCCAAGGTGCCCAAGCTGGAGGTCTGCAACGGCGAGGACGACAACTGCGACGGCGCGACCGACGAGGGCTTCAGCTTGTCCGGCCTGGGCATCGGCGCCGCGTGCGGCGTGGGCGCGTGCGCCGGCGGCAGCGTCGTGTGCGCGACGTTCACCACCGCGGCCTGCTCCAGCGCCGGCAAAGCCAGCGCCGAGGTGTGCAACGGCGCGGACGACGACTGCAACGGCGTGACCGACGAGAACACGTGCAGTGACGCCAATCCATGCACCGCGGACCTGTGCGAAGGCGCCACGGGCACCTGCGAACACCTGGCCGTGGAAGCCGCGTGCAACGACGGGAACCCGTGCACGCTGGCCGACGCCTGCTCCGGCACGACCTGCACCGGCACCGCCGCCGTGTGCGACGACGCCAACCCGTGCACCACCGACGCGTGCGACACCAAGACCGGCGCGTGCAGCTTTGCCCAGAAGACCGGCTCCTGCACCGACGGCAACGCATGCACAAGCGGCGACAGCTGCGGCGCCATTCCCGGCGGCGGCTGGGGCTGCCAGGCCGGCGCGACGGTCAACTGCGACGACGCCAACCCGTGCACAGACGACGCCTGTGATCTCGCGAGCGGCTGCACCTACACCGCCAACAACTACACGCAGAGTTGCTACGACGGGACGGACGGCACGGCGGGAAAAGGCTTGTGCCACAGCGGGTTGCGCTATTGCTCCGGCGGGGTCCTGGCAGCGGCGTGCGAGGGCGAGGTCGTCCCCGTCACGCCGGAGCCATGCAACGGTCTGGACGATTCCTGCAACGGAATCACCGACGAGGGCTGTGCAGCGGCGACAGTCACGCTATCCTTCGCGGCCGCGCAGGCGACCGGCACGTCCGGCACGCTGGCGGCGAACGTGCAATTTGCCCCGGATCGTCCGGCGATTCTGCTGGAAAATCCAGGGATTCCACACCAATTGACGCTGGGCGTGCTCGCCTGGTTCGTGCATCTGGTGACGGGCAACTAGCCGCCCATGGCTGCGCGCATGAAGGCGAGTGCGACCCGCGGCGCCAAGCGCGGTGGTCGGGAGGAAGTGCGTATGTGGACCCGAGAACAGCTGCAAGCCCTGCTGGATGAGCGCGTGCTGGTCTTTGACGGCGCGATGGGCACGGAGCTGTATGAGCACGGTTTTGGCTTTGAGCGCGCGTTTGACGGCCTGAACCTGACGCATCCCAACGTGGTGCGGCGCGTGCACCGCGATTACGTCAACGCCGGCGCGCAGGTGCTGACGACCAACTCCTTTGGCGCCAACGCCCTGCGGCTGGCGCGATCGCATTTTGCCGACCAGGTTGGCGCGATCAACGAGGCCGCGGTCAAGCTTGCGCGCGAGGAGGCGGAGGCGCGGCCGCCGCACAACCGGCCACTGGTCGCCGCGTCGGTCGGGCCGCTGGGCCAGCCGCTGGCGCCAATCGGCCGCCTGACGCGGGAAGCGGCGACGGATGCGTACCGCACGCAATTCACGGCGCTGCTGCACGCGGATCCGGACTTCGTCCTGCTGGAGACGTTCAGCGATCTCGAGGAGCTCAAGCTGGCGGCAGGCGTGCTGACGGCGCTGCGTCCCAACGCGGCGTTCATCGCGTCGGCGACGTTTACGGAAGAGGCCAAGACGCTTTTTGGCAACAAACCCGAGGAGATCGTGCGCGTCATGACGGCGGCCGGCGCGGCGGCGGTGGGCGCGAACTGCTCGACTGGCCCGCAAGCGCTGGACCCGGTGCTGGAGCGGATGCTCAAGGTGCCCGGCGCGCGCGTGATGCTGAGCCCGAACGCCGGGATGCCGCGGCTGGTGGACGGACGCTACGTCTACGTCGCCTCGCCCGACTATTTCGCCGAGTGGGCCGTGCGCGTCGCCGATCTGGGCGTGCGCGCGGTGGGTGGCTGCTGCGGCACCAAGCCGGCACACATCCAGCGCATGGCAGACGCGATCGGCATCCGGGCGCCGCACAAGTTGCTGGCGGGAAAGCGCCGCGAAATCGATGTGTCCGTCGCCGTGGAGGCCGTGCCGCAAGCGACCGCGCACGCCGCGCATGGCCACACGTCCAGCTTTGAGCGCAAGCTGGCGGCAGGCGAATTCGTGGTGTCCGTGGAGCTGGATCCGCCACGCGGCGTCGATGGCGACCGGCTGGTGCAAGGCGCGATCCTGCTCAAGCAAGCCGGCGTCGACGCCATCAACATCGCCGACTCGCCGCTGGCGACCGCGCGCATGAGCCCGCTGGCGCTGGCCGTGCTGATCAAGCAACAGATCGACATCGAGATCCTGCTGCACGTGTCGTGTCGCGACCGCAACGTGCTGGGCCTGTTGAGCGAGGCGATGGGCGCCCACGCGCTGAGCATCCGCCACCTGCTGTGCGTGACCGGCGATCCGCCGTCGCTGGGCGATTATCCCGGCTCGCGCGGTGTCTTTGAAGTCGACTCGATTGGCCTGCTGCAAACGCTGCACCGCGTCAACCAGGGCGAGGACGCAAACGGCAAACCGCTGCCATTTCGCACGGATTTTCGCCTGTCCTGCGCGGTGAATCCCACCAGCGAGGACTTGGACCGCGAGATCGAGCGTTTCCACCGCAAAGTGGACGCCGGCGCGACCTACGCGCTGACGCAGCCGCTCTACGACCCCTCGGATTTGCAGCGTTTTGTCGAGCGCGCCAGGCCGACGATCCCGCTGCTGGTCGGCGTGTTGCCGCTGCGCAATGCCCGCCACGCGCATTTTATCCACCACGAAGTGCCCGGTATGGCAATTCCGCTGGCGATTCGCGAGCGGATGACCGCGGCGGGCCCGCTGGGGCCGGAGGAAGGCGTGGCGATTGGCCGTGAATTCCTGGCGGCAGTCAAGCCATACGTCGCTGGCACGTACCTGATGCCGCCGTTCAACAAATTCGAGATGGCGATCGAGCTGTTGCGCTAAACGGTGCGCGCCGGCAACATCAACGGCTGGCCGACCTGGAAGACTTGGCGTTCCGCGACAAAACGCACGTCCCGCCGGTGTGCCAGCGTCGTGCGGGCAATTTCATCCAGTTGGTCATCCGTCCGCGCCGGATCGTGGTGGAAAAGCAAGGTGTTGCGCACGTGCGCCGCGTCCGCGTGTGCCAGCGCAGCCGTGTGCGTGGCATGCCCCCAACCGCGCCGCGGCGGGCCAGCGCGACCGTGGTATTCGTCGTCCGTGTAAGTTGCATCGATGCTCATCAAATCCACGTCCCGCACCAAATCCACAAGCGTCTCGTCGAGTCCATCGGCCGGGTGTTCCCAGTCACTGCAGTGCGCAAAGCTGCGTCCGTCGTATTCGATCCGATAGCCCACTGCGTCGCCTGGATGGCGTTGCCGCGCGGTCCTGACAGTCGCGTCCCCGATCTGCAGCGTGTCACCCGGCTGGAGCGTGTGAAAATTCAATTCCGCTTTGAGCATGTCCATGGAAATCGGAAAGGCCGGTTGATTGAACAATTGCCGCAAGATATCCGCCACACCCGTGCCATTGTGGTGTGCGGACCAAATGTCAAAACGGTTGCCGGGCACGAGAAATGGCGCAAAAAACGGAAAACCCTGCACATGATCCAAGTGCAGGTGCGTCATGAGCAGCGTGGCGTGCAGCGGACCGGCGCCCAGCAGCGACTCGCCCAGCAGCCGAATACCGGTACCGCCGTCGATGGCGATCAGTTGATTGCCGCAGCGAATTTCGAGACTCGTTGTGTTGCCGCCATAGCGAACGGTGTGCGCGCCGGGCGCCGGAATGCTGCCGCGGACGCCCCAGAAATGGACGGAAAAATCTTTGGATACGCCCATGAGTCCGTCGATCCTTCGCAGTCGCGCGGCCGCTGGGGGGCGCCGCCGTTGTCGAGTGTCAGCCTCGCGTGACTATACACGCAAAATAGTCGAGCCGGCAACTTTGTGCAGGTCCCATGCCCCTCGCCTCTCGCGAATGGCCGGAGCGTTAGCCGGGCCGGAGAAAAGCCCCGAATGACCGCTGCCCGACCGACTGTGCGCGGAGCGCCTGCCCAGCGCCGTCAACGAGTCAGCCGGTCCGCGGCGGATCCAATTCGTCCGGCTGAACCTGGCCATCGTCCAAGGTCAGGCCGCCTAACGCGCGGTCGGCGGCGTCGAATCGACAGGCGGCGGCGCAATCGCCGCGAGCCCAAGCGCCGGCACAATCGGAAACCGGAATTGTTGGTCAACCCCGGCGCGTTGCACATCAATTTCCAGCGTGTCTGCGGTCTTCAAGCGCTCGAACACCAGCAGCAGATCACCCGGCGTCACGATCTTTTGGCCATTCACGGACCGGACAATATCGCCGGGCAGGATGCCATAGCGCAGCACTTTGGGGTCGTTGCGGAACACGGACAGCAGCTTGAAACCACTGAATTTATGCTTGGCCGCAAAAGTCGGCTGCAGCGGCACCTCAGACAGCAGCCAGCCCGGACCTGCGGCCAGCGCGCGCTCCAGCAGCAGGCGGTCGATCGTGCCCGGCGCAATCGTCGACTTGGGCGGTACATAGGCGGTCGCTCCGCTGCCGTGCGGGTGGTCGCTTTCGACCGGCTCGTCCGCTGCCGTCGCCTCGGGCGTCTGGTCGTCGGTTGTCTGACGCGCAGCCCGGGCACCACTGCAAGCGGTCAACACCAGCAGCGAAGCGAGGACGCGGCCAAGGCTCACGGTCATCACTCGGCCGGCGCGACGCCGCAGAAGGATTTGGCCTCGTCGCTGCACGGCGGGAGCGCGCCGGTGCCGGTGGGCTCGGCGGCCAAGGGGCACGGCTCCACGCTGCGGCAGACCAGACCGTCGCGGCAATCGCCCGTCTTGGTGCAGATGTACATGCAAAATGTCTGGCTGTTGCCAAAATCGACGCACGTCGCTTCAGGAGGGCACTCGCCTGGACGGCACGGCGACTTGGTGCAGTAGCCGTTGACGGTGGCGAGGTCGCAGATCAGCCCCGTCGTTGTGCCGCACGACTGGTCGGTGGTGCACGTGTCGCCGACAACAGGCGTGCAGGCGCAGAACGCGAGGAGTCCGGCAAGGAGCCAATGGCAAGACGACATCACGGCGTGTTCCCTGTCGAAGGTGCAGCGGGCGCGGCGGCGGGCGTCGCGGCAGCGGGTGGTTCCACGCAGGGCTTGGCCAACGCTTCCGAAGTCACTTTGCGCGCCCAAATCGGATTGGCCTTGGCTTGCACGTCAAAAGCCCGGAAGAATGCCGGGCCATCGGCAAAACCGGCGTCCGTGTACAGGCTGGCCACAGCGTGCTGGTTGGCCGCCAAGGCACAGCGAATCGTCGGGTACGCGGCCGCGAGCTTGGCGGCGAGGTCGTCGTCCTGTTTGAGCGCCGAGCCCGCCTGGACGTCCGCAACGGCGACGGCAGCCTTGGGCGCAGCCTTGCCGCAAGCGGCGCAGGCAAGAACGACGGCGATGACGAGGAGGGGCAGGTGCTTCATGGCTCCGATCGTAGGCGCAAAGGCCACAAGGCTCAAGGACTATCGACGCCGCAGCGCGTCGCGACCCGGATAGACCGCAGAGGCGCCCAGCGCTTCTTCAATCCGCAGCAGCTGGTTGTACTTGGCGGTGCGCTCGCCGCGCGACAGCGAACCGGTCTTGATCTGGCCGCAGCCGGTCGAGACGGCCAGGTCGGCGATCGTCGCGTCCTCAGTCTCGCCGGAGCGGTGCGACATAACGCAGCGGTAACCTGCGCCGTGGGACAGGTCGACGGCGTCCAGCGTCTCAGACAACGTGCCGATTTGATTGACTTTAATCAGTACCGCGTTGGCAATGCCGTCCTTGATGCCGCGTGCGATGCGCTTGGGATTTGTCACGAACAGGTCGTCGCCGACCAGCTGCGTCCCGGCGCCGCAGAGCCGCGTCAGCTCGGCCCAGCCCGCCCAGTCGTCCTCGGCCATGCCGTCCTCGATGCTGACGATCGGATACTGGTTGGGCAAATCCGCCAGATACGCCGCGAATTCGTTCGACGTCAGCGAGCGTTTTTCGCTGTGTAAATCATAGGTTTTGGTCTGCGCGTTGTAGAACTCGCTGGCCGCGACGTCCAGCGCCAAGCCGATTTGCTCGCCCGGCTTGTAGCCCGCCGCGGTGATGGCGTCGGTCAAAAGCCCCAGCGCGTCGCTGTTCTTGGCCAGACTCGGGGCAAAACCGCCTTCGTCACCCACGGTCGTCGGCAAGCCGCGCTTGGCGAGGATCTTCTTCAACGCGTGGAACGTCTCGGCGCCGGCCCGCAGCGCCTCGGCATAGCGGTCAAAACCCAGCGGAACCACCATGAATTCCTGGATATCGCAGCCACCGGGCGCGTGCGCCCCGCCGTTGATCAGGTTCATCAGCGGCACCGGCAGCACGCGCGCCTGCGCGCCGCCCAGGTAGCGCCACAGCGGCTGGCGATACGCGTCCGCCGCCGCTTTGGCCGCCGCCAGCGACACGCCGAGGATCGCGTTGGCGCCCAGCTTGGACTTGTTGTCGGTGCCATCGAGGGCCAGCAGCAGCGCGTCCAGCGCCCGCTGATCCGCGGCATCCTTGCCGATCAGCGCCGGCGCGATGTCCTTCAACACATGGCCCACGGCTTTTTGCACGCCCTTGCCAGCATAACGCGTTCCACCGTCGCGCATTTCCAGCGCTTCATGGGTGCCAGTCGACGCGCCGGACGGCACGATCGCGCGGCCCAACGCGCCTCCGACGAGCGAGACTTCGACTTCAACCGTGGGATTGCCGCGGGAATCAAGCACTTCACGGGCGTGGACGCGGGAGATGGCGGTGGACATGGGGACCTCCAATGACGCCCAGCGTGGGGCGCGCGAAGGGTAAACCCGGCGGCGGCGGGGGTCAAACGGGGCTTGCGGACGCGCGCGCGCTCAAGCACAGTACGCGCGCTCGCCGGGCCACCATCGGCCGGGCACGAGGGAACATGCAACGCCAGAAAGTCGCCGTTATCCAGACCCGTTCGACCGAAGATATTGACGCAAATCTGAAACAAGCTGCCGAGTTGTGCCGTGCCGCTCGCGCCGATGGTGCGCGTTTCCTGGCCCTGCCAGAGAACGTTGGCTTCTTGCGCATCGCCACCAAGGAAAACTTTGGCGAGACGATCCCGGGCGGCAAAATCACCTCATTTTTCCAAGCGTTGGCCAAGGAAATCGACGCCGCCATCCTGGTCGGCTCGATCCAGGAGCTGGCGGGCGACGGCTACAAGGTGTTCAACACGTCCGTGCTGATCGGCCCGGACGGCGCGCTGGTGCAAAAGTACCGCAAAGTCCATCTGTTCGACATCGACATCCCTGGCACCGTCAGCCTCAAGGAGTCGGACTTCATCGTCCCCGGCGGCGAAGCCGTGACGGCCGAATTGTTTGGCACGACCTGGGGCCTCAGCATCTGCTACGACCTGCGCTTTCCGGAGCTGTACCGCAAGCTGCTCGACAAGGGCGCGGAAGTACTGCTGATTCCCGCGGCGTTCACGCTGCAGACCGGCAAGGACCACTGGGAAGTGCTGCAGCGGGCGCGCGCGATCGAAAACCAGTGCTATGTGCTCGCGCCGGCGCAATGGGGCCATCACGGCGGCATCCGGGTTTCGTACGGTCACTCGATGATCATCGACCCGTGGGGCCACGTGATCGCCCGCTGCTCGGACGGCGAAGGCTTTGTCACGGCGTGGCTCGACCCCGAGAAGCTGGCCAGCGTGCGGCGCAACCTGCCGTGCGGCCAGCACCGTCGGCTGGGCTGACCGTCACGGCCGGTTGAAGCCCAGCCGCTCGCGCAGCCACTTCTCCACGCGCAGGTGGATAAGCTCCGGAAATTCCAGCGGTGTGTAGTGCGTCCCGCTGGGAATCACCAGCAGCTCGGCGCCGCCGATCGCCTTGACCATCTCACGGCTCTGCGCCAGCGGCGTTAGCATGTCGTGGTCGCCCGTCACAACCAGCACCGGCACCGTGATCGTCGCCAGCACGTCCACCGCCGAGTGCTCCGCCAGTGCGTTCAGCGTCGCCATGTAGCGCGGCATGTGCAGCCCGGCGACCTCGCCCGCCAGCGCCATGAACATCTTCTCGTCCAGCGCCTGGCTGGCCAGCCCCAGGCCCTTGACAACGTTCAGCGCGAGTTTCGTTTTGGTGACTTTTTGCGCCATCGGCTGGAACGGCTCGGCCAGGTGCGCGACCGACTCCAAGGCCTTGGCGATCGCCGGCAGCATGTCCGCCAGCGGCGAGCCCTGCAGCATCGGCGAGAACGCGGTCTTCAACGGGCTGCCGTACGTGCCGTTGATCAGCACCATGCCCTGGATCACGCCCGGCATCTGTCGCCACGCCTCGAACGCCACCTGCACGCCCATCGACCAGCCCAGCAGCACCGCCTTGTCGATGGCAAAATGCTGCAGCACAGCGCGCAAATCCTGCACTTGGGTCTCCACGTCGTAGCCCGTGCCCGGCGCCGCGGGTCCGGACTTGTACAAGCCGCGGTAGTCCCACGAGACAATGCGGTGGTGCGGGCCAAAATCGTCGATCAGGTAGCGCCAGGCGTCGATGTTGCCGCCCAGGCCGTTGCACAGCACAAAAGTCGGACCAGGGCCGCCGCCGCACTCGAAAGCCGTGAGTTCGGTGCCGTCCACGGCGCGGACGGAAGAGGGCTTGATTTCCAACATATTGACCTCAGAACGTTTTTTGAGAATCGAGCAGGATCGTCACCGGCCCGTCATTGGTGAGCGCGACCTGCATGTCCGCGCCAAAAATCCCCCGGGCGACCTGCAGCTGCAGCGCCCGCAGCGCGTCCGCACAGCGATCGACCCACAGCCGCGCCGCATCGGGCGCCATCGCCGCCGTGAACCCCGGGCGCTTGCCGCGGCGCACATCGCCGTGCAGCGTAAACTGGCTGATGAGCAGGATCGCGCCGGCCACTTGCGTCACGTCCAAGTTCATCTTGCCGTCGGCGTCGGCGAAAATCCGCAGCCCGGCAATCTTGTCGACGATGTAGCGCAGGTCCGCCTCGCCGTCGCCCTCACCCACGGAGAGCAGCACGCACAGGCCACGGCCGATCGCGCCCACGGTCTCGCCCGCCACGTCCACACTCGCCTGACTGACCCGCTGCACGACCGCCCGCACGTTGCCCCCATTGCCCCGTGCCTCCATAATCCAAGTTGGCCGCGAAGACCAGTTCTTGGCCCGTGGAAGCCGATGCCGTTTGACCTCCGCCAAGCCGCGAACCGCCTGCGCAACCTGCACGCCGACGCGCTGGCGTTTCGCCGGGCGCTGCTGGACGTGGCCTTTGCCGCCGGCTGTCCCGTGAGCGAGGAGGCCGTGGCGCTGGAGCACGGCGATGCGGTCACGCTGCGGATGGCATCGCCGGGCGCCGAGCCCGGGCAGCCGCGCCTGCTGGTAGCCGTGCTGGACCTGGATCCGCTGGGTCCGGCAGGAACGTGGCCCGCGGCGCTGGACAGCTTGGGCGGCCCGGTGGTGGCACAGACCTGGCTGCTGGCCCTGCACGGGCTGCTGCGCCAGGGGCGCGACGCGCCTTGGGAGCTGGTGTACACGCGCGGTCCGGCGCTTGGTGTACCGGGCTACGTGCGGGAGCGGTGGGCGCAGCCGGCGGAAACGCTGCAGCTGGTGCCGTGCCCGACGCAGCCGTCGGACACCGGGGCGCTGGACGGCGTGGCGCTGACGCTGCGGCGCGCGGAGAACCTCTGGCGGCTGCCGGCGTGCGACTGGACCGCGGCGCTGACGGCGGAAAGTCCAGGCGCGCTCGCGCACCTGCGCGCGTGGCTGCGTGCCCTGCCGGGGCCGTGGACGCTGCACCAGTTGACGCTGGACGCGACGGGCGCGCTGGCGGCAATCCTGCGCGCGGACCGGCCGCTGCAGCCGCCGGCGGGGATGACGCTGCGCGAGCTGCCCGACGCGCCGCGCCTGGCGTTTCCGGTGAACGACGCCCTGCTGGCGTGGCCGCAGACCTGGCTGCCAGCGCCGCTGGCGATGCGGACGCTGAGCGATGGGCTGTGGCTGGCCGGACTGACGCCGCCAGTTCCCGCGGATGCGCCGCTGCCCGAGCAGGTCGGCGGACTGACGCTGGAGTGGCAAGTGGAGCCTGTCGCGCGGTCCGCGGATCAGCAACTCCTGCTGGCGGTGGGGAAATCGGAAGCAGCGGGACCGGTTGCGGCGGGCCTGGACGGGCCGATTTGGCGGCTGCCGGGGGTAAGTGAGCTTGCGTTCGCGGAGCGGGCGTTGGCGCCCAGGTTCGCGGGCGCGCTCAAGGCGTTGCGGGCGTAACCGCGAGCGGCGGAGCCAGCGCGTCGCTCGGCGTCTGGGCATCCGGCAGCGTGACGTCCAGCGGCAGCGCCACCGGGAGGTGCGGCGACGCGACCGGCTTTTCGTGCGGCGCATAGCGAATCGCCAGGAACGGCCGGTACGCGGGCACGCCAAAGCCCGGCCACAGGCCAAAGCCGCTGCCCAGGCTGCCGTACAGATCGTCGCCCAGCGGCCAGCCGACCGCCAGCGACGCCTCCAGCCGCTCGTTCGCGCCATTTCGGTAGGCGTCGGTCAGCGGCGTCTCGTGCACCAGCGTCGCGTCCAGCCACCAGCCGTCGGGCACCCACTGGCCCAGCCAGCTGTCCTGGGCCACGGCGGCGTTCAGGCTGGCCGCGACCGCGATCCGCAGGGCCGGACCGTCGGTCAGGTTGAAAAGCGTCTGCGTGCTCTGGCCACGCACGCCCAGATTCGCCGCGACACGCCACGGCCCCAGCGCGGTCGACGCCACTGCGGTCGGCGTCGCTGTCGGAAACGGCCGGCCCATGTACAGGTTCGGATCGCCCACCGGAATCGTCACCGGCACCACCAGCGCCAGGCCCATCCGCTGCTGGCGTTCGGCAAAAAACACGTATTTCAGCGCCACAGCGATGTCGCCAATCGCAGTCGAGCTGTCCAGCGGCCCCGACTGCGGGCCGTAGAGCGACGGCAGCGTCCCCGTTTGCCAGATGGACACCGGCACCGACACGCCGACTGTCAGCCCGGCAAAGAGCCGCGCGGCCAGCGACGCATCCGCCTGTAAGCGCTGGTCGACCAGCCCGCGCAGCACACGCGTCTCGGTGCCGACCGCCAGCGGCCGCCACAGGTATTGGCCCTGCACGCCCACGGAGAGCCCGTGCTGCTCCAGCTGCAGCGCAGATTCCACGCCCAGGATGCCCATGCCGTCGACGTTGGGCCGACCCGACGTCACGTCCAGCGGTGTCAGCGCCACCGCCGGAACCGCCACCGCCAGCAGCAGCAGCACCGCCAGACCGGCGCGGCGCCGGCCCAGCAGCAGCAGCGCCGCCAGCACAAGCGGCAACAACCCGCCCGCATGCGGCCGCGGCGAAGCCTGGCAGGACAACGGCGTGGTGCCGCGCAGGCGCCCGCCGTACTCCATCACTTCCGTGTCGTCGCGCGGGTCCAGCGGGTTGGTGTGCGTCTGCAGCACCTCGATCGGGTCGCTCAGGCCGCCAAAATCCGTGTCCGGCAAGCGGAAGTCCGTATGGTACTTGAACACCTCGTCGCCGTCGGGCAGCGTGTCGTTGTCGCTGTCCGTGTCGCGGCAATCCGGCATCCCGTCGCCATCGGAATCCACCAGCTTTTGCTGCAAGGACGTGTCGCCCGGCTTGATCCCCGATTCATAGGAATCCGGCACCGTGTCGTTGTCACTGTCGAGATCCAGCGCATCGATGATGCCGTCGTGATCCGTGTCCAGCGGCTGGATCGGATCGACGACCTCCGTGGGATCGTTGATGCCGTCGCCGTCGCTGTCGCGCTTGAGCGGGTTCGTCCCCAGCAGCAGCTCGGTCTTGTTGTCCAGGCTGTCGCCGTCCAGATCGCCGTCGATGTTGCCGTCATCTGCCGCCACCAGCGGGTTGGTCTCGCCGACGTCCACCTTGCCGTCGTGCGAAAAGTCCTCGACGCCATCGGGCAGCCCGCCGCGATCCGTGTCCGCCGCCGCCGGCCAGGTCGTGTGGGTCGGATCCTGATCCGGCAAGAACACGCTCGCTTTCAAGTTCGTGTCCTGCGGAAACCGCAGCGTCGCCAGTGTCAGGCCGATCTCAGTGCCGTCAAACAGGCCATCGCCGTCGCTGTCCTCGTCGTTGACGGCATTTTGGCCGTCGTTGTCCAAATCGACAGCCGGATTGCACTCTTGACCGTCCGGCACACCGTCGTCATCGCTGTCGGCATCGTGTGGCCGCGAGCCGATCGTCACCTCCATCGCGTCGCACAGGCCATCGCCGTCGCTGTCAGGCTGGCTGGACAACACCATGGGATCATTCGGATCGCCTTCGCCCAAATCCAGACGACCGTTCAGGTTCGAATCCTCCCAGCCGTCGGGCTGCCCGTCGCGGTCGCTGTCCGCGGCCAGCAGCATCGTCCGGGTCGTCGGGTCCAGGTCCGGGTGAAAACGCCCCTGCGTCAGGTCCGTCTGCGGATCCGCCTGGGTCAGCCCGCGCTCCAGGCCATCGCCCAGGCCATCGTCGTCGCTGTCCGGGTCCATCGCGCCTGGCAGCCCGTCGTGATCCTGGTCAAACAGCGCGTTGGGCTCATCGCCGTCCAACACGCCGTCGTCGTCGCTGTCGCGGTCGTGCGGATTGGTGCCGGCGCGCAGCTCCTCCGCATCCGCCAGGCCATCGCCATCCTGGTCCACCACGATGGTCTGCGTCAGCGCCGCGTTCGGGTCGCCCTCGCCGGGATCCACCTGGCCGTTGGCGTTCAGGTCCTCCAGGCCGTCGCGCTGGCCATCGCCATCGGTGTCCGCCAGCTGCGGGTTCGTCGTCGTCGTCGGGTCCAGGTCGGGCATGAAGTTGAACGACAGCAGGTTCGTCGCCGCGACCGGTCCGCCCGCGCCGCGCTCCAGCCCGTCGGGCAGTCCGTCGTTATCGCTGTCCGCATCCGCCGCGTTGGTCGCGCCGTCGAGGTCGGGATCGCAAGACATGTTCCATTCCGCGCCGTCCGGCACGCCGTCGTCATCGCTGTCGGCGTCGTTTTGCGAGGTGCCCAGCGTCTTTTCCTCCGCGTCCGGCACGCCGTCGCCGTCCTGGTCGCCGAGGTAAAGCGTCTCGCCCGCCAGGAAAGGGTCGCGCTCGCCCGGGTCCACGCGGCCATTGTGGTTGGTATCCTCTGCGCCGTCGCGCTGCCCATCGCCGTCGGTGTCGGCCTTTTGCGGGTCGGTCTGTGTCGTCGGGTCGGCGTCCGGCACAAACGCCCGCTTGGCCAGGTTCGTGTCCGGACCGACGCTGCTCAGCGTCTTGCCCGCCTCGGTGCCGTCCAGGATCCCGTCATTGTCCGCATCCGGGTCCAGCGCGCCGATCAGCCCGTCGCCGTCCAGGTCCAGCAGCGACTCGTCGCCGTCCGGCACGCCGTCGTCGTCGCTGTCCATGTCCAGCGGATTGGTCCCCGCCTTCACCTCTGCGCCGTCCGCCAGGCCGTCGCCATCCGTGTCGGCTTTCAACCGGTCGGTCTTGTACTTCGCCTCGTCCGCGTCGGTCAGGCCGTCGCCGTCGCTGTCCAGATCGCGATAGTCCGGCACGCCGTCGCCGTCCGTGTCCACTGCTGGCGTCTTCCAGTTCGCGTCGCCCGCTTCCTGCGCGTCCGGGATGCCGTCGCCGTCGCTGTCCAGGTCCTTGGCGTCGACGATGCCGTCGCCATCCGTGTCCACGACCTGGCCCAGATTCGACTCCTCGCCATCCGAGATCGTGTCGCCATCCGTGTCCGGGTTCTTCGGATCCAGCCCCAGCTTCAGTTCAGTCTTGTTCTTGACGCCATCGCCGTCGTTGTCGCCGTTGGCGTCATCGCTCGGATCCAGCGGATTGGTAAAATCCGTCAGCACTTCAATGCCATCCGCCACGCCGCCGCCGTCGCTGTCGGCCTTGGCCGGGCTCGTCTCGCCGGTCAGCAGCGTCGGGTCAAAATCCTGCTTGCCGTTGTGATTTGCATCCTCAAAACCGTCGTTCAAACCATCGCCGTCCGAGTCCTTGCTCAGCGGGTTTGTCGTCGTCGTCGGGTCCGCGTCGCCCGCCTTGCCGGCCTCCACGCCGTCCGCGATGCCGTCGTTGTCCGAGTCAGCCTTGGCCGGATTGGTCTCCTTTGCGTCGATCTTGCCGTTGTGGTTGAAGTCCTCCTCGCCGTCCTTCAGCCCGTCGCCGTCCGTGTCCACGCTCAGCGGGTTCGTCGTCGTACTCGGGTCGCTGTCGCCCTTTTTGCCCACCTCCAGGCCGTCCAGCAAGCCATCGCCGTCGGTGTCGATCAGCAGCGGCTTGGTGCCGAAAAAGTGCACTTCCACACCGTCGTTCAGGCCGTCGCCATCGCTGTCCGGATTGGCCGCGCCTGTCTCGTTCAGCACCTTGTCCCAGACGCCGTTGGCGTTCTTGTCCTCCTCCGCGTCGCCCAGGCCGTCGCCGTCCGTGTCCGCCTTGCGCGGGCTGCTCTCGCCCGGGTCGGTCAGGCCGTTGTGATTCCTGTCCTCGACGCCGTCCAACAAGCCGTCGCCGTCCGTGTCCTTGTCGTTGGGGTTGCTGCCCATGGGCGCCGCCACCTGGTAGGTGCCCAGCACTTCCACCTTGTCGCTTGAGCCATCGCCGTCGCTGTCCTTGTTGCGCGGGTTGGTGCGGTTGGGCTGCGGCGCGCCGTTCTTGTCCGGCCAGGTCAGGCCGTATTCCACCAGGTTGGACAAGCCGTCGCCGTCGTTGTCGCCTTGCCCGTCGGCCGGATCGAGCGCGTTGAGCGGCTTGCCGTCGCTGCCATTGGCGTTGTCGGCGTACTTGGTCTCCCAGCCATCGTCCAGCCCGTCGCCGTCGGTGTCTGCCTTGTTCGGGTCGGTCTCGCCCAGCTCCGGCTCCCACTTGCCGTTGCCATTCTTGTCCTCGTCGCTGTCCAACAGGCCGTCGCCGTCGGTGTCCTCGTTCAGCGGATCGGTCGTCTGCGTCGGCGCGAGGTCCGGCAAGAACGGCGGCGACGCCGTGTCCATGGCGCCTTTCAGCGACAACGGCGCCGCCCCGACGCCCGTCTCCAGGCCATCGCCCAGTGTGTCGCTATCACTGGAGAACTTCAGCGGATTCGTGCCACCTGACACAGTCAGCCCAATGTTCTTGCCGTCCTTGACCTTGAACACCAGCACGCCCAGCTCCTTGCCGTCCAGGATGCCGTCGTCGTCGGTGTCCGCGTCCAACGGGTTGGTGACCAGGTGGTTGTCCAGCGGGAACACCTCCTGGCCGTCCGGGGCAAAATCGCCGTCGGTGTCGGGATCGGTGGGCGAAGTCTTGCTCACCTTGAGTTCGTAGTTCGTCGACAGCCCGTCGCCGTCCGGATCCTCGCCCGCGTCATCCGCCGCCTTGTTCGGATCGGTGCCGTCGCTGATCTCCACCGCGTCGAAAATGCCGCCGCCGTCGCTGTCCGCTTTAAGCGGATTGGTCTGGAACGTGCCGATCTCGTCGGCATCGCTCAGGGAATCCCAGTCCGAGTCCGTCAGCAGCGGGTCCGTCTTCCACGTGTGCACTTCCTCGCCGTCTTTTAACCCGTCGCCGTCCGTGTCCGGCACCAGCGGGTCCGTCGTCGCCGCGATCTCGTCGTTGTCGTCCAGGCCATCGCCGTCCGTGTCCTTTTTGGTCGGATCGGTCTTGTACAGGTTCACCTCGTCGCCGTCCGGCAGCGTGTCGCCATCGGTGTCGACCTTGAAGCGATCGCTTTTGTAAACCGTCACTTCCAGCCAATCCGTCAGCTTGTCGCCATCGCTGTCGGTCTTGTCGTCGGCGGGCTTGTTCGGGTCCGTGTGGTCGATCAGCACCTCCTGGCCGTCGCTGGCAAAGCCGCCGTCGGTGTCCAGCTTGAGCGGGTCGGTCATCGACACCTGCAGCTCCAGGTTGTCCGGCAGGTTGTCGCCGTCCGTGTCCGCCAGCGTCGGATTGGTCTTGTAAATCAGGACTTCGTCGCCGTCGGACAGGAAATCGCCGTCCGTGTCCGCCAGCGTCGGCTGCGTCTTGGGCTTGCCGGGCTGGGGAAACAGCTCGGCAAAATCGGACAGGCCATCGCCGTCCGTGTCCTTGCGCGTCGGGTCCGTGCCAGCTGCCTGTTCATTGGCGTTGGACAAGCCGTCGCCATCCGGATCGCCGTTGGCGCCTTGGCTCAAGCTGCCAAAATAGCCAACTTCCCAGGCGTCATCCAAGCCATCGCCATCGGAGTCGGCGGCAAACGCAGGCCACGCCCAAGCGATCCCGAGGCAGCAGATGCAGATGGCCAGCCGACGTGCGCTCATGCGACTCCGCGCGACGGGTTGGGGGCGAACGCCGCGCCCGACCGATTGGACCATGAACCGCGTTTTTCGGCTAGACGAAACGCCGCAGATGACCGAGGCCTGATCTCGAACGTCGGCCTGTGTGCAGGGACGAAACGGTGCGGCCCCGCCGGTCATTGACCGCCGGGACGCCTGCGCGGACACTGTCGCGCGGCCAGCGGCCGCTGGCAGGAGCGCGTGTGCAGAACCTGGAGCTGCGATTGCCGATTGGCCCGCGGGAGGGCCCGCCGCCGGACGTCGATGCGGCGCTGCGGCAGGCGGCATGCGCCGCGCTGCATGTGCCTCAGGACGCGCTGGGCGCCGTGATCATCCGCCGCCGCTCGCTGGACGCCCGCAAGCGCCGCGAGCCGACTTGGGTGTACCGCTGCGACGTCTTTGACGCCAGCGAAATTCCGCCCGACGATGCGCTGCCGCCGTTGATTCGACCTCAGAAATTAGCCCATGTTCACCAGCGGTTGCGTCCGCTGATCGTCGGGATGGGTCCTGCGGGACTGTTTGCCGCGCTGGCTTTTGCCGACGCCGGCGTCCGTTGCACGCTGCTGGATCGCGGCACCGAAGTGGAAAAACGCAGCCTGGACGTGCGCGACCTGCGCGTGCACGGCAAGCTGAATGCGGAATCCAATCTGTGCTTTGGCGAAGGCGGCGCGGGCACGTACTCGGACGGCAAGCTGTACACGCGCTCGAAGCACCCGGCCGTGCGGGAGGTCTACGAACGGCTTGTCGCGCTGGGCGCGTCCCGGGAAATTCTGACCGAGGCGCACCCGCACGTGGGGACCAACCGCCTGATTCCCATGATGAAACACCTGCGGCTTGCATTGCGCGAGGCCGGCCACGAGCTGCTGTTCTCGGCGCGGATGACGGATCTGCTGGTGGATCCCGCGCGCCAGCGCGTGCGCGGCGTGCGCCTGGCGGACGGCCGCGAGCTGCTGGCCAGCCACGTGATTCTGGCGACCGGGCACTCGGCGCGCGACGTCTACCAGCTGCTGGCGCGGCACGGCGTGGCGCTGGCGCGCAAGGATTTCGCCATCGGCGCGCGCGTGGAGCACCCGCAGGACTTGATCGATCGCGTGCAACTTGGCGATTTGGCTGGACATCCGGCGGTCGGCGCCGCGGAATACCATCTGGCACAGGATGCGCTGGGCCGCGGCGTGTATTCCTTCTGCATGTGCCCGGGCGGCTTCGTACTGCCGTCGCCCGCGAGCGAAAACCGCTTGAATGTCAATGGCATGTCCAACTCCAACCGCGGCTCGGAATTCGCCAACGCCGCACTGGTCGCGCAAATCCGCGGCAACGAGTTCTGGCTGGAGAAGCCCGGCGATCTGGAGGGTGATCCGGATTTTGGCGCGCACGTCGCGGGCGGCGCGCTGCTGGGCCTCGCGCTGCAGGAATCGCTGGAGCGCCGCTGCTTTGACCAGGGCGGTGGCGGTTATGCGGCGCCGGCGGAGCTGCTGCTCGATTTCGTCCACGACCGCGCGCCGACGCGCCTGCCCGAGCGCACGTCCTACCGGCCGGGCCTGGCGCTGGGGCGCATCGACCGGCTGCTGCCCGGGCGGCTGGTGATGGCGATGCGCCAGGGCGCGCGGCAGATCGACAAGCTGCAGCTGCGCGGATACCTGAGCGCGGAAGCAGCGATTATCGGCGTGGAAACAACGACTTCCTCACCCGTCCGCGTGCTGCGCGGCGACGACCGCCAATCCGTCAGCCACGCCGGCCTGTACCCGTGCGCGGAAGGCGCGGGCTACGCCGGCGGCATCGTCAGCTCGGCCATCGAGGGCCTGGAAGCGGCGCGCACCATCCTCACAGCCATCTGAACTTACTTGTCTTTATCCGGCGGCGGCGCAACCGCATTGTTCGGCTTGGTGATCGGCCGAATCGGTGGCGGCGGAATCGTCATCGGCCGCACCCGCCGATCGGCCAGCGAGGTCGCGGGCGCCACCGGCTGCAGGTCCGGCGAGCCAAATGCGGTGCGGTTCCCGGTCAGCTCCGTGGGCCGAATGACCGGCGCCTCGACCGTCCGCAGCTCGCGTACCGGCGCGCTTGCGGGAACGGGCGCCGCGTGCGCGATCTGGCCTGCCAGCGTGCGGCGCGGCGCCTCGTAAATCATCAGGGAAATTTCCTTGCCTTTCACCGATACCGGGCCGATGGGCCGCACCGCGATCCGCCGCCGGGTCGCGTCATAGCAGGCTTGGGTAATCAGGAATTCCGTCTTGTGTTCCTTGCACAAGGACTCCACGCGGCTGGCGATATTCACGGTGTCGCCAATCACGGTGTATTCCATTTTCTTGTCGGAGCCGATGTTGCCCGCGATCACCGGGCCAGTGTGGATGCCAATGCCGATGCGGATGTTCACGCCGCCGATCGCCGCCTGGTCGGCGTTGAAGCGATCCAGCTCCTCCAGCATCCGGTGGCCCGCGCGCACCGCACGCACGGCGTCGTCCGGCTTGGGAAATGGCGCGCCAAAAACCGCCATCACCGCGTCGCCAATGAATTTGTCGACAATGCCGCCCTCGTCAAACACGATGTCGACCATGCGCTGGAGGTAATCGTTCAGAAACGACACCACCGCCTCAGGCTCCATGCGCTCCGACATTGACGTGAACCCGCGGATATCACTGAACAAAACCGTGCATACCTGCTTGGTGGAGAGCCGCTTGGTCGAGTCCATCTCCAGCGCGCGCCGCACCACGTCGGCAGGCACGTATTTCTGGAAGACCTGCCGCACGCGCTTTTCCTGCTCGCGCGACTTGATCATTTCATCGTACAGCCGCGCATTGTCGATCGCGATTGCGGCCTGATCGGCAAAAGCTTGAAGCAAATTCAGTGCTTCGCCGCCAAATTCCCGCTCCGAAATCTGGCTGTCCACGTAAATGCAGCCCAGCACTTTGTCTTTGACCTTGAGCGGCGCGCAGACCAGCGACCGGATGTCCAAGTGCGCGATTGTATTGCTGACTCCGGCGAAGTCGTTGAGCGCATCCATCGTCACGACCGGCTCGCCGTTCTGGTGGACGTTGGCAATGATGGACTTGGAGACCGTCTTTTCCGGGTCGGCGATCGACTGGCCATCGCGGGTGCGCGCGACGCGGAAAACCGGCCCTTTGTCCGTGAATTCGATGAGCGATCCGCGCTCGGCATTGGTCAGCGCCAGCGATTTTTCAATGACCAACCGAAACAGGTTGTCCGTGGACAGCACGCTGGAGACCGCCTTGGTAATCTCCATCAGCGCCATGTAGTTGCGCAGACGACGCTGCAGCAGGTCCGGATCGTCGGGCAGCGCAACGTTTTCCGTCACCGCCGTCGCCGAGCGCTGCTCCGCCTCGGATTGCTCGAAATTGAGGACCGTCAGGCCCAGCTGGATGCGATCGCCGTGGCGCAGCCAGTGCTCACTGACCATGCCGTCGTTGCAGTACGTGCCGTTGAAGCTGCCGAGATCCTTCAACAACCATTGGCCGTCGAGCTTGCGGACTTCGCAATGGCGCCGCGACAGGCTGGGGTCGTCGATGTGCACGTCCGCGTCGCGCGCGCGGCCAATCGTCACGACCTTGTCGTCGCGCAATTCCAGGGTTCGGCAGTCATCGCCTTGATAGATGACGAGCTGGGCCACGCAAACACCTCGGAAGCTCATCTGTCCGCGAGGCCGGTAGCCTCCACGACCCGCGCCGGTATCGGCGGACGCGTTTTTGCCCGCCGACGGACCCCATCGCCCCTTTTGTGTAGGCGATCACGCCGCGATTGGCAACCAGTTTCGCGCGCATTCGGGCGGCTGTCTACACAGGCCGGCGCAAACCGAACACCCGGTTGGGTCCGGTACGCCTGTTGCCTCGCGGACTGGGCCGGCGTGCGGTGATCTGCGAATTCAGTCAACGGGTCTACACCACAGCCCGGCGCGCGTGCTCGCCCTGACGTGCGCTGCGATCCGGCCGCGCACGCACCGCGGTTGTCGGCGCTGGCGATGGACCCAGGAATTCCGGCGCACCGCGCAGGCCGCTTTGCCGGTAATCCGCCGCCAGCGCGTCGCGCACCTGCTGCTCCGGCAGCCCCAGCGCTTGCGTCAGTCCCGACCAGAGCAGCGCAAAGAGCCGGTCCAGCGCGATCTGGTGCGTCTGCCGGGTCGACGCATGGAGCCAATCGGCAAACGCCAGGAAGCGCTCAAACGGCCGGTCGCCCAGCAGCAGCGCCTTGGCGTGGGGAAAGCGCCCGGAATTCGCCACGAGATCCCAGTAGCGGGCAAAGCGGCTCATGCGCTGCAGCTCGGCGAAAGTCAGGTTCGACGTGCTGAGAATGTTGTAGGGTGGCGCGGGGTTGAAGCGTAGCGCAAAGGCGTCGGCCTGGCCAATCAGCGGCGTGCCGCGCAGGCGCTTGAGGATGCCGATCTGGATTTCATGCGGATCCAGCGCGACAAGCCGGTCAAAGCCCGCGGCGAAACTCGCGAGATCCTCGCCCGGTAGGCCGACAATCAAGTCCGCGTGGATGTGCGCGTGCGTCTCCCGACGAATCCACTGCAAATTCAGGACAGTCGCCGCATCGTCCTGCTTGCGGTCAATGCGCGCTTGCACCGCCGGGTTCAACGTCTGGATGCCGACCTCGAACTGCAGCATGCCCGGCGCAAACCGCGGAATCAGCGCGCGAATCGCGTCAGGCAGGCGATCGGGCACGAGCTCGAAGTGCAAGAACAGCCGGTCATCCTGGCGATCGAGGAAGAACTGCAGGATGCGCTCGGCGGTTTTCGCGCTCAGGTTGAACGTCCGGTCGACGAACTTGAAGTGCCGCACGCCGCGATCGTACAACTCCGCCATTGCGCTCAGGAATTTCTCCAGCTCGAACGGCACGGCGGTCTTGTCCAGCGCCGACAGGCAAAACTGGCACTTGAAGGGACAGCCGCGCGACGCCTCGACGTAGATCAGCCGGTTGGCGATGTCCTCGTCCGTGTAGTGCGCGTAGGGCAACTGCAGATCAGCCAAGGCGATTTCCGGCGCGTGGAGCAGGCGCTCACCGGGCGGCTCGCCGTTCAGGATCGCCCGGCACAGCGCGGCAAACGCCAGATCCGCGGCGCCGGTCACCACGTAATCTGCCGCGGCGACAATCGGTTGCGCCTCGGGCTCATGGCTCACTTCCGGTCCGCCAAGCACGATGGTGATCTCCGGCGCGACCGCTTGGAGGATGCCGATCACCTGCGCGGTCTCCACCGTGTTCCAGATGTACACGCCAAAGCCGATGATCCGCGGCCGTTCGGCCAGCAGCTGCTCTGCGATGTCGATCGGCCGATGAGAAGTGATGAATTCGCGGATCCTTGCTTGCGGCTGCAGCTCCGCCAGGTTGGCGTAGAGGTAGCGCAGGCCCAAGGAGGCGTGAAAATACCGGGCATTGAGCGTAACGAGCAGGATCGCGGGCGCGGTCATCAGCGGCGCTACTTGGCGACGATCGTCGGCGTGCTCACGGCGGCGTTGGTGAAGCGCAGGCTGTCGAGCAGAACCGCGGTGTCGTACACGCCATCGCCGACGTCGAACACCGTGAACTGGATCGTGACGGTGTCGCCCGCCTTGACAGCGAAGCTGGCGGTGGACCAGCCGTAGCCGCCGCCGACATCGGCTTCGTAGCCCGTGCCGGTCAGGCCCGCGGCGCCCTTGATGCACGTGGTTTCCGCGCAAGAGGTGAACGTGATGTCGCTGGGATCAAAGCACTTGCCATTGGCATCGCCGACGACGTCACCCGCATATGCAGCGCCCTGGACGACGACCGCAAAGCCGTCTGAATACTGCGCGCCGATATATTCCGGGTATTCCGCGCTGAAGAACGCGAAATCAAAGGCCATTCCCGTGGCATTGGTCGGGATGAGGACCTGAACGCGCAAGGTCGTCGCGTCGTGGATGCTGGCGGAGGAGCATTTGCCCGTGGGGACCCCGGTCGGCGTTGTGCCAAAATCGGTGCCGGACTGCGGCGCTGCGTAGCCCGCATCGGCCTCGGCGGCGGCGATGCCGGTGGAGAGCATGACCATGTTGGCGCCAGACTGCGGGGCAAAAGTGCTGCCGAACGGGCCGCGTACCGCGTGGGACTGCGCGCTGGCGGCGATGGGCAAGTCGCTGATACCCGTGCACAAATCCAGCGCCTTGGCGTAATCGCCCGGCGTCGCGCTCGTCAAGCCGGTGTCACAGAGCGGCACGTCGTCGGTTTTGCCGTCGCAGTTGTCGTCCAGACCGTTGCCGGGGAATTCAAAGGCCGTCGGGTCGAATTTGCCAACGTGAACGCAGGCCTGGGCGGCGCACGAGTCAATCGTGCACATGACCGTGTCGTTGCACGAGACCGCGCCGCTGTACCCGCTGCCGTTGGCGCTGCAGCTCCAGAGGTTGATGCCGTTGCAGGTCGCGCCGGTGCACACGTCCGCATGGCAGACGTGGTCCGCGCCGCAGAACTGCGCGTCGGTGCAGTCAGCGTCGCTCAGGCAGTCCACGCAGACGGCGTTTTGCTGGTCGCAGACCTTGGTGCAGTCCTTGGAGGACGTGCACGCCTTGACCGTCACGCAGGCGTTGGCCTGGCAAGCCTGGCCGGTTGCGCAGTCCGTCTTGGCGTTGCAGTCGACACACGCGTGCGTCTGGAGGTCGCAGACCTGTTTGCTGGCCTTGCACTGCACGTCGGACACGCAGGCGACGGCCTTCTGGCACGCGTTGGCGATGCAAACGCTGCCCGTGCCGCAGGTCGAGTCCACCACGCACGCGACGCAGGTGTGGTTCACGACGTTGCAAACGGTCCCGCCAGTGCAGTCGGTGTTCGTTGCGCAGGGCGGCAAGCTGACGGGAATGCAGCCGACCTTGAGCACGTGAACGCAGCCGACTTTCGCGTCGCAGCTGTCGGCTGTGCACGTGTTGCCATCGTCGCAGGAATTGGCCGCGCCCGCCGCGCAAATGCTGCCGCTGCACGTGTCGCCGATGGTGCAGGGATTGCCGTCGTCGCACGCGCCCGCGCCGGGCGTGTGGGTGCAGCCTGACTTGTCGCACGCATCCGCCGTGCACGCGTTGCCGTCGTCGCAGGTGACCGCGATCTTGCCGACGCACTGCACGCCTTCGCAGGTGTCGCCGGTGGTGCAGACGCTGCCGTCGTCGCACACCGTCGCGCCGCTGGCCAGGTGCACGCAGCCGAGCGCGGGCTGGCACGAGTCGGCGGTGCACGCGTTCTTGTCGTCGCAAGAGGTGGGTGTGCCGGCCGCACACGTACCGCCGGCGCAGGTATCGCCGGTGGTGCACGCATCGCCGTCGTCGCAGGCCGCCGCGTTGGTGGCGTGGGCGCAGCCGGCGCCGGGCACGCACAGGTCCGTCGTGCAGACCAGGCCGTCATCGCACGAGGTTGGGGCCGCCACATAGCCGGTGCCGTCGGCGTTGCAGTTCCAGACGTCGCCGTTTTGACAGACTGGCGCGGTGCAGATCTTGGCGACGCACTGGCTGGCCTGGCAGTTCTGGCCCGTCGGACAGTCGCCGGCGGCTACGCAGCCGACGCAAACGCCCGCGCCCTTGTCGCACACGAGGATGCCCGGACAATCCTTGGACGACGCGCACTTGGTCAACGTCGAGGTGCACTTGCTGGCCACGCAGCTCTCGGTGGCCTTGCAGTCGCCGGCAGTGACGCAGTCCACGCAAAAGCCGGCGGCCTTGTCGCACACCTGGTTGGTCGCCTTGCATTGGCCGTCGGAGACGCAGACTGCCGCCGCGACGCACGCCTCGTGAATGCACAAGCCCGCGCCGCCGCAGTCCGCGTTCGATTGGCAGCCGACGCAGATGTGCAAGCCCGTGTCGCACGTGCCCTTGGTGCAGTCCTTGGCGACCGCGCACGGAACCGGCGTCGTGCCGCAGCCCGGCTTGGACGCGTGGACGCACGCGCCCGACGCGTCGCAGCCGTCGTCTGTGCAGGGGTCGCCGTCATCGCACGTCAGCGCGCTGCAGGGCGGCTTCACGTCCGCGGTCGTATCGGCGGCATCGGCGGCTGCGTCGGCGGCATCGGCCACGTCCGTCGCGGCGGTGTCCTGTTCCTGGGTGTCGGCATCCGGGGGGACAACCGCGTCCAAATCAGTCGCCGCGTCGGCAAGCGTATCCAGGCCCGGCGCCACGTCTTTTTCCGGCGTCGCGTCCTTGCCCGGCGCCACGTCGGCTTGCGCATCATCCGCCGCAGCGTCGGTCGCGGCTGAAGTCGCATCTGAGCCCGCGTCGCTGCCAACCGCGGTGTCATCGCCGGTATCTGGCCCGGTAATGGCCGTTCCGCCGCCGCCAGCGGTGGAGCCACACGCCGTCGCCAGGATCAGGGACACGACAACGAGAACCTTCATCAGTAACCTTCCCAAGCGCAAGCTGCGCAGCCCATCAGCACCGGGTACCCGCCGCGTGCATTGCGACGCGACTCGCCACAACTTGGCAGATTCCCTACAAAACCCCGGGCTAGAACGGAATGCGCAGATCCAGCCCGACCGCGAGAATCGTGCCATAGGACAAGAAACCCGGGAAGCCCGGATTGCCGGTCTGCAGCCCCTGCGCCTGAGGCAGGACTTTGCCGGAGACCGGATCGGTCGTCGAATCCGGCAGCTCATCGCACACCGTCTTCACGCCGGGCGCGCAGTTTGGGTAGGGCCCCTGCGTCTTGTTCGTGTCGCGCGCGAGAAGCCGCTGCACGGAGACGAACCAGCCCACGTCAACACCGCGCTCACCGACAACAAAGCGGTGCCGCGCGCCGCCCGACACGCCCACGCGGTCATTGTCGACGTAGTTCGTCCGCCCGGTCTGGTCCGGCACCGGCGTCTGTTCATAGCGCAGCCCGGCGTAGAGCTGCGTCTGCTCGGTCGCCTGCCACTGGGCGCCCAGCCGCGCGCTCCAGGTGTCGTTGAACCCCGCCAGCTCGCCGACCGTGTCCAGATAGTGGCTCCACAGCGAGCGGATCACGTCCAGCGAGACGAGCATCGGACCGTTCTTGTACGCGCCGCCGGCGATGAACTGATGCGGCGTAAAATTCAGGACGAAATGCGCGACCTGCGGGATCGGAAAACCGCTCGATGTGCCCTGAAAGCCCTTGATCTGCACCTCATTTTGGATGGCCATGTCAAAGGAATTCTGGCCGCGCCACGCCAGCCCAAACTGCCAATTCGGCGAAGGCAGCACCGTCAGGCCCGCGTGCACCGTCGGGTTCCAAGTCTGCTGATTTTGCACGGTCATTTGGATCTGATCCTGGTGCCCTGAATCCGCGAGGTAAACCGACGATTTCGTTGTCGAATTCGGCAGAAGCGACGCGCCGATGCCGACCGCCAGCCACTCCGTGACGCGATAGCCCGCGCCAAAAAGCACGGACATCTGCTGCTGACGGTGACCAAGCAGCTCAAAATCCAGGCGATTGCTGAAATACTGCTCGCGCTCATCGGAGAATCGCGCGGTCTGCTCGCCCACCGAATTCAGCGGCAAGCCGACGGCGAACCCCAGGCGCAGCTGGTCAATCCACGGCGACACGACCCCGCCCAGCTGCAGCGCGTAAGTCGCCGGAATGTCCGTCGTGTCCGCCCGGGTGTTCAAGCGGTATTTTGTTGGAATCAAAGGACTTTTTGAGCCCAGATCCGGGATATCATAGCCCGCCGGCCGATCCTTGAGGCGAATCGCCACGTCGTCGTAGGTGAGCAGCACGCCGGCGTTGAACGTCGGGGTCGCCAGCGCTAAGCCCGCGGGATTGTAGTAGGTTGCGCTGAAGTCATCGGCAACCGCGGTGCCGACATTGCCCATCGCGGACGAGCGCGCGCCCAAACCATACACGTCAAACGGATTGGCACGTGCCACACCGGGCGCGACCAGCGCGGCGACGACTGCCGCATGCAGCCAGACTCGCACCCAACTCGCTGTCTTTTTGCCGCTTTGCATCCTTGCCCCCGCGCGCAGGCGCGCTACACGCGCACACACGCGAACCTGAACACCCGCCGGACCCGCACAACCCGCGCCATCTTCGGCGGTTGGCCGATTCGCTGCAAGTGCCATCTACCGCGCGTGTCAGTGCGCCTGGCGCTCGGTCCAGAACGGCGTCGCACGCATCGCCGAATCGCTCGTCTCCGTCGGCACAAACGTGTCCAGGTACACCGTCACGCGCGTGCCGTTCTTGCGCAGCCACAGCAGCGCCGCCAGGCTCCGATCCAGGTGTTCCATGTCGCGGCGCAGGTCTTCCGCGCGGCGAAATCCCTTGAGCAGCTTGGCGTGATCCAGGCACGCGACGCTGCGCGGATCGGACTTGCAGCCCAGCCACTCGGTCGGCACGGTGACTTTCCAGAATTTGTCGACCTGGACCATCAGTTCCAGCGTGGCGCCAACAGCGTCCAGCGGATCCACAGTCGTCGCGTGCAGCTTGTCCTTCCAGTGGTGCAAGTACGCGGATTCATAGGTGACGAGCCGATTGACGACCGCCTGGACGGCTGGGTCCGTATCGCCCGACACAACGGCCGGCTCTGGCGCCGGACCGGGCGCGACCGCCGACGGGTTGGCTGCAGGCACCGCACCGTCCGCCGCTGCAGAACGCACGCACTGGGCGTGCCACTTGAACGTCTGGTTCGTCACTTCCTCATTGGCGATGGTCACTTTGCCGTCGGCGCCCTTGTGGTAGACCTTCTGCACGGCGTGCTGCTCGTCGGTGTCCAGCGTCAGGCCAACGACCGCATCGCAGCCACGCCCGGCGGCGAGCAGCTTGAAATCCTTCTCGACAGCCTTGCGATCGTCCTCGCCCTTTTTGGTCGTTTCCACCAGCGTGCCGACCGCGATCACCGGCTGCGGCAACGCGTCGGCTGTCTCGAAGAGCTCCGGCTTGACGCCGTGCTTGAGCGCTTTTTGGCCGGGCTGATTCGGTGTCGCCTTGAACTGCGCTCCACCACAAGCTGCGCAAAGTGCGACGGCGACAAAACACACCAAATTCAAGCTCGTGCGATACATGGTGCTCCTCTCCAGCTGGTCATCCGGCCCGACGGCCGCGCGATGTACCTCTCCGTGGCGATTCAGTCAATGGGATCGCGGATATTGAGCGCTCACGGCGCCTCGATGTCCAGCAATTCGACGTCAAAAATCAGCATCCCGCGCGGTGCGCCCGCGCGACCCTGGTACGCCAGATGTTCCGGAATCCACAGGCGCCGGGTCTCGCCCGCCACCATCAGCCGCACGCCGTCGCGCCAGCCCTGAATGACCTGACCGAGCCCAAGCCGCACCGGCACGCCGCGCACCACGGAGCTGTCGAACATCTTGCCGTCCGTCGTCCAGCCGGTGTAGTGCACGACGACCAAGTCGTCCTCGGTCGGGTGCTCGGCGCCCGTTCCCGGCTTCAGCACCTTGTACCAGACGCCGCTGGGCGTGCGCGCCGCATCCAACGGCGCCGCCGCCACGTCCGCGGGCGCCGCCACCGTCGACGGCGGATTCGCGTTGCGCGGCAATGGCTTGCGCTCCGGCTTGGCCGGGACTTTCTCGTCGCCGGCCTTGGCGTCGCTGTCCGGCACGTCCTTGTCGGTGTCGGTCTCTTTTTCGGCCTCGCGGTCCTTGCCGGTGTCGCGGTCATGCTCGCGCTGTTGCTGATGGCCTTTGCGGCCGCGCGCAACTTTTTGCTCCGTAGCCGCCTGCTTGGCGCGCTTTTGCGCCGCCTTGATCTCCGCGTCGGACACGGTGACTTTGCCGTCCACAGGCTTGTTCGCGCCGTCCTCCGCACCCGCCTCGGCGGTAATTTCCACGCCAGGTGGGGGTAATTCCTGCGCTTTTGCGCCGCTGCATCCGAGCAGGACCGCGCTGAAGACGGAGACGAAGAAAGTGCGATGGGCGGTCGGTTTCATGGCGTGCAGGCTGCCGGATTCACGGCGCGCTGGCAAGCTGTGACGCCACGGGCGGGGGCAGATGCGCCGCGGCCAGGCTAGGAATACGGCCCGTGCTTGACCGCGTGCGCCAGCCACCACGCCAGCCCCGCGATGGGCAGCAGGCGAGCAGCCAGACGCCGCCGCGCCGCCGGCAGCTGCGTCAACGCCAGCCCCGCGAGAATCAGCATCGCCGGCACGAGGTTGTACGTCAGCCGCGTGGCGTAAAAGCCCATCAGCGCCAGAAAGACCAGTCCCAGCAGAAGCCAGAGCCACGTCTGGCGCCGCAGCTCCCGGGCGGGCGTCTCCACCGGCGCCCGGCGCGTCAGCACCACCAGCGCGGCCGTCGCCAGCGTCAGCGGCGCCAGCTCCGCGGTCAGCCATGTGTCGGCAAAAAGCCGCGCCTTGGTGCCCACGATCGCCAGCCCGCGGACGCCACCGGCCTGGAACGCGTCGGCCAGCCAGACAAATTGCCGGTAGGCGACCAGCTCATGGCTGTAAAACGCGCCTGTTGTCTGCTTGACCCACGCCGGCCACAGCGCGACGGGCAGCAGCGCGGGCAACGCCAGCGCCACCGCGCGTGCCACCGCCTGCGGCAACGGCTGCCGACGCTCCCAGCCGCGGTGGAAATCCGCAAGCAGCAGCGCGGCAACGGTCACGAAAAACGTCCCGTACGTCAGAATCGCCAGGCTGAGCGCAAGTCCGAGCACGGCAAGCTGCCGGCGGGAGCGCTCCGCCGCGGCCAGCCAGACACAGAGCGCAATGGTCAGCAGCGGGCACAACAGCCCAAAAAGCTGCGAGTGCGCCGTCCACAGGAAAGCCTTCGTCAGGTCGTTGGCGACCAAAAACAGCGACAGCCCGAGGATCTCCGCCGCCGTCGCACCCACGCCGGCCAGCAGCAGCGCTAGCAGCTCGACCGCCGCGGCCAACAACAGGAAATTCAGCAGGATGTAGCCGAGAAAATAGCCTGCGCGCGGGTCAAGCCCGGGCTTGAACGCGTGGGTCAGCTGCGCCAGCGGCCAGCCCATGACGGTGCCAATCAGCGAAAACACGGGCCGCGTCTGGCGGAGGTTGGTGCGGTCGAGGATCGTGCGCGGCTCGGCCGCGAGTCCAGCAAAGCCGCCGGAATCGCAGTTGACCGTGAGGCCCGCCCAGGCGGTGAACTCGATGCGGTGGCCGCAATAGTCCGACGGTGCAACCGGCTTGGGGCCGAGCAGCCAGCCGACGCTGACGACCAGCAGCACAAGCATGCGCGCCGCCCGCGGGTGGCGGGCCAGAAAATGGGACGGCTGCGCGGACATGACGACGATCTCCGTTCAGGGCGATGCTAGACGCAGGCACTTGCCGGTGTAAAGGCGACCGCGCGTGCCGTCCATGGGTTGCCGGCGCCGGGGATTTGGGTGCTTTTGCGGGGCGCGGTCGCGGGCAATCCTGCAGTAAACCGCGCTTGACCGCCTCGCGCGCTGCGGACTACGCTGGAACTTCCGCTGCCGTTGCGGCCCACCGACGTGCCACCCATGCGCCGCATATTTCTGATTTTGCTGGCATTTCTGCTCGCACCGCCGGCACTGGGCGCGCCGCTGCTGGTCGTGGACGCGGTGCCGGACCCGACGGCGCCTTGGCTGGCCGCCGCGCCGCAGGTCTATGCCGCGTGGTTGGAACAGCATCAGGTCGACGCATTTTTGCAGCTCGTGGCGCCGGTTTTTGCCACGACGCTGGACGCTGCGCACCCGCTGCGGGTGCACTTGGTCGCGCTGCGCGCGGGCGATCACCTGCGCGCGCGCACGCTTGCGGACGACCTGGCGGTGCAGATTCGCGCGGAGGACACGCCGGACCGCCGGGCGGACGTGATCGTCCACGAGGCGGTGCACGCGTTGCAGCAGCGCAGCGGCATCACCGCGCGGCTGACGGGCCTGCCGCAAGCCGCGCAGGCGCTGGTGGACGAGGCGCTGGCGACCGCGATCGGCCAGGGACTGTGGCGCTGGCTGGACCACGCGATGGGCGAGGCGATGGGCGAGATCGCGTGGCGCCAGGGCCGCGATCGCTACCCGGAAGACAACGCGCGGCCGTGGTATGTGGCCGACCAACGCGGGGCACAAATCGACGCCTGGGCGCACGCGCTGCTGGCAAGTGTGACGCAGGCAGTCGCCTATGGTACACCGATTGACGCGGCGAACGGGACGCTGCAGCAGACGTGGCAGCGCGCCAGCGGGCAGCCACAGGGGCGGTAAACGTGACGACGCGACTTGGATTCTTGTGGCTCGTGGCAGCGCTGGCGGCGTGTGGCAAGGCGTCAGCCGCGGTCGAGGACGCCGTGGCGGCGGATGCGGCGGCGGACGCGGCCAATCAGGCAGACATCGGCGCAGCGGCGGAAGACTGGCGCAAGGACGGCGCCTATCCGGTTGGCCACGCCGATTTTGTCGTCACAGACGCGGCGCGTGCGCGCACCTTGCGCGTGACGATTTGGTATCCGGCGGCGGAGTCGGCCCGCACGGCCGCGGACGCCGGCATGGGTCTGGCGGACTTCTATCCAGTCGGCTCGCCGGAACACGCGACGATGACGACGCTGCTGGCCAGCGCGCCGGCGACGTGCGTGCGCGCCAAGACGCATTCCGCGCCGAATGCCGAGCCTGCGCCGACGACCGCCTGGCCGCTCGTGGCGTTCTCGCACTGCCACACCTGCACGCGGTTTGAAGCGACGACAATCGCGGAGCGGCTCGCCAGCCACGGCGTCGCGGTCATCGCGCCCGATCACACCGGCAACACGATTTTTGAAGGCCTCGCCGGCACGACCGCCGGACTGACCGTGGAATTTTTGCAGACCCGGACGCAGGACATGCAGTTCGTGCTCGATCAGGCGCTGGATCCGACGGCGACCGCGCTGCCGGCCAACCTGCGGGGTAAATTCGACGCGACGCGCGTCGGCGCGCTGGGCCACAGCTTTGGCGGCGTGACGGTGGGCAACCTGCTGATGGCGGACAAGCGGCCCAAGGCCGGGATGGCGCTTGCCGTGCCGATGGCGCAGCCGGTATTTCCGGCCGTGGACATGGCGCAAATTCACGTGCCGGTGGCGTTCGTGCTGGCGCGCGAGGACAACTCGATCATGGACATCGGCAACACGTTCATCCGCCAGAACTTTGCCGACGCGAACCCGCCCGTGTGGCTGATTGAAGTCGCGGACGCCGGGCATTTCTCGTTTGCCGACATCGCCGGGCTCATCCCGTCTTTCGACGCCGGCTGCGGCCCGGGCCTGCGGATGGCGGACGGCTCAGCATTCACGTACCTGGACAACGCGACCGCGCGCGGCATTGGCGCCCGGACCGTCGGCGCGTTTTTCGGCCGCAACCTGCTGGGCGAAGCCGCGGCGGAAGAGCCGCTGATGGCCGCCGAGCCCGCCGGCGACGCGTTTCCGTCCGAACGCCTGTAGCTGCGCCATAACCTAGCGATTTTCATACGGAATCAGGGCTTGTCGCACACGCCAAAGTTCTCGCCGACCAGCACGGGCGGGCTGCCGATGGTGATGGTGCCGCAGGTCAGGCCGGCCGGGCACGTGGTGGCGTCGGTTGTGTTGCAGCGCTTTTTGCAGGTGCCGGAAGTCGCGCCGTTGTTGAGGCACAAAAAGCCGACGGCGCAATCCGAGGCGCTGGCGCACACGCCGTCCAGGCCGACGGTGCCCGCTTGGGTGCACTGTTTGCCGCTCGTTCCGGGCAGGCAGGCGAAGCCGGTCGGGCAGCCGGAGCTGGTGATGAGGCTGCAGTTGTCCGGGGCAAAGCAGGCGCCGAGGTTGTAGCCGATGGCCCCGGTGGCGGTGCCCAGCTCCTCGCAGGTCGCGGCCGCGTCGCACGCCGGGCCGCTGGAGCCCACGGTGGCGCAGACCTTGCGGCACAGCCCGCCGACGCACATGGAGCCGAGCGTGCAGTCGTTGAGGTACTTGCACACGCCGCCGTCCGCGACGGTTCCGGCGCCGCCGCACTGCAGCCCGGTGTCCGTGGCGTAGCACTGCTGGGCGGTCTTGCAGCCCACTGAAGTCAACGGGTTACACGGCGTGCACGGGCAATCGACCGCGCAGTTCTGGCACGTCTCGCCGGCGCCGCACGTGCCGTTGCCGCAGGTGCCGCTGACGTCCGCGGTGCTGGCGTCCTGGCCGCCGGTGTCCTTGGCGCCGGTGTCGGCAACGTCGGGATCGAAGAAATCCGTTGCATCACCTGGGCTTGTGTCGTCCACGGTCGCGGCATCCGTGCCGCCGTTGTCCGTCGCGGCGTCGTCCAGAACGCTGACCTCGAGCGCACTCGCGTCCGCCCCGGCAGCTGCATCCTTGCCCGCGGCCGTGTCCTTGGTGCCAAACGACAACGACAGGTCCGCCACGACGTCCGGTGCCAGTACGCCGCCGCCTGCCGCTGTGGTCGAGCCGCAGCCCGCCAGCAGCCCAAACACGCCGATTCCCAGCGCACGCGTCCATCCAGTGCCGAATTTCATGACCAACCCCCGGCGGAAGCCTGCGGGCATCTTGGCCCGTATCGGCGGCGATCTCAAGCGCGCTTGCCGGACCGGACCAATCGCCGGACAATCCAGACCGAACCCGCCGCCCACGCGTCGTAGAACCGGACTTGCCCGCTGGAGACACGGATGAAGCAGTTGATTTCCTGGTTTTTCCTGATGTTTTCCGCGCAAGCTGCCTTCGCCCGGCCCCTGCCGCCGGCGATCCCGGCGCCGCTGCGGATGTGGATGCCCTGGGCGCTGGAGGACCACCGCGACCTGCTCTGTGCGGGCCTGGGCGAAGGTCGCGCGTGCGAGTGGCCGGGCCACCTGGACGTGATGATCGATGACCAGCACGGGCAGTTCACGCTGGACGTCTGGCTGGACACGGCGGAGCGGGTCGCGCTGCCCGGTGATCGCGGCGCTTGGCCGCTGGGCGTGCTGGCGGACGGCCAACCGGCGCTGGTGGAAGCGGTGGACGATCGGCCAGGCGTGGCGCTGACGGCGGGCCACCACACGGTGACGGGACGCTTCGCGTTTGGTCAGGTGCCAGAGCTGCTGGCGGTGCCGGACGCGATCGGCGTGGTCGAGTTGCAGCTGGGCGGCCAGAGGATCGAGCTGCCGCACCGCGACGAGGAGGGGCGGCTGTTCCTGCGGCAGGACCAAGCTGCGGAAGCAGCTGAGCAGGACGCGCTGACGGTTGCGATTGCCCGGCAAGTGCGCGATGGCGTGCCGCTGCGGGTGATCACGCGGCTGACGCTGCGCGTGGCGGGCCGGCCGCGCGATCTGGTGTTGGGCAACGTGCTGCTGGCGGGCGGGCGTCCGGTGACGGCGCAGAGCGACTTGCCGATGCAGATCGCCGCGGACGGTGCGCTGCGGGTGCACGGTCGGCCCGGGACCCACACGGTGGACATCGAGGCGGTGCAGCTGGGCGACGCGGCGTCCCTGACCGTGCCCAAGCTGGGCCTCGCCGGCGCGGAGCCGCAGGAGACCTGGGTGTGGGTGCCCAACGAGGCGCTGCGGTCGGTGGAGCTGGCTGGCCTGGCGCCGATTGACCCTGATCGCACGCAACTGGCGGAGGACTGGAAGCACGCCGGGCGCTGCTACGTCGCGCCGCCGGGCCTGAC
This sequence comes from uncultured Myxococcales bacterium, assembly GCA_903929795.1. Taxonomy (GTDB): domain Bacteria; phylum Myxococcota_A; class UBA9042; order UBA9042; family UBA9042; genus CAIYBN01. The sequence continues at coordinate 28,016 of CAIYWC010000012.1, read as the reverse complement.
GCTGGCGCTGAAAGAAACGCGGCGCGGGGAGACCGAGCCGCCGCCGAGCCGCCTGCAGTTGCAGCGCGAGCTGTGGCTGGACCTGGACGGCGGGATGCTGACTGCGCGCGACCACTTCGCCGGCGATCTGCGCACTGGCTGGCGGCTGGATGTGGCGACCGGCAGCCAGCTGGGCCGCGTCACGATTCCGGGCCAGCCCGGCGCGCTGCTCATCACCGAGGCGCCGCAGACGCGACAGCTGGGCGTGGAGCTGCGCGACGGCAACGTGAAGCTGGAGGCGGATTCTCGCGTGCCGCTGGCGGCGGGCGCCTGGCCGGGGACGCGGCAGCTGCGCATCGTAGGCTGGCATGCGGACGTGCAGCAGCTCGCGGCGACCCTGCACCTGCCGCCGGGCTGGAAGCTGCTCGGCGTGGCCGGCGTGGATCGGCCGCCGCAGACGTGGCTGGATTCCTGGACGCTGTTCGACTTCTTTTTTGTGCTCATGGTCGCGGCCGCGGCGGCCAAGCTGCTGGGCAAGCCCTGGGGCGCGCTGGCCCTGCTGGCGCTGGCGCTGTGCCACGACGAGCCGGACGCGCCGCAAGTGCTGTGGTTCAACGTGCTGCTGGCGCTGGCGCTGACGCGCGCGGTCACGGCGGGCAAGCTGGGGCTGCTGGTGCGGCTGTGGCACGGCGCGGCGGTGCTGCTGCTGGTGCTGGCGATCGTGCCGTTTGCCCGCGATCAGGTGCGTGAAGGCCTGTACCCGCAGGTGGCGCTGGACGGCAAGGCGCCGATGGCCGCGGGTGGGTACGAACCGCATGGCGAGTGGTCGCTGACCGCCTTGGCGCCAAGACCCGCGGCGGCGTACATGGCTCGGGCGCCGGACGAGGGTGCAGGGGCCGTTGCCGAGGTCCAGGTCCAGGCCAAGGAAGAGGCCAAGCCGGCGGCGCCGGGGCCCCGTGGCGCGGCGCAGAAGGACGACAACGGCGGCAGCAGCAACAACGCCGCCCTGCAGCAGCAAATGCGCCAACTGGACCCCGGCGCGGTGGTGCAAACCGGTCCGGGCGTGCCGAAATGGCAGTGGACGGCGCTGAACCTCGCGTGGTCGGGCCCGGTGCGGCAGGATCACGAGGTCCAGCTGCTGCTGCTCTCGCCGGGGATGCACCTCGCGCTCGCGCTGCTGCGGGTGCTGCTTGTCGTGCTGCTGGGGCTGCGCCTGCTGGATCGGGCGCGGCTGCGCGCGCTGGCCGGGCGCATCGGCGCGCTGGGGCTCGCGGTGGCGCTGGGCGGCGTGGCGCTGCCGCACGAGGCGCGCGCGGACATCGTGCCGCAGCCGATGCTGGACGAGATGACCAAGCGGCTGATCGCCGCGGAGACGTGCGACGGTCCGTGCGTCGTGGTGAGCGACCTGCAGCTCGTCGTGGATGGCCAGCACGTGACGCTGACGGCGGAGGTGTCGGCGCAGCGCGCGACCGGCTGGGGGCTGCCGGGGCCATGGGATCCGTTGCAGATCGCGGAGGTGCGCATCGATGGCCAGCCGACCCGGGCGCTGCGGCGGCTGCCCGGTGGCCTGATCGCCGTGCGGGTGCCGATGGGCGCGCACGTGATCGCGGTGGAAGGCCAGCTGGTGCGGCGGTCGGTCGTGACGCTGCAGCTGGACCCGAGCGCGCTGCCGCGGCACCTGACGCTGCAGAGCCCTCAGTGGACGGCGGACGGCCTGCAGCCGGGACAGGTCAAGGATTCCATCCAGTTGACACGCGTGGTCGGGCTGCCGGGCGCGGCGACGGCGGCCGAACGCGATAGCGAATCGCCGGAGCTGCCGCCGTGGTTTCAGGTGGAGCGACACCTGCTGCTCGGCCTGCCGTGGCAGGTGCACACGACCGTGGCGCGCGAAAAGCCGGGGCGGGCCGAGGTGCTGAAGGTGCCGCTGGTGGGCGACGAGCGCGTGATAACCGACGGCGTGACCGTGGAGACGGACGCGGACGGCAGGCACCTGGCCGTGCTGCACTTTGGCCGCGAGGACGCGCAGGTGGCTTTTGACGCCGAGCTGCCGGTCACGCCACGCCTGACGCTGGCCGCGCCGCAGCTGGCTGACCGGCCGTGGACGGAGACGTGGCGCCTGAGCTGCAGTCCGATGTGGCGGTGTGCGTTTCACGGCCTGCCGCCGGTGCACACGCGCGACCCGGATTCCGCGCAGTTTGAGCCGCTGTGGCAGCCGTGGCCGGGCGAGACGCTGGAGCTGGGCATCGACAAGCCGCTGGGCGCCAAAGGGCCGGCGGTGACGATCGACCAGGCGCAGTATGACGTGACGCCGGGCCAGCGGCTGCTCGAGGCGACGCTGACGCTGACGATCCGCACCTCGCAGGGCGGCACGCAGACGCTGACGCTGCCCGAAGGCGCGGCGGTGCAGTCGGTGAGCTGGGGCGATCAGCCGCGGGCGATCCGGCCGCAGGGACGCAAGCTGGCGCTGCCGCTGGACCCGGGCGAGCAGGTCGTGACGGTGAAATGGCAGCAGCCGTGGGAGCGCAGCGCGCACGAGGTGGTGCCACCGGTGGATCTGGGCGGCCCAGCGGTGAACGTGCAAGCCACGCTGCACCTGGGCGAGGAGCGCTGGCTGCTGTGGGCGCACGGGCCGCATTGGGGCCCGGCGGTGCTGCTGTGGAGCCACCTGTTGCTCCTCTTGCTCGCCGCGGCGCTGCTGGGACGGCTGCGCGGGCTGCCGCTGCGGACCGGGCACTGGCTGCTGCTGGGTTTGGGGCTCGTGCAAGTGCCAGCGGCGCTGTTGGTGGTCGTGGTGGCCTGGTTCGCCGCGCTGGCGTGGCGGCAACAGCGCGTCGTGGACGTCACACGGCGCGTGCTTTGGGCCAACCTTGCGCAGCTGGCGCTGGTGGGGCTGACCGCGGTGTTTTTTGGCGTGCTGTACTTTGCCATCCAGCAAAACCTGATTGGCAGCGTGGACATGCAGGTCAGCGGAGCGGGCTCCACCGGCGAGGCGCTGAACTGGTACGTCGACCGCGTGGCGGGCGCGCTACCGCAGCCGGGTATGTGCTCGCTGCCGCTGACGGCGTGGCGAATCGGGATGCTGCTGTGGGCGCTGTGGCTGGTGTCCGCGCTGCTGCGCTGGCTGCCGTGGGCGTGGCGGGCGTTCAGCGCCGGCGGGCTGTGGTATCGCCGCGCGGCCAAGCTGCCGCCCGCGCCTACAGCCGATACAGCCGGGTAAATTTCGCGGTCGCGTACCGCAAAAACGGCTCGGGATCGAGCGGCCGGCCGGTCGCCGCCGTCACCAGCGCATCGGTCTCCAGCCGCGAGCCGATCTGGTGCACGTGCGTGCGCAGCCAGCCCAGCAGCGGCTCGACCTCGCCAAGCGCCAATTTTTCAGGAATTTCAGGGTGCTGCATCACCGCGGCTTGGTAAAATTGCGCCGCGTACAGCGCGCCCAGCGTGTAGCACGGAAAATAGCCAAACGCGCCACCGGACCAGTGCACGTCCTGCAGCACGCCCACGGCGTCGTCGGGTGGCGTGATGCCCAGGTAGCCGCGCATCCGCTCGTTCCACGCCGCGGGCAGGTCGCGCACGTCCAGGCGGCCGCTGAGCAGCTCGCGCTCGATTTCGTAGCGCAAAATCACATGCAGCGGGTAGGTGAGCTCGTCCGCCGCGACGCGGATGAAGTTGTTCGGGTTCACGTCATTGACGCCCAGCAGGAATTCCGCCAACGGCTTGTTCCGCAAAAAGCCGTACGATTCTTGGAGCTTGGGATAGTGTGCGCGCCAGAACGGCTCGCCGTGCGCGACCTGCTTTTCCCACAGCAGCGACTGGCTCTCGTGGATGCCCATCGACCGCGGCCGCGACACCGGCTGGTCGGCGAGGCTCAGGTCGCGGCCCTGCTCGTACAGCGCGTGGCCGGTCTCGTGGATCATGCCGGTCAGCGAGCCAAGAAACGCGTCTTCGTTGTACCGCGTCGTGATCCGCACGTCGGTTGGCCCGGCGCCGCCGCAAAACGGATGCACGGACGTGTCCAGCCGGCCGCGCGTGAAATCGTAGCCCATGGCGCGCACGATGCGTTCGCCCACCTGTCGCTGCGTCTCCGCCGGAACGTGCTGCGTCAGCCACGCCAGGTCCGGCCCGCGCTCGGCCGCCCGCACGCGCGCGATCAGCGGCAGCAGCACCTCCTTGAGCCGCGCGAACACCGGGTCCAGCCGCGCCATCGTCATGCCCGGCTCGTAGTCGTCCAGCAGCACGTCGTACGCCGGCTGGTCCGGCGCGATCGCCGCGGCGCGCTGCTTGGCCAGGTCGACCAGTTCGGCCAGCACTGGCGCAAACGCACTGAAGTTCTTGTTCTTTCTCGCCTGGACCCAGACCTCGTGGCCGCGCACCGCCGTCTCGCCCAGCGCGCGGACAAGGTCCGACGGCACGCAGGTCGCCTTCTGCACATCGCGCCGCGCCTCGCGCACGTTTGCCGTCTGGGTCGCATCCAGCGTCGCGTCCTGCTGCAGCCCGGCCAGCAGCGCCGCCAGCCGCGGGTCCGTCAGGCGCTCGTGCGCCACGACCTGCACCGTCGACAGCTGCCGGCCACGCGCTTGTGCGGCACCGGACGGCATCACGATTTCCTGGTCCCAGGACAGGATGCCGACGACCTCCTCCAGCGCGGTCAGGTCGGCGAGGCGTCGGCTCAATTCTGCGTAGTCTGCGGACATCGTGTGCTCCTCGTGGGGGCGCTGTGGTAGCGGATTCACGGGCGCGGGGCAAGGGGCAGCCGCGCGCGTTCAGGCCTCGAACCGCAGCAGGTCGCGCAGCGCGATGGCGGACCGCAGCGGCTGCGGAACCACGTGGCCCAGCAGCGTCGCCACCTGCTGTTCGGCGACGCGCAGCGCTGCGGACGGCGGCAACGCATCGATGGGCGGCTCCGCGGGCGCCAGCGACCACAGCGCCAGCGCGCGCACCAGCGGCGGCGACAGCGTCTCAGGGCTCGGGCGCCGGCAGCGCGTGCACGTCAGCCCGGCGTCTGCGTCCAGCCAGGTGCCACCCGCCGCCGTGTCCTGCCCGCACTGGATGCACGCCTGTAAGTCCGGACAAACGCCCAGCGCTTGCAAGAAACCGACCTCGACGCCCAGCCGCGGCGTGCGCAGCGCCTGCTCCACCGCGCTTTCGCACAGCGCCAAGCTCGCCCGCAGCCAAGTGTAAAGCCCGGGATCGGCGTGGCTGGGCTGGCTGGCACAGGCCGCAAGCTCGGCCACGTACGACGCCAGCGCAAGCTGCCCGTAGCTCGGCGACTTGTGCAAAAACGCCGCGTTCAGGCTTGATTCAACCAGCGTGGGCAGGTGGCCGCGGCCTTGCTCGGTAACCGCCGAGATCTCGCTGAACAGGGCGATTCCGCCGGCAAAACGCTTCAGGCTCTTGCGGGCGCCGCGCGCCAGCACGTCCACACGACCGTCTTCCGCGGAGACGAGCGACACGATCACGTCGGCTTCCGCGATGGGCTGTTGGCGGATCACGATGCCGTCCAAACGGTGACGTGGCGGCATGGTGGCGGCTATGCGCTCGGACCGAAGTCGAAGATTGCGGCGAGCGCACCCGGAGCGAAGAGGCACGCGTGCGCGGTCCGCATCCGGAGCGCAAAATCTCGGTGTGCGGCTGACGTTGGCATGTCTAGTGCGGCTGGGCGGGCTGACCCGGCTTGTCGACCAGCGCATCCTTGCCCGGCACCGGGCGGCGCGCGTTGGGCAACAGCGTCGGCGCGGACGGGCCGGTCGCCGTCGCGGGCGCGGAGATGCCGGGGCGGGCAGCCATCAGCACGGGCTTCTTGCCGCGGTTGACCGACCACAGAAAGACGAACGCGATCACGGCGACGGCCACCAGCAGGAACGACTGCGCCGACGAGACGCCACCGGGCGCACGGGTCTGATCCCGCAGGTAGTCAGGCAGTTGCGCGCCCGCTTGGGCGGCCGGCACGTCTTGCGCCGCAACCTGGGCCTCGTAGGCTTCCACGACCGCGTCCGGCGGCAATTCCAGGAACTGCGCGTAAATTTTGAGGAATCCGCGGACATACACCGGCGCGGCCAGCTCGTGATAGCGGTCCTCTTCCAGCGCGGTCAGCACGGCGCGCGTCATCCGCGTGGCACGCATCGCGGCTTCGAGGGAAATCCCCCGACTTTCGCGGCGTTGACGCAATTTGTGACCAACCGTGTACACGCGCACATCCTGAGCCGGGCCGAGCAGACCATCCGGCGGGCGGTGATAGCAGGGAGAGGCCGTTGCATGCAAGCTTTCGGCGCGAATTGGGGGGCTGGCAAGCCCATGACAAAACGGGTAGCGTGCAAGCCCGGCGGGTTGGCGATGCAGCGGCTTCTGATCACAGCAGTTTTGGCTCTGGCTTCCCTGCCCGCGCACGCCGCGCTGCCGGCCATGCAGCCGTTTCCGGTGCGGGTAACTGCCAATGGTTTCGCGGCGTTGACAGTGGACGAGACGCTGGCGAAGGTCACCGGCTTCTGGCCGCACCTGTACGCCCACGCGGACGCGCTCCAGACAACGCCGGACCTGCTGTACGACGCGTATTTTGGCGTGAAAGTAGGCGATTCGGCTTCAGTTTGGGCGACGTCGCTCGCGCATCCGGCGACCGCGGACACTTTTGGCCTGGTCGATGGGACCGGCATCGTGCGCGACCTGCGGACGCAAAATGGCGTGGACCTGGCGACGCTGACGTTCGCGCCGATGACGCTGCCGTCGCCCGGCGCGGTCATGCTGGTACAAGTCACGAACCACGCGACAGTGGCGCAAACCGTGACGGTGGCCGTGATCGGCAATTGCCACCTGGGCGCGGGCGATCCGCCGGGGCTGGATGGGGAGTCGATTCACGCGCTGGGCAGCGACGCGCTTGTCGAACAGGACAGCCAGACGCCACACCGGATCCTGTACCGCGCGATTGGCGAACCGCCCGCCGCGATGGAAGTGCTTAATCCGTATACGAAATGGCTGACAGGCGCGGTGTTTGTCGGCGGCGTGGGCACCGAGGGCAGCGATCGCGTGGCCGGAATGCAGTGGCTGCCGGTGACGCTCCAGCCGGGCGAGACGGCGACGCGCGGCTGGCTGCTGCTGTACGGCAACGCGACGGACGACGCACAGTTCGCGGCGGCGACGGACCTGTGGCTGGCCGGGCGGTCGGCGCCGCAGGTGCTGGCGGACGAGTTGGCGGACTGGCAAGCTTGGCACGCGCTGGATCAGCTGCCGGCGGGGTTGGACGTCGCGGCGCAGCTCCAGCTCCAGCGCAACCTGGCGACGCTGCGGATGGCGCAGGTGCGCGAACCAAATAGCGGACCCGCGGGGCAAAATCAGACGCCGCACGGCCAGATTGTCGCGAGCCTGCCGCCCGGCATCTGGCACATCGCGTGGGTGCGCGATCAGGCGTACGCGGGCGTGACGCTGGCGGCGAGCGGTCATGGCCCGGAGGCCAAGGACGCGCTCGAGTTCGTGCAAAATGGCCAAACCGGTGTGTATACGAGCTATTTTGGCGGACCATACCTCGTGTCGCCGGTGCGTTATTTCGGCGGTGGGCTGGAAGAATCGGACACGAACGCGGACGGGCCGAACATCGAATTCGACGGCCTGGGCCTGTACCTGTGGCAGGCGGCGCGCTATGTCGCGGCGAGCCAGGACACCGCGTGGCTGACCCAGCGCTGGCCACAGCTGCGCGATCTCGTGGCGAATCGGCTGCTGGCATTGCGCGATCCATCCGGGCTTTTGCAAAAGGATTCCAGTATTTGGGAGGTGCACTGGAATGGCCAGCAGAAGCACTTTGCCTACAGCGATGTCCTGGCGGTCCGCGGGCTGTGCGGCGCGTCGGTGCTGGCGGCGCTGGCGGGCGACGCGCCGCTGGGCGAGAGTTACCGGACCGCGGCGGTGGCGCTGCGGGACGCGATCCAGGGCCATTTTGTCGGCGCCGACCACGTGCTGCGCGGCAACCTGGAGGAGTCGCCGGCGCTGGCGCTGGATATCGCGCCGGTGGAAGCCTTCCTGGACGGGCAGATCGACCCCGGCGGGCCAACGGCGCTGGCGACCTGGCAGCTGTGGAAAGCAAGTCTGAGCGCGGGCGGTGGTCCAGGCCTGATCCGCAATGACGACGGCGGGTTGTACGACAGCGCGGAGTGGTTGTTCATCGACCTGCGCGTGCTGCGGATGCTGGAGCGGATGCAGGCGGCGGGCCAGAACGTCGCGGCGGACGTCGCGGCGCTCCACGCGCGGATGCAGGACGTGATGGTGGCCGGCGGCGGCATCGTGCCGGAACTCCTGGGCACACAAGGCGCGACGGCCGGGCAATTCGACGGCGCGATCCCCATGGTCGGCTTTGGCGCGGGCGCGATGGCGCTGTGGCTCGGCGGCGAAGCGTGGGGCGATGACCTCAGCGCGTGCCTTGCGCCACCCAGCATCGCCGACCAAGCCCAAGTGGTTGAACCAGAAGCTGATAGCGGTTCAACCACTGACGTGGCCAGCGGGCCTGCCGAAGTCGTCGCGGCCCTGGATGGCACGGCGACAGCGGACGCAGTGGCCAATACCGACGCGGATGATGCCTCACAAGACATTGTTATGATTGATGAAAATTCGCCGGACGCCGCGGTGGCCGACGCCGCGGCAGCTGACCTCGTCGCCAGTGGGAACGCACCGCCACAGGCTTCCGGGTGTCAGGCGGGCGCGCCTTCCGCGGGTGCCGGCGCCGCGCTGTTCGCAGCTTACGCGCTCGTGCTGCGCCGACGCCGCGCGGGCGCTACCAGCACAGGTCGGTGCTCGTATCGCGAATGACCGGCACTTTGCCAACCGCCAAGTCCGCGAGAAAACAGCGGTATAGCTGCTTGGGCCTCTCGGTCTGAAAATTCGCTTCGTGGCCGTCCTCGAGGGCGTCGCCCATGTTCTGGACCACAACGGCGGTCAGCCCGGCGTGATTGCCGCTCACCGGCAGCGGCAGCGGCTGCTTGCCGGACAGCGCCAGCAGGCTCGCCACGGAACGCTGGCCGAGCGCGATCAGCTCCGCGGACTGCGCGTCCAGCGCCGGGCCCGCCAGATCCAGCCCGGTCGCGAGGCTGAACGCGTTGGCAATGCTCGGTAAAATGTAGTGATCCACGAGGCCTTGCAGCATCAGCACGTCCGGCGCGTGCGCCTGGGCCAGAATCCGCGGGCCGTAGATCTGCGGGTCCGACGACTCGACCGCCCACTGGAAAAGCGTCAGCGCCGGGTCCTGCGGCGTCAGCGACCGGCCGCGCACGTCGTACCCCAGCAGGCCTTCAGCCACCGGCTTGACCGGCAGCGGCAGCGTCTTGTCCATCACGTTGGCGATGTAGCTGCCGCCCGCACCGGACAAAATAGCCTCCTGAAACGCGGACTTGTCGGACAACGTCAGCGGCAGAATGGTCGCGCCCATGGAGTGCCCCATCACGCCGACGCGGTCCGCGTGAACCCGGAACGTGCCGCTCGCGCCCGGGCACGCGTGCACGTCGAAGCTCACGGCCTTGAGCGCTTCGCGCAGCAGCCGAATCTCCAGCGCCGACTGCCGCACATTGTCGCGCAACGCCGCCGGGTTGAACACGTTGAACAGCAGGAAATCCTCGTTACCGTGCGTAGTGTTGCGCATGCCCTCCAGCGTTCCATCGATCTGCACGCCGGCCCAGCCGACGCGCGCAAATTCCTGCGCCGGACCGGAGCCGGGCGTGATCGCGACTGTGAAATCCTTGGTGGCGCAGACGCCGCGGTCGACCAACGGCCGCTCGCCGCCGCCGCCGGTGCCGATGAACACGATCGTCGGGACGCCGTCCGCCGGCACCGCTTGGCGCGGCACGGTGAACCAGATGCGGCCGGTCTCGGTGTGGTCAAAAAGCGGCGCGCCGGCAGCGTCAAACTGCCAATCGCCGCCCGCCGTGTTGTAAGGCGGCGTGCCCGCCTGGTAAACCGGCACGTCGACCGTCGACTGGAAAACGCAGTAATTATCGTATGTTTCCGTCAGTGTCGGCGCAACCGCCAGCGGCGCGATCGGGTGCTTCGCGAGCGCATCGTCAAAGACGGTCAGCATGTCGGCCGCCCGGTCGTCGGTCGTGAACACCGCCAGCGCCGCGATGTCGCCCGGCTGCACCAGCAGCGCCAGCGCCGGGATCGCCAGCCGGTAGGCCTGCGCGACGTCAGCCGGCATCCCGGCCGGCGTGATCCCGCCCAGCAGCTGGTCCAGCGCCAGCGGCCGCGCCGGTGCCGTCTGGTCCGCGTAGCGCACCCTCGCCGTGACGACGGCCGCATAGCGCGTCTTCGCCAGCAGCGGCGCACCCTGCAAGGGCAGGATTGCCAACAGGTTCTTGGCGCCCATCGGCCCGCCGTCGGCCATGAACGCCACGTCGATCGGCCGCCGCTGCAGGAAATCGGGCGACAGCGGGTCGATCGCCGTCAGGAAGACCGTCGCGTCCGCCGTCACGCTCGTCGCCAGCGCCGGGAGGCTGGCCGGATCCAGCGCCGCGCCCGCGCGCAGGTAGATCGCGCCTGCCTGGGCAAACCCGCGCGCGTCGCGGGTCAGCAGCGCCAGGCACTGGTCGATCAGCGTCACCTGGTCGGGATTTTGCCAGCGGCTGAGGTCGATGTGGCCGTCGCTCTTGCGCAAATCGTCCGACGGAAATGGCGCGTCCCACAGCCCGGCGGCACGCGTAAAGTCCATCGCGAACGGCGGGCCCAGCGCGACGGGCGATGAGCCCGCGGGCGCCGTGCTGCTGCATGCGGCAAGGCTGACGATCAGCGGCAAAACATGCTGCAATTTCAAGCCCATGCGTTCCATCCCAGGCCACGATACGTCGCGGCGTGTGCGTTGACCGCGCCATCGGCCAACAGCAGATATTCGCTGAAGATTTCCGCCAGCTCTCCGGACTTGGCGGGCCGAAAGATCACCGGCGAGCCGATCGCCGCCTGGACGCCCGCAGGCAGCGCAACCGGCGTCTGGACCTCGCCGGCGCCTTCCACCGGCAACAGCGTGCAGCCCGGCGGCCACACGGGCATGGGTAGGCGATCGGCGCCGCTCTGCCCGGACGCGATCCAGCCGCCGCCGCCGCAGGTGACGATCCCGGGGCTGGGCGCGCGGGTGACCGCGAGCGCGAAATGCAGCGCAGGCGCGAGGTCCAAGCCGCGGTAGCCGTCAAAAAGATGGCCCACGAGCAGGCCGGAGCCGATGGTGATCTCGGTGACGCTGGGGTCCTGCGCCGTGCGGTCGACCGAGCCGCTGCCGCCGCCGTTGCAGGAGAATTCGCCGTCAGCTGGCGTCAAGCCCTCCGCGTGCAGCGCCGCGACGGCCAGCCCGCGCCGCACGACGATATCCGGCCAGCTCCGCTCCTTGATCCAGCGTTTCATCGGGTTTTGCCAGGACGCCAGCCGGCCATCGTCCGGCAGACCGGCGACGTGCGCCTCGTAGCCCATCAGCCCGCGCAGCTCCAGGAACGGCTGGTCGGCGATCAGCCGCGCTAGCATCACCACGTCCTCCGGGGTCCGCAACGGGCTGCGCCGCACGCCGATGTGCGTCCCGGCCAGCGGTCGCCAGCCCATGTCCAGGTCGAGCCACACCGGCAGCTTGAGCTGCGCCGCGCGGCCCGCATCCGCCAGCCACGCCACGTGCTGCGGCGCGTCGACCATCGCCGCCGCGCGGGTGTGCCGGTTCGCCGCGACCAGCAGCACCGCGTCGTGGGGCCCGCCGATCGGATAGCCCATCAGCAAGTCGGTCGCGCCATGCTCAGCCCACTGCAGCGTCTCACGCGCCGAGAACGTCATGAGGCCGGTAATCAGGCCTTCCGACCGGTGTATCGCGCGCGCGATGAGCGCCGGACAGCGCACGGACTTGGTCGCCAATCGCACGCGTTTGCCGCGCGTTCGCGCTGGCTGCAGCAACCGGGTCAGATTCTGATCCAGCGCGTCCAGATCGACGAACGCCAACGGCAGCGGGCGATCGCGCAGCGCCGACGCATACGGGGACCGCATCGGGTCGTGGGTTTGAGCCAAGGACACCTCCGGCGCACACGCTACTCCAGCGGCAAAACCGCGTCGAGCCCCCGCAGCCCTTGACGCCGCGGCGGGCGACCGTGACGCTACGGTTGCGCGCCCTCCGCGCCGCCGAGTCCCGCATGTCACCCCGTCCGCACCGGCAATTCCCCGCAAGGCCGCGTCGTGCCTAGCCCAGTCTCCTGGCCCCAGCGCGGCGAGTGGCGCCGGGCGATTGCCATCTCCTCGATCCTCATCGTCAGCGCGATGATGCAGGGCATCTGCGACGTGCTCGCGACAAGCGGCGTGGGCGAGCGCGGCATCGTCTGGATGTGGGCCGTGGACGCCGGCATCGCGTTGGTCGGCATCGGCGCGTTGGCCCGCGGCGTGGACAGCATGGACCGCCGCCGCCTGGGCATGGCCCTGCTAACCCTCTTCGCCGCCAGCTACTTGTTCGTCTGGAACCGCACGCTGCACAGCGACAGCCCGACGTTCTGGTGGGGCATGTTGGGCGTGGTCGACACGCTGCAGTCCAACCTGGTAGTGCTGCTGGCCTGGGCGCTGGCCCGCGATTTGTTTGACGAATCTCAGGCGATTCGCCTGTTTGGCCTGCTCGGCGGCTTGGCCTACGTCGGCACACTGGCGGGAACCGGGCTGGCCGGCTTTGTCGCCAAGCGCACGCTCTGGGGTCTCGCCGCGACCGACACGCTGCTGCCGCTGTGCGCGACGCTGGCGGTGCTGACGGCGCTGGTCGTCGCGTGGCTGGTGCCGCCGGATCACCTGACCCGGCCGGCCGAATCCGACGGCGAGCGGTCGCTGCCGCTGCTGCTGGAGTCAGGCGATCCCGTCTTTTGGCGCGACGCGATCGCGCAGTGGCGCGCGTGGCGGCCGGGCAAGCAGGTTCCCCTCGCGGCCAGCTTGCGCAAGCTGACGGAAACGCTGCACAGCCTGCTGGACAGCCAGACACTGCACTACCTGTGGAAGCAGCCGACGCTGCGCTGGCTGAGCGCGCTCCAGGTCGGCAATGCCGCGAGCTGGACGATGATGTCGCTGGCGGTGCTTTTTGCTTTGCGATCAGTTGGTTCGGATAACGCGGACTTGCAGCAGGCGTATTCGCACGTGCGCATCGTCGGACCGCTGGCGCACGCGATGATGCAGGCGGCGCTGTCGGGCTGGCTGCTGCGGCGGCTGGGCTATGGCCGGCTGTTCCTGCTGACGCCGCTGGTGCTGCTGCTGAACCTGGCGCTGCTGGGCATCGCGCCCAGCCTCACGACCGCGTGGGCGGCAAGCTTGCTGATTCAATTCGCTTTTGGCGCAGAGGGCGCCGCCGCGCACGCCCTGCTGGTGCGCACGCCGGCGCACATGCGCGGGCGCGTCGGCACGTTTGTGATGGGCACGCTGCCGCAGATTGGCTACATCGTCGGGTGCGCGCTGCTGTTTGCCGCGCGCTGGTTCGCGGACGCGCTGGGCTGGGCCGAGGGCAGCGCCATGCGTTTCACCATTGCCGTCGGCGTCCTGGCCGCGTTGGCCAACGTGTCGGGCGGAAATCGCCTGCGCCGCGCGTTTGCTGAGGCCCCGGATGTGGTGTAAGGACCCGGGCCAAGGGCGGGCGCGCTCGGCGACCCAGCCGCAGAGCAAAATCGTTGAGTTATTCGCGCCCGAGCACTATACACTCCGACCGAAGTTCGAGATCAACCGGTCTCGATCCGCGGCGTGCTTCCGGATGAGCACGCTCGCGGTGCCAGTCCGAAATGCAACTGGTCTGACCGACAAAGTTTGGTGTTCGACATCGGTCGGCATGTTTTGAAGTGCCCGTGACAAACCAGAGGCCGCCCATGACGTTCAGCCCCAATCCTCACACGACGCCCGTGCCGCACATCGACTGGCAGGCGTTGACGCCGGCTGTGCTGGACGCGCTCGCCGCGCCCGTTGTCGTGACAGGCTGGCCGGCGCCGCCACGACACCTCGCCGCAGACGCGCTGAAGGCGTGGCTGGACGGCCAAATGCTCTGGGTCTACGCGCGCAATTCCGGCGACGCCTGGCAGGAGTGGACCGCAGACGATTTCGTGGACGCCTGGGCGGCGCCCAACGCGGATCCGGGCCTGAACGTGGTGGACGTGTACCTGCAAGACCGGCGTTTTGACGCCGTTTTTCCGGTTCATCCCGCGATGGACGCCGCAAACTTGTTGAACCGCGATGCGCGCACCGCGCACTACCGCCGCAGTGTGGTCCTGACCGCGCCAGGCGCCTACACGCCGATGCACGTGGACAGCTACGGCTGCGGCGGCTGGATGTACCTGATTGAAGGCGAGAAACACTGGGAATTGGCGCACGCCGACCTCGCTCTTGGCCTCTGGGATGCCGCGACCGGCGATTATGCCGACCCGCGGACCGGCAACTGGCCCGACGGCGTGCCCACCTGGACGACCACGCTCCGCGCCGGCGAGATGATGATCTGCCCGCCCGGCTTTGTGCACCGCGTCGCGACGCCGGTGCGCTGCGTGGGTTTTGGCGGCGCGTTCCTGCCGGAAGGCCAGGTCGCGCGCGGCGTGGAAGTGTGGCGCCGCGAGCAGGCGCTGGATCAGGCTGGCGCGCTCAACTTTGCCGACGTGCTGCGGCAGGCGACCGCAGCGTCGAAGCCGGACGTGCAAGCCGCTGTGGCTGCCGCGCTGGGGCACACACGCTGACCGAATGCCACGATCGCGGCTGCCTCGACCCGCGGCGCGCTGCCCGTCCGAAACGCATCAGGTCGCCGGATCGAGCGTGTTCGCCATCGTGGGTCAGCGCTTGTGGCCGCTACCGGTTCGGGTGCACGTGCGTCACCGGGCGGAGCCGCTCCAGCGTGAAGTAGCTCGGCGTCGGCAGCTGCCACGGCCCAAGCTGCAGGTAGGTCCAACCCAGCAGCTGCGTCGGATCGCCGGGATTGAGCGCGACCAGCGGATCGCGCACCAGGTGCATCCCGTCAAAAAAGCCGGTCTCCAGGCCATAATCCAACAGCAGCCCGTCGGCGATCGCAAACGGCAGCTTGTGCGGCAACGCCGTGACGCGGTACGGCCCGAAGCTGAACGGCTGCCCGTGTTTTTGCTTGAATTCAATCGCGCCGTCGAGCCCGGTCTGCACGAGTCGCACGTTCCAGCCGCGCACAAATTCTGCGCCCGGATCCCGCCAAAACGCCTTGATGAAGGTCTTCCACGTCAGCTTCTCGACAAATTCCGGCAATCCGAGCGCCACGCCGCGGTACTCCCAGCCGGCCAGCTCATCGGGGCCAATCGCCTGGCCGCGGCTGAGCGCCGTGCCCAGTTGCGTGTTGTCGTGGTTCCACAGGTCACTGGCTTTCAACATGGCTTTTCTCCGGCACCGCGCGGACTTATGCGCTCGGGCAATGGGCTGGCACGCTGGGGCAACGCCAGACGTGGCGTGGCATCTTCACACGCCAAACGCCAGCGCGTCCAAGGTCGCGGCGTCCAGCGCGTCGATCGCCGCGAGCATGGGCGCGATCGCGGCGGCTTCCGGCGCCGCCAGCCAGTCGCACAGGACCAGCCAGCCCTGCAGATTGATCTGCGGATTCGCGTACATGGCCGCGCACAACTCGGAATTTCGCGCCACGGCGTCGCTGACCGGATTGCAGCACAGCGCCAGCACGGGGCTCTGCGCCGCGTCCAGCACCGCCCCCAGCACGGCCAGCTCCGCGCGCGCCACCGCGCCCGCACCTGCGCCCGCGTCGATTGTGCGCGCCATCGCCTCCACCGCCGCCGCCACGTGCGCGCGCGCGCGCGGGGTCACGCCCGCGGCCAGCCGGGCCAGCACCGCCGACGCCATCTGCCGGCGCATCAGCAGCAGGTCGTCGATCAGCGCGCGCCGCGCCGCGCCATCACGGATTTGGTCCAGCAGCTCCGGCAGCAATTCCAGGCCCGCAGTGCGGCGGAAATCGCGCACCAGCGTGCCGGAGCCTTGCCGCGCGTCGATCAGCCCCGCCGCGTCGAGCCGCGTCAGCGCCGACCGCAATGTCGTACGGTTGACGCCCAGTTGCCGCGCCAGCGTGCGCTCCGGCGGCAGACGCTGGCCGGGCGGCGTCTGACCCGACAGAATCGCGCTGCGCAAGTGGGCAAAACACGCATCGGCGGCGCTGGCGGGCTGTGGGCGGTCCGGGGGCATCGGTTCAGCCATCATGACCAGATGGTCGGACCACTTTGCGCCGCCGTCAAGCGCCTGCGCGCGCAAAAATCCGCCCGGGCAGTTGCCACACCCGGCTGAGACCGCTACAACCGCCAGCCCGGACCAGGAGGAAGCTCGCATGTCACAGATCACGGACGATGAAGACTTTGGCGCCCTTTTTGAAGCGGACAACACAAAGCCGCGCAAACGCGTCACGGTGGGCGATCGCGTCTCAGGAACCGTGCTGTTCATCGGCACCGGCTCCGCGACGGTGGATCTTGGCGACGGCCTGGAAGCGCTGCTGGACACGGTCGGGCTGATCGGCAAGGACGGCGAGGCGACCCTCAAGCCGGGCGATCGCGTGGACGCCGTTGTCGTGCGCATTCGCGATCGCGTGGTGGAGCTGGCAAAGACGATCGCCAAGGGCCACGTGAATTTGCAGGTGCTGGCGGACGCGGCGGTCTCGGGCCTGCCGGTGGAAGGGACGATCACCGGCGTGAACAAGGGCGGCTACCTGGTGGACGTCTCGGGCGCGACCGGTTTTTGCCCGCTGGGCCAGATGGACACGCGGCGCATCGCGGATCCGGCGACGCTGGTCGGCCAAAAAATGCAGTTCCGCGTGGTGGAAGTGCGCGATGGCCGCGACCTGCTGGTTTCGCGCCGGGCGCTGCTGGAAGAGAGCCAGGCGCAAAAGGCCACGGAGACGCGCGGCAGGATCGCGATCGGTGCACGGCTGGCGGGGACGGTGACGCGCGTGCTGGATTTTGGCGCGTTCGTCGACCTGGGCGGCCTGGAAGGCATGGTGCCGGCGTCCGAGCTGGCGTGGGGCCGCAAACGGCCGCAGGACGTGGTGACGGAAGGCCAGGAAGTCGAAGTCGAGGTCACGCGCATCGAACCGGGGCTGGACCACAAGGGTCGGCCGGTGGAGAAGATTGGCCTGTCGATGCGCGCACTTGCCCGCGACCCGTTTGAGCAGGTGCTGCCTGCGCTGCAGCCCGGCTTGCTGGTGCGCGGCATCGTGACGCGCGTGGAGGCATTTGGCGCGTTCGTGGAGCTGATCCCGGCGGTGGAAGGCCTGATTCACGTCAGCGCGTTCGGCCGGCGGGTGACGCGCGCGGCGGACGTGGTGCAGCCGGGCCAGGACATTGTCGTGCAAATCGAGCTGGCGGACGGCCTGAGCCGGCGGATCGCGCTTTCCTACGTCGATCCGCAGCTGCTGGACGCGGTGCTGGACGGCGATCGCGCGGCGCCGGTGGCTCCGGCGGGACTGCGCGTGGTGGGCTGGGCGCGGCCGAGCACGACGACGCTGCCCAACCAGGAGCGGCTGAGCCAGGCGCCGCGCAATGAGCGCGCGGTGGCGCCGGCGCCGGTGGTCGGAACGGTGGTGCCGGTGACGGTGGACAAGATCGAGAGCTTTGGCGTGTTCGTGTCCTGGGCGACGGGCCGTGGACTGGTGCCGTCGTTTGAACTCGGTCTGCCGCACGGCGCCGACTTGCGCAAGCTGGTGCCGATCGGCGCGCAATTTGACGCGCTGGTGCAGGATATTCGCCCCGACGGCAAGGTGCGTCTGTCGCGCGCGGCGGCGGCGAGCGCGTTGGAGCGGGCGGAAGCCGACGCGTGGATGGCCCAGCAAAAGCCGGCGAATTTGGCCGAGTCAGTCGGATCCTTTGGAGAATTGTTGCGGCAGAAGCTGAATCAGGGCAAGAAGTAGCCTCGCGACTGGCGACTCCCACGCCAGACCCGCTCGAGGACCCTGATGAACACCGGCGCCATTGGCACAGTCGGCAGTCTGGACGAGGAGCAGCAGGCTGTTTGCCGGCATCTGCCGCAGCCGATTGCCGCCGCGTGGCAAGAAGTCCTGCTGGCCCGCACCAATGCGCAGCTGGAACAGCGCCTGCTCGGCCTGATCGACGTCCTGCTGCGCACTTTGGGCGTGCTGGCGCTGTGCGACTACCTGCGCGGGCCGCCGGACAAGTCGGTGGAGACCCTGCTGCCGTCGCTGGACGAACCGCAGCCGGACGCTTGGTTTTCGCTGCTGAATGCCGCCGTGGACGCCGTGTTCCGGCGTGCGGAGCCGCGGCCGTTTGCCCTGGAGTTGCTTGTGTGGGCGCACGGCCTGCGCGGCGAGCCGGCGGCGGGCCAGCGGCACCTGGAGAAGGTGCTCAAGCTGCGGCGCGAGCTGATGTACGCGACGGACACGCTGGTGATCGAGGAATCGGGCACGCCGACCGAGCGGCTGCTGCTGGCGACGCTGGCGCTGTGCGAGTCGCTGCACTGGCTGGGGCCATACCGCCTGCTGCGGCCCGCGACGCTGACGACCTTGCGCAACAGCGGCTTCACCGGGCGCATCCAGTTCCTGGTCGGCGGCGCGGAGACGCCTCCGTCGGTGGAGGCTTCGTGGACGGCGCACCTGCTGCTGGACACGGTGTACTGGAGCAATCCGGACGCGTCGGCGCTGCTGGAGCTGTCGCCGTTCATCCGCGTGCTACCGCACCCGCGGCTCAAGCGGTCGGCATGCTTTTTGTTCGCGGCGTCGCCGGGGCTCAAATGCTTGCAACTGCGCCATGACCCATCGGAAATGACCGTGGAGACCAGCATCGCGGGGCCGGACGGCGAGTGGACGCTGGCGAAGTGGCTGGAAAAGCGCGCAGAGCACGTGTCCTGGCTGGAGAACCACGATCTGGGCGGCAACTTGACCGCTGAACCGGCGCTGCTGCGCGCCCGGCCACGGATGCGCCCGCCGTCGCGGCCCATTCCCGACCTGTCCGCCGAGTCGTTTCGCGAGTCGACGTGGACAGGCCGACGGCCGTCGTCGGCGCTGACGCCCGCGGTGCGCAAGCAAAAGCAGCTGCTGCTGGTCGGACAAGTCGCGATTCTTGTTGGGATTGTTGCGGTGGGCGCGCGCATGCTCGGGCGCGGGCCGGTGGCTGGACACGGCCCGGAGCGGGTCGTCCACATCGATGACCGCGGCGTGGCATCCGTGGTGGCAAAGACGCGCGGCGGCCATGAGGCGCAGGTCGCAGTGGCGCCGCCGGAGCCCGCGACGGTGACGGCGGCGCGGCTGGCCGAACGGGCGCGTGAAGCGGCGATCGAAGCGGCCCGGCGGCAATTTGAGCAGGGCAGCGCGTACGCCCAGACGCAGCCGGTGTTCGCGGCGCTGAAGTGGGAAGTCGCTGCTTTTGAAGGTGATTGGCGTGGCGATCGCGAGCTGGCGCGCCTGATGGCGCAGTACCTGCCGGCGCAGCGGGTGCGCTGCCAGAAACACGCGCTGCGGGCGCTGACGGCGCAGCCGGGCGACGCCGAAATGACGCTGCTGGCTGGCAAGTGCGGCGTGAAGCCGGGCACGCTGCTGAGCGACGACCGGACCGAATGGCAACGGTCGCTGCGGCCGCGGCTGATCGCCGAGGCGCGGCAACTCATCGCCGGCAAGAAGCTACACGTGGCGGAGAACGCGAAGCTGGCGCGGTCGCTGTTTCAGGACGCGGGTCGGTTGGGCGCGACGCAGGGCTGGCTGGGCGCGGCGCAGGTCGCATGGCAGGGCGAACACGACGCGGCAGGGTGCAAAGACGCGCTGGCGGAAGCCGGCAAGCTCGGCGGGTTGAACGCGGAGGAGCTGGCGACGGAGGCAGATCTACGGGTGAACTGCGGCGAATAGCGGCGGCGACGCGCGAGGATCGACACGGCCGCCGACCTCTGCTACACGCTACGCGCGCACGGCGCGCACCCGATTCACGCCCGCGAGCTCCATCATGACCGTCCTCACGCCTGGCATCTACCACCTCATCGGCATCGGCGGAATCGGCGTGTCGGCCGTCGCGCGGCTGCTGCACGCCCGCGGCCTGCGCGTGCAAGGCTCCGATGTGCGCGAGTCGCAGATTACCCAGCAGCTGCGCGTACTTGGCATCCCCATCACCATTGGCCAGAAGCCGGACAACCTCGGCGCCGCGGACACGGTAATCGTCTCGACCGCGATTCCGACCGGCAATCCCGAGCTGGTCGCGGCCAAGCACGACGGCCTGCGGCTGCTGCACCGTTCGGAAGCGCTGGGCGCGCTGCTGGAAGGCGTGCACGGCGTCGGCGTCATTGGCACGCACGGCAAGGGCACGGTGTCCGCGGGCATTACCTGGCTGCTGGATCAGGCGGGCTACCAGCCGGGTTTTGTGATCGGCGGGCTGCTGGAGAACTACCGGCTGAACGCGCGGGCGCCGGTTGCCGGCAAGCACGGCGAGTGGCTGGTGGCGGAGGTCGACGAGTCGGACGGCTCGCTTGTCAACAGCCAGCCGGAGTTCGCGGTGCTGAACAACCTGGAGCTGGACCACCTGAACTACTACCCGGAGTGGAGCAAGCTGGAGTCCGCCGTTCTGCAATTCTTTCATGAAAACAAGAACCTGCGCGTGGCAGTGCTGAACGCCGACGACGATGGCGTGCGCAAAATCCTCGCCAAGCTGCAGCTGCCGTCGGGCGCCCGGCTGCTGACCTTCGGTTTTGGCGGCGCCGCGGATCTCCGCGGATCGAATGTGGAAACGCGGCGGATGGCGGCGAGCTTTGACGTCGAGCAGCGCCAGGAAGACGGCAGCTACCAGCTGCTGGGCCGCGTGCACACGGCGCTGCCGGGCAAGTACAATGCTTCCAATATCCTGGGCGCGATCGCCACGGCGCTGGCCGCGGGTGCGCCTTTTGCCGACATTCGCGACGCGGTGCCGCTATACAAGGGCCTGGAGAACCGGTTCACGCTTGTCGACGCCAACGGCGTGGAGGTGGTCAAGGACTATATTTCGCACCCGACCGGCATCGCGCGCGTGCTGGAAGCGGCCAAGGAGCAGGCCAACGGGCCGATCATCGCCGTGTTCAAGCCGTATCGCTTCACGATGATCCACTACCTGCAGGACGACTACCGCGAGGCATTTCGCTTGGCCGATCGCGTGGTTGTGACCGAGCTGTACACCGCCGGCGAGGTGCCGATCCCCGGCACGGACGTGCACACGCTGTGCGCCAAGATCCGCGAAGTCGTGCCGGACGTAACCTACGTGCACGCGCTGGACGACATTCCCGCCTGGCTGCAAAAAGAGGTCGTGGCGCCCGCGACGGTGCTGTTCTTTGGCGGCGACGATCTGTTCCAGATGGCCGACCGCTACGCCGCGCTCCGCAATCGCCACTGACGAGGCCCGCATGAACCGCCTGGAACGCAATACCGCGCTCGCCGACCGCGCTGTGTGGGAGGACCTGACCGGCGCCAGCTTCACCATCGTTGGCCTGGGCAAGTCCGGCGTCAGCGCCGCCAACGCGCTGGTCAAGCGCGGCGCGGACGTGCTGGCGATCGACGACCAGCCAGCCGAGAAGCTGGGGCCCGCGCTGGCGGCGCTGGACAAACGCGTGGTGGTGCAAGCCGGGCTGGCGGGTAGCGGGCCGATCGGCCGCGGCGGCGATCTCTTTGTTGTTTCACCCGGTTTGATGCCGCACTCGCCGCGCTACAAGGGCATCGCGGCGCTGGCGACCGCGGTGGTGAGCGAGGTGGAACTGTTCTACCGGCTGGACCGCGCCGCCAACCAGGGCGCCGGCCACCCGATCGCGGCGATCACGGGCACGGACGGCAAAACCACGACGACGCTGTGGGTCGCGCACCTGCTGCGCGAAGCCGGCCACACCGTCATCGTCGGCGGCAACATCGGCGATCCGCTCTGCGATTTCCTCGACACGATGGGCCCGGATGACGTGGTTGTTGCTGAAATCTCAGCGTTTCAGCTCTACGCGTGCAGCATGTTTCGCCCGCGCGTCGCCGTCGTCACCAACGTCGCGGAGGACCACATGGACTGGTTCGGCGGCGATTTCGCGGCGTATGTTACACAAAAAGTCGCGGTCGGCAGCGCGATGGGCTTTGGCGACACGCTGCTGCTCAACGGCGACGACGACGACCTCGCACCGCACCGCGCCGTGCAGGCTGGCCGTAAGCTGAATTTCCTGGCGTTTTCCGTCAAGGGCGTGCCGGACGTCGGGCTGGGGTTTGATGGCGAACGGCTGCTGCTCGCGCTGGCGCCCGACGCGCGCGTGGAGCTGGGTTGGTTTGCCGAGCTGGGCCGGCTGGGCAAGGCGCCGATCCTCGGCGTGCACAATGTCGAAAATGCCCTTGCAGCCTGTGGTCTTGCGCTGGGCCTGGGCGTGTCGCTGGCCGCGATTCGCCGCGGTTTGCTGACCTTCTCGCTGCCGTCGCACCGGCTGGAACCGGCGGGCAGCATCGGCAACGTGCGTTTTGTCGACGATTCCAAGGCCACCAACCCGCACGCCGCGATCGCCGGCCTGGAAGCGATGGCGCTGCGGCCAGGGGAAAAGCTCGTGTGGATCGGCGGAGGCAGCGAAAAAGACTCGGATTTTTCTGGACTGGGCGAGGTCGTCGGTCAGCGCGCCGCGCACGCGCTGCTGATTGGCCAGACCGCCCAGCGCATCGCCCAAACGCTGCCGGAGTCGCTGGCGGCCGAGCATTGCGCGTCGCTGGAGGCGGCCGTCGCCCGTGGCCTGCAGCTGGCGGCGCCGGACGGCATCGTGCTGCTGAGCCCGGCGTGCGCGAGTTTCGACATGTTCAAGAGCTACGCGCACCGCGGCGAGGTATTTCAGGACGCGGTCAAGGCGCTGGCGGCTGCGGTGGCGCGTTGACGGCCGCCTGGCTGGCGCGCTCCCGGCACCGGCAAGCCGCGGCCCGGCGAATACCTGGAGCCGGATCAGCCACGGCGCGGCAGCCACCCCTCACGGCCGACCGGCAGCTGCGCGTTCGCGACACCATCTCGCATTGTCCCGCGCCTGCCGGGCAAACGGACCGTGGGTGCTCGCGCGCTCAAACCATGGAATTGCCTTGGCGAATTCGTCTTCGCGGGCCAGCAGCACGCCGCGGGCGTAATCGCTCGGATAGGCCGGATCGGTCATCGTGAGCTCGTCCAGCAGCGCCAGGCGCCGCTGCAGGTCCAAACCGACGTGCGCCTCCACCCGGAAATGCTGCACCAGGAACCACGCATCCGACGCGAGCTGCGGCGCCCCGCCGGGAACGCGCGCGCCCAGCTGCAGAAAACGCGCCTGGGCAATCGTCTCCACCACCTGGCCCGCGACCGGGTCCAGCTTGCCGTCGCGAACCTGACGCTCGATGCCCGTGCGCTCCAACGAAGTACCCAGCGCGCCCGCCAGCGCCGTCAGCGCGGAGACGTCGGCCGGCAGCGGCTGCGCCTGCAGGTGCAGGGCCAACGGCTGGTGCGCCGCGCGCGCTGCCAGCACCGCCGTCTCCACGGCGCGATGCACGTCGCGGCCAAACTGAACCGCCAGCCGCCGCAGCGCGTCCACGCCCCAGCGCTGCACCAGCGTGCGCACCGATTCCTCCACCGCGCCCAGTGCCAGCCGCGCCGCCGCGTCGTCCGCCGTATGACCGCCCAGCTCCGCCTCGCGCTGCAGGTACACCTTGAACTGCGCCTGGATCGTCCGCTCCAGCGCCTGCTGCTCCGGCGACGGCGCCACAAGCCGCAGCAGCGCATCATCGCGTTGGCGCATCGCCGGCAGGTCGACATCGCGCCACGTCTCCAGCACCAGGCTCGGCAGCACGCGCGGATGCAGGGGCGGCGCCCACAGGATGCCCGCCACGGCGGTCAGCACAAATAACACCAGCGCCAAGGCCCACAGGCCGCGCGGCGGGAGCAGCACGGGCTCCGCCAGCGCGGGTTCTTCAAGCGGCGGTTGCGGCTGCGCGTCGTCCACGGTTTCCTTGCTTCAGCGCGGTGGCGCCAGTCGTTCCAGGGCCCGAAGCAGCCGCGGATTGCCCCAAGGCTGGCTGGCGATCAGCCGCACCAGCGCTTGGCCATCCACCAGCACAAACGTCTCCGGCAGCTGCAGCGTGCCCAGCCGCACGCGCAGCATCTTGTTCTCGTCGCCGGATTGTCCTTCGATTTCGCGCAGCCACACGCCGGCTTCGGGCTGCGCCTTGCCGTTGGTCTTGACCAGCGCTGCGTCCGCGTCTTTCCAGTCGTCGTCGTGGCTGACGGACACGACCTGCACGCGCCGGCCGCGCAGCACCTGTGCCAGTTTGCCGATGTCCGGCAGCTCCTCCATGCACGGCGGGCACCAGCTCGCCCAAAAGTGCAGGATGACCGCGTCGCCGCCCGCCATGAGCGCCCGGAGCGTCGTGGATTTGCCGTCGTGCGTCTGCAGCGGCAGGTCCAGCTCCTCGTCGCGCAACGGCCGGTTGATGGGCTCCGCGCCCATTTCCGTCAGCGTCGCCAGCGCTTCCTTGTCCGGCGCACTGCGCGCCCGCAGCCGGCCCAGAAACGGCAGCGCCACCACCACCACGAACAGCACCAGGTACAGCCAGCGCGGCAGCTTGCGCGGCGGCTTGGGCAGGTGCGATGGCGTGGATGGCTGCGTCATGGTCGGCTCCGGCGGCAGGTGGGCCCGCTGGCGGCAGCGTAGCGCAAGCGCGACGTGGCGTCACTTCGCCGTCGCGGTCGGTAGCTCCGGCAAGCCCAGCGACGCGCTGAGCCAATTCAGCCACACCGCCAGCGGCGGCGACGGCAGCAGCACCGGCGGCGGCAGGTTTGGCACCAGGCGCGCGCCAAAGTCGTCCAGGCGCGAATCGGGGCCCAGCAGCACGGCCAGGCGATCGGCGCCCAGCGGGTAGACCATCGCGCCCGGCTGGATGCGCTGGAACGCCTGCGCGCGCCCCGCCAGCGCCAACGGCACCGCGTCGCGCCCGCGCGGGTCCTGCAGCGCGCGCGTGCGCCCCAGCAGCAGCTGCACGCCGTCGCCGAGGTCAATCGCCAGCGGCAGCGGCGAATCCACCGCCAGCGCCAGCGCGACCTGCCACGGCAGCAGCCACTGACCGGCCAGCGGCAGCGCGCGCACGACCGCAGAGCCCGGCGGTGGCAGCAGCGGGATCAGCGCCGACGCGTGCCAGCGCAGTGCCGGTTCAGGCGCCTGGAGCAGCCACAGCAGGTGCTCGCCCAGCGGGTAGAGCATCACGCCCGGCTCGCTCTGCACGAACCGCCCGGTCTGGTCCGCTGCCCGCAGCGCCGCGAGATCATTGGCATCCATCGTCAGCACGTGGTCGCGGCGGTCCAGCAGCAGCATGCCAAACGGCTCCAGCGGAAAACAGACCGTGCGGCCCGTCTGCAGCGCCCAATCGACGTTCGTGGCCTCGCCCACGCACTGCCCGCGGCTCAGGAGCCCGCGCTGCAAACGCGCCGGCAGCGCCAGCGGCTGGCCGGCGACGGTCGCCTCCTGCGTCAGCACGGTCGGCAGACGCACTGGATGGCGCAGATGCGCGAGCGCTTGCCCGAGCGCGATGGCAAAAACCAGCGAAGACAGCGCCACGGCCAGGCGCGTCCAGCGGCGATCCAGCCAATGCTGGGCCAGACCGGGCAGCCGCGGTTCCAGCCACAGCCCCAGCGCGAGCCCGGCCAGCGCGCCGCCCTGGTGGGCGTAGGGATTGAGGTGCTCGGCGTCGCTGTAGAGCGCGTCCAGCGTCAACCGCAGCGCGAGGAACAGCCCGGGCAGCAGCACGAGCGCAGTGCGCAGCGGTCTGGTCAGGCGCGGCCACAGCCGGAGTCCCAGCGCGATCGTCGCGCCACACAGGCCCATGACCACGCCGGACGCGCCGACCATCACCGGCGTCTGCGCGTTCAGCGCCAGCAGGCTGCCCGCCAGCCCAGCCGCCAGACAGATCAGCCAAGTGCGCGCCGGGCCCCAGGCCGCCTCCACGGGCCGACCCAGCACCAGCAGGCACACGACGTTGCCCAGCAGGTGGTAGAGGCCCTGGTGCGGCACCCAGGACGAC
Source organism: uncultured Myxococcales bacterium (assembly GCA_903929795.1). Classification (GTDB taxonomy): domain Bacteria; phylum Myxococcota_A; class UBA9042; order UBA9042; family UBA9042; genus CAIYBN01. Next base: position 2,101 of record CAIYWC010000012.1, on the reverse strand, counting down.
AGCAGGCGCCACCATTGGCCCGCGCGGATCGCGTGATCGAGGTGGCCAAAAGCCAGCAGAACCGGCAGTTCTGGATTGCCCCCGCCGCCGCGGCCCAGCGACGGCAGCAGCACATGCGCACCGATCAGCCCAGCCACGAGCAGCGGAATCAGCCTTGGCCGCCGCCGCAGCGTCGTTAGCAGCAGGCGCTGCAAGAGCAACTGCTGGCGCAAGTGGGCGCGATCCTCGTTGGACTGCGGCTCGCGCTCCGGCGACGCCATCTTCAGCTACTCAGCCGCCCGGATGAACGGACCGAACGCCTCGAGGACTTCCGGGTGCTTGGCGTAATTCGCGCGCACGGCCTCCAGCCGACCGAGCACTTTGGCCATCCGCGCCTCGTATTCTTCCTTCACTTCCTGCGGGATGTCGGCCTCAAAACCCAGCGCCTTCAGCCGCACCGCCATGTCGCGGGTCTTGATCGCCAGCTCCGCCATGTGCGCCTTGTTCTTCTCGCGGTACGCCAGCAGCGCCGATTGCGCGGACGCCGGATCTTTCGCGTGCATTTCCAGAATCGTTACGCCATCTTCCAAGACCTGGCAGGTCAGGCTGATCGTCAGCTTGAGGTCGTCGCGAAAGACCGGGTCCAGCGGCTTCAGGTTCACGTCGCGCTCGCCGCTGGCGTCCGGGTGCTTGCAGTCCGGGCAATTCGGGTCTGCGGTGTTCGTCGCGATCGACTCGCTGGGCTGCGCGGTCACGTTGCCGGCGCTGTTGGTCGGCGCTGCGGGCAAGCTGTTGGCAGCCATCGGCGCGGCGACGGGCGCTGCGGAAGTGGAGCCAGGCGCCTTGCCACAAGCTGTCACCCACATCGCCGCCGTCAAAAGGCCGCAACAGCCCGCCATTCGCACCGAGTTTCGCATCATGTTGGACCCGCGCGACGCCGCTGCGTCGCTGTCATTGCCATCTTCCCGAGCCAGAAGACTACAGCGTTTTCAGCAGCTTGCGCACCCAATCCGCCTTGGCGTGGTCAGGATGCGCCTTCAGGAATTCCTCGTACACCTTGCGCGCCTTCTCCGGCTTGTCCATCTGCTGATACAGCGTGCCCAGCAGGAGTTGCGCGTCTTCCGCGCTGCCCGCCTTGCGCAACGCGCCAGCAGCAGCGTTCATTTCACCGGCGTCAAAGTAGGCCTTGCCCAGCGCCGTCAACGTTCGCGGGCTGGACCGTGCGGCCAGGGACGCCTTGAAATCTTCGATCGCCCCCTTGAAGTCGCCCGCGTCCGCCTTGCGCTTCCCGCTGAAGAACAGCTCGGTCGGATCGCCGCCGCCCGCAGGTGCCGCCGGCGCCGCAGTCGTGGGCTTGACGGGCTCCGCCTTCGCCGGTTTGGCCGCTTCAGGCTTGGCTGCTGGGGTCGATTCCGCCTTCGCCGGTTTGGCCGCTTCAGGCTTCGCGGGCGGCGGCGCGGGCTCCGGCCTGGCCGCGTGCGGGTGCTTTTTCGCCCAAGCCGCGGCCTTCTTGGCAGCGATCGCCGCTTTCTTGGCGTCCTCGGCCGCCTTCTTGGCATCCAGCTTCTTTTGCTTGGCCGCGACAGCGCGCTTTTTCTTGTCCGCCTGCGCCTTCTTCTTTTTGTCGAGCTGCGCTTTCTTCGCGGCGGCCTTCGCGTCCGATTTCGCTTGAACCGCCGCCAGCTTGGCCTGCTTCTTGCGCTCCGCGGCGCTCAACTTCACCGGCTTGACCGGTGGCACACCCGGCGCTGGCTTGGCGAGCTTGGACTCGGGTTTCGCCGGCTCAGGCCGGGCGATCGGCGTCCCGTCGCGGCGCACTGGAATGGGCACGATCGGCGCGGCTACGTCAGGCCGCGCCGCTGCATCCGGCGTCACGTGGACATCGGGCGCGGGCCGCACGTCAGCCGGCGACGCGACGACATCCGCGGTTGGGCTGGCACTTGCCGCAACCGGAACGTCCGGTGCCCGGGCGACATCAGGCGGCGACGCCTGAACATCCGCAGGGGCGCTCGCAACCGTTACGGCCCCCGGAGGCTGGGCAGGAGTCGCCTCCGCGGCCAGCGCCGCCGCTGTCGCCTCGCGCGGCAGGCCGCTGGGATCGTCGAGGAGTTGGTCGATGTGG
>CAIYWC010000011.1 GCA_903929795.1 uncultured Myxococcales bacterium | reverse complement strand
CTGCTCCAGCCGCACGATGACGGCAGCTTCAGCCAACAGCTCAAACGTGCCGAACAGGCCGCCAAGGCGATCCACAGCCTCGCGCGTCGCGGCTTTCGGGTGCTGTGCGTGCACGGCAACGGCCCGCAGGTCGGCCAGGAGCTGATCCGCAATGAGGAAGCGTCGACCAAGCTGCCGATCGCGCCGCTGGACGCGTGCGTAGCGTCGACGCAGGGCACGATGGGCTATCTGCTCGAGCTCGCGCTGTACAACCAGAGCCATGCGCTGCGGATCGCGACCGTTCTGACCCTTGTCGAGGTGGATGCGAGCGATCCGGCGTTTGGCAAAGCGACCAAGCCGGTTGGACCCTTTTTTGCCGGCCACCGCGCGAACGAGCTGAAACGCAAGCAGAAATGGCAGATGGTCGAGGACGCCGGCCGCGGCTGGCGCAAGGTCGTTGCGTCGCCAACGCCGATTGGCATCCTGAACGTGGAGGCGATCGACGCGATGGTTTCGCGGATGGACGTCGTGATCGCGGGCGGCGGCGGTGGCGTGCCCGTCGTGCGCGCGGTCGGCGGCAAGACCCAAGGCGTCGAGGCGGTGATCGACAAGGACCGGACCGCGGCGCTGCTGGGGCAGGTGCTGGGCGCGGCGGCGCTGCTGATTGTGACGGCAGTGGACCGCGTGTCGCTGGATTTCGGCAAGCCGACGGAGCGACGGCTGGAGCAGATGACAATCGCCCAAGCGGAACAATACGCTGCCGACGGACAGTTTCCCGCCGGCTCGATGGGGCCCAAAGTCCAGGCGGCGATGCAGTTCGCGCGCGCGACCGGCCATCCGGCGGTCATTGGCGACGTGGCGCACCTGGGCCGAATGGCGTCTGGAAAATCCGGGACGCGCGTCGTGGTGTGATCTTTTTTTTTGCGCGGCAAAATCCGTCGGGCAACGAATACCGTTGTTAGGGGGCGAGCTGGGCTCCCTGTTCGTGGCCGAACCGCGCGTACGGGCGGGGATGCTCCGGACCCACAACCAGACTTCCGGGAGGCAGCCGGCGCCAAACCGGCCGCCACACACGGAGGGGCGGCCGGAGCGACTTGCTCCGGGGCCGCTTTGGTGGTGGTTTGCCCGGGAAACCGGACAAGCAGTGGGGGAGGCTTTTTGCCGGGCCGCGTGGAGGCCCAGCGCGAAGCCCGAGCCACGCCGTGAGCTCGGGCAGCCACATGACGGCCGCGCGCCAACCGGGTAGACTTTGGAAGTCGCCGTGAGTGGCTGACTTGGAGCCCGCCATGCCCCGCCATTTCTTGTCCGTGACGGACTTCTCGCCTGCGCAGGTGCGCGATTGCCTGCTGCTCGCGAACGATATCAAGCTGCACCCGGAGCACTACCGGCAGGCGCTGGCTGATCAGACGCTGGCGATGATTTTCCAGAAAAAATCAACACGTACGCGCGTCTCGTTCGAAGTCGGTATGTATCAGCTCGGCGGTCACGCGCTGTTTCTCAGCGCGGCTGACATCCAAATCGGCCGCGGCGAGACGATCTCCGACACCGCGCGCGTCATCAGCCGCTATTGCAACGGCATCATGGCGCGCGTCTATGGCCATGAAATCGTGGAAGAACTTGCGCAGTTCGCCAGCGTGCCGATCATCAACGGCCTGTCCGATCTGGAGCACCCGTGCCAGACAATGTGCGACGCGCAGACGCTGATCGAGCACTGGAGTCCAAAAGGCTCGTACGATCCCGCGGTTCTGAAGGGACGGACGCTCTGCTACGTCGGCGATGGCAACAACATGGCGCACTCGCTGCTGGATGTCGGCGCCGCCACGGGCATGAACGTGACCATCGTGGCGCCGAAGGGCTATTGGCCAGACCCGAAAATCGTCGCGCGCTGCGTCGCGCTGGGCAAGGAAACCGGCGCAAAAATCAGTGTTACCGCGGACGTCATCAACGGCGTGCGGGGCGCGGATTGCATCTACACCGACGTCTGGGCGTCGATGGGCCAGGAAGAGGAGCACGACAAACGCGTGCGTGACTTCGCCGGGTTTATGGTCGACGAACCGATGATGCAGCGCGCAAACGCAGGGTGCCTGTTCATGCACTGCCTGCCGGCGCACCGGGGCGAGGAAGTCAGCGCGGACGTGTGCGATGGCCCGCGGTCCATCATCTTTGACGAGGCCGAGAACCGCTTGCACGTCCAGAAGGCGATCTTGGTGACGCTGATGGCGAAACATTGAGATTCACGGTCCATTTTGCGATAGCCGCGCTCGCCAGCTGTGCGAAGGCGCCGCCGCCCCCGGCTCCGCCCAATCCGCCGATCATCGCGGACCCGGTGCTCGGCCAGATCGACCAGTTCGATCTGCGGCTCTCGCACGTGCGCGACCGCCTGGCGCGCCTGCCCGCCACCCTTGCGCCGGACCAAGCGGCGGCCCAGGCGCTGATCCTCGCGGCCGAGGATCTGCTGGCGCTGCGGGAAATGGCGGTGCTCAAGGCGCCGCAGCAGCCCGGCGAGCGGCCGTGGCAGGCGGCCGAACGCTTTGCCGCAAGCGTCTGGCGCGACGTGCCGACCTGCGAGGCGGATCCCGGCGACGTCAAGCTGCTGTACCTGCAGCACCTTGGAAAGTACAAGCATCCCGCGAAGTTCGCGATCTGGGACGCGCAATTGCTCTGCTGCGTGGATCTCGACCACTGCCCGCCGGCCGCGCTGTCTGCCTGCCAGACCGCCGCCCGGCCTGCGCTGCACGTGTTGCGGGCGGACGTCCAGGCCCGCTTTGCCGCCCTGCCGCCGCTCGATGGAGCCGCCGACGTGACGAGCGTGACCCTTGAGCTCTCGCCGGTCAAAGGCCCGCGGACAGACGCCATGGAGTCCGCGATCGCCGACTTTGCCACCCGCGATCCGCGTCTGCAGCTGCGGCGCTACGACTTCTACCGGCGTGGCGAACCGGGCTTTGGCGAGGGTCACTTCCGCCCGGGCGAGCCGAGCATCGCGCAGTGGGCGGATGCGGCGCGGCTGGGCGACGTATCCGAGCCGATCGACACCGTCTGGGGGCTGTCGGTGGTCCTGCTGGCTGCGCGCGAGCCAACGCTGAGCGGCAAGGCGGATCCAACGGTCATGGCGCGGCTCAACGCGGAGGCGTGCGCGCAGATGGCGAGCCGGCAGCGGCAGGAGTGGCGTGACGGCCTGTTGCGTGCCGCCCGGTTACGTTGGGACCAGCGCCAGGTCGAATCGAACTTCGGGGCGGCGGTCTATCGGCGACTGCCACAAAATGTCTCGCGATTCGGCCAGGTTCAGCCGCGCCAACCGTAGCTACGCACGGACGCGCTCCACGCGCGTGACGCCGCGAATTCGCCCCAATGACGCCAGAATCCCCTGCAGTTGTGCAAGGTTATGGACCACGACCTCGAAATCGTTGATCGCCCGGTGACCGTCAATCACGCGGCAATTCGCCGTCAGGATGCTCAGGCCCGCCTCGGTGAACCGCTGCGACATCGCCGCGAGCAGCCCGGTCTCGTTTTCGGAATAGACGCGCACGGCAACGGTCGTGCCGGACTTGGACTCGGAATTCCACTCGCAATCCAGGCGCCGCATCGGGTCGGCGTCCAGGACAAAATGGCAGCCCCGGCGATGCACCGTAATCCCGCGACCGCGCGTCACCACGCCGATGATCGGCTCGCCGGGTACGGGTGCGCAGCAGTTGCCCATCCGCACCATCACGTCGTCAAAGCCCGACACACTAATCGCCGGACCACCACTTGGAACGGCCTTGCGCTGTCGCTTCGGCTCTTCCTTTGGCTCCTCGGGCTTGCTGTCCGGCAGCAGGTGCTCGACCACGTGCGTGGCGTCGACTTTGCCGTACCCCACCGCGACCACCAGCTCTTCCCACGACGCGAGGCGAAAGTGCGCGAGCATCTTGCCAAAACGCTCGTGCGCCTGCGCGCGCGCCACGCTGAACTTGACGCGGCGGAATGCCTTTTCCAGCAAATCCGTGCCGACTTCCAGAGCGCGTTCGCGCTGTTCCGCGTGGACATAGTTGCGAATCCGCGTCTTGGCGCGCGCCGTCACGACGAATTCCAGCCAGTCTGACGACGGGTGCGCGTCCGTGCGCGTCAGGATCTCGACGATCGCGCCGTTGCGCAGCTGGTGCCGCAGCGTCACCATGTGGCCGTCGACGCGCGCGCCGACGATGTGGTCGCCAATCGCTGAGTGCACCGCGTAAGCAAAATCCACCGGCGTCGAACCTCGCGGCAATACTTTGAGATCGCCGCGCGGCGTGAACGTGTAGACCTCGTCCGAGAACAGGTCAATCTTCATCGAATCCAGGAATTCGTCGCTGTCCTTGACGCCGACGTGCACTTCCAGCAGCTGCTTCAACCAGGAAAAGCGTTCCTCATCGCGCACCCGGAGCGAATCGCCGCGCTCCTTGTATTTCCAATGCGCCGCCACGCCTTCCTCGGCCTGCCGGTGCATTTGCGCTGTGCGAATCTGCACTTCGATGCGTTCCGCGCCAGGGCCAATCACGGACGTGTGCAGCGACTGGTACCGGTTCGGCTTGGGCAGCGCGATGTAGTCCTTGAAGCGCCCCGGGATCGGCTTGAAGTGCGTATGAATCGCGCCAAGCGCTTGATAACACTCACGAACATCATCCACCAGAATGCGAAAGCCCTGCGCGTCGTAGATCTCGCCATATGGCAGCTTGCTCTGCTGCATCTTGCGCCAGATGCCGTACAGGTGCTTGGGCCGGCCGTAGACCGACGCGTGCTGCAAGCCCTCCTCGACCATGATATTACGCAAGATATCCACAACTTCTGCGACGTAGGCCTGGCGTTCAGACTGGCGCCGCCCCACTTCCTGGTTCAGCTTTTCAAAGTCATCGGTGTACAGGTGGCGAAAACACAGGTCTTCCAGCTGACTCTTCATCCAACCGACGCCCAGCCGGTTCGCCAGCGGCGCATAGATCTCCAGCGTTTCCTGGGCGATGCGCTTTTGCGCCTCGGGCTTCATGTGCTCCAGCGTCCGCATATTGTGCAAGCGATCCGCGAGCTTAATCAACAGCACGCGGATGTCCTTGGACATCGCCACGAGCATCTTGCGAAAATTCTCCGCCTGCTTTTGCTCGCGGCTACTGAACTTGATCTTGTCCAGCTTGGTCACGCCATCGACGATCTCCGCGATCTCGCGCGAGAACCGCTTGCTGATTTCCTCCACAGAAACCGTCGTGTCTTCCACGACATCGTGCAGCAACCCCGCGCAAATACTGGCGGAATCCAGCCGCAGGCGGGTCAGAAGGAACGCCACGTCGACCGGGTGGCCAAAATAGGCTTCGCCGCTCTTGCGGATCTGGCCATCGTGACTGCGCGCAGCAAAAGCGTAGGCGCGGCGCACGATTTCCTGATCCACGTCGGGCAGGTAGCTGCGCATGGTCGCCAGCAGTTCGTCAACTGGCGGCACGCCTTCGATCGTGATCGGCGCCTCAAGCGGGTCGCCTGTCCAAGCCGCCTCGGGCGGTGGTGGCGCGGACGCAGGCGACAACCCGAGCGCGCCCGAGGGCTCGCCAGCAAGTTGTGTCTGTGGGTTCGTCGCCATCCTCTACATCCATCTCGCCGCAAAAGCCGCGGGTTGCGCTACAGTGCGCTGCATCCACTTCCACCCCAGCTGCGCCATCCCCACCTTGAGCTTGCATAATGTCGGCGCGACTGTCACCATTTTGCGGCGTTGTTCGCGGTAGGCAACCCCATTTGCCAACCGGATCGCGGCTGAGTGCGCCCCTGCGGTCACTCCATCCCACCGCCGGTCAACGCAGCAAAGCGCGCACCCCAACCGTGCGCACCCTACCCAAGATAGGGTACGCCGATGGATGCGGCCAGAATTCACGCACAACCCGTGAGCGAGACGCCAGGCAGGTTCCGAATGACGCAGCAACTCTCCAATTTGTTCCACCAAATCGGCGTCGTCTGGGTGCTGGACCTGCTGATTGTGCTGGGCATCGGCTCGGTGGCGGTGACGATCGCGCGGGTCCTTTTCCTGTGGCAGAACCGCGTGCCCGTGACCGAGTTGCAGCCCAAAGTGCTCGCGAGCCTGTCCCAAGGCCAAAAGGTCACCGAGGATTTGTTGAGTGGTTACACGGGCATGGAGGCGCAGGTCGTGCTCGCGGGCGTGCGCGAGATGCACCGCGGCGCGGAAGCGGTGGCGGAGATCATGGCGGGCAAGGAGGCCGTCGAGAAACAGCGCTATGAAAAGTACCTGAATTTCCTCAGCTCTGTCGGTGCCAACTCGCCGTTCATCGGCCTGCTGGGCACCGTCATCGGCATTCTCGGCGCCTTTGCCGACCTGAAGGAACAAGTTGGCCAGACCGGCGCGAGCCGCCAGGCGATGATCATGGGCAGTATCTCCGAGGCGCTCGTCGCGACCGCGATCGGCTTGTTCGTGGCCATTCCGGCGGTGGTTGCCTACAACCAGCTGCGGACGGTCGTGAAGCGCACGCAAGCCAACACGGACGCGCTGTCTGCTATCTTGCTGGCGCACTTGAAGACCATCAAGTAGGAGACCGCGATGGCAGGCAAGGTCGGAAATGACGACGACGTGATCGCGGACATCAACGTGACGCCGTTGGTGGATATCATGCTGGTTTTGCTGATTATTTTCATGCTCACCAACGAAGAGGTGACTGAGAAAATGAAAAAGCCGGTCATCGAGGTCGATCTGCCCAAGGCGGCGAGCGCCGAGCGGGAGCCACAAAAGCCGCTGAGCATCGTGATCACCAAGGATAACGCGCTGTTTGTCAATGGCGACGCCGTGACGGAGGCGACGCTCGCGGTGCGGGTCAAGGCGGCGGTGGCGGCGACGCCAGGCGTGGAAGCGGTGGTGAGCGCCGACCGGCGCGTGATGCACGGCACGGTCGTGCGGACCATCGACGCGGTGCGGCTGCAGGGCGTGGAACATGTCGCGGTGAACACCAAGGAACAGGACATTGAAGCTCCGTAAGCGACGGGAGGCGCCTTGAACCGCGATCTGGCCATCGGTACAGCGATTTCGCTGCTGCTGCACGGCGCGCTGGCGTACTGGGCGTCGACGCTGCAGACGCCGCACCAGCTGCCGCTGCCGGAGCCCAAGAAGTTGGTGCGAACGGTGCACCAGGACATCGTGCTGCCCAAGAAAGAGGTACCCAAGCTGGAGCCGCCCAAGATCGAGCCGCCCAAGCCAGCGGTCCAGGCGCCCAGCGAGACGCCGGAGCCGGTCGCCAAGCCGAGCGCGAAACCCAAAAGCGAGACGCCCAAGGCGCAAGAGCCGGCGCCCAAGCCGAGCGAACCGGCGCCGCTTGTGCTGTCCAAGACGTATGGCGCAAGCGATGGCTCCGGCGTGGCGGTGAACGCGGGAAAGGACGACACCCTGGGCGATCCGAACGTGGACCCGAGCGAGCACAACACGCGGCAGCGGTTCGCGCCCAAGGCGGAAGCGCCCGCGGACAATGGCAACGACAACGGGGAGAGCAGTGCGAAAGGCGAGCGGGCGGTCGAGATCGTCCACGCGGTAAAACAGCATGATTTTAAAGTAGAATGGCCGGACGGCGAAGAACCAACGGCGCGGGCGGTCGAGGTGACGTTGCTGCTGGACATTGGCCTGGACGGCAAGGTCGATAAAGTGCGGCTGCTGCGCGGGGCGGGCGAGCCGTTTGACAGCCAGGCCATCGCCGCGCTGAAGCAGCAGCAGTTCAAGCCGGGAACGCGCGACGGCAAACCGTTTCGCGATCACGTCTCGTTTGTCGTAGAATTCAAGCCGTCGCGGTAAAGCCCGCGTCGTGGACCGCCGTCATGCAACCAGCGCAACTTGCCCGAGCTTTGGCCCTGTTGACCGCGCTCACGACCGCGTGCGGTGGAAACTACGACCCGCCGTCGTTGATTGAACCGGACAAGCTGCGGGTGCTGGGGGTGCGGGCTGAGCCGGCCGCAATCACGATGTCCGCCGAGACGACGCTGACGGTGCTGGAGGCCGGCGCGCCGGATGGCACAAGCCTCTGTTATGCCTGGGCTTATTGCCCGTACACCTGGACCAACAACGGCGCGTATACGTGCCTCGACGACGCCCTGCAGATTGCGCTCGGAACGACCGGCACCGCGCAAGTGGGCATGGCCGAGGTGCTTTCCTCGCTCAGCCACGCCAAGGATGTTTTTGCCAAGCTCGGGCTGCAAGTCCCGTCCACGACGAGCGCGAGCGGCCCGTGCCAATCCAGCGCCACCGCGACGAATCCCTTTGCAAGCAGCGGCCTTCCGGACAGCTACGTCCTCTTTCAGGTCGCGGAGGCGAGCCTTTTTGGCGGCACGTGCCCGGACGTCAAGACCGCGCTCGCCACGCCGTGCACGGATCGCCAAAAATGCATGCAGGGCTTCAAACGCCTGGCCGTTTCGGCGGCAACGCCGTCCGCGTGCGGGCCCTTTGTCGCCGCGACCGACAAGAACTGCGCGATCGCCGATCCCTGTGATGTGAATCAGGTTTGCGGCTGCGACGGGCGAACGTACGACACCGAGTGCGATCGCGTCGCAGCGCAGGTCGCCAAGCGCGCGGATGGCGCGTGTCCGGACCAGAATCCAGCGTTTCCGGGCGTGTCGATCTACTGGCCGCTCACCAGCAACACCTTGGAAGCGCTGGGAACTTTGCAGCCCGACAGCCACACCTACGCGCTCGATCCCGCGCGCACGGGCGTGGTCGCGTGGCCTGAGGACGTGACGATCGTGGTTCACCCGGACGACGCGTTCGAGATGCTGCCGTTATGGCCGGGCACCGCAGAAGAGTACGTCGGCAAGTCGACCGATCCGACCGCGCCGCCTGTCTACGAAACCCTGTTATTTTCTTGGTTTACAACCGGCGGCACGTGGACCAAGGATCGTTCCTACGACGCCTATCCGGAGAACGTGCTGACCGTGCCCGCGCTGGCTGCCGATGGCAAGCCGCTGCCGCTGACGATCTGGGTGGTCATGCGCGATGGGCGCAATGGCACGTCCTGGCAGCAACGCCACGTGCTCGTGACGCCGAGCGTCGGGGACCCGCTCGATCAGGTCCATCCGCTGTGCCGGACGACGCCGCCGCTGCCAGGATGTCCGGCCAAATAGCGACGGCAACCGGTCTCAATTTTGGTATCAGGACCGGTCTCAGTACCTGAAGTGAGACCACCGCAGGGGCGCAATTTGCCGCCCGCGTACGCCCAACCCACTGAAATTCAAAGATCCTGTACGTTCGTCCGGTTGGCACGGGACTTGCAGCACTCCGGTCGCGGCAATCCCTGCCGAGTGGAGGACGTGATGGTGCGGCAGGTCGTATGGGTGTGGCTGCTGGTTCTGGTTTCTGCGCACGCGCACGCGGACCCGTGCGCGCTGCCCGAGGCGCCGATGGCGCAAATCGAGCACGCGCTGGGCATGTTTGGGCGCGCGCCGCCGCCGCGTGTGTTCGTGCCGCCGTCGCGGCTGCGCGGGCTGCTGCCGACGCGGATGGTCATGGGGATGCGCAACGGCGCCTTCGACGAGGTCGCGTGGTACATGGTGGCGACGCCGACGGAGAAGATCTCGAACGGCACCAACATCGGCTGGACGTTGCGTTTTGACTGGGATCTACGGCCGCTGTGGGCGAGTCCGCTGCCGACGCTCGTCGCGCCCGATCAGCACCTGGCGCGGGCGGAGCGCGTCGAGCACGTCGCGGAGCGGGTGGCGGTGCAGCTCAACCAGCTGCGCAAGGCGCAATCGCTGGCGCTCCAAGTGAGCGCGGGCGATCTGCTGTGCCGTGAGGCGCAGGGCGATGCGGAGTCAGCGCTTTTGGTGATCGCCGCCGTGCTGAACGCGGCCAAGCCGTGAGCGTCAGTTCGGCGTTTCCTGCGCGAGCAGCCGCGCGCGCTCCGCGGCCTGCATCGCCTGGACCACCGGCTCGATATCGCCTTCCATGCACAGGTCCAGCGAGTGAACGGTGAGGCCAATGCGATGATCGGTCAGGCGATTTTGCGGGAAATTGTACGTCCGGATCCGCTCCGAGCGATCGCCCGAACCGACCTGATCCTTGCGCGACGCGGCTTCCGTCTTGGCCCGTTCCTGCTGCATGAAATCGTAGAGCTTGGCGCGCAACTGCATCATCGCCTTGGCTTTATTCTTGTGCTGGCTGCGTTCGTCCTGGCACTGCACCACCATGCCAGTCGGCAGATGCGTGATGCGCACGGCCGAATCCGTCTTGTTCACGTGCTGACCGCCGGCGCCGCCCGCGCGGTAGGTGTCAATGCGCAAATCCGGTTCGCGAATCTCGAGTTCCGTGTCCTCCACCTCCGGCAGCACGGCAACCGTGACCGCCGACGTGTGAATGCGCCCTTGGGATTCCGTCGTCGGAATGCGCTGCACGCGGTGCGTCCCGGATTCGTGCTTGAATATCGACCACGCGCCAAACCCGCTGATGTGGATCACGACTTCCTTCAGGCCGCCCTGGCTCGCCTCGGACTCAGACAACAGCTCGACTTTGAAGCCTTTTTTCTCGGCGTAGCGCGTGTACATGCGCAGCAGATCGCCGGCGAACAGCGCCGCTTCCTCGCCGCCCGTGCCCGCGCGAATTTCCACGACCACATTCGCCGCGTCCCGCGGGTCGCGCGGCACCATCAGATCGCGCATCGCGGTGTCCGCGGCCTCGAACTTCTGCTTGAGATCGGTCAGCTCTTCGCGCGCCATCGCCCGCAGCTCGGCGTCGCTCTCGTCGTGCAGCATCGCCGTGACTTCGGTGACTTGCGCGTCGAGGCTCTTCCACAGCCGGTACGCATTCACTGTGTCTTCCAAGGACGCGCGCTCGCGCAGGAGCTTGAGCGAACGCTCGGGATCCATGGCGATTTCGTTGGTCGCCAACGCATCGCCCAGCTCTTCGTAACGCGCAACCAGACTTTCAAATCGCTCGTACATCGGGCCTCAAGGTCGTCGTGCGCGCACACACGCACGCGCGCGGGGGCCGAGATGGTGCGTCAGGACGGCTTACGCTGCAACCTGCACCCGCGCGATCGGCCCAAGCGCCGACTCGAACGCGCTGAAGTTGCTGTACACGACCGGCTCCGCCTCCGCCGCGGCGCTTTGCGTCGTCGGGTCAGCTTGGACGTGCCCTTCGCGCCACAGCGTCATCTGCAGCGCGGCGAGCGCGATCTCCAGCTGGCTGTCATCCGGTTCGCGCGTCGTGATGTGCTGCAGCATCAGGCCAGGCCAAGTAAAAGCCTTGACGATCGGGTTGTTGGGAAACTTCGCGGACAGCCGGGTCGCTTCGTACGCGATGCCGGCAACCGGGAACATCAAGGGCAACTTGATGCAGACGTACGCAAGCTGGTTCAGCGCCTTGATGGACGAGATTTCCGGCAAAAACGGCATCACGACCGAGAACAGCAGGATCGACACGACGAACGTGATCAGCAGAAAGCTCGTCCCACAGCGCGGGTGCAAGGTCGTGTATTGACGGGCATTTTCCACCGTCAGCGGCTTGCCCGCCTCGTAGCAGAAGATGCTCTTGTGCTCCGCGCCGTGGTACTGGAACACCCGCTGGATATCCTTCATGCGCGAAATAAGCGCCAAATACCCGATAAGAAAGCAGATTTTCACAAGTCCGTCGACGACCTGAAAGCCGAAGTCCTTGCCAGACGCCAGCGCCTTGGAGCCGGTCATCACGCCCGTCGCCCACGTGATGAAGTGCGGCAGCGCGGCGAACAGCGTGAAACCAAAGGCAACCGAGGCGAGAATCGTGCCGGCAATCGCCCATTCCGACGCCTTGCTCTCCGCGACCGGCATCGGCTTGCCGTGCTCGTCCTCGGCGAACTTTGCGGCCTCATTGGCGGAAAAAGTCAGCGCTTTCACGCCATTGTGCATCGACTCAAACAGCACGACCGCGCCGCGCAGAAACGGCTTGCGCAAGAACTTGGCTTTCTCCCAGATCGAGTGCCAGGCATCCTCCTTCACCACGATCTCGCCGCTATGGCGGCGCAGCGCGATCGCCAACGAATGCGGCGACCGCATCATGACCCCTTCCAGGATCGCCTGGCCACCTACGCTCATTGGTCCTTCTGCCATGTTCCTCCGCAGTTGCCCTTCCATCCGAAGGGACAACCCCGATAGGGTAGCCGATTGTTCCCCAAGCCTCCACGAAACTGTTCCGAACCGAGCCTGACAGCAGCGCGATCTCGTGGCAGCATCCGCGCCGACTGCCACCGAGGTGCTCGTGACGGACATCGAAGCTCTCCCGCAACCGGCGCGCGCGGAACGTGCCCACGTCCTCAGCGCGATCGCGGAACTTCCAGCGGGAGCCTGGATCGCGACCGACGCCGACAACACCCTGTGGTCTGGCGATGTCGGCGACGAGGTCGTCCGGACCGCACAGACCGCGCCCTACGCGCCCTGGCGTGCGGACGATGCCGATCTGGCGGCGTATTTTGCGCTGATGGACGTGTCCTACATCGAAGGTTGCCGCTTTTCCGCGCAGCTCCTGGCATCCGTCGACGCCGGTGCTGCACGGGCCCGCCTGCACGACGCCCTGAGTTCACGCGTGGTTCCGCGTCGTTGGCTCGTCGATGCGCTGCAGGCGGCGATCGCGCGCGGTGTCCACGTCGTCGTCATCTCGGCGTCGCCACAGCCGGCGGTGCAGTTGGGTGTCGATCTGGCCGGGCTCGTCGGGGCAGAAGTGATTGGCCTGGAGTGCATGCTGACGCCCGCGCCACATTTCGTCGAACCGCTGCCCATCGGCTTTGGCAAACCGGCGGCGATCATCGCTCGTGGCCTGCCGCGCCCGGATCTGGCCTTGGGCGACAGCCGCTGGGACCTGCCGCTGCTGCACCACGCGCGGATGGGCTATTGGCTGACGCCCGCGAGCGACGAACCATGATCGGCGCCTCGGCGATTGCGCGAACTGCCATTGCAGCTATGCTGGTGCATCCATGACCTTGCAAACGCCCTCCCCGCCGCTGGCAGAAGATCCCGATCGCACGGTCGACGCGCTCCTGGACCGCGAACTCCTGCTCGTGACGGGCAAGGGCGGCGTGGGCAAGTCGACGGTAGCAGCCATTCTGGCGCGCGCCGCAGCGGCCAGAGGCAAAAAGGTGCTTCTGGTCGAGTTTGAATCCGTCTCCCGCGCGGCGCCGCTGTTTGGCAGTCACGCCGTCGGCGCGGAGCCGCGGCAAGTCGCTCCGCACATTTGGGCGCAGAGCCTTTCCGCCATGGATTCATTGCGTTATTTCGCGATTCGCCAGCTCAAAGTCCCCGCGCTTGTCCACCTGGCCCTGCGCAACAAGGCCGTGGAGGGGTTCTTCCGCGCGTCGCCGGCCGTCCGCCCCGCGCTCTTTTTGTACCAGCTCTGGACGACAGTGGAGGAGCACGGTCCGCAGGGCGATCGCCACTGGAATCTGGTCATTTGCGATCTGCCGACGTCCGGGTTCGTCGCAGGCATGTACGCGATTCCCAACATGCTTTCTGGTGTGTTTCGCACGGGACCGCTGGCGACGTATGCGGAAGGCATGCGCGCGCTCCTGCGCGATCCCGCGCGCACGGGGCTGACGCTTGTGACGCTACCGGAGGACATGCCCGTTGTCGAAACCCTGGAGCTGCGCGCGCTGCTGCAGGCACGCCATGGCGTCGAAGCGGCGGCGATCGTGCTCAACGCCGTCATGCCGCACTCCCATGATCCAGACGTGCTGGACGCCTTGGACCGCGCTGCCGACCGCGATCCGGCGCTGCTCGATCCGTGGCAACTGACCGCGGAGCGGATCGCCAATCGGCGCGCCAAGGCGCTGTCGGCGGCCCGCCAGCTGCGCGACGCCCTGCCGCCCAATCGCTTGCTGACCCTGCCGTGGCGCTTTGAGCGCGAGCTGAGCCTCCAGGCCGTGGACGAGCTGGCGCTGGCGCTGCGCAAGGGGGTTGCGTGAAGACGGTCCACCCGGTGGCACACTTGCCCATCGCTGACGTGCTGCGCAAGGCGCGGCTGGTCGTGGCGTGTGGTTCCGGCGGCGTGGGAAAGACGACGACGTCCGCGGCGCTCGCGCTCCAGGCGGCGATGGCCGGCCGCCGCGTGCTCGTGCTGACGATTGACCCCGCACAGCGGCTGATGCAGGCGCTGGGCTTGAAATCCAACGACGCGAGTGGCCCGCCGCACCTGCCCAACACGCCGCTGGAAGTGCTGCCACGCCTCGCCGTGCAGCTGCCGCAGCCGTTACCGCCGGGCGCGTCGCTGCACGCGATGATGCTGGACGCGTCGGTCGCGGCGGAGCAGATGGTCGAGCGCCTGCTGGGCAACGCCGATAACCGCCAGCGCGTCGTGCAAAACCGTGTCTATCGCGCCTTTTTGCCGACGCTCGCGGCTTCGCCGGAGTATTTTGCCCTGGAGCTCATCTATACGCTGCGCGAGAAAGGCCAGTTCGACCTGATGGTGCTGGACACGCCGCCGATGCACAACGCGATCGACCTGCTGCACGCGTCCAACACGCTGTCGAGCTTTATCAACGATCGCGTCCTGAAGTGGTTCTCCAAGATTCCGCTGCCGGGCGAAAAGCGTGGGTTTTCGCTGCTGGGCGCCGGCAACTCGATGGCCATGTCCGTACTCGGGCGGCTGTTTGGCCAGGACGCCCTGCCCGATATCGCCCAGTTTTTCGCGGCCTTCCAGGACGTCCTGCCCAAGCTGCGCGATCGCACGCAAGCGACGGACCGGATGCTGCGGGCGCCGGACACGCGATTTCTGATCGTGACCGCGCCCGGTGAGACGTGCCTGCGCGAGGCGCGCCACCTCCACGCCGAGCTGATGGAGCAGGCGATGCCGTTCGCCGGGTTTGTCGTCAACCGCGTGCTGGTCGCAGCCCAGCCGCCGCCGGACGCGTCGCAGGTACCGGCGGTCGTCGCTGCGCTGCAAGCTGCCGGACTGTCGCCGACGCGCGCGGCGGACGCAGCGCAAGAAGTTCTTGAATCTGCTCAGGATCTTCAGCGACTGGCCGACGCGGATGCCCGCCATGTGCATGCGCTGCAGGCGCTGGCCGGTGCGGAGCGCGTCTGCGCAGTCGTCGTGCAGCGAGACGGGGATATCCACACAATCGCGGAGTTGGCGTCATTGGGCGCCGAGATCGCCGGCGGTCGGGATCTCGACGCCGATCAGCCGCTCATGGTAGACTGAAGCGTTGTCCAGACGGTCCAAGCGACCGTCCCTGCAGGCCTCAGGAGCCAGTCCGTGAATGAAATCCACAGGCATCATGCCGGTTTTGTAAAGCCGGCCGCTTCACGCGGCGCGCTCAGCCACCGCGAACTGCGCGAAGGCCTGTTCTGGCAGGAAATTCCCGCGTGGCGCGACATCGACGAAGCGACGTTTCTCGATTTTCGCTGGCAGGGACGCAACTCAATCACCAGCATGGACAAGCTGCTTGCGGCGATCGAGGGCATCGCGCCGCGGGATTTCGTCGAAGACGCCGGTCGCGGTTTTCATCTGGCGCCGATGAGCGTGCGCGTGACGCCGTACCTGCTGAGCCTGATTGACTGGCAAAATCCGTACGAGGATCCAATCCGCCGGCAGTTCATCCCGCTAGCTTCGCGCGTGCTGCCCGACCATCCGGAGCTGACGCTGGACAGCCTGCACGAGCAGGAGGACATGCCGGTTCCCGGTCTGACGCACCGCTATCCGGACAAGGCGCTGTTTTTGGCGCTCGACACCTGCCCGGTCTATTGCCGTTTCTGTACGCGGTCTTATGCCGTCGGTCTCGATACGGATCTGGTCGATAAAGTGCACCTGAACGCGGACACGGCGCGCTGGGAACAGATTTTTGCCTACATCGCGACGCGGCCGGAGCTCGAAGACATCGTGCTGTCGGGCGGCGATGTCTACAACCTGCCGGCGCGGCACATCCGGCTCATCGGCGAGCGCCTGCTGGGCCTGCCCCACATCAAGCGCATCCGGTACGCGACCAAGGGCCCGGCCGTGATGCCGCAAAAGCTGCTGACCGATCGCGAATGGCGCGACGCGTTGGTGCACGTCGTGCAGCTGGGGCGGTCGCTGCGCAAGGATGTGGTGCTGCACACGCATTTCAACCATGCCAATGAAATCACGTGGATTACCCGCGAAGCCATCGGCCAGCTGCTGGAAGCCGGCGTCCACGTGCGCAACCAGACCGTGCTGCAGCGCGGCGTCAATGACTCGGTCGACTCGATGCAGCAGCTCATCAAGCGGCTGGGCACCGTTGGCGTGCATCCGTACTACGTGTACGTTCACGATTTAGTCAAAGGTGTCGAGGACTTGCGCACGACCGCGCAGACAGCCATCGACATCGAGAAGGGCGTGCGCGGCGCGACGGCTGGCTTCAACACGCCGACTTTCGTCGTCGACACGCTCGGCGGCGGCGGCAAGCGCGACGTGCACAGCTACGATTTCTACGACCGGGAGACGGGCATCGCGGTGTATCGCAGCCCGAATGTCGACCCGGATCGCCTGTTCTTTTTCTTTGATCCCATCGCCGATCTCTCCGCCGAAGTGCGCGCGCGTTGGGCAGACCCCGCCTCGCGCGAGCAAATGAAAGCCGACGCCGCGACCAAGGCACGGGCCCTGGGCGGATTGCGCTGACGCCGTTTGGCGCCATGGTATCCGCGAGCGAGCCCTGTCATTGCGCGCGTCACACCTGCGCAAGTTGGCAAGCGAGCCTGCGATTTTGTCACGACCCCTAAGCTTGCCAATCTGGTCACGGTCCCGCAGAATCGCTCCACGAGCCCACGTGCGCGTGATGCATGCAGGCAATCGATCTTCGGAGACACTGATGTCCGCAACGAGGCTGCAATTTCCCCTGCTGACGCCCGCTTCCGCCGGGCGCCGCATCGTTTTCGCCGTTCTGTGCGCGACGGCGGCGCTGGCTGCGCCGTCCCAAGCCGTTGCCGGCGGCTTGGATTTGCACTTTGAACGCTTCATCGATCCCGCGACGGTGACGCCCAACACGCCGGTCGAAAACACCGCGTACAAGCAGCTGATGCGCGAAGTCGGCATGGCGATGGGCCCGCGCATGGCCGGCCCTGCAGCGTCAGGCGGCGCGCTGGGGCTCGAAGTGGCCTACGAAGTCAGCGGCGTGGGCACCAACTCGACCGCGGACTACTGGACCAAAGCCGCATCCTCGCCGGAGTCGATCGTCACGACCCAGCAAGTCCGCGTGCGCAAAGGCCTTCCGTACAGCTTGCAGGTCGGCGGCGTCGTCACTGGCCTGAGCAACTCCAACCTGACCGCGATCGGCATCGAATTCGGCGTCAGCATCACCGACGGGTACAAGAACATCCCGGATATCCTGTTTCGCCCGTCGATTCACACGGTTCTGGGCAATTCCCAGATCGACATGTTCGTCGTCGGCGCAGACCTCGTGGCGTCCAAGTCGTTCGGCATCGGCGGCATCCTGGCGATCCAGCCGTGGGTCGCGTACGCGCCGTCGTTCACCCACGTCAACACGCACCTGGTGAGCCTGTATCCAACCGACAAGTCGATCACGCCGATCACCGCGCAACTCGCGCCGCTGGGCGACGCGTCACACATCTCCGATGCCATCAGCCAGCGCGCCAGCCTCGGCGTGCGCGTGATCGTGACCCGGGTGCAAATCGGCGGCGAGTTCCTGCGCTCGTTCAGCGAGGGGTTGAGCATGGTCACCGGCAAGATCGGCGTCACGTTCTAGCCCCGCGTCGCGTCGCGCCCGTGGACCCACGCCGATCGCGCGGCGGCTTGCGGGCCATCAGCAGGGCATCGGCCGCCAGCGACCACTCCGGAGTCGACCCAGGGCGCAACGCTCGGCCCGCCGCGTGAGAAAGACAAGGACGCTCCTGTACATGCGCTTCGCCAGTCCCCAAGACGCCGCCGCCGCAATCCTCGCGGGCAACGTGCGCGCCGCCGCGCGCCTCATGCGCATGCTCGACGACCGCATCGACGGCGCCACCGACGTCCTGCGCCAGCTGTACCCGCACACTGGACGCGCCAAAGTCATCGGCATTACAGGCAATCCTGGCTCTGGCAAGTCCACGCTGACCGCGCGCCTCATCGGCCACTACCGCAAGCTGGGCATGCGCGTCGGCGTCCTCGCGGTCGATCCGTCCAGCCCGTTTTCCGGTGGCGCAATCCTCGGCGACCGCATCCGCATGATGGAATTCGCGAACGATTCCAATGTCTTTATCCGCAGCTTGGCGACCCGCGGCGCGCTGGGCGGCCTGTCGCGCTCGACCAACGACATCATTCACGTGCTCGACGCCATGGGCCACGATGTCGTGCTCATCGAGACGGTCGGCGTTGGCCAGGATGAGATCGACATCGTGCGCACGGCGGACACCACGGTCGTCGTGCTTGTGCCTGGCCTGGGCGACGACATCCAGGCGATCAAGGCGGGAATTCTCGAGATCGCTGACATTTTCGTGGTCAACAAGGCAGACCTGGACGGCGCGGATCGCACAATCGGCGATCTGCGCGGCCTGCAAACGCTGATGGGCGTGATGCCGGACTGGCTGCCACCGATCCTGCGGACAGTCGCGGCGCGCAGCGAAGGCGTGGAAGCGCTGGCTGAAGCGATCGACAAGCACGCGGAATTCCTGAAGACAAGCCCGACGAGCCAAGTTCGCGCGCAAAATCGCGCCGCGTTTGCCATCGGTGGGCTGGTTCGCGAGTCTGTAGGGCACAACGTCGACGCCTGGCTGCGGCAGACGGCCGCTGGCCGGCAGTTGGTCGCTGACGTCACGGCGCGGCGCGTGGACCCCTACCTGGCGGCGCAGACGGCGCTGACGCAGGCGCAGACCACACGGCTGCTGCCGTAGCAGCGGAGGACCCATGGCGCGTCGTTCTGTCAAGCCGCCCAAGCCGACTGCGCTGCCGACGCTGCAGCCGAACGTCGCGCAATCGGCGCCAAGCGCGCCGGAGCCGCCGACCGATGCCGAGCCCGAACCGGAGCGGGAGGCGCCGCAGCAGCCGATGCAGCTGCTGCCCCTGGTGCTCACGGTGGCCGGCGTCCTGCTGCTGGTGGTGGGCGCCGCGCTGCCGACCGCGAAAGCGCCGTTTCCGAGCGTCGCGCGTCTGGCAGACTCGGCGGGGCTGATGGCTGCCGCGCTGGCCGCCCTGGGGCTGATCGCCGCCAAGCTGCGATCCTGGTCGCACGAGCGCGATCTACCGACCTGGAGCCTGATGGCCGCGGCCTGTCTGGCGCTGGTGGCATTTCGCCTGCGCGAATGCGCTTTTCCGCTGCTTTCGGTGCAAGCCACCGAGCCGCTGCGCAGTTCGCTGCAGGGCCTGACGCTGCCGATTGGCGCGGCGATTGCGCTGGGCGCCGCGCTGGTGCTGACCGGGCCCAATGTCCGGACGGCGCGCGCGTGGCTGGCGCTGGGCACGGCGCTGCTCGCTGCCGTGCTGCTGGTGCCGCAAGGCTGGCTGGGCCACAGCGAAGTGCCGCTTTGGGCCGCACTGGCCGGGCTGACGGTGCCAACGACGACCGACGCTGCGGTCGTGATGCACGACGCCGGCCTGAGCGGGAGCGGCGACGTGCTGGCGGCGACGGTGCTGGTCGGCCTTGCAGTGTGGGCGCTGGTCCAGCGGGAGCTGCCGCGCATTGTCTGGCAAGCGCTGACGGTCGGACTGGCGCTGTTCGTGGTCGCGCAGCCGCTGTTGGCGGGTCACGTCGCCTGGGGCGTCTTCGGGCTGGGTGCGCTGCTGTTGGCGAGCGGCGCCATCAGTCAGGCGATCCAGCGCGTCGCGCCAGAGGACGATCGGACGCGCGGCTGGGCGCGGCTGTGGCCCGGCGCGGAGGTCATCGCCGTGCTGGGGCTGGTGGCGATTTGGCTGGTGCTCAAGGCCAACGGGACGCGCTATTCGACCACCGACGAGGCGCTGTACTACTACGCCGCGCGGCTGTGGACCGAGGGGAAGTGGCCGTACCGCGACTTCTTCTTCAGTCACCCGCCGCTGCACATTGCGGTGCCGGCGCTCGCGTACAAGCTGCTGGGCTACGACTTCCTGGTCGGCAAGTGGCTTTCGGTGCTTGCTTCGCTGGGCGCGGCGATCGCGACCTGGCGGATCGCGCGGCGGCTGGTGGGCGTGCCGGCGGGCCTGCTGGCGCTGGGTTTGGACCTGTTTGCCGCGGAAGTGCTCCAATCCTCGACGAATCTGACCGGCGTAAACCTGACGACCTGCTGGATGATGTGGGGCGTCTGGGCCATCTTGCGCGGTCGGATGCTGCTGGGCGGCGCGCTAATTGGCGCCGCCGCGGCGACGGGGTTCTACGCGCTTGGCATGATGCTGGCCATGGTCGGGATGCTGGCGTTCGTGCCGCTGGGCCCGGAGAAAGTGCAGTGGCGACGCTGGCTTGGACAACCCGCGGTGCGCGTGTTTCTTGGCTTCCTTGCGGTATGGGGCTCGATCACGTTCATCGGCACGCTGCTGGCCGGCGACCACTACCTGACCGAGGTCTTCACCTACCACTTTGCCAAAAAAGCCAAAATTGAAGGGTTCATGGCGATCTCGGGCGGTCCGCCGGCGTGGTTCAACAACCTGTTTCTGATGCTCGGTGCCAAGGATTTCACGATCGTCCTGTACTACCACGCCGTGCACCTGTGGCTCGCGCTGCTGATGCCGCTGGCGGTGGGTCTGCAGCTCTGGCTCCACACGCGGCGGTTAAACCCGGCGCGCAGGGCCAACGACCCGTCGCCCTGGCGCGCGCTCTGGAACCCGCGCACGTGGTGGCAGACGCCGAATCCCGGGCACAAGATGGTGGTTTTCACCGCGGCAGTGGCGCTGGTCGGCGAATTCGGCCAATTCAAGGAGCGCTACGATTTCTATTGGGCGCTGATCCTGCCGCTCGTCGCGATCTGCGCAGCCGTCACCCTGCACGCCCTGGGCGAGCTGGCCGCGACGGCGGTACGCGCTCATCAGCCGCAGCTGGACCCCTACGCGGCGGTCGCGGGACGGGCGGCGCTGGTGCTGGGCTGTCTGGCGCTCTTGGCGGTTCCAATCAACAATGCTGCGAATCTAAAAGCTTATCCATCCGAATTCAAGCACGTGGGCGATTCCAAAGGCGTGGGCGAGCAGTTGGCTTTCGAGTGGCTTGAGCCGCCCGGGCCGGCATGGCTGGGCGAGCTGACGCGCGCGGCGTTTTGGGGCGAGGGGCGGCTGCGCGGCAACATCGAGTCGGGCGTGCACCACTACCTGTGGAACAAAAAACGCTGGTATTCCAGTGCGGAAGAGATGGCGGCGTGGATCCGCGACCACAGCAAACCGGACGAGACGATTACGGGCGCGAGCGACTACGCGCCGCTGCTTGCGCTGCTCTCCGGACGGCGGCTCGCGGGCGACCAAGTGGACACAAATTCCAAGGTTTTTGACACCGGCGCCGTGCGTCTGGAGGACTTTTGGGACGCGGTGTGCAAGGACAACCTGAAATATGTGGTTGTCGCACCCATGAGCTACTTTGCCGTGGCGCAATTGCCCAAACGCGCGACGCTGATGGCGCACTTCCAGCAGGAGAGGGTCTTTCACGACCCGGAACTTAAGCATTGGAAGGATTTGGAGATGGAGCTCTGGGTCCGCAAAACGGCCGCACCGTGCAAATTTGAGGGAAAACGCGGCGTCGGACCGGACCTCGAAGGGACGGAGTGACGCGCAGCGGGCTGTCGGCCAAAGTTTTTTTGCGAGCCCCGCGGCAGAATTCACGCCTGAACGAATACTGAGTTGGGAGTTGAGCTGGGCTCCCCTTCGCGTTCACCCGTGCGTACGGACGGTGGCGGCGCGTTGCCACAACTTGGCTCTTGGGTAGCGGCTTGCAGTGCAGGCTGCTCAACTGGAGGGGCGGACGCGGCGCCAACGCCGCGGGGCCGCGGGCCCCGGCAGCGCGACAAGCGCTCCGGAGTCCAAGGTGGTGGTGTGTCCGGCTTCCGCCGGCGCGCGGTGGGGGAGGCGTTTTGCTGGGTGGCGTGGAGGCCCGGCGCGAAGCCCGATCTGCGCGCGGTCCTACTTGCAAGTCGCCAGAAAGACCGGCTGGACGCGCGGGACCTTACAACCTTCGACATCGCAGCGGAGCGCGACGCCGTTCATCGCTTCGAGCAGGTCCTTGTATGGCGCGCTGTCGGGGACGGCAACGACGATGGAAGTCGCCTGCGCATCGCCCCAGGCTTCGAGCCGGCCGCCTTCACCGTCACTGGGGGCTGCCTGGTCGCCCGTCAGCGCGCCCGAGCCGGAAATCCGCGCCGCGTGGATCAGCTTGCCGTCGTGGAACACGATGGACTGAAACGCCTTGGCCTCGTAAGGATCCTTGCCCACGGTCGCCCAAGCCAGGCACTGCCACTTCTTTTTCTCCAGGGTGAAGCTGAACGGCACGGTCTTGTTCACCGTCGCGTCGACGTGATTCTTCTTGTCGCCCGCCGCCGCGACCGGCAAGATCGTGATCTGGTAGCCGGCGCGCCGGTTTGACCCATCGCCGCGCCGCCGGCCAACCAGCCACGCCGTCGCCCATTCTTTGGCGTGTTCGCCGACGATCGTCGCCCGCAGCGCCGCCTCCAGGTAGCGCATGGGCACGTCCGCGAGCGTAACCAGCAGAATATTCGACTGGTTATACTGCGACTGGGTCGTCGACCGCACGGCTTCCACGAGCTTGCTGATGTCCTCCGACAGCTTGGCGTCCGGCGTCCAGTCCGCCTTCCAGCCATCCTCCGGCTTGCGCAGCTGATTATCCATCAAATTCACGCCTTTGTCGGTGATCGTCAGGACCGCGTTGCCACCCAGCGGCGCAGCGAAGGTCGAACGGATGCCAGGAAAGATCGGATACTCCACAAATTTCGGTAGCTTGGCCGCCTTTTCTTTGTACTTCGCCGCGAACCGGTCGAGCAACGCAATCCACGGGCTGTTGGCATATTTCGCCTTGTACGCCTCGATCTGCTTGACCACGCCCTCGTAATACTTGCGCTGCACCTGGCCCGGCCGCTCTTCCATCGGGATGTCCTTGCAGAAATCGCCGAGCTTGTTGGCGCACACCCAGTTGACTTCGTCCTCGTAAATGCCGGTCTTTGGATTGAAATCAAAGACAAATTTCCAATACGTGAAGAACCGCAGCACGCGATCGTCGTGCGGATTGCCCTCCATCAGCGTCCACGACCGCGCCAGCTCCGCCGCGTGAAACAGCAGCGCCTCGAACTCCATGTCCGCTTCCCACGGCGTCCCGGCCGACAGCCGCCGCGCCGTCCCCAGCGTCGTCCAGTACTCGTTGGGCTCGATTTTCTCGTCCTGGAAATACGCACGCGACGCTTCCGCCCACTTCGCCAGCGCCTCCGCCTGGTCCGCCACCGGCGTGTTCTCTACCGTCGTCGCCGCCTTGCGCAGCTCATTGGCCGGCGACACTGCCACGCTCTTTTTGATCCACGCCAGCCATGGGTGCTCTTCGCCCGTCATATCGTCGCCATCGGGCAGCTGCGCCATCACGCGTTTGCGACGCGTTTCCATGACTTCCGCGACACTCGCTGCGGCAGCTTCCGTCTTGACGGCGGTCTTTTTCTTCTTGGGCGCGTTGCCGCACGCCAAGAGCAAGGACGCGGCGACCACGAGGGCCAAGAACGGACGAAACGAAATCAAACGCAGCATGGCGACCCAAACAGCGCCACGGCAGGCGCGCAATGAGCCGCGATTGTGGCAGGAGCGCGGCGACGCGACAAGCGGGGGGCGATCGCTACTGCGTGAGGCCCAGCTTGGCCAGGACGTCACGGTTCTTGACCGGCGAAGCGCAGGTCGGACACCGCTGGGCCGCGATGGTGAACGCCTGCGCGGCAGCCGGCAGGTCTCCCAGGCGCAGCTGCGCCAGGCCCAGGTTGTACCACGTGGACCAGCCCGCGCCGCGCACGGTCAGCGACGCCAGCAGGTCGCGCGCCAACCCCGGCTGCTTGGCGACAAGCTGCGCCGTGCCCCAGACTTCGGTCACCAGCGCGTCCGCCGGGTCGCGCCGGGCCGCCTCCGCCGCGTCGCGCAAGGCCACGGCCAGATCCGGCGGCTCAGCGTGCAGCGCCGCCTCCGCCCGCAGCGCTTGGACCAGCGGCGTCACCGCGTCGCCTTCCAGCTGCGCCAGCCGCTGCCCGGCGTCGCGCCACTGCCCCGCCCGCGCGGCCAACAGCGCCTGGAGCAGCCACTTTTCCTTGCAGTCCAGCGCCGGCCCCACCAGCTGCTCCGCGCGACCAAACTCCCCGACATTCCACGCCAATGTCGCCACCCGCAGGCTGTCCTGTGGCGTCGAGGGCGCCAAGTCCTTGGCGCGCTGCCAGGCGGCCTCCCACTGCTTTTCGGCCATCAGCACCGCCAGCTCTGCCTGACGCATCGCAGCGACCGTGTCGTCCAGGTCATCGGGCTTGAGCACGCCCGCATTCACCCGGTTGCGGGCCAGCGGCACCTCGCCTTGCGAAAGCGCCCACATCGCCGAGAACGACGCCACGCGCGGGTCGGTCGGGTCGCTCTTGACCAGCTTGTCCAGCAATTCCTGGGCTTCACCGCGCCGCTCCGGCACCGCCGCCAGCAGCCGAATCCGGTTTAGCATCGCGCCCGGGTACTTGCCCAGTCGGCTCGTCGCGTCGACGTACTTGCGCAGCGCCGGCGTCGTCGCGCCCTTTTGCTCCTGCACCCAGCCGTCGCGCCACGCTTCCATGGCGCGCGAGGACGTGCAGCCGGAACTGCTGGCGATCAGCGCGCACAACGCGAATTTCCTCCTGAATTTCTTCACTTTCCGCCTCGTCCCGGCCGCAGGTGAGCCAGCGCTTGCGCCGCGAAATGGCCCACCGAGGCCAGCGTCGCCCGCGGATCGTCCCACGCCATGACCGCATCCGTGTGCGCCCACGCTTCCTGCCGCAGCGCGTGCAACACCGCCGGCACGCCGCCCGCCTGGCCGAGCGCAACCACGTCGCGCAAGCCATACGTCCACGCCACGCCATGGGTCTGCGGCGCCAGGGGCGCAATCGGCAGCCCCGCCAGCTCCTGAGCGTGCGCGCGGATCAGGTGCACGCCCGCGGCTCGGCACAGGTCGTACCACAGCGTCGGCCGCGGGTTGATCTCGATGAGCCGCCAGCGCCCCGTACGCTCGTCCAGCTTGAACTCGGTGCCGCACAGCCCGCGGTAGTCCAGCGCCGCGACGATCGCCGTCGAAAGCGCCGCCACCTCTGGCAAATCCTCCGTCACCACGCGCGATCCCGAGCCAAATTGCCGCGGAAACTGCCGGATTTTGCGCGCGGTCAGCACGCTGCGCACCGCGCCAGCCTGGTCGCTCCACACCGCGCCCACCGCCAGATTGCGCTCCGGACCGGCGACCAGCTCCTGCAACACAACCGCGGCAGGATCGCCCACGACGTGCGCCATCGCGTGCTCCAATTCCGCCAACGTCTTGGGCACCAACAGTTTTTGGCCGCTCAGGCGATCGCGCCACTTGTGGCCCGCCCGCGGCTTGACGATGCACGGCAGCCCGACGTCGGCGGCAAACGCGCGCACGTCCGCCAGATCGCAGGGCTGCAGCGTCCGCGGCACGTCGATCCCCAGCTCCTGGCAGCGCGCGGCAAACGCCGACTTGTCCAGCAGCACGCCCGCGCGCGCCTGCGTGTAGCCCGCGGAAACGCGCACGTGCGGCTCCAGGCGATCGCGCTGGGCAATCGCCCACTCGCACGCGTCGTCCGCAGCCGGGAGGAGCACGACTGGCTGGTTGCGCGCTTGCGCATACTGCGCCAGATCGTCCGCCAGCCCAGCGTCCAACGCGCGGTCGCTCAGGCGCGGCAGCAGCTGGACGTGACGGCTGTAACGCCCCGGCCGCGTGCGATCAGCGTCAATCCCGAGCACCGGTCCCAGCTGCGACACGTCGCGCGCCACGGCCAAGCCCGTGCCCGTCAGGGACACCGCGATCGTCGTAAACAGATTGACGTGGTCCACCGCCATGCGCCGAGCGTGCTCCAATCGCCTCAGTTGGGCAAATCGCCGGAGCCGCGGACGAGGCCGGCGGCTTCGTCCTCCGTGACGCCGTCGCGCTCGGTCTCGTCAGGTCCGACGGGCACGCGGTAGCTCTCGCTCAGCCAGGCGCCCAGGTCGATGAGGCGGCACCGCTCGCAGCAGAAGGGAAACGCCTTGTTTTCGGCGCGCGGCGCGCTGGGCTTCTTGCAGGTGGGGCAGGCGATGTTCATGCTTTTACTCGTAATTCAGCGCATCGACGACCGGCACGCGCGCGGCGACTTTGGCCGGGTAGATCGCCGCCAGCACGCCCACCACGACCAGCGCCGAGGCGTAAATCGCCGCCAAGTGCCCTGGAAAATGCATCGGCACGTCCCAGCCCGTGTCCTGCGCATTCACGACCTTCAAGATGATGAGCCCGTTGATGGTCCCCACCACGATGCCGATCGTCGCGCCAATCAGCGCCAGAATCAGCGATTCCGTCAGGATCACGCGCACCAACTGGTCGCGCTTCATGCCCACCGCGCGCAGCACGCCGATCTCGCGCATCCGGTCGAGAATCGCCGTCAGGAGCGTGTTCACGACCGACAGGAGCGAGATGAGAATCGTCACCAGCTCCAGCGCGCGGGTGATGCTGAACACGCGCTCGATCATCTGGCCGATCTCCTCGCGAAACTCCACGTTGGTCAGTGCGAATAGCCTGTATTGCTTGCCGAATTTCGCCAGGACCTGCTCACGCACCACCTTGGGATCCACGCCGGGCTTCATGTACGGCTCAAACGTGTCGACCTTCTCGTCGTCCCAATGCTTCAGGTAGAGCTCGCGGTCCATGAACACAGCGCCCTGGTCGCTCGAATAGTCGCGCATCGCCGCAAGCACTGGAAATTGCACGAGTCCGTGAGCCGTCTGCAGACCGATCAGCTCGCCGGGATTGGTGCCAAAACGGTGCGACAGGGTCTCCGAGATGACGACGCCCTCGCCCGCCGTCAGCCGGGACGTCACGGTCTTGCAGTCGCCGGCACAGCGGGAAATCGGCCAAGCGGAGGTGTGTTGGAAGCGGATCCGGGTCTGCAAAGCCAGCAGCAACACGCGGGAATTCTTGAAGTCGACGTTGCGCAGCCGCACCGTATCGACCGACGCAACGCCCGGTATCCTGGCGATCTCGGCCGCGAGCGCGAAGTCGACCGGCTGGTTCTTGATGCCGCCCATGTTGGCGTTGGACGTGATGAAGAGATCCGCCGGCACTGTTTGTTCGATCCACGTCTGGATGCTGTAGCGAAAGCTGCTGGTCAGGATGGCGCTGCCCATGACCATCGACAAGCCGACCATGAGCGACGCGACTGTGACGGCCGATTTGTTGGCGCCGCGCGTGACGTTGTCCGCCGCGAGCCGGCCTTCGATGCCGCCAAAGCGCGTCGCCAGCGGCCCGAGCACGCGCGTCAGCAGCAGCATCAGCCAACGCGACAGGAGCGTCGTTCCCAGCACGACGCAGAACATCGCCGCCAGGCCAAATACCGGAAAACCGCCGACCGCAGGGCCTTGCGCGACGACCGGCGCGAGCGCATAGCACCCCAAAGCGGCGAATTCGCGGCCCTCCAGCTTCAGCGTCGGCACACCGCGAAAATCAAACGCAACAGTGCGGATTGTGTCGACCGGCGACAGCCGGCTGGCCTGCCACGCCGGCAGCAGCGACGCCAACCCCGACGACAGCGTGCCGAGCACGAGGCCGATCGCCATCGTGCTCCACGCGACGCGCGTTTCCTGAATGTGCACGCGCAGGTACAGATCGGTCACCGAGCGGGCGGAGGTCTCCATCATGCCGCGCGCCAGCACGGCGCCCAAGGCGAGGCCGAGCACCGAGCCGCCAAAACCGAAGACGATGCCCTCCAGGGTGAAGAGCTTGACGATCTGGCCGCGCGTCGCGCCCGCTGCCCGCAGGATGCCAATCTCCGAGCGCCGCTGCGCAACCGTGATCGAAAGCGTGTGATAAATCAGGAACATACCGACGATCAGCGCCACGCCCGCGCCGATCGCCAACGCCAGCTTGAAGGACTTGAGCAGCTGCTCCTGGCGCTGCTGGCGCTTGCCGGGCCGCTCGACATCGTACTGCGTGCCCACGGCCTTTTTCAGCGCTGCCACCGCGCGCTCGACCTCGCCGGGCTTCTTGGCATCGTCCAGCGCGATGTCGAGGCGATCGACGCGGTGCTTGAGGTCAAAAACCTCCTGAGCATCCACGTAATCCATGATCGCCAGGTTGCCGCCCATCGCCTTTTGCGGCCCCTTGGCCTCGACGATCGAAAACGCCGTGAACGTCTGCCGCCCGCCCGGCGTCAGCAATTCCACCGTGCCGCCTTTGGCCAGATGGTGCTTGGCGGCAAACTCCGTCGTCACCACGAGCTGCCGCGGCTGGTCGAGCATCGCAAACGGATCGTCGGCGAACTCATCGTCTTTCTTGGCCTTTTCCGGCGCCGCCGGGCGCTTGAGCGTCGCCGCGTCGATCTGGTACAGGTGCTCAAGCGCCTTGGGATTTTCGGTAAAGTTGATCGCCAGGATCGCCAGCGACTCGCCGGAGCCATCCGCGAGATCCAGCGTCCGCTCAATCACCGGCGTCGCGAATTTCACGCCCGGCACGGCCTGCGCTTTGTCGACCAGCAGCTCGTCCAGCCCCGTGTCGCCGCCCCGCACTTCCAGGTCCACGCGGCCGCTGATGTGGTCGAGCGTGTCGGAAAACGAGCCGACGATGCCCTCGTTCACCGTCACGACGGCGACCAGCACGGCGACGCCGAGCGAAATACCGACGGCCGTCATCGCCGCACGCAGCTTGTGCTCGGTCAGGCGCCGCAGGGAGATTGGCCGAAGGAGCGTCAGCATGGCGCCTTTCTTGCGCGGCAAACCCGCGCGCGCAGGGTCGGCACGGTAGCCGCGCGCGAGCGGTTTTTCAATGGACCGCGGTCAATCGCGGGCCAGATCCTCGTACAGCTTGCGCTGCCGATCCGTCAGCTTGCGCGGCACAACGACCCGCACGTGGGCGAACTGGTCACCGCGGCCGTTGCCGTGCAGGTGTGGCACGCCCTTGCCGCGGATGCGCACTTGCTCGCCGGGCTGAATCCCAGGTGGCAGCTTCACTTTTTCGTCTTCGCCGTCGATCAGCGGCACCGTCACGACGCCACCGAGCACCGCGCGCACCACGTCGACTTCGATCTCGCAGTGCAGGTCGTCGCCGTCGCGCTGGAACACGTCATCGGGCTGGATCGACAGCACGACGTACAGGTCGCCCGGCTGCTGGCCCGCCTGCCCGTGCTCGCCCTCGCCCGTGACGCGCAGGCGCGTGCCCGTATCCACGCCCGCGGGGATTTTGACGGTGACTTTCTTCTCGACCCGCTGCTGGCCGGCGCCGCCGCAGCTGGCGCAGCGGTTGGCCGGCTTGACGGTGCGGCCCTGGCCTTGGCACTGCGGGCATGTGACGGCAAAAACGAACGGCCCTTGCTGGTGGCCAACCTGGCCGCGTCCGCCGCATTGGCCGCATTGTTCGGCGCTGGTGCCGGGCTTGGCGCCACTGCCGCTGCAGGTGCCGCACGGGTCGACCCGCGGGACCGCGATCTCGCGCTTGACGCCCTGGACCGCCTCGCGCAGCGACAGGCCGAGGTCGTAGCGCAAGTCGCCGCCCCGCGCGGGTCGCTTCTGGCCGCCGCGTCGCCCGCCGAAAATATCGCCGAAAATGTCGCCAAAATGGCTGAACATGTCGTCCATGTTGCCGTGCTGCGGTGCGCCGCCGCGGCCGGATTCAAACGCGGCGTGGCCGTAGCGATCGTACGCGGCGCGTTTTTGCCCGTCAGACAGCACGTCATAGGCTTCCGCGCACTGTTTGAACATCTCTTCCGCGTGCGCGTCGCCCGGATTGCGGTCCGGGTGATACTGCATGGCCGCTTTGCGAAAGGCTTTTTTCAGATCGGCGTCGCCGACGTCCTTGGTCACGCCGAGCAGTTCATAAAAATCGGTCTTGGCCATCGCGGCGTTCCTCAGCAGCTTCGGGGGCGGGCACGGACACGCGCATCCGCCGACGGCCGTCTGGAGCCGCGCCGCCAAATAAGCGGCAATCGCCCGGCTGTCAAGCGGTTTGCGCGCAAGGGCGCCCGATGTCGGCGATCGTTCATCGACCGGCCCTGCACATTTCGCGCCAAGATTGGCAAATTTTTGCGCGATCGGCGGCAATCGCCATGCATTTGCTTGTCGGGCTCCGCCGCGACCGGTACACTCGGCCTGCCCGTTCGCCAGCCGCCGGGGCTGTTGCCCCGCAACACCTGACGAACGCCGACGCGGAGCGCATGGAGTTCAAACAGGGTCTCCAGCTTGGACAGCGGCTTGAACAGCGGCTGGTCATGACGCAGCAGCTCCAGCAGGCGATTCGCCTCCTGCAGCTGTCGCGGACCGAGCTGATGGAAGCCGTTGGCGACGCGCTGAACGAAAATCCGTTGCTGGAAGAGGAGATCCAGACCGAGACATCCCAGGATCCCCTGCCGTCGGCGCTGACGGGCGGCGAGGCGGCGGTGACGGACATCGAGGCGCCGCCAACCCGCGATGAACGCAATGAAATCGACTGGCAGCAGTATTTCACCGACCTGGCGCGCGGCCCGAGTGAAGGCGGCGGGGCGTTCCGCGATGGCGACGACGAGGAGCGCCCGGCGCTGTCGCAGACGCTGACCCGGGCGTCGAGCCTGCCGGAATTCCTGGAGGAGCAGATTGCGTCGACGACGCTCGCGGCGGCGGATCGCCTGCTTGTCGAGGAGATCATTGGCAATTTGGACGACGATGGCTATTTCCGACCGACCCGACTGGACATCCTGGGTGGCAGCGACGCGGCGCGGCGGCAGTTGGCCAAGCTGGCGGAAACGCAAAACATCGAGAAACTGGAAGCCAAGGGCAAGCTGGCGCTGTACTGGCTGACCGACGACGAAGTGGCGATTTGGCAAAAGGAAGCCGAGAGCCGGGGCTGCAAGACGGACGCGATATACGGCAACTCCCTGCGCGGGCTGGCCCTGGCGCACGCGGTCGACGTCGCGGAGGTGACGCGCGTCCTGGGCATCATCCGCAGCCTGGATCCGCCGGGCGTGGCGAGCCGCGATCTGCGCGAGTGTCTGCTCACGCAAGCGCTGCTCCGGCACCCCAAAGAGCTGCGGCTGCACAAGCTGATCGAGGTCGGGCTGCCCTACATCGAGGCCCGCGATCACGCCGGGCTGCGTCGCGACCTGCGCCTGCGGCCCAACGAGGAGCAGCGGTTGATGGGGCTGCTGGCGTCGCTGGAGCCGCGACCTGGTCGACATTTCATCGGCGAAACAGCACGTTACATCACGCCGGACGTATTCGTCTACAAGCTGGGCGAGGACTACACGGTTGTGCTGAACGAGGACGGGCTGCCGCGGCTGCGCGTGTCCAACTTCTACAAGCACGCGCTGTCCGGCGAGGGCGACGCACAAGCCAAGGAATATCTTCAGGAAAAGATGCGTGCGGCGACCTGGATGATCCGTTCGATCCACCAGCGGCAGTCGACGATTCAGCGGGTGACCGAGTCGATCATGCGGTTCCAGCGGCCATTTCTCGATCGCGGCGTGGAGAAGCTGCGGCCGCTCGTGCTGCGCGAGGTCGCGGAGGATGTCGGGCTGCACGAGTCGACGGTGTCGCGGGTGACGACTGCGAAGTATGTCCATACGCCGCAAGGGATTTTTGAGCTGAAGTTCTTTTTCGGCGCGGGCGTGCCGTCCGGCGATGGCAACGACGTGGCGTCGGAAGCGGTCAAGAGCGCGATCAAGCGGTTCATCGACAACGAGCACGCCGGATCGCCGCTGTCGGACCAGGAAATCGTCGAGATGCTGCACGGCGACTGGGATCGCGGCAAAATGCTGGCGCGGCTCGCATGCACCGAGACGCAGCTGGAAGCGCTGCGGCCCCGGGAAACGATGACGGTGGCGCGGCGCACCGTCGCCAAGTATCGTGAATCCCTGAATATTCCGCCGTCGTCGCAGCGGCGCAAACAGTTCTGACCGCGCCAGGAGCTGACCATGGCCCGCAACGCCCGCTTCGTCATCGTGACCGGCATCAGCGGTTCAGGACGTTCGACGTGCCTGCATGCGCTGGAGGATCTGGGCTTTTACTGCGTGGACAACCTGCCGACCGCGCTGCTGCCTGCGCTGGAAACGATGATGGCGGAGCGGCTGACGGCGACACCGGTTGCGGTGGGCATCGACATCCGCGCGGGGGAGCTGTTGGGCGATTTGGACACCGCGATCACGGCGCTGAAGACCCACGGCGTGCAAGCCGAGCTGCTGTTTCTGGATTGCGCCGACGACGTCCTGATTCGGCGTTTTGCCGAGACGCGCCGCAAGCACCCGATTTGGCAGGCGGGCACGGTCAGCGAGTCCATCCGCTTCGAGCGCGACCACATGATGCCCGTGCGCGAGCGCGCGACGCTGGTGGTTGACACGTCCGAGCTGAACATTCACCAGCTAAAACGCCATGTTCAGCGGATTTTTGACCCCGAGTATTCAGCGGACGTGCGGCTGATCGTGTCGATGCAGTCGTTTGGCTTCAAGCACGGACTGCCGCGCGACGCCGACTACGTCTTTGACGTGCGATACGTGGACAACCCATATTTCGTGCCGGAATTGTCGCCGATGAGCGGCCTGGACGGGCCCGTGCGGCAATACGTAATGGAGCGCGGCGGCGACGAGGCGCTCAAGCGGATGCGCTACTTGCTGGACTATGTGCTTCCGCTGCACGCCCAGGAGGGCCGCGCGATGGTCAGCGTCGCCCTGGGCTGCACCGGTGGCCAGCACCGCAGCGTCGCGCTGGCGGAGGCGATGGCCGACCACATTCGGGCCATGCGCCTGGGCCGCGTCACCGTCAGCCACCGCGACCTGAAGCCCAAGGCGTGATGGCGCGGCTGGTCCTTTGCACGCTGTTGGTTGCAGCCCTGGCGTCGCTGGTCGGCTGCTCCGAGGCCGCGCCGCAGCGCCGCAAGCGCAAGCCCGTGGACCGCATGGTGTTTCACGACGCGCCGGAGGAGAACGCCTACGAGCGGATCCCGCTGCCGCCCCAGCGCGTGCGCGTGCAGGCGCGACCCAACAGCGCGACGGTCGGCAATGTCGCCGGCGCGCCGACGTTCCAGATGCCCACACCGGTGTGCCAGCCGCCCAAGGATCAGCCGTCCAAGTCGATTGGGCCGCCGACAGACGGCCAGCTCGTGGACGCCTGCCGGATTCCGTGCCAGGGCCCGGGCTACATTGCGGTCAGCCCGAACGCGTTTGGGACCGACAACACTGTCGCGCTGCTCCAGCTGGCCGCGGCGCAAGTCAACCAGCAATTTCAAGGCGTTCCATCGGTCGTTGTCGGCGCGATTTCGGCGGAGAACGGCGGTTTTTTGAAGCCGCACAAGTCGCACCAGTCGGGCCGGGACGTGGACATCGCCTACCTGCGCACGACCAAGGGCCAGCCCAAGCGCTTTGAACCGACCGACGCGAGCAACCTCGACACCGAGCGGACCTGGGCGTTCTTGGAGGCGCTGCTGAGCACCGGCGAGGTCGGCTGGGTGTTCATGGACTACGAGATCCAGGCGCTGCTGTACGAGGCGCTGCTGGACAATGGCTGGACAGAACAGGGACTTGCGCCGATCTTCCAGTACCCCGCCGGCGCCAACGTCGCGCGCGGCGTCATTCGCCACGCCACAGGCCATGCCGACCATTTCCACGTGCGCTTTCGCTGCCCGGAGCGCGACAAACCTGAATGTGTGGATTGATGGCGATTCTTGTGCTGCGGCAATAGTCCCTGTAAAGTTAGGCTACTTTCACAGGAGTCTGCCATGCAAAATCGCCAGTTGGTCCTCTCGCGTTCCAGTCTGATCCGCGCCGCTGCGGCATGCGGTATCGCTTTGCTTGGGCTCTCTGCGGGCTGCTCCACGACGGCAGCGAGCGACGGAGGCGGCGCCCTGCTCACCGGCGACACCTCCGGCGGCGACGGCGCACTCGCGAACGACAGCGGCAGCGGCGACAGCGGCAGCACCGACGGCGCAACCATCGACGTGATCGTGCCGTCCGACATCGCCGCCGACGCCAAGGCGCCCGGCGACACGTCGGGCCAGACCGACATCCCTGCCGACGCGATCACCGACTCGGGTCCGGGCGACACCGGTCCCAGCGACACGGGTCCCAGCGACACCGGCCCAAGCGACACCGGCCCGACCGACACGGGCTCCGCCGGCAGCGACGTCGCGTCCAGCGGCCCCGGCTGGGGCACGGACAATCAGAGCGGCAGCGTCCAGAAGGTCGTCACCCTCGCCTTTGGCTCCGCGAGCGAGGGCTGCGACCTGACCGGCGACGGCAAGGTGGACAACACAATGGCGGGCCTGGGCGGCATCATCGGCTCCAAGATCCAGGACGCGGTCAACTCCGACTCCATCGACATGCTGTTCGACCCCAAGAGCTACAACACGACCGGCACGCCGTTCCTGTTCAACGTGCTCCTGGGCGCGCCGACGGCCGGCAGCACGTGCAAGAACCCGACGCCTGGCTGCGATTACACCGTCAAATCATCGTCCTACGTCAACAAGACCTGCGACGCGTCGAGCTGCACCGCCGAGGTCAACTTCCCAACGGCGACAATCAACGGCACCGCGCTCAAGGCCACCGCGGATAGCTTCCAAATCACGATGAGCATCAGCGGCGCGCCGCTCACGTTGACGATCTCCAAGGTGCAGCTCTCCGGCACCGTCGCCGACAGCATGAGCTGGAAGACGACGACCGGCGGCATCCTGTGCGGCTACGTGACCGACACGGACCTGAACGCGGCGATCGACGCCCTGCCCGCGTCAGCGCTGTCCAGCTTTGGCGGCGCCGCGACGGTCAAGGGCCTGCTGCCCGTGCTGGCGCCGTCGGACATCTCTTCGACGCCGGGCGGTCCAAAAGACGCGAAGTCGCTGGGCCTCAAGCTCACGACCGCGAGCGCCGTGATCACGGGGCTGACGCCGTAGCGCAAAGAGCTGGCGGAAGTCCGCCACGCGCGCCCTGAGCCGTCCAGATGGCGCCGCCGTTTTGCCCCGCGAGCGCTCCGTCGGACGTGAGCGTTCCGAAACCTGGTCGCATAAAAGCCTATAACTTCGCGACTATTCGCGCCAAACTGCAGCCCCGATAGTCAAAGCCTAGAACGGCCGCGGAAAGCGCGCCCAGCTCGTCGAATTCGACCGGAAGCTGAGCAGCAGCACGGCCTGGTTGTCGGACAGCGACAGTTCGGGCTGCTTGGGGCCGAACCACATCCAGCGCAGGTTGTAGCCGGCGGTCAGCCAGATGCCCCAATCCTTGTTGCGCGGGCTGACCGGAAAATCGGCAGCGGCGCCGACGTAGATGCAGGGCTGCCACTCGGTGTGCTCGGTGCCCTCGGTGACGTGCGCCTGCGCGAGCGCGTCCGTGCCCGTCAGCGTCGCGCGCACGACCGACGCGCCTACGTAGCCGTGGACGCCGGAGAAGACGTCATTCCACCAGTCGTTGAAGACGATGATCGGAAAGCCGGGGTGCGTGCCCACCTGGAACCCGACCTCGCTGCGCGTCAGCCCGGCGCCCGAGGTGCCGCCGTGGGCCACGCGCTCAAAGCCAAGCTCCACGTCGACGAACTGCGAAATCGCGCTCAGGCGGCCAGCGACGCGAAAGCCGAGCCCCTGTTGGTCAACCAATGCCGGCGCATGGTCCAACCAATTCATCACCGGGCCGATCATCACGCTTGTCTGGTTGCCATCCCACAAGTGCGGCTCGGGCGGCGGCGGCGGACCTTCCGGCGGTGCGGTCATCAGCGGCGGGCGATCGCCCGGATCGACCGGGACAACCGGCGCCTGCGCCGAGGCTGAGCGCGCGCAACAGACCGCAAGCGCGGCGCAGAGAGCCCGGCGTCTCATGGCGCGTGCGCCCCCTTGAGCGGCAGACCATGGCCCGGAACGATGAGCCGCTTGCGGTAGTCGGCAAAATCGAAGCGCGGCGAGTGGACCGCGGTGTGGCAGCCGGCACAGATCGTCGCATCGGGCTGGGCGATGATGTGCGAATTCGGTCCGCGTGCCGGCGCCTTGACGTGCAGCGAACCCGGACCGTGGCACGCCTCGCACTGCACGTCCGTCAGGCCTGCCAGGTGCGCCAGATTCGAGCCACCCGGCTGACCAAAGCCGGTCACGTGGCAGGACACGCAATCCAGATCCTTAATTTTATTGGTTTTTTCGAGCGGCTTCCACGCCGACTGGTGCAGGTCCGCGGCCTGAAAAGCTGCGGTGTCATCGTGGCATTCCATGCACGCCTTCTGGCCGACGTAGCCCGCCTGACCCACCGGCGGCGGCGGCACATCGCCCGCGGCCTTCAGGTTCGCATCCGCCACTTTTGCGTCGTACTCTGCAACGATCTTCGCGACTTCGGGATCCGTCGGCGTCGACCACAGCAGACCGATGGGCCGAAACCCAACCAGCGCACCCGGCGGCAGCGGCTGGCCCTGCGCGCGCTTGGCGGCGTCGAGCCGCAGCTTCATCTCCGCCAGCCGCGCCTCAAAGAACGGCAGCGCTTTCTGGTTCGCGACGGTCGAGCGCTGCTTGATGTCGGCCAGCGTCTTTTCCATAGCGGTGATGCGAATTTGCAGGTCCTCCACGACGCCCGGAACCGCCTCGCTCACCTCTCTCCAGGCGTGGTCCTGACCGCTCGGCGCCAGCGTCAGCGCGCTCATCCACGCGCCATGACGGCCAGCGTGCACGATCAGCGTGTCGCCCTCGCGTTCCAGATCCAGCTCGGGCTCGATCTTGTCGTCGAGCTGGCCGACGATCATCACGTCAATGCCCGGCACCGCGCGCGCCAACTTGCGCGAGCCGCGCAGCCCCAGATTCGAGAGCACGACGACGATCTTGACCCGCTGGCTGCGCAGGCGTACGACCTCATCCTCCACCGCCTGCTGGCGCATCGCGTCGTCTTCCGGCGCCTTGGGATCCACGGCCAACAGCCCGACCGACACCCCGGACTTCGTGCGCACCAGCGCTGACGGCATCGCCTTGCGCGAGCCGCCTTGCAGGGCCAGCAGCGGCCATTTTGCGTGGTCATACACGGCGTTGACCACCTGACCGCCGACGTCCATGTCATAGGTTGACAGCGCCACGGCGGCGACCTGCAAGTGGTCGAGCGCTTCCGCAAACGCGTCCAGCCGGCTCGCCATCTGCGCCGCGCGCGGTCCCGTCGTCGCGTCCGGGTCGGCCAGCAGGCTGCCCGCGTGGACAAAGAGCACGGAGTCGTCCTGCTTGCGCAGATCGCCGACGTATTTGGCGATGCGCTCGATGCCGCCCTTTTGCAAATCTACCGTACATCCGCAGGGTTTGAGCACGCTCTGCCAGTCCGTCACCGCGAGGATCGTCACGTGCGGACGGTGGTACAGGTCACCGGTCGGCACCACTTCGACCGTGGGCTCCGGCATCGGCGGCGCCTCCACCTTTTGCTTGCTGCAGCACGCGGTCGCCACAACCAATGCGCCGGCCGCGAACAGGCGAACCAGCGGCCACGGCTGGAGCGGGCGCGCGACGCAGAGCTGGTGGCCGTCCAAACGCACTGTATCAGCCATCCTTAGCGTTTGATTGTCGCGTTGAGGTTGCCGGTGAAGCTGGTCGGCGCAACCTTGGTGACCGCTTTGGCCCGCGACGGATAGACGTCGACGATCGAGAACGTGGCGCCCTTGACGCCTTTGACGCTGCCGGACATGCCTTTTTGCACGCCCTGGCGGTCGCCCGCGGACAACGTGAGGACGGAGCCGCCGCCGCTCTCGCGCACGTCGACGACCGTGCATTCGATGTCCTGCACTTTCTCCACACATTCGCCGTCTTTCAGGACTTGCGTCGCGCTGCACTTGGGCCCGGCGGGCGTGGGGCCGACGCACTTGCCGGTGCTGGCCTGGCACACTTCGCGCTTGGCGCACCGAACGCCCGCGCACTTGCCGCCGGATTCGCGCACGCAGCGGCCGCGCGCGTCGCAAGTCTCTTCCGCGGTGCAGGCGCCGCCACAGGGCTTGTCCTCGCAGCGCCCGTCGACGCAGCTTTGCTTGTCGGTGCAGGCGGCGCAGAGGTCGGCTGCCGGGCCAAACTCCACGACGTATTCGCCCTTGCCGGAAGCCGCTTTGATTTGAACCACATAGGTGCCGTCTGCCTTCACGGGAAAGACCAGACGCGTGGTCTTTTCGGAGCCGGGCTCAATGACGCCGGTCGCCGCGGTCGTGCCATCCGGGTTGTACGCGGTGACTGTGCCGGCGAGCGTCGAAACGGCGCCGAAGCGCCCGTGTGTCAAGCGCAATTCCAGGCTGCCGGTGGTGCGCGCTTGGAAGTACCGCCAATCTTCGACGTCCCCTGAGGCCGGATCCAGCCTGTCGGTCGTCGGTCCAAGCCGCGAGAACATTTGCGCTTTGGCGCTGGTCCCGTCGCCGTCCGGATCGCGCAGCGTTGTGCCCGAGCACGCCAGACCGAACGCCGCCATGCCAAGCAGCAGCACGCGCAACGCGGTCGCTTTGGGAAAAACGCCATGGCCAAACGACTGCAGCATCGGAACCTCGCGGACACCTTCGCGAGACACTAGGCCACAGATCGAGTGGGGTCAAGCCACAGGGCGACACGCCGGGCGATATCGGGTACACTGCCGCGCTCCGGATTGCCAGATGCGGCAAAAGGGAAGAATGCGGACAGCTCGGCGGGCCCTCGGGATGACGATCGCGGCTGTCTGGCGACCGGCGCACGCGAGGCGCCGCAGCAAGCCAGGAATGCGATGACGAACCTTCCAGAAATCACCGGGACGCCAGCGACGGCAGAGCCACAGGCGCCGATTCGCATCCTGCTGGCGAGTGGCAATGCCCACAAGCTTGAAGAGTTTCAGGCGCTTTGCGCACCGCTGGATCTGCAGGTCGTCGGGACCAAGGCGTGGCAGGCGGAGACTGGCCAGAAGCTGCCGGAGGTCGAGGAGACCGCCGAGACGTTTCTCGGCAACGCGCTGTTGAAGGCCGCGGCGGGCGCACGCGCGACGGGCGGCAACGCGCTGGCGGACGATTCCGGGCTGAGCGTCGCGGCGCTGCAAGGCGCCCCAGGCGTGCACAGCGCGCGCTATGCCGGTCCCAAGGCGACGGACGCGAAAAACCGCGCGCTTTTGCTGAAGAACCTCGCGAAAGTTCCCGATGGCCAGCGCCAGGCGGCGTTCCATTGCGTGCTCGTGCTGGCGGGGCCGCTGGCGGAGGGCCCCGGCTGCGGGCGCACCGAAGACGGCATCGCGTGGCGCGCCTTTGACGGCCGCGTGGAAGGCGAGATCCTGCACGCGGAGGTCGGCGCGGGCGGTTTTGGCTACGACGCGCTCTTTCGCCACGCCGGGCTGGACGCAACTTTTGCCCAAGCCGATCCGGCGGCCAAGAATGCGCTGTCGCACCGCGGTCTGGCGTTTGCCAAGCTGCGCACCTATCTGATTGCGCTGCCGAATCAGGCGACGCGCGGACGTCCGATGTACCTGCGGCCGGCGGGCATGTCGGCGCTGGCGCACGCCATCGACGGCGTTCTGGGCCGGCACCTGCGCCATGCGGATGCCGCGCTGGAGCAAGCGCTGGGCGATCGGCCCGAGCTGGGCGCCAAGGAGCGCGCGGCCGTCGCGGAGTTGCACTGGCACACGCTGCGGCGGCTGTCGTTTTTGCACCTGGCGCGTCTGGCGATGCGCGGGACCGACGTGCCTTCGCGCGCGCCCGATCCGCGCACGCTCCTGCGCAACGAGGCGCCGCTGTTGGCATGCCTGGCGATGGCGGACGTCGACCCGGCGGGGCTGCCGCGCGATCACAGCACGAAGTCGTCAGGCGACAGCGCGCTTTCGGAATTGTGCAAGCGCAATCCGGGGTTTGCCCTGAACCTGCCGGAGACGCTGGAGCGCCTGGACGCGGCCCTGCGCGCGGCGACGTGGGCGATGACCACGCTGCCGCCTGATGACCGCGACGCGATGGAACTGGGCGTGAATCCAACGCTTTGGCGCACCGTGAAGGCGGAGCTGGGCGAGCAAACCGCGCGGCTGGCGCTGCAGTACCTGAATTCCCGCGGACCGCTGACCGTGCGCGCCAATCCGCTGCGCGCGAGCGTGCGCGCCGTGGAGCAGGAGCTGGACGAGGCAGGCATCAAGACCTTGCCGATTGCGGACTTGCCTGGCGCACTGCTGTGCCTGCAGGCCGGGCGGCTGACACGGCTGCAGCTGTTTGAGGACGGCGGCTTCGAGGTCCAGGACGAAGGCAGCCAGCGGATTACCGCGGCGGCGAACGTGCAGCCGGGCGACCTCGTGCTGGATTGGTGCGCGGGCGCGGGGGGCAAGTCGCTGGGGCTGGCGGCGGCGCTGGCGGGCAAGGGCCGGCTGATCGCGCTGGACACGCACCGCGTGCGGCTGGACGAATGCGAGCGGCGGCTGCGAAGGGCGGGCGTTCTGAACGCGGAGACGCGCTGGCTGCAGGGCGCCAAGCCGCCCAAGTCGCTGCCGCTGGGCGACGTGGTGCTGGTCGATGCGCCGTGTACGTCGACAGGCGCGCTGCGCCGCAATCCGGAGCTGCGGTGGGCGATCGACGACAGCTGGCTGGGCCGCTTCCCGGAGCAGCAGCTGTCGATTTTGCGGCGTGCTTCCGAGCACTTGAAGCCCGGCGGCCGGCTGGTGTACGCGACGTGTTCGCTGCTCAAGCGCGAAAACGAGTCGATTGTCGAAACGTTTTTGGCCAGCTCACCCGAGTTCCGGCGCCTGTCCGAAACGCGCGTGGGGCCGGCGAGCGCCGAGTACCTGGCGACGCGGCCGCTGGCGACGATTGGCCCGGATGGGTTTTACTTTTGCGTGCTGACGCGGGCCTGATCGGCCACTGGAAATTCGATGTCCCAACGCACTTTTCGCTGTGGTTACGCGACCTTGATTGGTCAGCCCAATGTCGGCAAGTCGACGCTGCTCAACCGGCTCGTCGGCGAGAAGCTGGCGATCGTCAGCCCCAAGCCGCAGACCACGCGCGACCAGATCCGCGGCATCTGGACGGGCGCGGATTCACAGGTGATTTTTCTGGACACGCCCGGCGTGCACCAGGCGCGCAGCCCGCTGAACCGGGCGATGGTCGGTCAGGCGATTGAGGCGCTGGAGTCGGTGGACGTGGTGATTTTGGTCATCGATGGTCAGGAAGCGGCCAAGTGGCTGGAACGCATGGGCAAACGCGGCAGCAATCAAGCCACAGGCGCTGAACTGCCGACGCTGGCGCCGCCGCCGATGGAGCCCGACGAGCTGGAGATCGGCGACCGGCTGGAAGGCAAGGGCGACGACAAAAAGGTCAGCATCGACGACCGGATTGCGCCAGGCGATCGCCGCGTGATCCGCCAGATTTTGCGCTACAGCCACCGTTACCTGATTGCAATCAACAAGATCGACCGCATGGCGCCGCGCAAAATCCTGCCGATCATCGCGGCCTATGCCAACGCGCCGCAGGTCGGACCGATTGTGCCGATCAGCGCGCGGACGGGTGACGGGATCCAGGCGCTGCGCGAGGCGATTCGGCCATGGCTGCCGGAGCGCGCAGCGGAATTCGAGGCGGATGAGCTGACGGACCGCTCGCTGCGGTTTCTGAGTGCGGAGCTGCTGCGCGAGCAGGTGTTCTTGCAGACCCGCGACGAAGTGCCGTACGGCGTAGCCTGCGAGATCGAGTTGTGGGAAGAGCTGCCGGACCTGACGCATGTCAAGGCGATTGTGCACGTGGAAAAGCAGGCGCAGCGCGGTATTCTTGTCGGCAAGGGCGGGCAAACCATGAAGGCGCTGGCGTCGGCGGCGCGCGAGGGCATGGAGCAGCTGACCGGCCGCAAGGTATTCTTGGAAGTGCATGTCCGCGTCGAGCCGCAATGGTCGGAACGCATGGAAATGCTGAAGCAATTTGGATATGTGCTGTGATGCGAAGCGAAAAGTACCTGGCTGGCGTAACGCCACTCGTGGCCATTGTCGGGCGGCCGAACGTCGGCAAATCGACGCTGTTCAACCGCCTGATGGGCCGCCGCAAGGCGATCGTTCACGACACGCCCGGCGTGACGCGCGACCGGCACTACGGCGAATCGGAGATCAACAGCATTCAAGTGCGGCTTGTCGACACCGGCGGGTTCCAGCCCGGCGAGACCGAAGGCATGTTGCCGCTGATGCGCGAACAGGCGCAAATCGCCATTGATGAAGCGGATTTGATCCTGTTTGTCTGCAACGGCCGCGATGGCGCGACGGTGGCGGACGAGGAGATCGCCGACGTCCTGCGACGCACGGACAAGCCGGTGTTCTGCGTCGCCAACAAGTGCGACAGCGACCTGATTGACGCGGAAGCCATGTCACTGTATTCGCTTGGTTTTCCGCTGGTCCTGCCGATCGCGGCGGCGCACAACCGCGGCATGCTGGATCTGCTGGACGCCGTGGCGAGCGAGCTTGTCGAGCGCGGTGCGACGCCCGGGACGGCGGCGGAGGAATCGCGCGCGGTGCTGGACGAGAGCGAGTTCAGCTTTGACGAGCCGGGCGAGGAGAAGCCGGTGCGCGGCGGCGTGGTGGAT
This sequence comes from uncultured Myxococcales bacterium, assembly GCA_903929795.1. Taxonomy (GTDB): domain Bacteria; phylum Myxococcota_A; class UBA9042; order UBA9042; family UBA9042; genus CAIYBN01. The sequence goes on along the minus strand of CAIYWC010000011.1, from coordinate 31,330 downwards.
CGCATTCGCGTGGCGTTTGTCGGCCGGCCCAACGTCGGCAAGTCGACGCTTGTGAATCAGCTGCTGGGCCAGACGCGCGTGATTACGGCGGATATGCCGGGGACGACGCGCGACGCCATCGACATCGATTTTGACTGGGAAGGCAGTAAATTCACGCTGGTGGATACCGCGGGACTGCGGCGCAAGCGCTCGGTGCACCAGGCGATTGAGGCGTACTCGGTCAGCCAGGCGGTGCGCGCGATGGAGCGCTGCCACGTCGTGGTGCTTGTGCTGGACGCGACGCAGCCGATCGCCGACCAGGACGCCAAGATCGCCGCGCTGGCGCTCGACCGCGGGCGCGCGTGCGTGATCGCGATCAACAAGTGGGATGCCATCGAGAAAGACGGCAAGACTGTGAAATTATTTGAACAAACGCTGCGCGAGGAGCTGCCGTTCATGGCGCACGTGCCGTGCGTGACGATCAGCGCCAAGACCGGCCAGCGCGTGGATAAGCTGTGGGCGACGGTGCAGCGCGTGTTCGAGAATTTCAACCGCAAAATCGGCACGGGCGAGCTCAACCGCTGGCTGGCCAAGCTGCAGGTCGAGCACCAGCCGCCGACGCACCGCGGCCGCGGGCTGCGCATTTACTACGGCGCGCAGCTGAGCCTGCGGCCGCCGCAGCTTGTATTCCTGGTGAACTCGCTGGCGGCGATCTCGCCGGCGTATGAACGCTTTCTGATCGCGCAGTTGCGGGCGACCTGGGAGCTGGAGGGCGCGCCGGTTCGGCTGCGGTTGCGCAAGAAGTCGTCCAAGAAAAAGGTCGGCCAAAAGTTCCAGTCGGAGCGCGGCGCGATCCGCGAGGCGCCGGGCGAGGCGCTGGATGACGCGTTTGACGGCCGCGAGCTGGCGCCGCACGAGCTGGAGGGTGAAGAGGAATGGCGCAATCCGGAAGCGCCGCACGGCTTTGCCGACGACGACGATTTCGAGTAGCCGCGTGGGTCGATCATGCTGAGTTCATTGCGTATTGCCGATTTTGCCATCATCGAGTCGAGCGAGCTGCACCTGACGCCGGGGCTGACCGCGCTGACGGGCGAGACCGGCGCGGGCAAGTCGATCCTGGTCGACGCGCTGGCGCTGGTGCTCGGCGGGCGCGGCTCCGAGAAGGCGATCCGGGCGGGCCGTGAACAGACTGAAATTGAAGCGCTTTTTGAAGGCGTTATCGACCCAGAGGTGCGCCTTGCGCTGGCCGAAGCCGGCCTGGAGGACGACGGCGAGGCGCTGATCCTGCGGCGAATTCTGACGCGCGCGGGCCGGTCGCGCTGCTACGTGAACGGCCGGCTGGTGACCCAAGCGCAGCTCAAGGCCATCGCGGCACCGCTGTGCGACCTGTCGAGCCAGCACGCACAGCATCGGCTGCTGGATAGCGCGTACCAGCTTGAAATTCTGGATCGTTTTGCCGGACTCTGCGCAGGCGACGATGCGCTGCGGCCGCGCTATGACCGCGCGTGGTCCGCCTGGCGTGCGGCGGCGGCGACGCACAACCGCCTGCAGGAACAAGCCAAAGCGCGCGCGGATCGCTTGGATTGGCTGCGTTTTGTCCACGACGAGCTGACGGCGCTGGCGCTGCAGCCCGGCGAGACCGAGGCGGTGCAGCACAAGTTGGCCCGGCTGCGCGCGGCGGATCAGATTGCGCGGACGCTGGCCGAGTCGGCGCACCGGTGCGAGGACGAGGGCGGCGTGCGCGATCAGGCGGTGCGGCTGTCCCGCGGGCTGGTCAAGCTGGCCGGGCTGGACCCGAAGCTGGCGGCGCTGGCGGAGCGGGCGGACGAGATCGCCGCGCTGGCCGACGAGCTGGCGCGCGATCTGAACCAGGCGGCACGTCACGTGGAGCGCGACGATCGCGAGCTGGCGCGGCTGGCGGAGCGGCTGGATGCGATCCTGCGGGCCATCAAGAAACACGGTGGAACCGAGAGCGCGCTGCTGGAACGTCAGGCGGCGACGGCGAGAGAGCTGGACGCGGACAACACGGAGCTGGCGCTCGCGGAAGCGGCGCGGGTCGAAGGCAAGGCGGCAGCGGAAGTTCGGGAGCTAGCGCTGGCGCTGCACAAGGCGCGGCTGGACCAGGCGCCTGAGCTGGCGGAGCGGATCGCGGCGACCGTTCAGCGGCTGGGGATGCCGGCGGCGACGCTGCGGGTGGATGTGCGCGCGCGGACGTCGGATGCGCCCGGGCCGCTGGGCCTGGATGCCGTAGACCTGCTGCTGCGCGCAAATACCGGTGAAGGCGAAGGCAAGCTGAGCGAAGTGGCGTCCGGCGGCGAGCTGTCGCGCGTGCTGCTGGCGGTGCGGCGGGCCAGTCTGGACAGCGCCGAGGCGATGCGGCTGCCGGTCGCGATCTACGACGAGGTCGACGCCGGGCTGTCGGGCTCGACGGGGCTGGTGCTGGGACAATTTCTGCGCGAGGTGGCGCGGCGTCAGCAGGTGATTGTGATTTCGCACCTGCCGCAGGTCGCGGCGGCGGCGGACAGCCACGTGCGGGTCCAGAAATCGGAGACGGACGGACGCACGCATTCGCGGCTCGAGACGCTGGACGGCGCGGGCCGGCTCGATGAGCTCGCGCGCATGCTGGGCGCGGCCGGGCAGACGCGGGCGTCCGCGCTGGAGCACGCACGGCGGCTGTTGGCAGGCCAGAGCGCGCCCTGACCGGCTCACACACGCTCACCGATAACGCTGGAGGATCGCAGGCCGGATGTGCTAGACTCCCGGGGGTTTTTGCCTTTGGTGGAGTCGATGATGGCACGTTCGCGCGTTTCCCGCTGTATCGGTCTGTTCCTAGTGCTGTCGACGCTGGTTTTGGCCGCGTGCTCGGGGAGCTCGGACGATCCGCCCAAGATCCGCCAGGTGACCGAACTGGGCGACACCTCCAACGACCAGAAGCCGTACACCGTGTGGGCGACGGTGACCTCAGCGCGCGCGATCAGCCACGTGCGGCTGTACTACGCCCGGCCAGGCGACGCGCAGTTCTTGGTCGCGGACATGGCCTCGATTGGCGAGAACGCCTACCAGGCCGACATTCCGCCGCAGGCTTTCGGCACGGCCGTGCGCTATTTTGTGTGGGCGACCGACGGCGCGTCCGTGACGACGTACCCGCAAGATGGCGTTCCCCCGCAGTACCTGACGTTCCACATCCTGTTTCCGAGCAACATCACCGCGCAGCCTGACGCGGTCGATTCCGTCATTGCCACCGATGACGCGTTTGTCGGAACGGATGCGGAACAGCCGGACCTGGGCCCGCCGGATACCGGTCCGGAGCCGGACATCGCCGCGCCCGACTTCAATACGGCCGACGTGAACATGACGCTCGACACGGACGGTGACGGCATTCCGGACTACAAGGACAATTGCCCCAAGGATTACAATCCCGACCAAAAAGACATGGACGGCGATGGCTTGGGCGACGCGTGCGACCCGGACATCGACGGCGACGGCATTCCCAACGGCCAGGACAACTGCGCGTACGTGCCGAACCCCAATCAATCCGACATCGATCACGACAGCTACGGCGACGTGTGCGATCCGGACATTGACGGCGACGGCATCGCCAATCAGTACGACAACTGCCCGTACGTGGCCAATCCGAATCAGAAGGACAGCGACGGCAACGGCATCGGCGACGCGTGCGACTCGCCCAGCGACCAGGACCACGACGGCATCCCCGACAGCAAGGACAATTGCCCGACCGTGCCGAACCCGGACCAAAAGGACATCGACAAGGACGGCATCGGCGACGCGTGCGACCCGGACATCGACGGCGACGGCGTACCCAACGCCACGGACAACTGCCCATTTGTCTACAACCCCGACCAAAAGGACAGCAACGGCAACGGCAAAGGCGACGCGTGCGACGTCGTGGGCGACACCGACGGCGACGGCATCCCGGACAACGTCGACAACTGCCCGTATGTCTTCAACCCCGACCAGTCGGACATCGACAAGGACGGCAAGGGCGACGTCTGCGACAACGACATCGACGGCGACGGCTACCTGAACGCGTTTGACAACTGCCCGTACGTCTACAATCCCGACCAGAAAGACACGAACGGCAACGGTATCGGCGACGTCTGTGATTCTGAGCAGTTGTGCGGCGCCGGCAAACCGGCCTGCCCGACCGGCCAGCAGTGCTTTGCGCCGCTGTGTCTGACTCCCGCGCCTTGCGCGACGCAAAATGACTGCAAAATCGGGACGTTCTGCTACAACGGCAACTGCGTCCCGCCGCAGACGGTCCCCGCGGGTTTCTGCACCGCCGACGCGCAATGCCCGACCGGCTTCCTGTGCAAGCTCTCCTCGTGCTCCCCGGACGGCTGCAAATACACGTCCGACTGCCCGCAGGGCGAAAAGTGCTTGCTGAATCAGTGCTTGCCGAACGCCATCCCGGTCGTCGGCTGCCAAAATGACAACGAGTGCTCGATGACCCAGAGCTGCGTGGCCGGCTTGTGCATCAAGTCGCAATGCAAGGTCGCCAGCGAATGCACTGGCAAGAATGACCAATGCTTCAAGGGCTTTTGCATCCCCGCGGCGATTCCCGCGCTGGAGTGCACCACGTCCGCCGACTGCCCGTCGATCCCGATTGGCGGCCTCGGCCAGCTCCAATGCGCCGGCGGCGTCTGCATCCCCAGCCTGCCCGGCTTGCCACCCTTGTGCAACGGCCAGACCGGCTGCGCGACGGGCTACCAGTGCATCATCGCGGTTTGCATCAAGTCGCAGTGCACGACTTCCGCCGACTGCGCCGCGACCGAGAGCTGCACGCTCGGCAAGTGCCTCGCCAAAAACACGCCATTGCCCAGCCCCGGCCAGTGCAAGACGGCGGCCGACTGCGCCAGCGGCGAACAGTGCCTGATGACCGCGTGCATCCCCGACCTCGGCATCCCCGGCCTCGGCGGCGGCACCGGCACCCTGCCCGGCGGCATCTCCCTGTGCACCGGCGGCACGGCCTGCCCGGCCGGCAAGAAGTGCCAATTCGGCTTGGTCTGCCTGTAGTTCCAATGGTTTTGCCAGTGTTCGCGCCGCTGCCGCCCTTGGATCTGCGCGAGGCGCCGCTGGCGGAAGGCCATTTTGCCCACACAGACCTGACCGACGCCGACTTGCGGCGGGCCGACCTGCAACACGCCGATTTGACTGGCGCTCGGCTGCGCGGAGCCCGGCTGACTTGGGCGGATCTGACGCGGGCGACGCTGGCCGACGCCGATCTGCGCAACGCGGACCTGAGCAACGCGGACCTGACCGGCGCGGACCTGCGCGGCGCGGACCTGCGCGGTGCGCTGCTTGACCAAGCTGAACTGGCCCACGCGCAGGTCGCGGGCGCGCGCGGGCTGCCGAAGTCGCTGCAGCCGCACCGCGGCATTGTTCCGGGGCCAATGGCGCTGGCCGACGCCGAGGAGCCGCAGGCCGGGCTGGACGCGTTCGCCCGCGCGCGTTCCCTGCACGCTGCAGGGTCGCTGGCGGCGGCGGAGCGCGCGTATCGGCTGGCCGGGGCGTGGCAGCCGCAATCCGACATCGTGCCGTACGCCCTTGCGTGCCTGGCCCTGGACCGCGACGACAGCCAGACCGCCCGGCAATGGCTGCTCGAGACGTTGCGGGTGGAGCCCGGCGCGGATCGCGCGCGGCTGGAGCTGGCCCTACTGGAGCTGGCGACCGGGCAGCTGGCCACGGCGGAGCAGCTGCTGGCACCGCTACGCGATCGCTTGGCGCCGCTGCGGGACGTGGCGGCGGCGCACGCGGAGCCGGTGCTGCGGATCCTGGCCGGGGATACGGCGCTCGTCGCGTGGCTGGATCGGCGGACGCCGCACGCGATGGCGACGACGACGCCGCGTCAGCTGACCGGGCACTCGGCCGCGGCGGACGCGATCGCGTCGGGTGACCTGCACCTCGCGGAGCGGCACGTTGAGGAACTGGGCGAACGGGAGCCGCTGGGCGCGCTGTGGCGCCTCTTGCTGCCCAAACTGCGGGCGACGGCGGACGCGTTTGGGGCGCTGCTGCAGACGCGCCAGCCCGGGCTGGGACCGGTGCACAGCCTGCGCTGGCATGCCCTGGGCGCGCACGCGACGACCGCGCGTGTGGAGACGGCCGACGGCGTGGTGTGGACACAACGGGTGGCGGGAGCGCTGCGATCGGCTGCGGGGCTGGGCTACACGCACGCGATTCAGGAGGCGCTGCACGCACGTGGCTTCGCGGTGCCACGCTGGCTGCCGGATGCGGCTGGGCTTGCGTGGCTGGCGTTTGACGGCGACTGGCTGCTGGCGGCGCACGATCTGCCCGGCGAGACGCTGGCGCCGACGCCTGAACACTCCGCGCTCGCGGGCGGGACGCTCGCCCGGCTGCACGTGGTGGCGCCGACACCGATGAGCCAACGGCCGCCGGAAGGCCTGCGGGTCGGGCTGGCGCTCCTGCAAACACCGGATCCGGGTGCGGCGTGGCTGACCGAGCTCGCCGCTGAGCCGTCGCTGGCTGCGCACCTGGACGCGCACCCGTTGCACCGGCGGATCGCGCCGCTGCTGGAGCTGACCGCCCGGCGCTTGCGCGAGGCGCTACCGCTGTGTCCGATCGGGCTGTGTCACGGCGATTTTGGCGTGCAGAACCTGCGCTTGCAGCCGGATGGCACGCTGGCGGTGTTGGACTGGGATCTCGCCGACCGCCAGCCGCTTGTCTGGGATGTGGCGCGCGCGCTGGACCTGCTGGCCGTGCGGTGGCCGCAGCGCGCGGAGGAGCCGCCGCTGCTGGATCGGCCCAAGGTGCGGGCGTTCCTGGCGGGCTACGAGGCCGTGCGGCCGCTGACGCCGCCGGAGCGCGCGGCGCTGCCCCTGCTGATCCCGACGTCGCGGCTGGAGCTGGACCTGGGGCTGTTGACGCTGCTCGCACCGCTGGACCCGGACGTGGTGGGCGCGCTGTTGCCGCGCGTGTACGGGCGCGTGGCGTATGCGGCCGCAGGCGCGCCTCAGCTGGCGTCGCACGCACTCCTTGGCGAACGCAGCGCACTGCCTTACGATGCCGACCATGGCCGGACTTCCTGAACCACTGCGCGGAGCCCTGCACATTGTGCCCCGCGCGCTGGTTCCGCTGGCGATGGTGGCGACTGTCCTGGTGGGGCCCGCCGCGCACGCCAAGCCGCCAGCGCCAGCGCCACCGCCGCCCGTGACCGCGCCCGTGGGTGCGAGCGGGCCGAGCCACGACGCGAAGGCCACGTTTGAAGAAGCGGTAAACTCCTTTAAATACCAGGATTTTGACAACGCCGTGCCGCAGCTGCGGACGCTGCTGTACCCAACGCCGCGCGTTGAGCGGCGACGCGAATGGCAGGTGCGCGAGTACCTCGGCGCGTCGCTGTGGTGGGTGGGATCGAAGAACGAGGCGAACGACGAGTTTACGGCGCTGCTGGTCCGCGACGCGACGCACAAGCTGGATCCAGCGGTGTATCCGCCTAAAATGATTGCCGATTTTGAGACGCTGCGCGACAATCTCGTGCGCCTCGGCGTGATCAAGAACGTGGCGCAGGCGCCTGAACCGCTTGATCTGGCCCAGCCGCCGCCGTTTGGGCTGATGTTCGTGCCGTTTGGCGTCGGACAGTTCGCCAATCACTCGCCGGGCAAGGGCGCCGCGTTCCTGACAACGGAAGCGGTGCTGGCGGGCGTCTCTGGCGTGTTCTACTACCTGAACCAGCGCGACGGGCTGCTGGGCCCGGGGCACATGAGCACGGTCAACCAGGCGACGCAACTCTCCGCCGGCGGTGCGTTCTTTGCTGTGGCGGTCGCGGGGATCATCGAGGCGGCGGTCAGCTGGAACGGCGCGCCGCGGTAGCCACGCTGACCCGATGGCGCGCCTCATTGCCACGGACCGCGACCTGCGCCATCCTGAACGCGCCCAGCGGCGAGGTGAGGTCAGGACATGAATCCGCAAGCGTGGCTGCAAGAACTGGGTCCCGGCGACGTGGTGAAGACCTCGCACGCCGTCGACAAGATGATCTGCAGCATCGGCAGCGACAGCCAGGCGGCGATTCACGTGAAAGGTCGCGGCGTTGCGGGCGTGCACGCGCAAGTTCGCTCGACCCCGCGCGGGCAGTTGCTGGAGCTGCTGGATGGCGACCGGCTCATCGTCAACGGCCGGCGGGTGGAGCAGCACGTGCTGCAGGCGGGCGACGTGCTGGATCTTGGCGCGGTGCGGCTGCGCTTTTACGTCGGGCCGGACCGGTCCCGCGCGTCCGGAATTCGCCCCGCGCCCAACGATGGCTCCGGGCTGCTGGGGCAAATGGCGCGGTTTGCCGACAAGCTGGCGGCCGACTACGACGTCGATCACCTGCTGGAAACGATGCTGGACACGATGATCGCCGTGACGCAGGCGGCGCGCGGCGCGGTGATCCTGCTGGTGGACGGCAAACCGCAGGTGCGGACGGCGCGCAATGAGCTGGGCAGTACGACGTCGGGGCCACTGGCGATCTCGGACTCCATCGTGGAGCAGGTGCTGACGACGCGCCAGCCGCTGATCGTGTCCGACGCGCTGTCCGACCAGAAGTTCATGTCCTCGCAATCCGTAGTGGATTTCAAGATTTGCTCCGTGCTGTGCGTGCCGCTGGCGGTGCGCGGGGAAGCGCTGGGCGCGATCTACCTGGGCAACGACAACGTCGTGAACCTGTTTGCGGAGAAAGACCGCGACGTGGCGACCGTGTTCGCCGCGCAGGCCGCCTCGACGCTGAAAAACGCCATGATGGTCAATGCCTTGCGCGTGACCAACGCGACGCTGACTCAGCAGATCGAGCGGATGAATTTCGGCAGCCTGATCGGCGCGTCCAGCTCAATGCGGGAATTGTTCAAGAAAGTCGAGAAGGTGGCGGCGACCGAGATCAGCGTGCTTATCGAAGGCGAGACCGGCACAGGCAAGGAACTGGTCGCGGGCGAGATCCACCGGCGGTCGGCGCGCGCCAAGGGGCCGTTCATCGTCATCAACTGCGGGGCGATCCCGGAAAATCTCTTGGAATCCGAGCTGTTCGGCCACGCACGCGGCGCGTTCACTGGCGCAGTTCAGGCGCAGGAGGGCAAGTTCTTCGCAGCCAACGGCGGGACGCTGTTCCTGGACGAAATCGGCGAGATGCCGCTGGCCTTGCAGGTCAAGCTGCTGCGCGTGCTGCAGGAGCGCAAGATCGTCCGCGTGGGCGAGACGCACGCGCGCGACGTGGACATCCGCGTGATCGCCGCGACCAATCGCACGCTGGCCGACGAGGTAAAAGCCGGGCGATTTCGCGAGGATCTGTACTACCGGCTGAACGTGGTGCGGCTGACGCTGCCGCCGCTGCGCGACCGCGAGGAGGACATGCTGCTGTTGGCCCGGTACTTTCTCAAGCGCCACGCCGAAGAGCTGCGCGTGCCGGTGGACGCGTTCAGCGAGGACGCCATCCGCGCGATCCAGCTCCACCGCTGGCCGGGCAACATCCGCGAGCTGGACAATCGGGTGAAGAAAGCCCTGGTGTTTTGCGAAGGTGGCAAGGTGACGGCGACAGACCTGGAGCTGGGCGCGATCCAGCCGGACGGCAAAGTGGAGAACCTGACGGACGCCAAGGAGACTTTCGCCCGGGGCTACGTCAAGACGGTGCTGGACCTGAACGGCGGCAACCGCGCGCAGACGGCGAAGGACCTGGGCGTGGACGTGCGGACGATCTACCGCTACCTGGAGCGGGAGAAAGGGGAGGAGCCGTAACCGAGAGCCGATGCGCTTGCGGCCGAGAGCCCGCCCGTCAAAGAGGGTGGGACCAATATTCGCGCGCTGGCGACTCTTGCCGCGGTCCCCCGCAAAATGTCACGCAAGTCGGGCTTCCGGCTTGGCCACGGAGCCCGCCCGCAAAGTGGGTGGGCCCCCCTTGTTCGCGTCCCGCCAACTTTTGCCGCGGTCGGCCGCAAAATGTCACACAAAACGGAGTGCGGCGCCGGTCAGCTGGCTGCGCGACGCCGCGTCGCCGCAACGGAGAGGTGCCGATACGCTGGCGAGAAAAGTCCCCTAGAGAATCACGTGAATTCCTGCCGTCTGGCAGTGTCCGCCCCCCAAGTCAGAGCTTGGCCATCTCTCGCTTGGCCACTTCCACGAACTTCTCTTCGCTTTTGCTCTTGCCGGCCGAGGCAATGTACTTTTCAAACGCGGCCTTGGCGCCCACGTTGTCGCCCTTGTCGCGCAGCGTGAACGCCAGATTGTACAGCGCCGGCGTGTAACTCGGCTTGAGCGCGAGCGTCTTCAGATACGCCGACACTTCCAGGTCTGGCTCTTGCAGCTTGTGGTGCACAACGCCGATGTTGTACTGCGCCCGGTAGTGCTTGGGATCGCGCTCCAACGCCTGCTGGAAGTGGGAAATCGCCCGGCGGTAAAGCGCCGTCCGCTGCGGCTCCTGTTTCTTGCCGGCCAGCACCAGTACGGCCTCCGCCATGTCGTAGTACGCCTCCGCGTTGTCCGGCTGCACCGCCACGGCGCGCTCAAAACCGGCGATCGCGTCGTCGTAGCGCTCCAGCCGCAACAGCAGCATCGCCCGGTTCAAGTGGGCATCCTGGCTGGCGGGATCGAACGCGATCGCCTTGTCGTAATGCGCCAGCGCCTCGGCGCCACGGCCCAAATCCTCGTACGTCACGCCCAAGTTGAAGTGCGCCCGGGCGTACTTGGGGTCCAGCTCGATCGCCTTCTCGTACGCCTTGGCTTCATTGCCAAAATCGCGGCGCTTGCCAAAAACTACGCCCAGATTGTACCAGCATTCCTTCAAGTCCGGCTTGGCCTGAACGCAGGACTGAAAGGCCGTCGTCGCCTCTTCCAGCTTGTTGCTGCCCATGCGATCGACGCCTTCGCGGAACCAATCCTCGGCAGAACGGCTGTCGGCGGCAGTGGCGGATTGGGCCAGGATCATCATGGAAACCGCAGCGGCGGTGCTGCCTATCCAACTCGGTCGCAGTGCATACATGGCCTGTCTCCTCGGGTTCCTTGCACGGCGAAGTGTGCGGACTTCGCGCCGTGTGTCAAACCCCGCCCCCTGCACGCCGACCGAATTTCGCGATCAACCTTTCGCGATCCGCGGCGTGCCACCGGAGGCGCGGGCTCGTGGTTCCCGTCCGAAACGCAACAGGTCTGGGCGTCGAAGTCTGGTGTTGGCCTGAGGTGAGCATGTCGAGTTGCACGGCGCGCCGCGGCAGAATCGCCCAATCGTCGAACACCTGTTGCCGACGCATGTCACGCTCGCGTTGCGGAGCGCGGCGCCGGTCCGTACACTCTCGCCAGCTTGGAGGTTCCCGTGCGCACTTTTGGCCCTTGTCGTCGTCCCTTTCGCCCCGCGATCGCCCTACCCATTGCGTTCATGGCGATCCTCTTCGGCTGCGGCACCAGCGCATCAGACACGGGCGGCGGCACCGACACGTTCGGAGACGTCACATTCAAGAAGGCCGACACAGGCGTTGATGGCAGCACGGGCTGCGCGGGGGTCGCTTGCGACGATGGGGATCCTTGCACGGACGACCTCTGCGATGACGCCACCAAGACCTGCAAGCACGTGCCCAACGCGCTGTGCAAAGACGCGACCGGCAACCCCGACGCCAGCGGCGACGTGCCCGCCGGCCCGGCGCTTTCGGCCGGCGACCTCGTCATCAGCGAAATCATGTACAACCCCAACGGCGCAGGCAGCGTTACCGACACCGCGGGCGAGTGGTTCGAGATCTTCAACACCACCAGCGCCAGCGTCGACCTGGGCGGTCTGGTCGTCACGGACAACGCCAAGGACAGCTTCACCGTCGCGGCAGGCACGGTCATCGCCGCCAATAGCTACTTCGTCATGGGCATCAAGGCGGACACGACGCTGAACGGCGGGGTCACGGTCGACTATGCTTACGGCAGCGGCATGACCCTGAACAATACCTTTGATACCATAGCGTTGCAATCCAACGGCGTGGTCATCGACTCGGTCACGTACGACATCACCAAGGGCTGGCTCAACGTCAACGGCGTATCGCTCTCGCTCAGCCCGTCCAGCACGACCGCCACCGCCAACGACGACGCAACGAATTGGTGCGGCGCGACCACGCCCATGAGCGATGGCGACAAGGGCACGCCCGGTGCCGCCAACGACGCCTGCCAGCTTGACACCGACAAGGACGGCATCCCGGACAGCGTGGACAATTGCCCGACGGTCGCCAATCCCGGCCAGCTGGACACGAACAAGAACGGCATCGGCGACGCGTGCGAGGCCTCCGGCCAGACCTGCGGCGACGGCAAGCTAGACCCCGGCGAGGCCTGCGACGATGGCGACAACATCTCCGGCGACGGCTGCAGCGGTTATTGCCAGCTGGAGCCACACCTCGCCGTCGGCACCCTGGTCATCAGCGAATTCCTCGTCAACCCCAAGGCCAGCAGCAACGCCAACGGCGAGTGGATTGAGCTGTACAACCCTGCGACGGCGGACGTCACGATCAACGGCGTGATCCTCTCCGCCGGCGTGACCAAGACGACGTCCTACACCGTAGAATCGCCTGGACCGGTCATCGTTCCGGCGGGTGGCTACTTCGTGCTCGGCAGCGACGGCGATGTGACGCTGAACGGCGGCGTGAAAGTCGATCTCGTCTACCAGAAAGTGGTGCTCAGCAATACGACGAGCGCGCTGACACTGACGTCGCAGGGGACGGTGGTGGACACGCTCACCTACGGCGCGGCGTGGCCGATCGTCGCCGGCAAATCCGCCGCGCTTGACCCGGCGCAAATGACCGCGATGGCCAACGACAATCCCGCGAACTGGTGCAAGGGCCAGGCGTTGTTTGCCGCGAACGGCGACTACGGCACGCCCGGCGCAGCCAACCCGACCTGCGTCGGCGCCAACCAGGACGAGGACGGCGATGGCATTCCCGACGCCACCGACAACTGCAAAAGCGTCAAGAATGCCGACCAGTTGGACACCGACAAGGACGGCGTCGGCGACGCATGCGACAATTGCAAATTCGCGCCAAACCCCGACCAGGCCGACGGCAACAACAATGGGATCGGCGACGCGTGCGAGTCCGCGGGCTGCGGCAACGGCGTGCTGGACCCGGGCGAGCAATGCGACGACGGCAACCTGATACCCGGCGACGGCTGTAGCCCAACGTGCACGATCGAGTCCGGCGTCGCCGCGGGCTCCATCGTGATTACGGAAATCATGGCGAATCCCAAGGCGGTCGGCGACACGACGGGCGAGTGGATTGAGCTGTACAACCCGGGCAGCGATCCGGTCGAACTGGCCGGCCTGACGCTGCAGGTGAACGCCGCGACGCAGGTCATCAAGTCGGCGACGTCGCTGCCGCTGCAGTCGCACGCTTACGCGGTGCTGGGCCGGAGCGCGGACAAGACGCAAAATGGCGGCATCACGCCGATCTACGTCTACGGCAGCGCGATCACATTGCCGAACTCCGCGGAATTCACGGTGAATATCATTGGCAGCGGCAAGATTTTGGACGCGGTCCTCGTCAATCCGAACGTCAACGGCTGGCCGGCGCTGGGCAACGGCGTCAGTTACCAGCTGTCCGCGAACAAGTTGGACGCGACCGCCAACGACAGCGGGGCGAACTGGTGCCTGGCCACGAGCACGTACGGGGCGGGCGATCTCGGCACCCCTGGCGCCGCGAACCTGATCTGCGGCGGTGGCGCCGACACGGACGGCGACGGCATCCCCGATGCCACCGACAACTGTCCCGCGATCGCCAACCCGAACCAGGCGGACGCGGACGGCGACGGCATCGGCGACGTATGCGACGCGTGCCCCAACCAAGCCGCCCCGGGCACAGTCGACGGCTGCGTCAGCCTCTGTGGCAACGGCACAATTGACACCGGCGAGGAGTGCGACGACGGCAACACCAAGAGCGGCGACGGCTGCAGCAGCACGTGCAAGATCGAGGTCGCGGGCCAAAACGTGCTGATCAGCGAGATCATGTACGACGCCAACGCCGGCTCGCCCGACAACGGCGAATGGCTGGAGCTGTACAACCCAAACAAGTCCGACGTGGACTTATCCGGCTGGTCATTGCAGTACAAGACCGTGACTCCCGTGACGAAAATCACCAGCGCTGGCGGCAAGACCGTCATTCCCGCCGGCGGCTTTCTGGTGCTCGGCCGCAGCACGGACGTGACCAAGAACAGCGGCGCACCGGTGGATTACAGCTATGGCACTGCGCTGCAAATGTCCAACAGCGGCGGCGGGTTGACGCTCACAATGGCCGACGGCACGGTTTCCGACACAGTCACGTACGCCGTCAAGGCGCCGTGGCCGGTCAACTTGACAGGCACTTCGGTGCAGCTGTCGTCGGGCGCCATGAGCGCCGCTGCCAACGACTCTGGCGCAGCGTGGTGCCTGTCCAAGGCGACCTACGGCACTTCCGGCAAGATCGGCTCGCCCGGGCAGGCCAACGCGAGCTGCGGCGCGCCTCCTCCAACACCGCCTCCTCCGCCGCCCGCGAATGGCAGCGGCCAGATGCCCGCACCGTGGTTCCTGCCCGCGGGCTTGCCCGTCGACGGCGCAGCCTGGAGAGCGTGGTCCGCTTGGCTCGGTGGTCAGGACGAAGCCGCAACGCCCTGAAATTCGCGTGGTGCGTGAAACTCCCAACGCTCGCTTGCCGTCAGTCGTTTGGCGCGCCGTTGGCAATCCACGTGTTCAGCGCCGTCAAGAATGCCGCGCTGGGCGGCGTGCCCATCTTCAGCGCCATGTCGCTGATCGCGTTGTGATCGCAGTTCGGCGTCGCGGTCAAGTCGATCGCCGTCCGCGTGGCGGAGTCGAGGACGGCCAAAAGCAAGCTGCTCGCCGGCTTATCCTTGACGACGAACGCCACGCCGTTGCACGCCTGCTGGTTGCCCGTGAGACCGGTCGCGGTGCCGGAGAGCGACGTGTAGGCGGCGGCCTGCGTGGCGAAATCCAGGCTCTTTTCCGTGGTGCTGGTCGCGCCGACAGCGCCGGGCGCGTGGCATTGCGCGCAGTTGGCCAAGTACGTGCTGTACAGACTGGAAAAATGCGGCTGCGGGTCGCCACTGCTGGCCGCCGTCGTGGTGCAGCCAGCGAGCATGGCCACGGCGCCGAGCGCCAAATAGTTGAGATTCGATCGATTCATTGAGCACCTCCCGCCGGCATCGCCGGCAGCCTCCCGTCCAGTTCCAACAACACCAAGTATAGGCCGAGGACAAACCGTTCGCTCTCGCGGGCCGGATTCGCCCGACTGCACAAGAAGGCATACACGTCGCGCAGCGCGGCCACAAAAGCTGGCGACGGCTGACCGGCGCCGAGCTTGCCGGCCGAGAGCCCCTCGGCGTAGGCCCGCAGCAGCGCGATCCGGATGTCGGGCGCCACCGAGCCGTTGGCCTTTTGGTACGCCGCCGTGTGCTCCAGGCCGAGCTCCAGGTGCGTCCGCGCCGCCGCGCCGTGAGCCGCATCGCGCTCCTCGGCGGCCATCCGCAGCTCGGTGCCCGCCAGGTCCAGCAACAGATCCTCGTCCCCACTGTCCGCCCACGCCTTTTGCAACCCGTCACGCCGCACCGCCAGCGCCGTCAGCGCCACTTCCGACTGGTTCGCCGCACGCGCGCTCTCCGCCCGCAAACCGGCGGCCAGAAGCGCGTAATCCTCGCCCGTCAGCGCAGGCGTCCGCGCCGTCGCGCCCGTACCAAGCGCCAGGTCGCCCGACCGCAGCGCGCCCAGCTGCCATTGCACCTCGGTCAGCAGCGTCAACGCCTGCCGGTGGTCGCCGTCCTGCGCCGTCGCGGCCGCCGCCATCAGGGTCCAGCGCATCCGGTTCGCCGCATCCAGCCGTGCGTCGGGCTCCTTGGGCGCGTGCGCCAACAGCTCGCCGTACAGCGCGCGCGCCCGCGACGGCTTGCCCGCCGCATACGCCATCAGCGCCGCCTGGTCCACCGCGAGCCAGTGCCGATCCGCCAGCCCCGGCTTCGCCACGGTCAGCGCCAGCGCCGCCTCGGCCGCATCGCTCGCCGCTTGCGGGTCGTTCATGTGCAGCCGTCCGCGCGCCCGCGTCAGCAGCAGCGTCAGCGCTTCTCCGTCGTCGCGGGTCGGCAAGAGTTGCCGCTGGTCCAGCAGGCCGCCGGCCAGCGCGTAGTTCCCCAGCTCCGCCTGCAACAGCACAAGATTGCTCAACACCGCCGCCTGGTAGCGCGGCCGACCATTGGCGAGATCCAGCGCCATCTGGTCGTGCTCCACAGCCTCGATCCCGGCCTGGCGATCACCGTGCAACAGGAACTGCTGGTGCCGCAGGTAGCCGCGCAGTTGGGATAGCCCCGGGCTCTGCGTCACCGTTTGCGCCGCCAGTCGCGCGTGTACTTCGGCGCCATCCAGCGCCTTGGTCCGCTCCGAGGCGTCCGCCAGCCGCGGCACGTCGCGCGCCAGCAGCCAGGCCTGGGCGAAGTGCAACACCGGATGATCGGCAGGGAATCGCTTGGTGTACAGCTCCAGCACGTCCGTCTTGCCCTCCGCCAGTCGCGCCTCGATGAAGCCCGCGTGTGCCTCCAGGTCATCCGTCTGCAGCGTCAGGCCCCAAAATGTCCCGCGCGCATCGCCGATCTGCTGGTCCGCGCGGTGAATCCACGCCTTTTCCAGCGCCACTTGCCGGTAGAGCGCCACGGCGGCGTCGCGCTCCGCATGGGTCGGCGGCACCTGGCTGACCCACGTGTTCGCGAACTGGTAGAGCAAATCCGCGCAGTCCGTCTGCGCCGCGCGCCGGGAAGTCGCAGCCACCAGCGCCCGGCGCCGCTCCGGCTGATCGTGGTGTTTGTACAGCGCAAAAAGCGCCGCCCGCACCGTCTCCTGGTTGGCCTTTTCCAGCGTCACCAGCAGCGATTCCAACGTCAGCCGGAACTCAAGCTCGCCTTCCCGCTGCGCTTTGGGCAGCCACGCCGCCACGCGCCGCTGCAGCTCCTGTAGGCCAACGCCCGCGCCCAACTCGGCCACAAACCGTTCCGCAAAATCCAGCCGCTCGCCGCCTTCGAGCACCGGGTGCTCGGCCAGCTGCGCCAGCCCCGCGAGCAGCTCGTCGGTGCGACCCAGCGCCCGCAGCAGGTACAAGCCCTTGTCCGCGTAGGCGAAAAGCGTAAAATCATCCGTCACTTGGGTCAGCGGCACCGTCGCGAGCAGCACCGCCGCGCGCTCCTCCTCGCCCATGACGTCCAGCACTTCCACTTGCGCCAGCTTGGCCAGATCGCGCACGGCGGCGACCTTCTTGGCCCACTGCCCCAGCCGGCGGATCCGGTCGCGCTGTGCCGCCAGAAACCGGTCGTCCAGCGTACCGCCGGCCAGCGCGCGCTCTTCGGTCCGGTGTTCCACCAGCTCCAGCACCACCGCCGACCAGCCCGCGATCGCCGCGTCGCCAGGCGCCAGCTGCGCCGCACGCCGGGCGTAGAAATCGGCGGACGCCAGCTCGCCCAGCTGCAGCTGCACGCGCACCATTGTCCGAATCACGCGCAGCTGGTCCGGGAGCGCCGCCGCGTGCGTCAGCAGATGGCTCAAAACCATCAATTGTTCCCATGGATTACGGGTTACATCGAGCACCTCATGCAGCTTCGTCTCGGTCCAGCCTGCGCTCAGCGCTCCATCCAGCGGCAGCCGGTAAATGTCCAGTGAGCCTTCGACCTCGCACGTCATCAGCAGCGCGTCGCGGCTCGGCGCCGGGTATTGGCAATTCCAGTGCGCGCTCGTCAGTTGCTCAGGCGCGGCGCCCGCCAGCGGA
Source organism: uncultured Myxococcales bacterium (assembly GCA_903929795.1). Taxonomy (GTDB): domain Bacteria; phylum Myxococcota_A; class UBA9042; order UBA9042; family UBA9042; genus CAIYBN01. Next base: position 13,607 of record CAIYWC010000011.1, on the reverse strand, counting down.
TCGGCAGCAGCGGCGTCAAACCGCACGCGAAACAACACGCTGTGGTCGTGACCGTCGATGCGACCGTCCTGATTGGTGTCGCTCAAGTTCTGGGAAAAATACAGGAAACGGCCATCTGCGCCAAAAGCTGGAAAGCCTGTGACGCCCGGCAGCGCGAACCCGACGTCCGTGTGACCGCCCTGGCCCAGGCGCGCCAGCCGCAGGTGCTGCGCCGGGCGCATGGCAAACGCGATGCCGACCTCCTGCGACGCGCGCTCAACCGGCACCCAGACTAACCACTGGCCTTCGGGATGCAGCGCCGGGCTGAGCACGCCGGTCTCCGCGATCACGCGCCCCTGGTCGCGGCCCTGCAGGTCGATGCGGTGCAGCTCCAGGTCCGCGTGCATGCCCGCGCGCGCGACCACGCCGAGGCTCCGGCCATCCGGGAACCAAAATGCCGTCGTTTCCGCTGTTTGCGGCCCGGTCAAGCAGCGGCGATCGCCGTCGGGCAAGGTCCGCAGGCACACGTCGCCGTTGGCATCCGTGCGCGTCGACAGGTACGCCAGCGTCCGGCCATCGGGACTGACCCGCGGGAAAGACGTGTCCGCGCCTTCGTCAAAGAGCAGCGCGGGCGTGCCGCCTGCGGGCTGGGCGAAGACCTGGGCGGTCGCGTTGCGGTTGCTGACGAAATACAGCGTCGCGACGTCCGGGCTCGCTGAGCCGAGGAATTCGTCCGATGAACCCGCCGTCAGGCGCGCAGGCGTCCGCAGGCCGGCAACCGGGTCCGCCGCGGCGGCCGGAGCTGCCCACAGGGCCGCTGCCGCATAGCCAAGCGCGGCAACGCGCGTCACGGACATGGCTTGGCCTCCCAAGTGCGGTCGTCTTTCTGCCACCAGCCACCGCAGACCAGCGCTTTTTGCCGCTCCTGCCGCCACACCGCGCGCGCCTCCGCGTCGCTCGTGCGCTGCCGCTGCTGCTGGAGGTAGAGCCAAATCTGCCGTCGGCTGCGGTTGGCCTTCTCCAGGCGCCGCCCTACGTCGGCCAGGTCGATCGCGCCCGAACAGGCATCCAGCGTCGAGATCAGCGACGCGTCCTTGGCTTCGCCGATGCAATGCCGCAGCAGCAGCTGGTCGAGCATCTGCGTCTCATCCGCCCAACCGCTGTACAGCGCCGCAATCGCATCGTGCGCCGCATCAGGCTGCCACCCGCTGCGCGCCAGCTGACCGGGCGTCAGCGGTGCCGGACCTGCCGCCAGCCCCGCCTGCGCGACCTCCGACTGCGCCTGCGGCATCCGCGCGGCGGCCTGCTCTTCCAGCAGGGAATGCCGGTCGACAATCACGACATCCGGCGCCTTGATACAGCCCGCAAGCGCCAGCAGCGCGAAAAATAGCAAACGATTCATGGCTTTGGCGCCTCCTGCACCCGCAACGCCCGCAGCGGCTCCAGCAGCGGGTCCAGCCAGCGCTGGAACACCGGGCCGAGCGCAATGCCGCGCAGCTCATCGATTTGCACCACGCCGCTCAGCCCGCCCAGCTCAACTCCGACGTCCATGAAGCCATGCTGGAACCGCATCCGCACCCGCTGCGGGTGGCCAAGCCGCAGGAACGTTCGCAGCCTGTTGGACTGGGCGTCCTCGCCGTACGGATCCCAGAGATTGAGCAGTGCTTCCAAATGCTTGCGCCCGATATTGAGGATCTCGGCCCGCCCGTCCAGCGCGCGACGCGCCGGCAGAAAATCGAGCGCCGCGTTGGCGTCAAACCGCTCATCGCTGCCGGCTACCTGCAGCCCGGTCGCGTTGCCGCGGAGTTGCACGTGCGTGTCCTCGCCGTTCAGCAGCACCATGCATTGACCCGTGACCTGGCCATGCAGCAGCGTCGCCTCCAGCTGGTCCATGCGAAACACGTCGCGGTCGATGCCCGCGTTGCCGGCGATCGGCCCCAACTCCGTGTCCGCATAGCGAATTTTCGCGATGCTCAGAAAATCGCTGCGCCGCAAGAACGGCTGATGCTCGGAAAACCGCCAGCGCGCGTACGCGTCGTCCTCGCCGCCGCCCAGCAGCTGGAACTGCGGCACGAGCGTAAACGTCTCGACGATCGGCATGTCGCCGTGGACATCCTGGATCAGCAAACCGGCCTTGGGCAGGCCGAAGTCCACGTGATCAAAGTGCACGCGCGCCTCCGTGTGAAAGACCACCAGATCGCCCGACTCCAGGCGAATCGGCACCGTCACCACGCCGCGCGCCGTCACTTGCGCGTTGTCGTGCGCCAGCGCGGCCAGATCCTGACGCAGCGCGCCCATCACGTTCAGGCCGAGGCGGCCGGGCACGGGCTCAGTCGTATCCGTCGCTGCCGTCGTCGGCAGGGTCGCGGGCACCAGGCCGTTTACGTCCGCGTCCGTCACCTTCGGCGGCCGCAACGCCGCGCGATCGAGGCCGCCGTGCAGCTCCAGCCGCGTCCCGGTCGGCGGATTCACCAGCTCAAACCGCTCCAGCCGCGCCCCTTCCGGCCCGGACCAGCCGCGCACCAGCCACGTCAAGTCGCGCACCGGCACCGTCGGCAGCGCGTCCTGGGTCAGCCGGCCCAGCTTGCCGTCCGCCGCGAGGTGCACCGTGCCGTCGATCCGCAGCTCCGCGGCCACGTGCTGCTCCAACTCCTCCAGCTGCAGCGCGTGCTTGCCCGCCGCGGCGTCCAGGTCCGGCAGCGAAATGCGCACGTCGGCCTGTCCCGCGCCCTTGTGCAGCGTCGCGTCGAGCGCCAGGTCCAGCTCCGTCAGGCTGACCGTCCCCTGCGGCCGCTTGCACGCCACCGACGCCACCGCCAGCGACACCGCGTGGTGCCCGTCCAGGCCGGCGGGCCGCTTCTGGTCAAAAACCTGCGCGCCGCCCGTCAGCGAGCCCTTGGCGTCCAGCTTCGCCGCCAGATCCGGGTCCAGCAGGCACAGCGCGCCGCGATCCGCCGCCGACAGCCCGCGCAGGAACGCCGCGACATTGCGCGCCGTCGCCAGCACGGTGTACGCCAGATTCCCGCCCTCCGCGCGGCCCTGCAGGTCCAGCAACGCATCCAGCCCGCGCGGGCCTTTCGCCTCCAGCTTCATCGCAACGCGACGCGTCGCCGGATTGTGGTCCAAGTGCCCCGTCGCGGTCAGCTTGCCGCCCGGCCGCAGCGGACCGATCCGCGCGATGTCGGCATTCAGCGCAAAATCAGCAACTTGCCGCAGTCCTTGGCCTTCGCTCCGGAGCGACACGTCCAGACGGTGGACCTCTGCGCGCCGCGGCAACTTGAGATTTGTCATGGAAAAAACCGAATCCTGTGTCACCACCGGCAGCCCGCTCAGCTGGGTCGCGTGGCCCTTGGAGTGGCCCGTGACGTGCAGGATGCGCCAGTCGACCAGCGTGCGCAGCGCAGCGAGCGGCGCGATGCGGTCCACCAAAGAAAAACCCAACTCGAACACAAGGTTCCAACTCACCTCGTCGACCTGCTTGGCGATCTCGCCGCTCGCGTCCGCCAAGCCGGTCAGCTGAAGGTGCACGGTGCCGGTGCTCCGCAGCGGCGTCTCCAAGTCGATGCGCGCGTCGGTCAGCGTCGCCGTTGCGCTGGCCAAATCGACCAGCGGCTCGCCCGCATTGTCCAGCACGTGCGCGGCGGACACCTGAACACTGCCTGCGGCGGCCATCCGGTACACCGTCGGCGTTTCGCGCGCCAGGGGCGGCAAGGCAACGGCGACGCCGAGTTCGTCCCACGCCAGCCGTTCGCCGTGCGCGACCAGCGCACCGCGCTGCAAGGCCACTTCGGCCGACAAAAAACGCAGCGCGGCCAGACGCTCGCGCAGCAGCGACGCGAGATCCGCCGCACCGGCCGCCAGCCGGGTCCGCACGGTCGCCCGCAGCGTTTCCTCGCCATCGGCCGTCCGGGCGCGCAGATCAAGCTTGCCTTCGGCCGACAGCGTCACACCGCCCGGCGCGACCCGCCACTGAGCCGTGAAACCCGCGTCCGTCGCCGTCACGTCGCCCGCGGCCTCCTGCGCCGTCGCGCGCGCAACCGTCAGCGATGCATCGCCGGCCAGATCTGCGCCCCCCGCCAGCGACGCGTTCACCAGCAGGTGCACCGCGCCCACGTGCGCGCGCGCCAGCGTCGCGCCCGGCGTATCCAGCTCCAGCCGCAGCCCCGCCAGCGCAAGCGCCGACGGATCCCGGGTCAAATGCAGGCCTCTGCCCGCCAGCGCCAGCTTGGCGCCGCGAAAGTCAATCGCCGGCAGCGCCGCGGGCGGCACGTCCACGGCCAACGTCAGGTCCACGTCCGCGCGGCTCCGGGCATCGTCCACCCGCACTTCGGCCTGCAGCGCGAGCCAGTCCAGCAGGTCGAGGTGCGTCAGACTGACCCACAGCTCGCGTGTCTGCGGCCGGGGCTCGGCCGCCAGCTCCAGGTGCAGCAGCGACTGGGCGCCCGCCTCCAGCCGCGTCGCCAGCGTCAGGCGATCCGCGGCCAGCTGGACGTCCGCCACCCAGGTCAGCGGCAGCACACCGGTGCCCGACCGCAGCGGCGCCAGCCACGGCAACAGGTCCAGCGCTGGCGCGAGCGCCGCGTCGGGCGCCAGTCCGGTCGTTTCCAGCTGCAGGTGCGCGCCGGCCAAGCGCAGCGTCACGCCCGCGTCTGGCCCCGTTTGCCCGGCGCCGTCCAGCGTCAGCTCGCCCAGATACACGTGCTGCACGCCGCTTTGCGCCTCTCGCCGCGCCACGCGCGCCCGCACGCCGCCGATGTGCAGCACATCCACCCGCACCAGCGGCGCCGTGTGCAGCGCGCCAAACAGCTGCGACAACGGCGTCGGCGGCTTCTGCGGCGTCGGCGGCAGCGCGGCCAGCAGCCGCTCCAGTGAGGATACGCCTTGGCGATCCAGCACGACGTTCAGCGCCACGCCCGCGATGTCGATCTCGACGTGGCGCAGCCGATGAGGCAGTAAATCTGCGAGGTTCCAGCACAGCGTCAGCCGATCGACGTGCAGGAGTTCCGGCGCGAGGTCGCGATCCGGCGGCGGCGACGCCAGCGACAGGCCGCGCAGCTCGATGCCGTTGTAGCCCAGCCGCGCGCGCTGGTAATCCACATCGATATGCAACGCATCGCGAACCGCACTGCGAACACGCTGCCGCAGCCACGGCGCCTCAAGGTGCGCCGCCGTGTGCGCGAGGCCCGCCGCCAGCAGCGTCAGGAGCACTAACAGCCCGACGACCACCCGCCGCCACGTCACGCGCCGCGGCTTGGGTGTTTTGTGTACCGCCGGCTGCACGTCCAAAACCTCCGGGGCGGAAGGCGTTCACTTGGGCCGACGTGCGAGATGAAGCGTCCGCCGCCCGCGGCCTGTCTCCGGAGGAGCGCGCTCGCGGTCCAGTCCGGAATACGACCGGCCCCGCCTGAGCGGTTTGGTCTCGCCCACTGGCAATCATGTATAGCACGCGCGGCGGGCAAGTCGAGCGAGGCAGCCACACCCGTAGCCGCCGACGCGCCTACCGCTACTTGCGCCCCGCCCGCCGGATGACCTGGACGATATGCCGCGCCTGCCACGCGTGGACGTCGCTCAGGTCCGCACCGCGTTCCACCAGCAGCGTCTCCATTTCCCGCACGCACCGGCCGTCGGCCACCTGCTTGAGGCACGCCAGCACGCGATCCACGCCCGCGTGACCGAGGCTGCGCGGATCGGCGTGCAGCCGCGCCACCAGGTCGAGCTGCGCCGCGCGCGCGTCCAGGTGCGCGATGACGTCCGCCGCCAGCGCGACGAGCGTCGGGTTCGGCGAACGCGCCGACCGCTGGATCACCCGCAGCAGCGCGCCATGCTCTGGCACCGCAGCCGCCGGCGCCAAGAGCAGCACACGAAACAGCCACAGCGCGCCCGCAGCGTCCAGGCGATCCAGGCGCCGGTCATCGCGCAGCGCCTCCTGCAGCGGAACCACGGCCTGCGCCAGGTACGGCAGGCGCGCTTCAAACACCGCCAGCTGCGCCAGCCGCGCCGGATTGGGCACGGTCTCGTCCGCGATCGGCAACGGTGCCGGTTGCTGCGCGGGCTCCGCAAGAAAATCGAACTCATCGTCCAGCGGCGCAGCGATCGGCGTCGCCACGTGCGGCGGCAGCGGCATCGCCAGCAGCACGTCCCAGAACGCCGGCCACGCGGCGTCCCCTGATTCCAGCCCAGTCATCGTTGGCCCCCGCCTTGCGCAAGCCCGCGCGCGCGTGCGATCCTGCGCGGCGGAGGACGCATGAAAACAGTGATTCGCCTGCGCATGTCAAGCCACGATGCGCACTACGGCGGCCAACTGGTCGACGGCGCTCGGATTTTGGCGCTCTTTGGCGACGTGGCGACCGAGCTGCTGATCCGCAACGACGGCGACGAGGGGCTGTTTCGCGCCTACGACAGCGTCGAATTCCTCGCGCCGGTACACGCCGGCGACTACATCGAGGCCGAGGGCGAGATCGTGCAAGTGGGCAAAACGAGTCGAAAAATGACGTTCATCGCCCGCAAGATCATCGCGCCGAGGCCCGATATCAACCCGTCGGCCGCGGACGTGCTGGATCCGCCACTCGTCGTCGTCCGCGCGAGCGGCACGTGCGTGGTGCCGCTGAACCTGCAGCGCAAGAGCTAGCCGATGCAACCGCTGATCATCACCGCGGCGATCTGCGGCGCGGAAGTGACGCGCAAGGACACGCCGTATGTGCCATATTCGCCTCAGGAATTGGCTGACGAGGCGATCCGCTGCCGTGCGGCCGGCGCGACGATGGTGCACCTGCACATGCGCGAGCCGGACGGCGCGCCGAGCCAGCGGACGGCGCTGTTTGCCGAGACCGTGGCGCTGATCCGAGGCGCGGGCTGCGACATTATCCTGCAATTCTCTACAGGTGGCGCGGTGGGGATGACGGTGGCGGAGCGTGCCGACGCCCTGCAACTCAAGCCCGACATGGCGACGCTGACGACGGGCTCGGTGAATTTTGGCGACGACGTGTTCCTGAACAGCCCGCCGATGATCCGCGCGATCGCGGCGCGCCAGCGGCAGTTCGGCGTCGTGCCGGAGATCGAGTGTTTTGACACCGGCATGGTGGACGCTGCGGTGCGGCTGATGCGCGAAGGCGCGATCGCGGCGCCGGGGCACTTCAACTTTGTGCTGGGCATGGCGGGCGGCATGGGCGCGACGCCGGCGCACCTGGACTTCCTGCGCACGCTGCTGCCGGACGGCGCGACCTGGTCAGTGGCCGGGATTGGCCGCCACGAGCTGCCGCTGGCTGCGCACGCGATTGCGGTGGGCGGGCATGTGCGCGTGGGCCTGGAGGACAACCTGTACGTGCAAAAAGGCGTACTGGCGAAAGGGTCGTACGAGCTGGTGACGGCGACGGCGGAGCTGGCGCAGCGCGCAGGGCGGCAGCTGGCGACGATTCGCGAGGCCCGCGCGCTGCTGCGGCTGTCTTGACGCTCAACGCCCTGGAATCTTGGGATATTTGACCTTGAGCTTGTCCAGCCACTTGAGCGTCTCGGGATCGTCCACCAGTTCCTGACTCATTGGCGCCATCTCCAGCTCGACCGTGTTCGCCTTCTCCGGTGCGTTCGGTCCCGCGTCCAGCTCCAGCGTCACGCGCTGCATCCGCGCGCGCAGCGCCGCCAGCTGGTGGTCGATGATCTCGCGCCCCTCTTTGCTCAACTTCACCGGCGCACTCGGGTTGCCGGACTGCTCGATCTGCATCTGGAGCGACTGCACCTGCGCGGCCAGCTCGGCGCGCTGGGCGTTCAACGCCGCTCTCATGTTCGCCGCATAGAGCCGCCCTTTGCTGCGCGCGGAAATCGTCAAGAGTCCCATGTACTTGCCTTTTGTGAACGTGTCGGCAAAGAAGCCGTCGCCGTCCGCCAGCAGTTGGTTGGTCAGGTCCATGTTGCCCGAGCCAAGCACGAGATCGATGCCGCTCACCTGGGCCATCAGCGAATCGACCTCCACGCGCGACAGCTGCGACAGCGCGATGACCACGTCGCACCCCTGCATCCGCAACTCCTTGACGACCGCCGCGGCGGCCGTGTTCGGCGTCTCGAGCCGCAGGCTTTGCTTCTCCATGGTGTTCAGGATGTCGCCCGGCTGGGCGGTAATCAGGCCGAAAACGCCGACCTTCAGCGGCCCGAGCTGCTTGATAAACGTCCGTTGAAATGCGGGCTTACCTTCCTGATCGTACAAATTCGCGGAGAGCAGCGCGATGTGGTTTGCCGCCGCCAGCCGCCGCAGATCGGTCAGGCCAAGCGCCAGCTCGTGGGCGCCCACGTTCAGCCCCGCGTAGCCGGCACGCGCCATCGCCCGCAGGTAGACGTCCGCACGCGCAACGGCTTCCCCAGGCCGGTCGGCGGTATCGGGAATGTTCGGCACCATCATTCCGCCGACGTCGAACGCCAGCGCGTTGGGGTGTGCTCGCACCTGCTGCTGCCATAAATGCACGCGTTTCGCCAATCCGCCCAATGGGTTATGCGCGCAGCCACAGGGATCCGTGTCGCCCACTTCGCCGCCGGAAAAGCCGATCAGCACCTCTTGCGAACGCGGCACGGCCGGCAAGACAACCTGCGAGCCGCGATCGAGGGTCGGCGTGGGCTGTGCCGGCGGCTGGACCAGCGCCTGCGACGCCGCTCGGCTCTGCGCTTCGGCCGCCTCGACCTCGTTGGGCACCTGCATCGCCTCGGCGATCACGGCGCGGTGCTCGTCAGCGGCCTCCACCATGCCTGAAGTCAGGATCCGGTAACCGTCAGCCTTGACTTGGGTGCTCGCCGGAGCAGGCGCGGGCTGAAAGCGCCGCCAAAGCCCACTTGCCACGGCGAGCAGCGCCAGAAACAACAGGGCCACGATCACCTTGGTCCGCCGATCCATCGCTGCTCCCGCCCGTCCCCGACACCCGGGCTCCCGCGTCGGCAGATTAGCATTCGCGCGCGGGGGTCGCAATTGACCGAACGGCCACCGCCCGTTAACGTTTGCGCCCCCGCGCCCACGCGGCGACGTCACCGCGCCATGCAACACGACCTCGATCGCAAACGCAACCGCAAGTGGGCATTGGCGATTTTCGTCGGCGCGCTGCTCGTGTACGGCGCGGTCTGCGGCCAGACACTGCTGGAGCCGTCCCCGCACTTCCATTTTGTCGACATGGCGGAGTCCTTCCTGCACGGGCGGCTGGACACGGACACGCCGCGGCGCGTTGCCGGGCAGGCGCAAAAGCCGAGTGATCCAGCAGGCTTACAGGACGCCGTCAATCGCCAGCTCAAGGGCAGCGGCTGGAACGACTGGGCGAGCTACCGGGTGCTGACGCTGCGCGGCGGCGAACAGGTCAAGGGCGTGTTTCCCTGGAAGGACGTGCCCGGGCCGCGCCAGAACGAGTTCCACACGCTCGACGGCCGGCTGATGATCATCGACGTGACGCGCGACCTGAAGACCGGCTGCGACGCCAAGCTGCCGTGGCGCAAATGCGATGACGTGGTCTACCAGGTGTCCTTTCCGCCGTTTCCGGCGATCATCATGCTGCCGCTGGCGCGGATCTGGCACTACAGGACCAACGACGTGCTGGTCACCATTGTTTTTGCCGCGTTTTCCGCACTGCTGACCTTCCTGTGGCTCGCGCGGCTGCGGCGCCAGGGGCTCGTGGCGCACGGGCTGGGCGACCAGCTGTGGCTGACCGCGTTTCTGGCCTTTGGCACCGCGACGTTTTTCGTGTCGGCGCACGCGTCAGTCTGGTTCACCGCGATGGTAATCGGCATGACGCTCCACCTCGGCTACCTTCTCGCGGCGGACGGCGGCCGGCGGCCTTTCCTCGCCGGGCTGCTGCTGGGCCTGGGCGTCGCGACGCGGACGCCGCTGCTGTTTGCCGGGCTGTTCCTGCCGCTGGAAGTGCTGTGGCCGGACGGGCGCTGGCTGGGCGGCCAGGGCCGCGCGGGCGTTGCGGAGGCACTGAAGAAGCTGACGCTTTTTGTCCTGCCGCTGGCGGTCATCGGCGCGATTCTGGCGTGGTTCAACTGGGCGCGCTGGGAAAATCCAACGGAATTTGGGCACTTGTACTTGCTGGAAGGCACGCGCGGGCCGACCCGCGAGCACGGGCTGTTCTCGTTTGCCTTCCTGAACCACAACCTCGGCACAGCGCTGCTGAATATGCCTGAATTCGTTGCAGATACGCCCGTCATTCTCATTACGCGGCACGGCCTGGGCTTGCTGACGTCGAGCCCGGCGTTTCTTGTGCTGCTGGGCCAACGCGCTCCGGCAGCGACGGCGGAGTCGCCGCGTCGGGACGCCCTGGCGCGCCACCTGCTGTGGACCGTGGCGGCGGTGGCGATTCCCGGGCTGTTTTACCAAAACGACGGCTGGCAGCAGTTTTCCTACCGGTTTGCCATGGATTTCCTGCCGCCGCTGCTCGGCGTGTTCGCGCTGCGGGTGCCGACGCTCAACCGCAAGGTCAAGGCGCTGATCGCGCTTTCCGTCGTGATTCAACTGTTTGGCGCGATTACGTTTGGCCGTGCGGAACAATTCTACTACGACTGACGTTGTAGGTTGTCCGCGCCGCCGGCGTCGCTCGAGGCTCATCCCATGTCCGCTCCGCAAAAATCCGGCATCACGCCGCCCGTCACGTCCGTCCAGGACTGCGTCGATTGGGTCGTCAGTGGCGCAAAGCCGCCGAGCGCTTTCAAGATTGGCACGGAATTCGAGCGGTTCGCGCTTGGCCCCGATGGCCTGACGCTGCCGTATGAGGGCCACGCCTCGATTCACACGCTGCTGGACCGGCTGGCGGCGCGCCACGGCTGGACGCCGTACCGGGAAGCCGGCAAGCCAATCGCGCTGACCCGCGGCATGGCGTCGATTTCGCTGGAGCCGGCGGGGCAATTTGAGCTGTCCGGCGCGCCGATGGCGACGGTCGCGGACATGCGCGCGGAGCTGGACCAGCACCTCGCGGAGCTGGCGGACGTGACCGCGGATTTGGGCGTCAAGCTGGCGCACATAGGCTTTAACCCGCTGAATACGGTGGAGAATTGCCAGAAGATGCCCAAGAGCCGGTACGGGATCATGCGGCGGATCATGCCGATGGTCGGCTCGCTGGGTCTGGAGATGATGCACCTGACGTGCACGGTTCAGACGAACATGGACTTCTCGTCGGCGGACGAAGCGATGGAGATGATGCGGCTGGGCCACCTGCTCTCGCCGATTTTGATTGCGCTTTTTGCCAATTCGCCGATTCGCCACGGTCAGGATTCCGGCTTCGCGACCTTTCGCGCGCACCTGTGGACGGACGTGGACAATGCGCGATGCGACGTGAGCCGGTTCGCCTTTGATCCCCATGCAACCATTGAGGATTATGTGCGCTGGTGTTGGGACGTGCCGATGTATTTCCTGGACGTGGCGCACGAGGATGGCTCGCACGGCCACCAGGAGTTGTTCGACGCGCCGATGACGTTCCGGCAGTTCTTTGAGCGCGGTTTTCACGGCCGGCGGCCGACGCTGGCGGACTGGGAGCTACACGCGTCGACCATGTTCCCGGACGTGCGGCTCAAGAAATACCTGGAGTTGCGCCAGGCCGACGTGGTGCCGGCCGAGGCGCTGCCGTCGCTGCCCGCGCTGACCAAGGGGCTGTTCTACGACGGCGAAGCGCGGCGCAAGTGCTTGGTTTTACTGCGCGATGGCGACAAGACCGTCGATCGGGCGGGCCTGCGCGCGCTGGCGTGCAAGCACGCGCTGGACGGCGTGGCGGGGGACTGGCACTTGCGGGCGCTGGCGGCGGAGATCCTGACGATCGCGCGGGCGAGCCTGGAGCGTCAGGCAGCGGCGAGCGGCGTGGATGCAAAAGCCTCGGAATCACTGGATATTTTGGACGACATCGTCGCCGGCGAGCGGCCGCAGTTTTGGCAGACCGTGCGCGACCGCTGGCAGAAGAACCCGACGCTGCTCGGGCTGGCGGACTGGCCGTAGGCGCGCTGACCGCGTGCGAACATCACAGCCTCCGGATCCGCGGCGTGCCGCCGGCGGTGCACGCTCGCGGTCCCAGTCCGAAATGCGACAGCTCTGCCAGACCAAGCCCGACTTTTACGCTGAGTCAGGTGTGTAGCGCCTACGGGCCCGCCTCGACGTGAATGAGCGAAATCGCATCGAGATCGAAACCCGCGCCAGGCGGATCCGTCGGATTGTGGCCGGAATCGCGAATGCGCACGTAGCGCGCCGTCGTCACCGTGACATCCGCGAGGTCAAACGCGTCGCCACCTGCGCGCAGCGGATCGGTCGGATCGACGCCATTGTCCGAATTCGCCAGCACCGCATGCACGCCCGCGCAGCCGGGGAATTCGTGGGCGCCGTCCTGCCAAGCGCACGGCCATTCGTGCCACGTGACGCCATCGGCGCTGACGGCGACGTAGCCGGTCTCCGGCCAGCCGGGAAACGCGTTCTCGAACACGATCAGGTCCGGTCCCGGCTTGTCGACGAGCTGCAACCCATCAAATGCCAATACAATTTCACCACCAGTACCCAGCGACACGACGTCGAGGCTGCCGCCATCCGGACCCGCGCCTTGCGGCGGACCGAGCACGATGCCCGGCATCTTGTCCTGGCCAAAACTCGCGCCCGGCCCGTACTTGACCGAGACGACGCGGTTGGCAAATGGCGGCGGCAGATCGTCCCCCGCCGGCGCGGTTGCGCAGCCAAGCAGCAATAAAAACAGCGTATTGCGTCTCATTGCGGCGTCAGCTTGGTCCAGGAGAAACCGCCGCAGCCCGACTTGTCGGGCGCGCTGCCGTCGGCGGTGAGCGTAGTGGCAAGCGCCAAGGCCGCGGAATCCAAGCCGTAGTCGACGGTGCAGGTGTAGAAGCTGCCGCTGACGGGCGCGGTCCAGACGACCTTGCTGAACTTGGACGGGTTGTATGTCGCGTCGGCGGCGGCTTGCATGATCGCGAAACGCTTGGTGTTATCGAATTGGTACAGCCAGGACGTGTCCCAATAGCGGCTGGAGATCACCGACTTGCCGCCGAAGTTGTCGTTGTATTTCCCGGCGATTTCGATCGGCGCGGCGCTGGTCAGCTTGGTCCACGCGAAGCCGCCGCAGCCGGACTTGTCGGGCGCGCTGTCGTCGGCGGTCTTGGTCGTGGCGCTGGCGAGATCGGCTGTGGCGAGGCCGTAGTCGACGGTGCAGTAGTAGAAGCTGCCGCCGGCCGGCTCGGTCCAGACGAGCTTGCTGAATTGCGACGGATTGTACTTGTCAGTCGCGGGGTTCTGCGTGATCGCGACACGCGCGCTGGCGTCCAGCTTGACGATGGCGGCGTCGTCCCAGGCGCTGGCGGAGATCTCCGAATAGCCGCCGAAGCTGCTGGACCAGACGCCGCTGATGGCGAGGCCGCCGGACCCGTCGCTGCTGCCGTCGGCGCCAGCGTCGCCGCTCGTCGCGTCGTCCGGGCTGCTGGCGGCGGTGGTGCTGCCGCACGCGGCGAGGGCGAATAAACCAATCGAAATCAAGAGGATGCGAAACATGGCCATGGGAAACCTCGCGCCAGGATCGGTGCAGCGTCGGCGGCCCCATCGGCAGAACGCGAGGCGGACCACGGCTGTGGGCCACCTGTCGGGACACAAACCGCACGCGAGCGCGGACTTGTGAGCCGCTCCCCTT
>CAIYWC010000010.1 GCA_903929795.1 uncultured Myxococcales bacterium | reverse complement strand
TGCAGCTTAGCGGACGCGCGACAGGACGCGCAACGTGTGGACTGGCGAAGAAGCCGGCCGCGGGTGGACTGGTGCGCCTGAGTGGCCCAAAACCACACGCTTTTGGGCCTCGACAGGTCGCGAACAGCAGGTCATGCTCGGCCCAGGCGCGGCTCCGGACGGTCCGGCGCTGCCAGGGCGACGAATGTGACAGGCAAGTTCAGCAGGTGGACATGCTCGGAACGCCTATCGGCCTGTTGCATTTCCGACTAGAACCGAGAGCTTGCACCTCCGATGGCACGCCGCGGTCTCGGAGGGTGTGACGTTGGAATTCGGTCAGCTTGTCTACCCCGGGTTGCGCGCCACACCGCGCACGGTCGGCCGCAGGAACGGGAGAGCGCGCCGCATGCTCGCCTGCTGGACGTCGCCCACGAGCAGACCGGAAGCCGCGATGGCCTCCTGCGTCTGGCGCGTGAGGTGGCAATTGCCCGCGACGTGCTTCCACATCGGCTCGATTCGCCCCTGCCACGCCCGCCGCGACGTGCCCTCCGGCGCACCGACGTGCTCCAGGAACACGAACGCGCCGCCCGGTCGCAGGACACGCCGCATCTCCGCGAGCGCTTGGGCCGGCGACGCGACCGAACACAGCAGCAAGGTCGCGACAACGGCATCAAAGCTCGCGTCGGCAAACGGCAAAGTCTCCGCGTCCGCGATGGCGATTTCCGCTCCCGCGCGCGGCGCAATCTGGAGGCGGGCTTCCAGCTTGCGGGCCATCGTCACATCTGGCTCGCTCAGCACGAGGCGCGTCACGGCAGGCGGATAGTGTGGCAAGTTGACGCCCGTGCCCGCGCCGACCTCCAGCACGTCACCCGAAAGGTCCAGGAGCAGGTCTCGGCGCCACTGGCCGAGGCACGCCTCCTCAGACGCGGCCATGAAACGGTCATAGATGGCGGACATCAACCAAGGCATCGGCGGCTCCTGAGGCGGCGGAAGTCGCGAGCCTAACACGTCCAGCGGAAGGCGAACCTACCCCACGGCGACGCCACCGCGCTCGCCGGTGCGAATCCGGATGCATTCGACAAGGTCCGTAATGAAGATCTTGCCGTCGCCGACCTTCCCGGTCCGCGCGCCTTCAATGATCGCGGCCACGCACGGCTCCACAAATTCCTGGTTCACCGCGATCTCCAGCCGCACTTTCATCCCCAATGCCCTTCCAGGACGCCCTGGACGCTGCAGCTTAGCGGACGCGCGACAGGATGTGCAACGTGTGGACTGGCGAAGAAGCCGGCCGCGGGTGGACTGGTGCGCCTGAGTGGCCCAAAACCACACGCTTTTGGGCCTCGACAGGTCGCGAACAGCAGGTCATGCTCGGTCCAGGCGCGGTGCCGGACGGTCCGGCGCTGCCAGGACGGTGAATGTGGCAGGCAAGTTCAGCAGGTGGACATGCTCGGAACGCCTATCGGCCTCGGGATCAACCCGCCTTTTTGGGTCACCGCACACAGCTACGTCATCGGCTTCGGAGGCTGAGCCACCATGCTGACCTCCACGCCCTTCAACCAGCTCCTGCTCGCGCGCTGCATCACCGCCGGCGACGTGGTTTGGCACTTCCACGCGCAGCAACGCGCGGTCGAGCGCGGATTTGCCATCGCCGCCGTCCTGACCGCCATCCGCACCGGCGAGGTCATCGAAGACTACTCCGCCGAACGTCCGCGACCGACCGCGTTGGTGCTCGGAAAGATCGCAGGCCGCGCGCTCCATGCCGTCGTCGCGTTGGACGCGGCTGCGGAGGAGGCGTATATCATTACCTTGTACGAGCCGGACGACACCCGGTTTCTACCGCCGGACTTCCGGACACGGAAACAGCCATGAAGAAGCTCGCAAAATCCGCTTCGTGCCCACTGTGCGGCGGCAGCTTTGTCGCGGGGCGCACAACATGGTCGGTCGATCTGGGCAAGGGCGTCCTGGTCGTGCGCGACGTGCCCGCCCGTGTGTGCGATCAGTGCGGCGACGAATGGCTGGACAACGCGACCGCGCTGGCGCTTGACGAGATGGCGGCATCGGCACGGCAACGCGGCGCGCTCGTGGAAGTGCTGACCATGGCGGCGTGACGGGCGACGGCAGATTCCGAGGTACGTCACCGACACCGGCGGGTGAGCAGCGGCGACCACTTGAACTTCCGCGCCACACCGGCCTACGTCGTCGGCTTTGGCGGAGGCGAGTAGCACTTCATGTTGAAATAGGACAAGTGGCTCTCGACACCAGCGTGTTCGTCTGGGACCCGCAGTGCGAAGTGCCCGTGATCGTGCGCGTGCCGTTCCAGGCGTCCGCCACAGCAACAGGCGACCAGCCCGCGGAGCGCCGTCCACATCTGGACAGTGCCCGGCAGGTTCGTTTGTCTTCTTACGTTTCAACCCGTTGCACTCCAGGGCACCGACTCGACAACTGCCCCGCGGTGCTGATTTTTGATCCCCGTATCAGTAGTGATAATGCAGATCGAAAATATCGACACCCACGGCACTCAGCCCTTCATTTCCGCCGATTGCATTTCTCGCCGCGATCGCCTACCACGCCATCGGGCCATGTGCCCCGCCGGAGCGCTCGATGACGACGCGGAACCACACACGAATGACGCTCACGGTCGTCGACGGCACGCCGTTGCCCGGCCAGGTCGTGGCGGACGCCGAGCTGGTCGACAGCGTCGCCGCCAACGTGCGCCGCACCTACACGGCCGGCGGGCTGATGACGCTGCTCGCGGTCGGCAGGGTCGTGCTGGACGCGCTGTACGGCGGCAGCTACGACAACTTTGCGGCCGTGGGTCGCACGCACGCATCGTTCCGCGCGCTCGCGGCACGGCGCGACATCGGCATCTCGGCCAGCAGCCTGTGGTACGCGGTCGCGCTGCACGAGAATGTCCTGTTGCTGGGCCAGGACGACGCGCAACGGATTCCGCTGAGCCAGCACCGGATGCTGGTGCACGTGCGCGATCCCGCGGCGCGCGTCGAGTTGGCGCGCCGGACGATCGCCGAGCGGTGCACCGTCAAACAGCTGGAGGCGCTCATCCCGCCGCGGCAGGTCGTCGTGCCGGGCAAGCGGCTGCGCGGCAGGCCCGCGATGGCGCCGGCCGTGAAGGCGTTCCACGAATTGCAGCGGGTGGTGGGGCAGTTGCCGGCGGTGACACCGGCGTCGATGCGGGGCGAGTCGCACGAGGATGGCGCGAAGGTGCAGCTGCAGGACCTTGAAGGCCTGCGTGCCGCTGTCACGGCCTGGCTGTCGGAGCTGGATGCACAGTTGGCGGCCACGGCGAGCCGGGACGACACGCGCGGCGATTCTTTCTGACGTGGGAACACGGTCACTGACCCGCCCGCGCCGCGGCCGACACTTTCGCCAATCCACGCGTTGCAGATCGTGTCGTGTGTCATCTACGCTGCGTCGACCGAGGCACGGTGCCTCTTGAAAGCGGCTTGCAGTAATTCGGCGTCTCAGCGTGCCCGGGAGCTTTGCGGAGACCGACGATGAGCACGTGCAGCAAGTGTGGCGCAAGAGTTCAGTTCCGCTACGTCGATGGCCGGCGCGTTCCAATCCACGATGGCGGTGGATGGAAGTGCAGCGGCAGCCCAGTCGAAAACGCAGTGGTCAAAGCGAAGACCTTGGCGCGGTCTGCGAAACCGGACATCATCTTCGCTTATGGCGATGATTATGCGCGGCCGGTCGTCTGCTCAAAGTGTGGCGCGAGCGTCTTCTTCGTTCGACACAACGGAGGCTCAGCCTGGTTCGACTCGCTGGGACACCCCTGGCCGAAGCACGCTTGCTTCGATTCCGACCGGCCGGTTTCCAAGTCGTTTCTGGAACTACTGTCACACGGGAAAGGTGGCGCCCAACTGGGGGCAGTCACCGCTTTGGATGAGCGCGGGCGCGTCACGATTCAGCTGTGGAACGGCGATGTTCTGAAGGTCGCAACGTGGCATTCCGGCAGCGACCTTGTCGGGCAGCTCGTGGCTTGGTTCGGTGGTGATTCGTTCTGGTTCTCCAAGCTGGGACCTATCCGAGCTGCGGTGGTGGACCGATGACGCCGCGCCCGGAGGCCAGTCCATGAAGGCCATAGCGTTCCTGACGATCCTGATTGTCGCCTGCACCAGCCCCGGCACCGGCGCGTTCGGCCACGCATGCAACACCGGCGGCGATTGCGCGAGCGACTTCTGCGTCGGCGGCGAGGTCGGCGGCACCGCCTTCTGCTCCGAGGACTGCACCGGCAAGCCAAGCGGCGCCGCGTGCGGCGGGGGTGCTGGGCGCTGCGTCGCCGACTTTGTCGCGTGGTGCTGGCTGCCCTGCACGACCGACGCCGACTGCACTGCGGTCAACGCGGCGCGCCCCGTGTGCAGGACCGGCTCGTCGGGCGGCAAGGCGTTTCCGTTCGCCACGTGCTTTTCCGCCGTCGCGCCCGCCGGCGACGCCACCGACACGACCGACGCCGCCACGCCCATTGGCGACGCTGCTGCGGCCTCTGGTGACGCCGCCGTGACCCTTGACGAAGCCGCGTCCGAAACCAGCTCGGGCACCGCCGCGATTGGCAGCCCGTGCAAGACCGCCGCCGACTGCGCCGACGGCACCTGCTTGACCGGCAACCTGTGGGTCAAGGGCTACTGCGCCAAGACGATCGCGGAGTGCCCCGCGCCCGGCAGCAAGGTCGACGTGTGTCCCACCGGCGCGGCGTGCGTCGCCGCCATCCTGTCCGGCGCGGGCGAGAGCGAGCACACGGGCGACTACTGCATGAAGGTGTGCGCGCTGCCCGGCGACTGCCGCCAGGGCGACGGCTACCAGTGCTGCACGACCGGGCAATTCCAGGGCAAGGACTGGTGCGGTGTCGGGTGTCAGTAGAGCGTCGACACCTTCGTCGTCCTGCCACATTCCGGCTTTTCCCGCGCACCCTGCCGCCGCCACTACTTCCGCCGATGGATCGGCGGGAGGCCCAGAATGACTGGTGAAAAAGTTGGACTGAATCGCACGACGGATGCCTGCGTTTGTGCGATCCTTGCCGACCCGAGTGACCTTCAGGAGATGCTCATGCCCGAGGACCAGTCTGCTGCCGCTGTCTTTGCCGCGCTCGTCGACGGCCACGACGAATGGACAGCGGCGCTCGTCGCGGTCGGCGCGTCGTGTGCCGGTGGCCGCGACCGCCTGATTGCTGCGGAGGTGGCTCTCACGCGACTTGAAGAACTGGCGACCCAGGCAGGGCTTTTGCTTGCTGACGCGCTGACAGGCCGAGCGCCGGCGGCACGCGATGAACTCTTGCGTCTGCTCGCGCCCGACAGTGCGGTGTCGGCCGCGCCAGCCGCCGATGTGGTGCAAACGCTGGTCGCAGCAATACCGGTGGAGGCGTCGGTCGAACGGGCACCGGATGCGTCAGCCGGCGCAACCACGGCGAATCCGCCCCATGTCGAAGACGTGGTGCCGGCCACGCAAGCCGCCGCGCCGCCAGCGGTTCCGCTCACCGACGCTGCGGTCGCGTTGCTCAAGGCCAAGATGAGCGGCGAGCTGCAGACGGCTCCGACGCTGACGGCCCGCGCGAAGGCGCAGCACGAAGCCCTCGACGCGCTGCGAAAGAAACTGGGCAGCGTTCCCGCCCAGCTCACGACGCGCGACCAGTTGGCGGAACTGCTGCAACGCGTCGAGCAGACGGTCGCGGAGGTGCAGACCTGGAACCGATTGGGCCCGCACGGCCGGCGGATGCTCGTGGAGGGGATAGCGGCGCGGATTCGGGCGATCCAGGATGTTGAAGGCGGCGCGCTCGGGCGGGACGAGGTCCTGCACCGGCGCTCCGGCAAAGTGATGCGCGAACTGCGCAAGGAGACCACGGACGGCAAGATCGATCGCAGCGCTTGGGGGCTCGCCCTCAAGCACGACGCGCAGTCCGGATCCTGGCTCGACGATGCTCAGCAACTGCAGCGGGACCTGGAGGAGGATCTGGGCATAGTTGCCGCCGAGCCTCCGCAACCGGCCCGGTACAGCGTTGACGACGCGTTCCGGCGTCTGCGCGAAGACCTGCCCAGCCTGACCAACGGGCAGCTGAGTGAACGCCTGCACGAACTCCTCGCGCACCACGTCCCGGCGACCGACAAGCGCTTTGTGCGCATCCTGGAGCCTCGCCTCGCCGATGTGGTGCATGACCGCTCACTGTGCCGGGTGACGCGCGCGGTGGCAGCGGCGCTGGCGGTCGAAGACGTGGATGAAGGCTCGGTCAAGTCCATCGACGCGAACTGGTACGGCTTTGCCTACACCGCGGGCAAGGCTGCGGTGATCGTGGGCGGCGACAGCAGGCAGGAGAGCATGGCCGCGATGAAGGCGGCGTTCCGCTTCGCGTCGATCGAGTGGGCGGACACGCCGAAGAATTCGCCGGGCAAGGCAAACGCGCTCGTAAACCAAGTTCGCAAGGGCAATCACCAGATTGTGATCTGCCTGCAGCAGTTCATCGCGCACAAGCTGACGGATGAGCTCTTCGCGATTGACCGGCCCGACGTCGTTGTTGTACTGGCTCAGGGTTACGGAATCTTGCAGGTGAGGCTGGCGCTCGAGCGGTATTTGCCGCGGCCAAGGTGACGGCACCTGCGGGCTCCGTCGGCCGCTGGCGATGTGCGGACGTGTGCCCGAACGAAGCAGCTACCCCGAGCGCGGCCGGCCAAACCGACCGGTGCGCGCTGGTGGTGCGAGACTCTGGCGGGCGGTCCGCCTCAGCATCTCGGTCGTAACCGAGCCTTGCATTGCTGGGCAGCGCAGAGCCGTGCTGCGCCGTGCCGTGCGGCGCAGGGCCGCGCGAAGCCGCGCAATACAAACAAAGGACGCGCGCGAAGCGTGTCAAGGCCGAGCACACCATGGTCACCGTTACCGCACGCGTGACCGCGCCACCCGCAGCCAAGTGCGCAACTCTTCATTGGATTGCCGCGACAGCTCATCGGCTACCCGCGCCTGCAGCTCCGCACGATCGAGCCTCGTCAGTTCGTCGCCGACCAGTTCGGCAGCATCCACGCCGAGCGCCCGCGCCAGCCGCCACAGCACGTCCAGCGACGGGTTCCGCTCGCCGCGCTCCATCTCGCCCACGTACTTCGGGTTCACGTCGGCGGCCTCGCCCAAGTGGTCCTGCGTCCACGAGCGCGCGTTGCGCAGCTGCTTGAGGTTATTGCCGAAGTGCTTGAGTTCGTCGGTGGTCGCCATGCCGGAAGTGTCGGACGGCTATCGTTCGGGTTGAACCTTCTATGCACCCTTGCGATCAGGACATTGCAGGTAGTATCGTCACCTTCTCAGCAACCTTCGTGCCGAATCGGAACAGCCACAAGAATACCGCGTGAGGCAGCCAATGTACGGACTCTTCAACCAGATTGGCGCGATGCTGTTTCACAACGGCGTGAAGCCCGCCTTGAAGAGCGCATATCACGACTACGAACGTGAAGCGGAGGCAGAAGCGCTGCAAGCACAACGACAGGCGGAGGCACTCGTCGGCCTCTTCGGGGCCGTCGTCGCCGCCATCGACGGTGGAGGGCTGCCCGCCGCGCGAACAGCGTCGGAGCCCGTCCTAGGGTCAGACGTTGCGCTCGCGGCGGCGCTTGACGATGCCGGTTTCAAGGTCCGCGCCTCCGTGCGAACGGACAAACACTTTGATTTGGTTCACCTTGCTGTAATGTTCGCAGGCGATCGCCGCTTTGTCTCCGGTGCTTTCCCCGAGTGCACCGGCGAGAATGGCGTGTGGGTTGGCGTCGTTCCACTCGTCCAAGGGCGGGGCGAGCGCTACTTCGCATTCACGCAGTTAGGCCCCTATGACAAGGGCGAATTCATCGTAGACGGGATCCCGTTTCGTTCGGCGGTCGACAACCAGTCGCCCGTTGCCGGGCTCAAGGATACTTGTCGCCTTCACCTGCCCGGCTCGGGAGCAGGCGACTGGATGGCTGCTTTCCAACGCCCCATGTTCGATGTCCTCGCGACCGTAGCCTGCTCCGATGGGCCACCGACTCCGGCAGAATTGAAGTGGTTTGAGGACTCCCGTGACGAGTTCGAGAGCCTTCCACGGGGAGAGGAAGCTGACATTAGGCGCTTTTTGCTCGAACACGACGCGGCCGACCTTACAAGCGCGCTGGAGACACTGCGTTTTCGCGGTCTGGCCGGTCATGAGAATCGCGACTGGCTCGTCCAATCCGCCTTCGTTCTGGCCATCTCCGACGGCCCAGTCGGCGAGGCAGAGTGGGCCGTGCTCGCAAAGATTGCGACATCGCTCGGCTACACGGGGCCCGAATGGGCAGCCAAACGCGACGAGTTGACCAAGCTGTGTCTGAAAGCATGTTTGAAACCGGAGAACGCGACGGAACTTGCGGCACTTGGCATCGCGCGCGGGCGGCAGCGTTTGGGAGAAGGCGAATTGGAACTGGCAGTCGAGGCATTCTCTGACGTCATCTCATTGATCCCCGACGATTCGGACGCCTCGTACTGGCGCGGCATCGCGTTGGCCCGGAACGGCATGGATGACCTTGCTATCGACGATTTCGCTCGCGCAGCCAAGGCCCGGCCTGGCTTTGCAGACGCACACCTGCATCTCGGACAGGCACGCATCCAACAAGGGGCTCCGGCGCTCGCCGTGGAGCCCCTGACCAGGGCGATCGAGTTCGGCGCGGATCCGTTTGACGCTCGGCTCCTGCGTGCGTATGCCTATGAAGATCTGAGGGAGTTGCCGTTGGCGCTGGCGGACTACGCCGCCGCGGTAGCTCTCAGACCACGCGACGCCGAGGCACGTGCGACGATGGCTTTCTGCCTCTGGAGCGCACGGCGATTGGACGAAGCGCTCGCGGCAACCACGGCCGCGATTGAACTCGACTCGCCCCCCGCGCGGGCGTTCTTTGTGCGCGGCATGATCTTGGCAGAGTTGGGCAAGGCGGAAGAAGCCGTTATCGAACTG
This sequence comes from uncultured Myxococcales bacterium, assembly GCA_903929795.1. GTDB lineage: Bacteria > Myxococcota_A > UBA9042 > UBA9042 > UBA9042 > CAIYBN01. The sequence goes on along the minus strand of CAIYWC010000010.1, from coordinate 8,885 downwards.
CGGACCGCGGTGGCGAATGGCCTCGACGACGAAGCGGCCCATGAGGCTGCAGCAAAGCTTGGCTGGTTGCTTGCTGAACTCAGGCGGTACGAGGAAGCCACGGAAGTGATAGAGAACCTTCAAAGAACGGCGCCTAACGACGGCAAGCTTGCGCTGCAGCGCGGAGCCTATCTCATCGAGATGGAACGCTATGAGGAAGCCGTTGCTGCACTGACCGACGGACTGCGGTTGCAGCCGGACAACTCGACGATGCTCTGCCTGCGAGGCGGGGCGTTGGCGGAGTGCAAGAAACACGCTGAGGCGATGGCCGATATCGAACGGAGTTTGGCGGTCGGAATTGACGACCCGAAGGTCCGCGCAGTCGCCTACCACGTCCGGGGCAATCTGCACGCCGCGCTGTCCGACTACTACCGCGCGTGGACCGATCTCACCAAGTCAATCGAGCTGAACCCGAGATCGGCGGACGCGTACGCTTCGAAGGCAGCGGTCTACCTGGCCAAGGGCGAGTTTGATCGCGCCATTGCTGATTGCGACGCCGCAATTCGGCTGCAGCCTGATTGCGTCGATGCGTTTGCGAAGCGCGGCCGCGCGTATTTTGAGAAAGGACTGTACGACGAGGCGGCCAAAGACGATGCCCGCGTCGAAGCCCTCCGGACCGCCAAGGCCGCAGGTGCCGCAGCGAAAGGCACGAGTGCGGGGCATGTCCCAGACGGGATGGAGATCGGGGCTGGCGCAGTCGGAGACGTCGGGCCAACATGACTCACATCATCCGCCGCGAGATCTGGTGGTTAGCGTCGGCGGTCGCCTTGCTGGCGTGCGGCAACAGCGTCCAATCGCCCGCCGGCGATGCTGATAGCGCGATGAAAACGAAGAGCGATGGCGGCATCGTAGAGACGGTCAACGGCGATTCGACCGACGACGGCGTTTTTTCAGACGCGGACACAAGCGAAAGTGCTGACGTGAATTCTCTGTGCACCGGCGGCAGCAGCAGCCCGGCCTACGGGAACTGCGCAGCGTCCGGGGATTGCGACGCGAACGAAATCTGCGCGTCGGTCGCTTTTGGCGGCGACGCGAAGAGCATATGTGAGCCGACGTGTGGGGGCGCATGCTCCTGCGGCGACGGATCCACCTGCAAGATTCAAGGGGTTGGTGCCGACACGATCGCCAGCTGTGTTCCCAGTGCCTGCCCGGGCTGGCTTGCGAAGATGTGCGACGATGCCAACCCGTGCACCAAGGACACGTGTGACCCGCAAGCCGGATGCAGCCACTTGCCGATGTCAGCTGTGGCCCCGTGCGACGATGGGAGCAAATGTACGACCAACGACCACTGTGGTGGAGGCGTTTGCGCGGGGATTCCGCTGGCTGCAACGCTTTGTGACGACGCCAACGTCTGCACGAGTGACAGCTGCGCGGCCGCCGCCGGCTGCGTTCATGTGCCAAACAGCACAGCATGTGACGACGGTGAACCCTGCACGCTCGGCGACCACTGCGAGGCAGGCGCCTGCATCGGCGCCAGCAACCAGTGCGCCTGCATGACGGACACCGACTGCGCCGTGGCGGATGACGGCAACGCGTGCAACGGCGTCGAATTCTGCAACACGGCGGCGCTGCCGTACAGTTGCGCGACGTCAGCACCGATCGTCTGTGATGGCGCTGCGAATGGGGTCTGTGCAACCGCGCAATGCGTGCCCGCCACCGGGGCTTGCAACTCGCTCGCGAAACCGAACGGCCTCTCGTGCAGCGTCGACGTCTGCGCGCCAGCGGTATGCGCCAGCGGGGCATGCGCACCGGAAGCGCCACTGAAATGCGACGACACCAACCCGTGCACCGTCGACAGTTGTAACCCTGCGCTCGGATGTCAACATGCTCCCGCCACTGGACAGGTGCCTTGCGACGACAACAACGCATGCACGCTGGCGGACACCTGCATCGGCACTGTTTGCACCAGCGGCTCGTCGCTCGCGTGTGACGATGGCAGCCCTTGCACAACGGACAGTTGCGAGCCGCAGAAAGGCTGCTTGTACGTCGTCATTGCCGGCCTTTGCGACGACGGCAACGCATGTACGGACGATACCTGCCAAGCAGCATCTGGGTGCCAACACGTCGCGAACGCGACGGCATGCGACGACAACAACGCATGCACGTCGTCCGACACGTGCAGCGCTGGCAGCTGTTCCGGGAAGCCCATCGTGTGCATGGCGCTCGACCAATGTCATTTGGCCGGGACCTGCAGCGGCCAGGGATGCAACAACCCCTTGAAACCGAACGGCATCGCTTGCAATGATGGCAGTGCCTGTACAACAGGCGACGTCTGCACTGGCGGAACCTGCACCGGTTCAAGCAAGAATTGCGACGACGGCAACGCGTGCACTGCCGACAACTGCGACCCGAACGGGACCTGCGTGCACACCACCGCGACGAATTGCGATGACGGCAACGTCTGCACAACGGACTCGTGCGATGCCGTCGGCTGCCAGCACGCGAACAACACCGCGAATTGCGACGACGGGAACGCGTGCACATCGAGCGACATGTGCGCCACAGGGACGTGCAAGGGTGTCCCGAACGCTTGCGGCAACGGCAAGTGCGATTGCGGCGAGAGCGCGGTGTCGTGCGCCGGCGATTGCGCGACGCTTGGCATGGTCGTGCTGCCCGGCGGCACGTACATGATGGGCTCACCGGCCGGGACCGGCGACGCCGATGAGCATCCACAACATCAGGTGACGCTGTCGGCGTTCGAGTTGGACAAGACAGAGGTCACAGTGGCGCAGTACACGGTCTTCTACGACCAGTTGGGTGCGAGCCAGAAGTGCTCGGATCACAACACTGCGAGCTTCTTGTGCGGCTACCCAGGACCAGGGCTCTGGGATTCGGCGGACACGTATTGCCACTGGGGCGTCTCGGGCAAGGAGCAGCAGCCGCTCAACTGTGCCGACTGGTTTCAGGCAGCTGCGTACTGCGCGTGGTCTCACCCGGGCGGGCGCCTGCCGACAGAGGCGGAATGGGAATACGCGGCGCGCGGCGGTGGCAAGGACCAGACCTACCCGTGGGGCAACACCAAGGCGTCCTGCGCCTACGCCGTCTGCTACGAAGGTACCTCGGGGTGCAACGCGATCGACAGTTGGACGCCGTGCTCGAAGCCGAACGGCAACAGCAGCCAAGGCGCATGCGACCTCGCAGGCAACATGATGGAGTGGTGCGCGGACTGGTATGGCCCTTACAGCGCCAGTCCACAGACCGACCCGACCGGACCGGCGGCGGGCAGCGCTGGGCCGACGGATTATCCCGTGCTTCGCGGCGGAAGCTGGTGGTTTGACTGGTCCTTCTTGCGATCCGCGGATCGCTTTTTCAACTACACCACCGCCGACGAACGCAACCAGCAGATCGGCTTTCGCTGCGCCAGAACACTCTGAAAAGGGAGCAAGTCATGGAGCCCATTGAGGTCTTTCGCTTCTTCATCGCCTACCCGATCCAGACCTTCGTCAGCGCGATGGCCGTGATGGGCGTGGGCTCGTGGCTGAGCGAGCCACGGTCATATGGCAATGCGTGCCGCCACTGCGGTTCGACGAGGTCGGATACGCAGTCTCAGGTTGACTGGGAGCAAACGGGCAAGTCGATGGCGGCCGGAGGCTTGCGGATGCTGATCACAGGTGCAGGCGGCGGGCTGGTGCACACGACGTCTCACATGACCTGCGCCAGCTGCGGCGCACCATGGTCCGTGATTTCACGTCGCCGCCCGGCGCTTCTTCGTGCCGTTGGCAAGCTGGTGTTCTGGGTAAGCCTGGCGGCGCTGGGTGGGTCTTGCGCCGGCGGTGGCTTCCGCGCCCTCTCATTCGTTTTGCACTTGTGACGATGGGCGCGCAGTGCGCGAGTTCTGAATGCGGCACTGACGCCGCGATCCGGAGGTGGCATGTTCCGACTTTTCAATCAGATTGGCGCCATGGTTCTTCACAACGGCGTGGTTCCCGCGACGAAGCGCGCAATCGCTGAAGCGGAACGCGCCGAAGAGGCTCAACGTGCGCAACAGGAACTGGCGGTAGCCGCCGTCGTCGGCTTGGTGGGTGCGCTAGTCGACTCTGCGTTCAAACCAAGCGCACCGTCCATCGCGGTTCGATTGGGGTCGCGGCAATCAGACGGCTCCGCTAGCACGGTGGCGACGAACCATGCGCAAAATATTGCAGCTATTTCGGATGCTTCCTGGCGCTATGAGATTCGGAACGGTACTGTCTACGACCGCCAAACTGATCTTACTTGGCAACAGCACGTTGGGAGCGATTCTCACGACTGGTCGAGCGCGAAAGCCTACTCCCGAGCGCTGGAATTAGACGGCGGTGGCTGGCGATTACCGGAGAAGGAGGAACTGCTCTCCCTAATCGCCGCAGGTAGCCAGCCGACAATTGACCCCGCGACGTTTCCAGGCGCGCCGGCGGCTTGGTACTGGACAGCGACGCCACATACGCCGGACGTTTCCGTCTGGGTCGTATCATTCGCTTTTGGCCGCGGTGACTTTGGCACCTTGTCCGGCCGAAACCTACTGCGCTGCGTCCGATCGGGCCGCGTGACGGCAAACTCGAGCGCCGGTGGCACGGGACTATTCGACCAGTTGCGAGCCGCGACACAACAACTTTCTGTGGCGGACCAAGCGGCCGGATTGGTTCGAATCGCGGAAATGGAAGGCGCGGTCGGGCAGCAGGCCTTCAAAGATCGATACCTGGACTTCATGTCATTCGCGGCAAGGCACATCACTACGTTCGGACCGATGCTGCCGTCGCTCACCGAATTGCTCGCGGGTTCATCGGCCACAGGGGGGCAATGAAACCAAGAGCGATGGCTCGGCGTCCCCTGAACGTCGCTTCGCACCGCTTCCTACCGACACGCCAGCAACGAAATTCAAGGTCATGAGGGTGGGCGTCGGGTCGGAGTCAAGGACCACTGTTACGAATGGACCGTAAGAAACGAGGCTCGCGCTCAGCCAACCTCGTCCCTGTTCACGCCGCACACCGCGCCCTGAACTCGCAGTCCTTGCACTGCCACCCGCGCGAATGCCAGAACGCCCCGGCGCGGATCGCCTTCAGCACCTGGCACACGACGCTGACGGCTTCCACCTGTGCCTTCTCGGTCCGCGTCAAATCGTACGTCAGCAACTTTGGCACCTTGGTTTTCGTCGCCACCTGCAGCCGCACCAGATCCGCGCCCGTCACGGCCGCGTACAGACTGACCTGCAGGTCATGCTCCAGCTGATCCGCCGACCACGCGCGCGCCGCCGTCTTGTGCTCCAGGACGACCAGCCGGCCGGCGTCCTCCACGACGGCATCCAAGTAGCCAACCAGCTGTTCCTCCAGCACTTCGCCCGTCTCAGGCGTTACTACATCACATGCGAAAGCGCTTTCGACCGAGAACACGCGGTCGGGCGGTTTCACGTCGCGCAAGAACGCCTCAACCAGCCGGACCCCTTCATCTTTCAGCTCACCAGCCGTCTGCCCCTCCTCCAGCAGCACGGCCGGTTCCTTGGCGATCTCCTCGTCAAACGCGTCGCTGAACGCCGCCATGACCCCTTCCGCGACCGGCACGCGGCCGTTGCGGATGCTGCCGTAGTAGCTCGCCAACGCCTCGTGCACCGCGCTGCCCAGCACCAGATTGGGGCTGCGGTGCTCCGCCTCTGCGCCCAGGATGTACCTGTATTCGAAACGCTTTCCACAGGATTGCATCGATCTCACCTGCGAAACCGAACAATGTAGGTCCGTCCTGGGCGCACTCCGCAAGAACTCCATCTGCACCTCCAGTTACGCCGCGTCCTGCAGCTGTTTGATGAATTCGCTCGCCTGCTTGACGCTCAGGAAGTTCGCTGCCGTGCCGTGCCGTTCACGCGCCAGCGCATCGATTTCACCCTTCGCCATGCCGCGTTCACGCGCCAGCTTGCCGATGAACTCGGCTTGCCGACGTGTCAGCCGATTACCCGGCGGCACATCGGGTTCGTCGCCGTCCTGCACCGGTGGCACCAGCCGCGGCGCACTGGGCGTCACGGGCGGTTCTTCCACGCCGTGCAGCTGCAACGCCACGCCCATGAGCGTCGCCGCCTTCTTGAGCGCGTCCGTGGCGGCACTTTTCAAGTCGTCCGCCAGGCTGACGACCTTGCCCTCGCGCGTCCGCGTCACTTCCGAGCCGCCGAACGCTTGCTTCACGACCTCGCCCGTGCGCAGCTCGGCCAGCACGATGACCTCCCCCTCGCGCACGTCGTGCTCCAGCATGCGGAAGCTCCAGTCGCCCGCCAGGGCGTCGTTGAGCCGCTGCACGATGCTGTGCGCCTCGACGTAGCTGATGCTCTGGCCGTTGCGGCCCGGGCGCGACTTGATGTCGTTGAACGGCCGCGTCAGCAGCCGCAGTTTTTCCTGGTCCATGTCACACCTCCAAAAAAGCGCGCGGGCCAGCGCCGGAACCTCCGACGCAAGCCCGCACCCGTTGCTCACTTGCTGGGCAGGATCTTGGCGATACCGCCCTGCTGGTCGCGGATGTTGCGCATCCACATCGCGGCAAACGCGTGCAGCTCCCGGTACTGCCGCGGCCGCCATCCGGTCGGCTTGTCGTTGCCGTCCAGCTCGACCGCCACGGTGTAATGCCCCGTCGCGAGCTGTAGCGTCACCGGGAGCCAGCCCGCAGCGGTCTTGAGGAAGACGCCGTCGGGATCGCACACCAAGTCGCCGTTCTGCTTGAAGTAGTGCGCGACGCTGTACGTGCCGGCGCTCAGCCGGTCGACATGCACCGCCATGTAGCTGCCGTTGTCGATCTTGCGCGCGCCGCCAACGTCCAGCCCCGCCGTGAGCGCGTCCAGCACATCGCCCGACGCCTTTGCCAATGGTTTCATGTTGCTCCTTCGCGGCAAGCCCGGGACGGCCAACTTGACCGCCCCGGACTTTCCGCTCTCGCCTACGGCTTCGGCCGCGGCGGTCGCGTCGACAGCGCGAACACGACCTGCGTGACCACGTAGACGACGTCCAAAATCCAGAACATGGGAACCTCTCCGGTCAGAGAATCAACGCGTTGCGAAAATCGACGGTGATCTCATCCCGGGTGGGCCTGTCGCTGGCGTAGTTCGCCACTTGACCGGCGATGAAGGCGGCGAGGCCGCTGGCGCAGTACATCGTGGCGCGCGCCGTGCAAGGCGCACGGTAGGCTTCGCTGCTGGGATGCAAGGTCTCCTCATACCAGCTGCCAAACGCGCCGACGCACATGACCTTGCCGACCTCGGCGCCCATCCGGGCGTCGATCCACATGGCGGGCCGCGGATGAAGCGCCCTCCACAGCTGGATTCTCACGTCCATGCTGTCGACCGCGCAGATCGTCACCTCGCTGGCGGGCTGGTTCGTGAAACGCGCGACGTGGACAGTGATTTCGACGCCGGTCATCTCGCGCACCAGTTCACGCAGCGCTTCCACCTTCGGCCTGCCCAAGTCCGTCAGCCGGTACCACTGGTTGGGCAGGTTGTGGCTCTCCACGGTGTCGTCGTCGTACACCGTGATGCACTCGGCGCCGCACTTCGCCAGCGCCAGCACGGTGAAACTGCCCACCGCGCCGGCGCCGATGACCGTGATGGGCGTCCGCGCGAGTCGTGGAACGTCCAGCACATCCAGTTGTCGATGGAAATTCATCAGCTACCTCCAATCCGCCAAGTCGTCGTCGAAATCCGGCCAGCCGCCCCGATACGGCTGGCCCTGTTGCTGCTGCTGCCGAACGCCCCCGCGCCAATCCGGCATCAGCACCGGCTGCATCTCCACCACGTGCTGGTTGAACAGGCGCTCGCACTCGCCGCGCAGGTTCTGGTCCGGCAAGCGGATCTCCAGTGGCAGGTCGTCGAACGTCAGCCGAAACGGCTGCCACACGTCGATCCGCGCCTTGAACTCGCGCTTCTTGTTCACAACGATGCTGACCAGACACTGGTCGTTCGCCAGGCCCTCGATGCACGCTTCGTCTTGCTGCGACCAAAAAACGCCAAGACGCGCATGCGAATGGCACCATGCCCGAACGGTCTCCGGCGCCGGGTGCGTCACGAGAAACTTCGCCAGCGCATCCTGGTCCAGTTCGGTGCTCGCGGCCGTGCAGATCTGGTCGAACAGCTGCACGCCGCCCACCAGCATGTCTTCGGTCACGGTGCCGAGGCAGGAGAACTCGCCCGTCGCCAGGTCGGTCCAGTGCCAGATGCGCTCCATTGCGTCCGCGTCGATGCGTACCCGCAGATTCTGTTTCACTTTCATGCTGCCTCCAAAACGACGGAGCCCCGGCCGCACACGTACTTCGTGCACAGCCAGGGCCGTCTTGTTCGCCTGCCGACCCCGAGCCCTTCCAATTTGGAAAGGGCTCGAGGCCGCACGCTGTCGATGCCAGTCGCGCTGACGTTAATCGTCGTCGCTGTTGTAGTCCGGCGAGAACGTCTCCACATGGCGATACGCGTCGCGCTCGTTGTAACTGTGGAGGAACTCCAGAATCACGCTGACCAGCGCCGCGTACTGGCCCTCGCCCAGCAGCTTGCCGATGCCGGGGCCGAGATTGCCCCAGCACGGCACGCCGTCCGATGACACGTGCGGGTGCGGATAGCTGAAGCCGGCGTCCGACCAGATGTGCACTTTGTCCGCCGTCACGGTCAGCGTGTAGCTGCCCATGTGGTAGTCCGTGCTGTCGTGCTCGAGCGTGAGCGGCTCCAGGACGATGCTGAGCTTGCCGTAGTCCACTTCCACGCTGACGACCGGCGACGGCATCATCTTCACCAGCGCCGCGAACTCTTCCGCGGCCTTCTGCTCCTGCGCCGGGCGCGTCGTGGCCTCAAGTGCCACAATTTGCACGCGCAGTTCGCCGTTCTTGCGCACCAGTCCGCTAATTTGGCTGGTGAGCCG
>CAIYWC010000009.1 GCA_903929795.1 uncultured Myxococcales bacterium | reverse complement strand
TTCCCCCGAGCGATTTGTTGCTGAGTTTTTCCCAATGCTGGTCGCAGAAGGCGCGTTCACCGACACGCGCATCGCCCTGGATGACCTTGGAAATCGCTTGCGCGCGTTCTGCGCAGAGCGCCACGTCCATCCACTGTCACTCCAGACGTACACGAACGCTGCTGGCGCGTGGCGCTGCAAACTCGGCCCTCGCGGCAACCAAAAGTCGGCCATCAACTTCCACCACCATCTTTTCATCGGTCTCGGCATTCTGCAGACCGCGCGCCTGTCCACTATGAAAAAAATGTTGCAGATCGGTGACGTCACCTAATGGTTTCTTGCGTTTGCGGGTGCCTCGGAAAGGGCGGCCGCAGCGAGCGCAGTTTTGGGCGTGCGCCGGGGCAAGCGCCACGGGCGTGTCGAGCAGGTCCCGGCGAGCAGAAGGGTGTGCGTAGATCGCGTGGATCACGCGAATTGAGCGAGATCGGCGGCGTCTGCGATGGGAATCCCTTTCCGCGCCCCCGCGCAACTGCACGGGCCGGTGCGCTGTGGGCGCAGCAAGCGGCTAAAAGAAAATCCTTTTAGCACCATTGGATTGCCCAGGTGTTTCTGGACTAGACTCTGTCCTTCGCGGTGAGGGTCTTTAATACTTTCGCGATGTCGGACAGGGAGGACGATGACGGCGCCGAATCGGACATGTCAACGGCGAGCCCCGAATCCGAGGACGCGGAGGACGCCAGCGACCTGGACGGCGCCACTGAGGGTCCAGAGGACGCGTCGGAGACCGCGGACGACACAGAGAGCGACTGGGAGACTGGCGATGACGTCGTTGAATCTGATTCAGACGACGCGATCCTCGTGATCCTGAGCCCGAATCTCACCGATGTTGTCGCTGCGCTCAAGCTTGCTGTCAGCGGCCGGACGCACGGCGAGAAGGGGCCGCGAAGTTGCAGCAGAACAACGACCTCGACGAGGGCGATGAGGACGACGAAGACGACGAGGAGAATCGCGACGGCATCGATGGTGTGGGGAGACGGCGCTCAGGGATCACCAGTCCGGAAGCGCAAAGAGGGCGTCGCCGTTGCCGACTGGGATTCGGTGCCGCACGACGCTGCTGCGGCGTCACGAGGCGGCTGCTGCGTGCTGTGTTTAGACCGCACTACGTGCACGCTGGTTCCCTGCGCGCGGCAGACAGAAAAGGAAGGGCGCACCCTGCTCGATCTGGGCGGCGCGTGGGACACCTTCCAACCCGGGCCGGATTCCGAGAGGCGGACGAGGGCTTGAGGAGCGGGCTACTGAGCACGACGCACTACGATGCCGGTTATCAGTGTTCCACCCTTCCAACAGTCCGGAGAGCCAGGTGCCACCGTGTCGTCTCGTCGACGGGCGCATCGTCTGCGGTCCCGGCGGCAGCATCCACGTCCGTGCGGGCAAATGCGTGGCCGCATAGCTTTCGCCGCCTCTCGCGACAGCGGATGGGGCAACGCCGCGACGAGACGGTGTGCCACCTGGTCGAGCGCCTCCCGATTCGACCGCGGCAGCTCATCGACCGACCTGTTAACGGACATGGCAGGGTGCAGGAGAGCCGGCGGGTCGATGACCTGCCCCGGCCGATGGTAGCCGTTGCGCCGGTTGCGCACGCCCACCGCCCTCGTGGTGACGGCGGTAGCGACGACAGCGGCGTCGGCGGCGCCCTCCCTTGCTGCCGCCACCCACTTCCACGTCCTCGTCCACGCCGACGCCCGCGTCCACGCCGACGCCTCGTCCACGCCGACGCCCGTGCCCACGCCGACGCCCGCGACGCCCCGCGTCCACGCCGACGCCCGTGCCCACGCCGACGCCCGTGCCCACGCCGACGCCCGCGTCCACGCCCACACCAACGTTTACCCCCACGCCGACGTCTACGCCTGCGCCCTCCACATCTTCGTCTTCAACTGTGCCCGCCCGTGCGCCTGCGCCTGCGCCTGCGCCTGGACGAGCTGGCTACCGAGGTGACCGTCCTGGGTGACCGTCCTGCGCAGTTCCGCGAACGCCGGCAACAGCACGCGAGGGATGGCCGACGGGATGCGGGACGTGCCGCGACGCCCTACCGCCACAGCGCAGAAGGACGGGACCGTCAACGGCGGCCAGGCCGTCTACCCTCGACTCCACGAGTTGCGCAACAAACTCGAGTTGCCTGGCTACCAGTGGCTAAGCGCTTATCCCGGTATGTATGTCGATGCTCGCCTTTCATCGCTTTCTGTGCTCCCTTCTGGCGCGGTCGCGAGTTCCGCGTCCATCAATGTATCCTCTGGCACCACTCGGCCTGTTCCTGATACGGTGTGTATCTTGTTCCCTAACCAAAGAAACTAGGGCCGAGCACACAAATGCCCGTGACGTTTCACGTCGTTTGGGCACTTGCCAAGGAGATTGCGGTTTCAATGCGCGGCCGCGCCCGCCGGAGCCGATCGCGCGGTTCGTGTACTTGCGGGACCTGATGGACCGACTTTCTGGAC
>CAIYWC010000008.1 GCA_903929795.1 uncultured Myxococcales bacterium | reverse complement strand
CGGCGACTCGCTGCGCTTGTCGCCTGGAACCATCTCTTCGCTTCGCTCAGACACGGTACACCTCGAGGCCCTACGCTAAACTATCTGAATTTCTGTGTCTCAGATCATGTTGGCAGAGAGGGCTCTGCGGCTACCGCTGGCCGCGCCAAACCGGCTCCGAGTTCCCCGACTGCCCGGCGCTCGGACCCGACGGCCTGGACGCCTTGGCCGATGACGACGGCATCGTCTGCCTGCCCGCCGTCCTGGGCGAGCGCCCCGCCGCGGATCGCCTCGTCGAGCTCCTGGCCGCGGCCTGGGGCGACGACTGGACCGCGGCCGAACAGCAGCGCCTCCTGGATAGCGTCGGCTACCGCGATCTGGGCCTGCAAGCCTGGCTGGAAAACGCGTTCTTTGAGCAGCACTGCAAGCTTTTTCACCACCGCCCGTTCATCTGGCACGTGTGGGACGGCCTGCGCGGCGGCTTCTCGGCGCTACTGCAGTACCACCGGCTGGACCACCGCACGCTGGAGAAGCTAACCTACGCCTACTTGGGCGACTGGATCCAGCGCCAAGAGCACGCGGCAAGGGCGGGTGAGGACGGCGCCCAAGAACGCGTGGCGGCCGCGCGCAACCTGCAGCGCGAGTTGGTGAAGATTCTGGCGGGCGAGAAGCCGTACGACATCTTCGTGCGCTCGAAGCCGCTGGAGAAGCAGCCGCTGGGCTGGAATCCGGACCTGGACGACGGCGTGCGGCTGAACATCCGGCCGTTCCTGACGGCCAAGGACGTGCGGCAGAAGGGCGCGGGGGTGCTGCGGTGGCGGCCGAATGTGAAGTGGGAGAAGGACCGCGGGCGGGATGTGGAGAGTGCGCCTTGGTTTGGGGTGTTTGGCGGGGAGAGGGTGAATGATTGGCATTTGGGGTTGGGGGAGAAGCGAGGCGCGTAAACCGTTCCCGATGCAACGGAACGAACGCCAGCGCCGACCTGGGCTCCGCGCAAGCGATGGCCGTGTGGAGCAAAAGCGATGAAAGTACTTGAATTTGACGGGCAGCCATGGATCACAACTGAACTTGGCGCCGCGGCAGGACGGCATAGCGTCACGTATAATCTGCCACGGATGGGCGACAAAGACGGCGTGAGGATTGAAGACCTCAAGTTGGCGTTTCTAATCGGCGATCGAAAAAAGCAACGAATCACCGTCGGCGGCAAGCAGGATGAGAAGCGCTGGGACGAACTGCTGGTCAAGTTCGTCGATCTGGCGCTTCGTCGCATTCACGACGAACTGCCCGTCGGTGAGGACGAAGATCCTCGCGCGCCCACACAGTTTCACTTCGCGTTGCCGGCAATTCCCGACAACTCGATCCGTCTTGAATACCAAGCGCTTATCAAGCGCGCTGTCCTAAATTATCAAATCGCCCGCCCGGCGCGAACGGGGACCCCGCCGATCGCACCAGCGTTCTTCTTCGAGCCGGACGCAGTTCTGCAATACTTTAGGCTCGTCAAGAAGATCGAGCACTCGCAACCCGGAACTGATTCGTTGCCAGTAGTGCTCGTGCTAGACGCGGGTGCATCGACCACGAACGTATCCTTGGCCTTTCTCCCGGCCACCACGGACGGCGCTCGCAGCGGACTAGGCAGAAAAACTCCGTTATTTCCAATCTCGGACGGATGCACAACCGGCGGGCGCTGGGTCGACGCTGAGCTTGGACGAATTATCCGCGCCCGTGTCGGCGAGATCTCGGCAGCAAAGGACACGCAGGACGTCGACCAACAAACGATCGACGCGTTGATCGTTCAGCAAGCCCGTGAACTGAAGCAAGACCAAGCGTTCGCGCCGGAAGGCCTGGGACGGGTAGAGTGTCAGATCGATCTGGGGGATGCAGAGCCCGTCGACACATGGCTGGACCGAGACGATCTCAAGGGCGTCGCCAGAGCCCTCTGGGCTGCGGAGATCAGACCGCTGCTCGACCGCGTCTCCAAGCAGGCATTCGATCGATTCAGCGCAAACCGGTACCAGCGGTTTCTGCAATCGGCGGGCGTCACAGAGCCGAGACACTTCCTGCGACTCACGACTGACGTGATCCTCGCGGGTGGCACGTCCATGTTGCCGGGCTTTGAGGATGAACTCCGGCTCGCACTGAAAGAGTACGGTCACGCGACGGCAGACGTCATTTCGGTGAATCGTGTCGAGCCTGAGAACTACCGTTTCTGCGTCGCCGCTGGGCTCGCGGCTCCGGTCGCAATCGAAACACACGAGGCGAACGCGCCCGGCTCGACTGTAGAACCCCAAACTGAGCTCAGTGTCGTCCCGATTGTTCTCCCAGGCGACATCTACGTGAGCTTTCGCGACGCGACCACTGGTGAAATCTCAGAACGCCGGGTGTTCGCTCAGTCTCACTTTCCGCACGGCTACGTCTGGAACGATGACGAGTCGCCGCCCGCCGAGGCGACCACCGGCGTCGCGTTCCGACGCCCCAAGCGTCGGCGATACGACGTCGCGCTGTTTCGGGATGGGCCGGAGCCGTCGGAGGAACGGCGCCTTATGCTCGGTGCAGAATTGCGTCCGTTTGTCTCTTACGAACTTCCTCAGACGTTCTCAATACGCGCGCAGTATGACATGAGGTCTGGCGAAATCGCTTTGGAATTCATTGGTGTGGCGGCCAAGGCACCGCGAAAAGTCACCCACTCGTTTCTCTCGGAAATTCACGTCCACCGGGCTCCGCCGATCGGCAGCAACCGGCACGCGCAGGCCGAGCCTGCTTCAGTGCGCATAGTCTGCGTCGACCTCGGATCCTCCAAGGTCGCGGCGATCCTTCCGACGTGGCCACTTTCCCTTCAATTTGGCGAGCCGCCAACGCCCGCATTCGCCGAAGCTGATCTCGTTGTTCCCGCTGAAGTCGCTGTCTCCGGAACATCGGCTCCTCCTGAGCAGGAGAGCACGACTACTGCAGGTGAAGAGCTCTCGACGGAAGTGGCCGATCTCGAAGTCGTGACCGAGCCTTCGACTCCAGCGGTTGTCATTGGCCTGATGGACGACCTCGCGAAGCCGCAAGGCGAGGGGCAGGCGTACGTCGAAGCTATTGTCGATGAAGCCGATCTCATCGACCGATTGCGCGGCGTGGTGGAAGCTCATGGACTGCGCTACTCACCTGAAACGATCTGGAACGTCTACCTTTCGTTGAAGGTTCGCCCGTTCGTCGTCTTCGCTGGACCGCCCGGAGTCGGCAAAACTGCACTGGCCACCGCATTTGCCCACGCAATTGGCTGCACGCGTCGAACAAGAACGTTCCTGCGCATCCCTGTCGAGGCAGATTGGGCCGATTCACAGTGTCTGCTCGGAACCGAAGACGAGCCCACTCCTCTGCGGCGTCTCCTGCGTGACAACCAGGAGTCCCTGAGCGCAGTGTTGTTGGACGAGTTCAATCTCGCCCGCGTCGAGCACTATTTCGCCGGATTTCTGAGTGCGATGGAGGCCGACGGTGACCTGAGCCCGGGCGCCGACTCTGAGCTGCAGCTCCCAATTCCCAAAGGACTCAATGCGTCGCGCTTGTTGATTTTTGCGACGCTCAACATGGACGAATCGACGACCATGCTTTCTGACAAGGTTCTCGACCGCTGCACCGTAATCACGGTGCCGGCCGGTGAATTGCGTGACTCGATTCCAAGCAGGATTCGGGCTCCACAGCAAGAGGGGCTGAGGCCGTTGACTGCGAGCGATTGGGACAAATACTGTGAATTGGATATCGACCTTCCCGTTCCGCCGGAGGTATCAGAGCTGTGGAAGATCTTGAATTCACATGGCGCAGCGGGATCAAAGGGGGAATCTCGTTCGGTACGTCAGCGCGTTTCCTTCGGATTTGGTTTTCGCGTGCTCCGAGACATCTGCGCGTTCATTCGCTTCTCTGAACAGTTAGAGTACGCCGAGGTTCCTGCTCAACTTGCCCTGGACCTCCAGATTTGCCAACGAATTCTGCCCCGAATTCACGGAGACCACGCACTCGACTCCCTGTTGACCGAGCTCGGAGCTTTTTGTACCAAGTACGCGCTCAAGGAAGCAGCGAAACGCATCCAGGCGATGACAGCAGAGCTCGAAGACCAGCACTACACTTCGTTTTGGAATTAGGCGATGTTTGCGCCGTTTCGCATTGTGCTCGCAACGACCCGGCCAGCTTCGAGCGCGGAGACTGAAGGCCCAGTGAGCGTGGACCGCACTGCGGAGCCAATCGTAGCCACCGAGGCAGATTTTCCGATTCACCTACTGCCAGATGCAGGCGTTGAGGGCGTCTCGCAGGCGCCAGGGCGAAAATCTGGGTGGCTCGTGCCCGCGTGGGAAGGAGACGGGTACCTTTGGTACCCATTCGCCCCACCGCCTCGCACTGGTTCAGAGTGCAGTCCGCCGCGCAAAGACCTAGAGTCCAGCACCGCGCGGCAGCTCGCATTTGGCATCGTTCACCTTCGCCTCTCCTATCGAATCGAAGACACCGTGTATCAAACGCTCGTCCGATTTCGGGTGACGCCGTCTGTGAGCCTTGAACCGATCTGGGTCGCGATGGAGCGCGATCTTGGCCACGACGCGCAGGAGCTTCTGTGGCAGTGGCGCTATGGCAAAGTAACGCCGGAGCGACGAAGGATAGCCGACCCCATCCGCGGGTCCGGTGTGCTGGCGGCAAGCGTCACGTCCGCTATCGAGTCCGCGAAGCCTTCACTCGACCGGTTACTGGCGTCTGCGCGCGCGCGCGGATCGCTGGACCATCGCCTCGCTACTCCCCATCGGGCAGGGGCGTTCGAGCGCAGGCCATTCGAGGATCGATTCGTTTGCGGAGCAGTTGCCTCGTGGGGCATGAGCCTTCGGCAATGCGGTCAGACGTTCAACTCCGCCCGATCCGGGCTGCGGGCCGAGATCGCCTCGCAAGCGCCACAGAGAAACATCAAGGGATACAAGGACGCTCAGGACAGCGAACTCGTTCGCCTGGATGATTGTTCAAGAATCTGCATGTCTCTCACGCGGGCGTTGGAGAAGTGGCTACTTGCCTACAGCGGACGTCGGCACGTTCCCGAGCTGCGCTTTCGGTGGACTCCTCGTTTGGTCCATTCGCCGGAGTACCGTCCTATTCTTGATGCGGACCGAAAACTTCGAGCGCTCATCCGTGGCCAAAGTGCGCAAGTCCCGCCGGGCATTTGGGTACGCCAACTCTCATTCCTTTTTGAGGCCTGGGCGTTCGAAGCGATCGCGGCCTTGATCACTCTTGATGGGTGGTTGCGGGAGGACGACGAGTTGGAAGAAACCAGACCGCGGCGCAATTTTTTGCCGCTAGATCACTACCGAGCTAAAGGCAGTCGTATTGTTTTTCGGCGCCGGGATGCTGTGCTGACTATGATCTTCAACCCGCTGGCGACTCCAAGAACGCCGAAGAACACGCCTCGTGCAGCGAGGCGTTTGACGGTGCTGGAGAAAGACTACAATCAGATGACTGCGGGATGGTACACGGTCGACGGTGGCCTCGAACCGGACTATGCGCTCCACGTCGAGACCAACGATGGTAGCGCGGTGGCCCTTGGTGATGCGATCTGTCAACGAGTTCCGGACGACAAGATATTCTGGAAGGACGATTCAGGTGGTGCTCGTAACGAGGCCGACCGGCGAGAGCCAACCGTGGCGCCGGTCTACGGCAAAGCGACGAAGATACGCGCGACGTACTCGGATGCAATGTGGTTCGTGCCACGACTCGGCTTCCCCCTGATCCCAATCGCCGAGCTCGGATTCACCGTCTTCTTGGGAACGCCCAAAGCCGCGGACAAACTCGAGCGCTCAGAACGCGCGGTCGGCCACCTACTCCCGCTGATTCCTGATCCGAAACGTCCAGTCGCCGACGGGCTTGCGGCGAACGATTATCGCCTCGGACGACTCAAGGTGCTTGTCGATTGCCTTGAGAAGCACGCACGGGGCATCGGACGCCTGGCTTCCGAGCCGGCTGTCAGCGAGACCAAGTAGCTGCTACGCTCCCGACGCCCCGCGCCCGGGCACACCAAAACACGAGCCACCCGATGCCCGAAGCGCCCAACGCCACCATCCTCGACGCCCTGCTCGCAGCCCTCGACCGCGCGGCCGACTTCAACCGCGAAGACCGAGTCGCGCCAACCTGCATCCTCTGGCCCGACAAGCACCGCCAATGGCAGCTGATCATGCCGGTCATCGCTGAACGGCGCGGGCCGGTCCTGACGCTCGGCGACTGGCAGCCCGCGGCGATGCAGGGGCCAGCGATTTGGCTCAAGACCGCGCTGGCGCATCGCCTGGAGGGCGCGGCGTGGTCTGCCGATGATGTGCCGATCGTCTACCTGCCGGGAATCTCGCGCGCGGACCTGCGTTCTGCCGATGACTGCCCGCCAGAACTCTTGCCGCTCGTCGAGTTGATCTTCCGCGGCACAACTTTCGCGCACTCTAACGGCAAGGACTGGACGTTCTTGGCGTTCCTGCTCGCCAAGGAGCCGGGACCCGCGCTCGACGTTGCCAACGACGCCAAAACTGCCGAAGCCGCCGTCAGGGCGGCAGAAGTCGTTGTCGACATGCCGGTTGAGCGTCTTCGCGGCAAGCGCCTGGAAGCGAGCGACTTCGATGCGATGCTGATCGACGACGTCGGCGGTCAGGTGCTCAACTGGCTGAACGGCCCCGACGCGTGCACGCAAGCGCTTGGCCCAAACCGGTGGGCAGCGTTCGCAGCGGCGGCAAAGCGTGATTTGGCGATCGACCCTGACGCAGACGGCACCTTGATGGCCACAGAACGTCTGGCCGGGCGCAACGGCGGCTGGAAGAAGGTCTGGCAGCGATTCGAGGACGCGCCCAAGAAGTACCGGCAGGTGCTCGCGCTCCTCGACCAAGCGGCGCCAAGCGACGACGACTCCGGGTGGCCGGTCTACCCAAGCCACAATCTCCGGGCAGAAGAACGGGTGCGAACGGCGCTGACTTCGCTGGAAGGCGCTGCCGCGCACGTGGCCGCAGGCGAGCTGATCGGCTTGCGCACGTTTCACGAGCCGCGAACGACGTCGGTGTGGGCCAGACTCGGGCATACGCCGCTCGCTCACGCCGCGGTTCATCTGGCAGATCTGGCTGAGACAACCGGAAAGTCGACCGGCTCCGGCGACGTGAAGGCGCTCGCCGCCTACTTCACGACGACCGGCTGGAAAGCGGACTTGGCCGTGCTGCGCGCTCTGGACGCCGTCCGGACCGACGCGGACATCGCCGCCGTTACAACGGCGATCCGCGCGGTCTACCTGCCGTGGCTCATGGAACTGGCGACGCGACTACAGAAGCACGTTTCAAGCGTGCCGACGCTTCAGAATTGCCACGATGGCGCTGTGATTTTGGAAGACGGCGAGTGCCTGCTGTTTGCTGACGGTTTGCGCTACGACGTAGGCCAAGTGCTCGCTGAGTCGCTGGAGGCCGGCGGCTGCAACGTCGAGCAGACCACGCGCTGGTCCGCCTTTCCGACCGTGACAGCAACGTGCAAACCAGCCGCGAGTCCGATAGCGGCTGAGATCGTCGGCGGCGATGCTGGCGCGGGATTCGAGCCGTTGGTGAAGGCGACGAGCAAGGCCTTGGTCGCCGCCGAATTCCGTGCACGGCTGAACACCAGGCAGATCCAAGTGCTTTCTGCATCCGAGACCGGCGATCCCTCCGGGCAGGCGTGGACCGAACACGGGGCCGTCGACAAAATGGGGCACGAACAGGGCCGGAAGTTGGCTTGGCGAATCGACGAAGAGGTGGCTGGACTGAACCAGCGAGTCAATGCGCTCCTAGACGCCGGCTGGAAGCGAGTGCGAGTCGTGACGGATCACGGCTGGCTCCTGGTGCCCGGCGGTTTGCCGACCGCGAAACTCGAACCCAACATGTCGGACACCAAGTGGAGCCGCTGCGCAATCCTGAAGGACGGTGCGACCGCGCCCTACCCGACAGCGGCGTGGTCGTGGTCGGCGGCGGTTCGCATCGCAGTCGCCCCGGGCGCGACAGTGTTCCGCGCGGGCTCGGAATACGCGCACGGCGGCTGGTCGCTGCAGGAAGCGCTCACGCCGGTACTCATGGTGAGCAAGCTCACGTCGGCCCTGCCCACAGTTCGCCTGAGCACAAAGTGGACGCGCCTTCGGTGCGCGATGAGCGTGGAAGGTGCGCCCGTCGGGAGCCGCGCTGACATCCGCCGCCAAGTGAACAAGCCCGCGACTACGCTGGTTGACGGCGGCAAGGTCCTGGACAAGGGCCAAGCCGCGCTGTTTGTTGCCGACGACTCGCTTTCCGGCGAGGCTGCGCACCTTGTCGTGCTCGGACCGACCGGCGCTGTGCTCGCCAAGCAGACCACGACCATCGGAGGCAAGGCATGAGCGTGGAACTCGACGCCCTGGACACCAAGATTGCCGCCGCGTTTGAAGGCTTCATCGTCCGCAAAGATCTGGTGCGGACGTTCGCGCGGCAGTACCCGGTGCCGACGTACGTCGTCGAATTCATGCTGGGCAAGTACTGCGCCAGCACGGATTCGGCGGAGATCGAAGAAGGGCTGGCCATTGTCCAGCGTCAGTTATCGCTGCGAACTGTGCGCACCGGCGAGCACGAGCTGGCCAAGGCCCGGGCGCGCAAGGATGGCGAGGTCAAGCTCATCGACAAGATCGATGCACGCCTGGACGCGAAGACCGATACGTTTCTGGCCAAGCTGCCAAGCCTGGTGCTGACCGACGTGCGGATCGCCGACGACGTTGTCCACCAGCACCAGCGCGTCCTGACGGGCGGCTTCTACGCAGAAGTGGACCTGACCTACGACGCCGCCATCGCGCAAGAAAAGAACGGCCGCCCATTCGCCATCGACACGCTGCGGCCCATCCAGATGTCGCGGCGCGACGTGTTGGAGGTCCTGGCGACGGCACGCAAGCAGTTCACGTCGGACGAATGGAAATTCGTGCTCCTGCGCAGCGTCGGCCTGGAGCCGGATAAGCTCTCACCGCGCGCGCGCGACGTCATGCTGCTCCGCATGGTCCCGTTCGTGGAGAGCAACTACAACGCCGTCGAAATTGGCCCGCGCGGCACCGGCAAGAGCCACCTGTTCCAGCAGGTCTCGCCATACGCGCACCTAGTTTCCGGCGGCAAAGCCAGCGTCGCGACGATGTTCGTGAACAACGCCAGCGGCCAGCGCGGAATCGTCTGCCAGTATGACGTTGTGTGCTTTGACGAAGTCTCCGGCGTATCGTTCGACCAGAAGGACGGCGTCAATATCATGAAGGGCTACATGGAGTCCGGCGAGTTCAGCCGCGGCCGCGAGTCCATCCGCGCCAACGGCTCGATCGTCATGGTCGGCAACTTCGACGTGGATGTGGAGCACCAGCAGCGCGTTGGCCACCTGCTGAGTCCTCTGCCGCCCGAAATGCGCGACGACACTGCCTTCATGGATCGCATCCACGCCTACATTCCGGGCTGGGAGATTCCGAAGATGGGGCGCGAGCTCTACACGGATCACTTTGGGCTCGTCAGCGACTTCCTGACCGAGTGCTGGTCGCAGCTGCGCAGCCAGACGCGGCTGGCGGCGTTGCAGAGCCGCGTGATTCTCGGCGGCGCGCTGAGCGGTCGCGACACGTCGGCGGTAAACAAGACGGTGAGCGGGCTGTTGAAGCTGCTCTATCCAGATCCGGCTGCGCCGATTAGCGACGAAGACCTGGAGTGGGCGCTTCGTCTGGCGTTGGAATCGCGACGGCGCGTGAAGGAGCAGCAGAAGCGCATCGGCGCGGCGGAATTCCGCAATACGCACTTCAGCTTCACGATGACGGATTCGGGCGTCGAACAGTTTGTCGCGACGCCGGAGCTGCACAGCGAGAACCAGATCGGCACCGATCCGCTACCGTCCGGACAGGTTTGGGGCATCGGGCCTGGTTCGGGCGATGAAGGCTGCGGCCTGTACCGGATTGAGGTCGTCGTCGGGCCAGGCAGCGGCGTTCACATTCTGAACCGGCCGACGCCTCCGGCGTTTGGCGAGAGCGTCCGGTACGCGGAACAAAATCTGTACGCACGCGGCCGCGAACTGGTGGGCGACCGCGACCCGCGCGCGCACGAGTTCTCGGTGCAGCTCCGGGCGTTTGACACTTCGCGGGCGGGTGGACAGCTGGGCGTGGCGACGATTATCGCGCTGGCGAGCGCGCTGCTGAACAAGCACGTCCGGGGTGGCATCGTGATTGTTGGCGGATTGAACCTGGGCGGGTCAATCGAGGCGCTGCAGCGGGCGGTGGCGGTCGTGGAGCACGCCGTCGAAAAGGGCGCGTCGACGGTGCTGGTGCCGGTGTCGGCTCGCCGGCAGCTCAACGACCTGTCGGACGACATGGCGACGAAGGTGGATGTCGTGTTCTATTCGGATGCGCGGGATGCGTTGTTGAAGGCGTTGGCGGAATAAGCCCCCGGGAGCACTGCAAGGTGGAACGAAGGAGTTCTGATTACTTCGCTCAAACCTGTCAGCGCAATGCAAACTACCTCCGACGTGGTTTGTCCGACTCCTGAAGGACCAATCGCGCCGCGGCGTTGCCCTGCGTTCGCCGTGGTATCGTTACGTGAGCGACAGCCAGCTCTGCCGGGTCGATACACTCATCGAACTCGACCCAATCGCCTCGGAGCTTGTCGGCGTACGTGCGGTGAGCCGTGTGGTAGAAATTTCGCAAGATGAAGTCAACGAACCTACCTGGCGCGATCGGTGACGACACCGGTATGCGACAGTTCTTGAAGTGGCCCAACGTAACGGCCCAGCGAAACACGCCCAGCTCTGACCGACGCGCCTACACGCCAGCCAGCGCCGCCGCCTTCTTCCTCGCCACCCACTGTTGCGGCAGCAAATCCGCGACGTCCGCATCCTCACCCCGCCGCGCCAGCTCCG
>CAIYWC010000007.1 GCA_903929795.1 uncultured Myxococcales bacterium | reverse complement strand
CCGCCGCGAGCCCGAGGCCGGCGCGCTGCACCGCTTCATCTGCGCGAATCTTGACGAATTTCGAAGTGAAGTCCGCGAGACCCACGACGGCCTCGATCTCCCCGATTGGATCGCCAAGGCGTTCAGCGGCTACGTGAAGTGCGGCCAGCTCGGTCACGGCTTTTTGCGGTTTCACTGCCCAGGTTGCAGGAAGGACCAGATCGTCGCCTTCTCCTGCAAAGTCAGAGGCTTGTGCCCAAGCTGCGACGGCAAGCGCATGGTCGAAGAATCTGCGCATCTCGTGGACTCGGTCATCCCACAAGTGCCGATTCGACAATGGGTTCTCACGCTACCGTACGCGCTGCGCTACATCCTCGCGTGGAACCTGCCCGCGCGCACGGCCGTCCTGGGTGCGCTCATGCGCGCGATCACGCGCCACTACCGCAAGCGCGCGAAACGCCAGGGAATTGACGTCGGCCACATCGGAGCGGTGAGCGTGTGCCAGCGCTTCAACTCCGCGCTCGATCTACAGATGCATGCACACTACCCATCCTTGCTACCTCCTTGAAAGAGCGGGAGTTGTCCGGGACCATTTTCCGCGCGAATGGGCCCGAGCACAAGTCGCCCAGTCTGGCGCAGATGGGCGAGGATGCCAGCGACCGGTTCTGCGTCCAGATCTTGCCGTCGGACTTCCCAAGGCGCCCATGGAATTCGTTGGGAGTTGCCCACCAGGGCGGCCTCCACGAGCCGCCGGATGGTGCCGTCGCTGACACCTGCGTGGCGAGCTGCGGCGTTCATGCTCAGGATTTCGGGGTCCACTTTGGGATGGTCGCCGCCAGCGATGCCGGCCTTGTTGCGCGCCGTCTTGACCGCCTGCCGGGTCCAGGACTTGCCCTTGCCGGTCAGCCGTCCCATCCGGCCGAGCACGCGGCCAATCTGGTCGTCCGAGTAGCGCGGCGCCAGTTGGCGGATGATCTCGATGTCCTCGGGTGCGTTGGCGTGCATCGTGCGGCGGTTCGGCCGGTCGGTCTCCAGCCGCGTGTGGGTGCCGCCTTGCCAGTGCAGGATCATGGAAATCTTGGTGTCCGTCGCGTCGACCACGATTTCGACCAGCAGTTCTCGGACCAAGCGCTTCTTCAGTTCGATGGGACAGTGCTGGCTATGCCAGACCGAAGCGAAGTGCTCGCCCAGCCACAGGATTGCCTGCCGCTCCTGCTCGCCACCGATGGACTGCGCCGGGCCCAGGTCGGCCAGCGTGGTTTGCGCGACGGCCAGTTCCTCCAGCTTGGCATTCCAGCGCCGCTCCAGTTCGCTCGCGACCAGCCGATTGCGGGCATCGACCTGCTCGTAGCGATCCTGTGCGATGCGGACCTCGTACTGCGCTTGCTCCACTTGCAAACTTAGGGCCTTGCGTCGCCCGTCTTGTTCGCCGTCGACGCGGTCCAACGCCGCCAGGCTGGCCTGCATCCCCAGCGGCGTGAGCACGCGTAGCACTTCTGCGCCCACGGCATCATCCATGCGCCCGCCCGGCAATCCCAGGCAGTAGCGACCGCCGCTGGTATGGCTGCCGTCGCACAGGTAGCGGCCCGGCGAGCCCGAAGCCATCCAGTACTTGACCTGCAAGCGCCGTCCGCACCGACCGCAGCGCAGCAAGCCCGTCAGCAGCGCCCGGCCCGCGCGAACCGCCGTCCCCTCGCCCTTGAATCCGTCGTTGCGCTGCAGCATGCGCTGGTGCTCCTCGAACTGCGCGCGGCTGATGTAGCCCGGGTGGTGATCCCACAGCAAGACGGGACATTGGTCCAGAGGTAGCACGCGGCCCTGCTTGCGTTGCAGGCGGCCGTCTTCGTACCGGTGCGCCACCGGGCGCCGCCCCCATGCATAGGCCCCGGCATAGTAGGGATTGTGCAGCATCGCGCCGATGAAACTGCCGCGCGGAAGTTGCCACACGAGTTGCTCACGCTTGCCAGAGCGCCGGTGCACGGGCAGTTGCGTGCCTTCCTGCTGCAGTCGGAGCATCGTCTGTCGTGCGCTTCCGGTTTGCCGAAACAGCTCGAACACATAGGCGACTGCCTGCCGCACGCGCTCATCCGGATCCTGGACGACCTTGCCGTCGGGGTCCAGCACGAAACCGGGCGGCAGCAAGCGGTGCATGTCGCCACGGCTGGCCTTGTTGCGGATGCCCTGGACCAGCCGCATGCGCAGCACCCGGAGTTCCACGACCGACAGCGTGCCCTTGATGCCCAGCACAAGTTGATCGTCCATCAGTGCTGGATCGTAGACCTGGTCCGCGTCGCCGAGCAGCGCACCGAACACCTGACACAGTTCGACCAGACGGCAAAAATCCTTGTCATTGCGCGACAAGCGTGACACCTCGCGCGCCACTACGATGCCCACTTCGCCACGCGCGACCGCCGCCAGGACCTGATCGAAGCCTGCCCGCACCGAGCCCACGCCTGCGCTGATGCCCAGGTCCGCGTCCACCACCTCGACCTGCTGCCAGCCCAGCGCACGTACACGATCCGCCAGCGCATATTGCATCCGCTGACTTTCGAGGTTGTGGCGGACCTGATGTTCGGAGGACTGGCGCACGTACACGATGGCGCGCCGCCGCAAATGCTCCGCCGTGATCTTGTTCGATTGCAGCCACTGCTCAGCCATGGTCACTCTCCTTGCGCCCAGCCACCGGGCCGGGGTCCTGTTCAGTCGGCACAATTCGGTTCCGGGCCACGGCGCGCGCCACTGCGCCGATGCATTCGCCCATCAGTCGCGCGATTTCGTCCTGGCTGGCCCTGCCGCATCTGGTATGCTCGTCTGGTCTGCCGTCGCTCGAATGCTCGATGAAGTCGAAGTTTTGCTGTCGCATCGGTGCCTCCGTGGTTTGCCGCCACGGTAGCTGCCTGCGTCTACGCTGTCGCTGGGCGCGACCTCGTCCAGCGCCCGCGCAGCCAGACGCAGCAGGTCGGCCGCCCGAATCAACGCAATGCCAAGGATTTCTGGCTGTTCGCTGAGGACCACCTCGTCGGCCTCAGGTCGCAGCATCCACTCCGGCACCGCGAGTTCAAAGCCATCCGGCGCCACCACGTGCACCACGCCGTCGGCCTCGCGAGAGCGATGGACCACGGCCAGTTCGAGGCCGCGCAGGGCGTGGAAGGCGTAGTGGATCGTGGCCGTCAAACGAATGGCATTTCGATTGCCTGTAGATGGACCTGCACTGGCACGTGCTCGTGTCTGATGGCCTCTGGCATGAAAGCCACGGCCGCACGCACTTCTGGCACGCGCCACCGCTCAAGGACGCAGAGGTCGCCGCCGTCCTGGACGACGCGGAGACGCGAATCCTCAGGCAGATGAAGAAGTTCGGCTGGAACGACGACCTGCCGACGATCCCGCAGGATCCGCTCGAAGCCAAGGATCCGGTGCTCGCGAGCTGCATGCGCGGGGCCATGAGCGAGGCGCGGCTGAAGGAAAAGCCGCCGCAGATGCGCGAAAAAGGCGCGCGGCCGCCACCCAGGCCGTCCGGACGGAACTGCTGTCACGCGGATGGCTTCTCCCTGCACGCGAACACGCGCGTCGCGCCCACGGACCGCAAGCGCCTGGAACAAATGGCGAAGTACCTGTGCAGGCCAGCGATCTCGGCTGAGCGCCTGGAGCTGCTGCCGAACAACGAGGTCCGCGTCAAGCTGAAGACCGCTTGGCGGGACGGCACGGAAAGCGTGCGATATTCAGCGGTTCAGTTCCTACTGCGCTTGGCGGCGATCATTCCCCTGCCGCACCGCCCGGCGATCATCTACCACGGCGCGTTCGCCCCGAACCACAGCTGGCGCGCGCGCGTGGTGCTGGCAGGCGAGCACGCGCCCGGGAGGCGGAACAAGGAAAGGCCGCAGCTGCTGGACCTGACTGACCCGCTGGGGCTGATCGAGCGGGCAACGAAACTGACGTGGAGCGAGGCTCTCAAGCGGGCATTTTGCATAGATATTCTGACCTGCGAGTGCGGCCACCGGCTCAAGCTGCTGGCGGTGATCCCGGCGGGGCCAGAAGCGGCGCGGTTCCTACGGCACCTCAAGCTGCCAGCGGAGCCGAACGACATCGACAAGGTGCGCGGGCCACCGGAAGCGCTGGACTCGCCTGAGGATCTGGATGATTTCGATCTGGATCCAGGCGACGACATCGACCTGCCGTTCTTCGAT
>CAIYWC010000006.1 GCA_903929795.1 uncultured Myxococcales bacterium | reverse complement strand
GCACCGGCCCCGGCGCCGGCACCCGTTGCCGTTGCGCCCGCGCCCGCAGTCGCGCCCGCCCCGCCGCCAGCGCCCGTCCCCGCGCCAGCGCCTGAAGCCGCCCCGACACCTGTTGCCGCGCCGACCGGTGGCACTTTCCGCGACGAACGCCCGCGCTTGACCCGCGCGCGCCTGGAAGACCTGACGCCGCCGCCGGAAATGATGCTGAAGATCAGCGAGCCCGCGCCGCTTCCGGCCGAGCCGCTGGTGCCCGCGCGCCCGGACGAAGGACCCGAAGCGGACGTGGTTGCGCCGGTGCAGTTCACAGCGCCGGACGAGTCTGCCGCAGCACAGGACGAGGAATCTGCCAAGCCGATCCTGCTCAACGAGATCGGCGCCGCGCTGCGCGAGACGACCACGCGGCCCAAGAGCGGTCTGGTTCGCATGGCGATGCCGGACTACT
This sequence comes from uncultured Myxococcales bacterium, assembly GCA_903929795.1. Taxonomy (GTDB): domain Bacteria; phylum Myxococcota_A; class UBA9042; order UBA9042; family UBA9042; genus CAIYBN01. The sequence continues at coordinate 44,688 of CAIYWC010000006.1, read as the reverse complement.
TGAAGGACATCCCGAAGCCGACGCCCAAGGCGGCGCTCACGGACCAGCCGGCGCCGCCGCCGCAGCCGCCCGCGCCGCCCGCGCCTGGTGGCAGCGAAATGGGCGCGGATCGCGCCGCGCCGCGTGCGCTGGGTGAACGCGAGGATCCGCGCAACGCCCGGGGGCGCAAGGTGATTTACGATCGCCGGCGCGATTCCTCTGCAACCACCGCCGATGGCGGCCGTGCGCGCGGTGGCAAGAAGCCGCGCAAGGGCATGAAGCCGCTGGCCGTCGTGGCGCCCGCCAAGCAGGAGAAGCGCCATCTGCGCATCGAGGACACCATCACGGTGGCGAACCTCGCGCACCAGATGTCGGTCAAGGGGACCGAAGTCATCCGCAAGCTGTTTGATCTCGGCATCATGGCGACGGTGAACCATCCGCTGGATTTGGAGACGGTTGAGCTGATCGCCGGCGAATTTGGCTTCACGGTGGAGAACGTCAGCTTCGATTTGGACGCGTACCTGCAAAAGCCCGAGGACACCAAGGGCACGGAAGTGCCGCGCAGTCCGGTGGTTACGGTCATGGGCCACGTGGATCACGGCAAAACCAGCCTGCTGGACGCGATTCGCAAGACGCGGACGGCGGCCAAGGAAGCCGGCGGCATCACTCAGCACATCGGCGCGTACGTCGCGGAAGTGCCGGGGACGTCGTTTGCCGATGGCCGCGAGCGGCGCGTCGTGTTCCTGGACACGCCGGGCCACGAAGCGTTCACGGCGATGCGCGCGCGCGGCGCCAAGGCGACCGACGTCATCGTGCTTGTCGTGGCGGCGGACGACGGCGTGATGCCGCAGACCATCGAGGCGATCAACCACGCGAAGGCGGCGAATGTGCCGATCATCGTGGCGGTGAACAAGATCGACAAGCCGGGCGCGGATGTGGAGAAAGTGCGGCGCGAGCTGGCGGACCACGGCGTGGTGGCGGAAGAATGGGGCGGCGACGCGATCTTCTGCGAAGTGTCGGCCAAGACCGGCGCAGGCTTGGACAAGCTGCTGGAAATGCTGGCGTTGCAGTCGGACATCATGGAGCTGAAGGCCAATCCGTACGCGGATGCACGCGGCCTGGTTGTCGAATCGCGGCTGGAGAAAGGCCGCGGTCCGGTGGCGACGCTGCTTGTGCAGTCGGGCACGCTCAGGCGCGGCCAATACGTCGTGGCCGGCAGCCAATACTGCCGTGTTCGCGCGATGTTGGACGACATGGGCCGGCCGTTGGAAGAAGCTGGACCCGCGACGCCGGTGGAAGTCATCGGCTTTGACGCGGTGACGAACGCGGGCGATGAAATGTACGTCGTGGCGGACGAAAAGAAGGCCAAGGCGATCGTCGAGCACCGCATCGAGAAGCAACGCGAGAAATCGGCGCTTGTCACGTCGCGGCGGACGCTGGAGTCGCTGGGCGAAGTGGGGGAGACGATCACCAAGGATCTCAACCTCATCATCAAGGCGGACGTGCACGGTTCGGCGGAGGCGTTGAAGCAGGCGCTGTCCAAGATCGAGCACGAGGAAGTCAAGGTGCGCGTGCTGCACGCGGCCGTGGGCGGCGTGACCGAGTCCGACATCAACCTGGCTTCGGCGTCGAAGGCGGTCATCATCGCGTTCAACGTCAAGCCGGAGGTCAAGGGCAAGCGCTTGGCGGACGACCTGAACGTCGTCATCCAGCCGTTCTCGGTCATCTACGACGCGATCGACTTCGTCACAGCCAAGCTGGAAGGCATGCTGGAGCCGATCATCGAGGAGGTCATCCTCGGTCACGCGGACGTGCGCAACCTGTTCAACGTGCCGAAACTGGGCACGATTGCCGGTTGCAGCGTGCTGGACGGCGTCATTCAGCGCAGCGCCCGGATGCGGGTCCTGCGGGCCAAGGAGAACATTTGGGAAGGCGAGATTGCGTCCCTCAAACGCTTCAAGGACGACGTCAAGGAAGTGGCGCAGGGCTACGAGTGCGGCATCGGCCTCGCCGGTTTTGCCAAGCTCAACGTCGGCGACCAGCTGGAGTGCTTTGAGCTGAAGAAGACCGCCCGCAAGCTCGCGCCGGCAGCGAATCCGCGCGGTTAGGCAGGTCCCATGCGCAGACAGCCAAGTTTCACCCGGGCCGATCGGCTCGAGACGCTGATGTTGGACGAGGTCGAGCGGCTCTTGTCCTACGAGGTGCGTTCGCCGCTGGCGCTGACCGTCAAGGTCGTCGCGGGGCGTTTGGCGCCTGATCTCGGGCACTTGCGAGTGATGTACATCCTGCGTGACGGCGATGGCACGGCCGAGCCGGGCAAGCCGCTGCTGGACGTGCTGGAAAAGGCGCAAAGCTTCATCGGCCGCACGCTGGTGGAGGCGCTGGACCTGCGCAGCAAGCCGCATGTCGTGTTCGTGTTTGACAAGGATGCCCAGCGCGCCCAGCGCGTGGAAGCGATCCTGGCGGCGGAACGCGCCAAACGGCCCGTCGAGGCGGAGGAACCGGCAGACGATGTCCCAGCGTAAACCAGCGCAAATTCACGGCTTGCTCGTCATCGACAAGCCTGCGGGCTGGACGTCCCGCGACGTCGTCAACAAGGTCAGCGGCCTGCTGGGCGAAAAGCGCGTCGGCCACGCCGGGACCCTCGACCCGATGGCGACCGGCATCCTGCTGATCGCGTTCGGCGAGGCGACCAAGGGCGTGCGCTGGTGGCAGGATGCGTCAAAAACCTATGAAACAACTGTGCGTTTTGGCAGCGCCACGCTGTCCGATGACGCCGAGAGCCCGGTGCTCCGCACGGCGCCGGTGCCGCGGCTGACGCCCGAGCGCGTGCAAGCGGCGCTGCCACCGCTGGGCGACCTGCTGCAGGTGCCGCCGGCGGTGAGCGCGCTGCAGCGCGGGGGCGTGCGCGATCACGCGCGCGTGCGCAAGGGCGAGATCATCGTCCGCGAGCCGCGGCCAGTGCGCCTGGAGACCGTCGAGCTGCTGGGAATCACGAGTCCGGACGTGCAGTTGCGCGTGACCTGCGGCGCGGGCTTTTACATCCGCGCGCTGGGTCGCGATCTCGGCGTGGCGATGCAGTCGGCGGCGCACCTGGCGACGCTGCGGCGGACGTTTGGCGGCGGTTTTGCGCTGGCGGATGCCATCAGCTTGGACGCTTTCCAAAAGCTGAGCGAAGACGAGCGCTTGGCGCAGCTCCGGCCGCTTCCCGAGGCGCTGAGCCGGGTGCTGCCGACGCTAACGGTGGACGACGCGCTGGTGCTCGCGTTTCGCCAAGGCAAGCAGCCGGTGGTGCCGGGCGACCTGCGCGGCGACGTGCTGGTACTGGACGAACGCGGCCGTGCGGTGTGCGTCGCGATCGCCCACGCGGATGAAGCGGGCGCGCGGCTGGTCGTGGAACGCGGGTTCGTGCCACCGGATGCCGTGGCGGCCGAGACGCCGGATCAGGCAGACGCGGCGGAACAAGGCGAATAGCCGGCGGAAGGCTTGGTCCGGCCGGCGGTGCGGTCGCGGCGCGCGGAGCCCGCCCTCGGGAGGGTGGAACCTCTGGGTTTTCGTTTCCCGCCCGATTCTGCCGCGGCTCGCCGCAAAATGTCACACAATCCGCGCCCGGCGTACCTACTTGCAGACGCCGTTTTGGCACATGCCGCCGCCCTGGCAGGGCTGGTTGGGCGGCGTATTCGTGTACGTGCAGCCTAGCGTGCCATCGCAGCCATCCTGGGTGCACGCGTTGCCGTCGTCGCAGGCGATCGGCGCCCAGCCGAGGCATTTGCCCGCGCTCGTGCACGTCTGGTGGTACCACGGGTCGAACCGGGTGAGCTGGGCCTGGGTCGTGTTGCCGGCGATGAGGACGTCGCCGGACGGGTCCAGCACGACGGAACGGAACGCCGGCGCGCTGCCCTGGTTGGCGGCGGTCAGCGAGTCCGGCTTGCCGGCGTAGGCGTCGACGGCGACCCGCGCGTAGATCGCCTGGTTGGCGGAGCCGCCGACAAGAAAAGCGTAATCTGAACCAGGACCTTTGCCGCCGGAGGCAAAGAACGCGACGTCGTACCAGACCGTGCCCTGCGGCGCGGGCGGCGAGAACGTGTCCTTGACTGCGCCGCTGGCGAAGTCGAGGCGGACGATCCAGGGCGCGCTGCTGCCGCCGGTGCCCTGGCCGCCGACCGCGACCAGACTGCCGTCCCGCTGGATGCCGACGCCGAGCAGGCGTCCCGTGATGCCGCTGAAGTTCTGCGTCCAGACAGCGGCGCCGGTGGCGTCGAGGCGAACGGCGAACGCCGACGGCGTGGCGTTGCTCGCGTGCTTTTCGCCGACGACGAGCAGGCTGCCGTCGCTGAGAAAGACCCCCGCGTTGGCGTTGTCCGCGTTGCCGACGCCGGCGCCCAGCCAGTCCCAGCCCTTGCTGCCGTCGGCGAGGATGCGCGTGGCGCGCGGCTGCGGCTGGTTGCTGCCCAATGCGACAACGCCGCCCGCGGGGTGGGCGACAATCGCGCTGAACTGCACGCCGCCGTACGATTGGTCGAAAATGTCGCTTTGCGTCGCGAGGTCGAACTTGCGCACGCGCGCGCCCAGCGGGTTGCCGGCGCCGCTCCAGCCGACTTGCCAGATTGCGTCGTCGGCGCCCTGCGCGCAGCCGTGGCCGGGCAACGCCGTGGTGCCGAGCGCGAGGTGGTCCAGCTTCTGCTCGCCCGCGGCGTCGACCCAGGTGATGTACGAACTGCCGATGGCGTCATTGGTCGAGCCGCACAGGACGAACCCGCCTTCGCTGAGCGGCTCCAGGTGATAGAGAGTGCGGCCGCTGAAATTCTTGGTGAAAAGCCGCGGTCCACCAAAACACGTGCCGCTGATGCAGGCGTCGCCCACGGTGCAGGCCACGCCGTCGTCGCACCAGCTGCCGTCCGCGACGTTTGTGTGGACGATGCCGAGCGTCGGGTCGCATTTGTCCAGCGTGCACGCGTTGCCGTCGTCCGTGGGCGTGTTGGCCAGCGAGCTGCACTTGCCGGTGGTCGTGCACGAGGCGCTGCCCCACGGATCGAGCGCGAGTTCCAGCACATCCGCATCCAGCGCGCCCTGCCAGCCGTACGCGACAAGCCGACCGTCGGGCTGCAGCAGCGCCGCGCTCAGCCGCTGCGGCAGCGCGCCCAGCGGTGACGTGAAGCTCCACTCGATTTGGCCTTGCGGGCTGACATGCAGCACCGCGCCGCGATCCAGCGTGTCCGCGCGCGTGCCCACGACGTACGCACCCGGCGCGCCCGCGACCAGCGCCGCGTTCTGCCACAGGTCCACGCCGACCGGCAGCTGCCAGGCGACCGTCAGCGTCTTGTCCAGCTGCAGCAAGAGCAGCGTCCCCGGCGAGACGTCCTCCGCCATCGCGAGTACCAGCGCGCCGCCGTCCGCGGTGGGCAGCGCCGAGAGCACGCGGTGCTGGCCTGCGCCGATGTCCAGCGCGCTGTCCGCCGTGTAGTCGCCTGTCGCGGCGATGCGCACCAGCCACAGGTCCTCGCCGCCCGCCGGGTTGGCCATCGCGCCGATGCCGAGGAACGTGCCGCCGGTCAGGGCGACGAGCGCGTCGATCCGGCTGGCCTGTGCGCTGCTGGAGAGCCACTCCGACGTGACGACGACGCTGGGCGCACTGCCGGTCTTGACGGTCGCGACGCCGAACCAGCCGTGAAGAGGCGCGCCGGTTTGCTGGCGGTTGCCGGTCAGGAGCCACTGCGCGCCGAGCATGCGCTGGCCGGTGATGCGCCAGCTCTGGTCGGTCGTGGCGAATTTGTAGGCGCCGGTGCTGAGGTCATCGCCAAACCAGGCAAATGACGGAATCTGTCCGCCGGTCGCTGCGCTGGCATCGCCGATCGCCCAGACACCGCCACTGGCTGGCACCGCGATGCGTCCGACCTCGCTGAGCACAGCTTCGCCGACCGTCCGCTGGCCGGCGATCCCGCCGTCCGCGCCGATGCTCCAGAGGCTGAAGTCGCTCTGCGCGCCCAAGCCGGACGCGCTGGCGCCGACAATCCAGCTGCTGCCGCCGCTGCTGGCCGCGTCCCAGGCGGTGTCGTAAGTGCCGCCTTCCAGCGGGTGCAAGCCAAACGCGAACGCGCCGCCGCTGCAGACGCCAGCCACGCACATGTCGGGCAAGGTGCACGGGTTGCCGTCGTCGCAGGCACCGGTCAGCGCCGCGTGCACGCAGCCCGTCAGCTTGTCGCAGGTGTCGATCGTGCAGCTGTTTGCGTCATCGCAGTCGACCTTGATGCCGCCGCAGACCGTGTTGGCGCAAACGTCCGGCTCGCTGCACGCGTCGTTGTCGGTGCACGTCGCCGTGTTGGGCGGATAGACGCAGCCGCTGGTCGGGTCGCAATTGTTGTTGGTGCACGGGTTGTTGTCCTCGCACACGACCGGCGTCGTCTGGCATTTGCCGGCCACGCAGCCGTCGCCGCTGGTGCACGCGCTGCTGTCGGTGCAGGTCGCGCTGTTGGGCAGGTATTGGCAGCCGAGCGCTGCGTCGCAGCTGTCCGTGGTGCACGCGTTGCTGTCGTTGCAGACGGCGGGCTTGCCCGCGCAGGTGCCGGCCTTGCAGCTGTCGCCCAACGTGCATGCGTCGCCGTCGCTGCAGACCGTCGTGTCGGGCAGCGGATTATCCAAGCAATTTCCAGTCTTGGCGTCGCAGACCGCAGTCCAGCAGTCGCCTTTCTTGACGCACACCTTGTCGGCGCAGGGGCTCACGGCATCCGGCACATCGGCGGCGGCGTCAACCGCGTCGGAACCGGCTGTGGCGTCCGTGCCTTGCGCATCGAACCCGGCATCGGCATCGCCCAGCGCGGCGTCATCCGGGTGCGCGGCGAGCCAGGCGCTCTCATACTGCGCGCCGACGGCCGCGGAATCGCGCCAGCAACCGGTCAGCCAAACGAGCGCAAAAAGGACAGTGAAATTGCGCATCAAAACCGCCACGAGAGCTGTACGTTGCCCGGCGTCGCCGTTACAACCGGGGCGTGCGCCGCCTCGCCGATGCGCCAATACAGGCCCAGCGCCAGCGCGCCGGCGCCTGCCGCGACCGCCACGACGGAACCGGTCGACAGCGTGTTGATGTGATCCTGCCGCGTGGTCGCATCTGGCCCGCGAATCGTCCCCAGCGCGTCCGCCAGCATGCCGCGATCGACTTCCGCCCAGATTGCCATCGTGATGCCCGCCAGGATGAGCGCGCCGCCCGTCCACATCGCCGCGCGCGTCAGCGTGTGTGCGGAATCGACCGGCGGCGGCGCCACGGTCACGACAGTTGGCGGCGGCGCCTGTTGGACCAGCACCGGCGTCGGCGCGGCCGGCAGCTCCACGACGGCAACAGTCGGCGTCACGGGCGCCGGCACCGCGACCGGCGGAATCACGACGACCGGCTCAGCCACGACGTCCTGCATCTCCACCAGCGAAGTCGCGGCCTTGGTTTGCAGCGGGTGGTTCGGCGGCAGCAGCTGGCGCAGGCGCTCCAACGCCTCGCGCGCCGCCTGGGTGTGACCGGCCATCTGCTCGGAACGGCCGACGCCATAAAGAAACTCCGGGCGCAGCGGGTTCAGCGCATAGGCGCTCCGATAAAGCTCCGCCGCCAGCACAAACTGCTTGGCCTCATGCTGCGCTTTGGCCTGCCGGGCGACCACCGCGGCTTCGTGCGCTGTTTCCTTCGCCGACTTGACCGCCGTCGCTGCCTCAGGAGCCGGTCGCGCGTTGGCCGTCGCCGCGTGGAGCAGCGTCGCGAACAGCAGCAGGCTACTCCGGCAGCGAAAGGTCATCATCTCCCCGAGCACCACCGCCGCGCGAATGTCCATGCTTGCGCGCCTTGGGCTTGCCGGCGGGCATGTCATGCGCAACTGGTTCGACCGCCGAATCGCGCGTCGGCACTGGCTGCGATCTTGCCTGTTCACTGGGCGTCGGCGCAAGGGGCGCGGCGACTTCCGTTGGCGCGGAAGGGATCGGCGCCGGTGGCGCGACCGGTGGCGGTTCCGGAGCGATGGGCGGCGCGACGCGGGCACCGCGATGCCCGCGTGCAGCCGCAGCGACCGGGACGGGTGACGGGGCGCGGTGCGCCAACGCAAACCAGATGACAGCCGCCAGCAGTGCCGCGACACCGACCGCCAACCACGGCCACATGCGGCGCGCAGCTGGCGCGGGCAAGGCAAGGTCAGACGTCGCGGCGCCGGCATCCGCCAGCAGGTCTTCCGGTGAGCGGCGGACAAAGCGCGTGTAGTCGCCCGTGCCTTCCTGGACAACGGCCTCGCGGCGCAGCGCCAGCTTGCTCGCCGCAGCGTCGCGCGCCGCCTGGGCCGCCGGAAGCGCCGATTCCGTGTCCGCCGCGACCGACACGTCAAAGTCCGCGGGAACTGCTGCGCCGACGCGGGTGCGGTCAATCGCGCCTTCGCTCGGGTCCTCGCGATAGCGGAAATCCCAGCCGCCCTTGTGCAGCGGCTGGTCTGCCTTGTCCTGCAGCGCGCGCTGCACCGTCTCCAGCGCCGCCCGCATCTGCCGCGCATCGGCAAAGCGATCGGCTGGCGCTTTCGCCATCGCTTTTTCCACGACGTCGATCAGCCCTTGCGACACCGGGTGTTTGAGCAAGGACGCCAGCGGCGGCGGCGGGTTGCTCAGGTGCGCCATCATCGTCGTCAGCGGATTCGCGTCGTGAAAGGGCGGCTGGCCGGTCAGGCAGCGGTACAGCACCACACCGAGCGAATAGAGGTCGCTGCGGCCATCGACCGGCTCGCCGCCGCACTGCTCCGGGCTCATGTAGGCGGGCGTACCCAGCGCGTGCCCCGAGCCCGTCAGCGACGAGCCCTTGACCAGCGCAATACCAAAATCCAGCACTTTCACGACGCGCTCGCCGTCCACGTCGGTCAACATCAGGTTCGCCGGCTTCAAGTCGCGGTGCACAAGCCCGCGGCTATGGGCTTCCGACAGGCTGCGCAGCGTGTCGATGCCGATCTCCAGCGTCTCCGCCTCGGTCATCACCTCGTCGAGCAGCTTGCGCGCGCGCAGCTCCTCCTCCAGCGTATGGCCGTGTACCAGCTCCATGGCGAGATACAGCGCGCCGGTGTCATGCTGGCCGACGTCAAAAACCCGCACCGTGTTCGGATGCCGCAGCCCCGCCGTGACCTGCGCCTCGCGGAAGAAGCGGCGGATGTCGCCCTCGTCGTGATCGGTCGGCGACAGCATCTTCAGGGCCACGCGCCCCAGACCGCCGGTATGCTCCGCTTCGTAGACGGCGCCAAAACCGCCGACGCCGAGGATGCGCTGCACACGGTACTTGCCGGCCACCACGTCGCCGACATTCATGGTCGCGGCGGACGGCAGCACTTTCTTGCGGGCAAAGGTGGCGACGCCGTCGGCCGGGCAAAACGGCTCGACGGTCAACGTGGCGCACGCCGGGCAGTACCGCATGGCTGCACCGATCGACACCGTCATCCCACCTCCGAACGCTGGATGCTCTGCACGCCCAGCGACGGCGAGTGTCGGGCATCGGGCGGGAAAACTGCAAGCGAAGAGGTGCGGGCGCGCTGACCCGCCCGAGTGCGGTTGCGCGCGCGGGATCCAACGCGCCGATCCCGCAAAGTTTGGCAACCGATCGCACCGGCAGTATCGTGCCGCGCGTCCGCATGCCGAGGCCGCCCGTGATGCCAAGCCAGCTGCCAGCCGCGCCGCCGTCCCCGCACCGCCTCAACGCGGTGGTCTTCCTGGGCGCGCTGTCAACGCTGGCGTTGGAGGTCGCGCTCACCCGGCTGGCGTCCGCGCTGTTCTTTACCCAGGTCACGGCGCTGCTGCTGGCGGCGAGCCTGGCGGCGCTGGGGCTGGGTGCGGCCTTTGTGCACCGGACGACCCTGCACCGGCCGCCGTCGCTCGCGCAGCTGGCCTGGCTGGCGGGCGCAGGCGCCCTGTCCGGTGCCGTCGCGCTGCTGTGCGCGGTGCACGCGCCGCTTCTGTTCATCGCCGGCGTTTTTGCCGGGCCGTTTCTGTGCGCAGGGGCTTTTGCTGCCACGGCGTACCGGCTCTCGCCGCAGCCCTCGACGACTTTTGCCTGGGAGGCGCTGGGCGGTGCCGTGGGCGCGGTGCTCGGCCCCTGCCTGCTGGCGCTGTGGGGCGACATGACCGCAGCGCTCGTCGCGCTGCTGCTGCTGCTGCCGGTGGGGGTGCTCCTGGCGAGCCTGGCGCCGCGGGCGCTGGGGCTGTTTGCACCGGTGGTGGCGCTGCTGGCCGCGCACCTGCTGCTCTCGCCGAGTCCGCTGGAGCCGGACCCGTTCGCGACGCCCGTCTTCCTGCCGCATTTGGTCGAGCAGACCCGGCCGCACCATGGCCGCGTGCTGCAGACCCGCGTGGACAGCTATGCGCGAACCGATCTGGTGCAGACCGACGAGCCGTGGCTGCGCTACCTGTATACCGACCGGATGTACGCAGCGCGCGCGGTGCGCTGGGATGGCCACGCGCCGCGCTTTCCGGACGATGAGCCCAACCAGCTGGCGCGCCTGAAGCGGTTGCCATTCCATGCGCTGGGGCCGGCGCGGGTGCTCGTCTTGGGCGCCGGTGGTGGCTTCGACGTCGCGCTGGCGCTGCAAGAAGGCGCACAGGACGTCGATACCGTGGAGGTGAATGCGGCGATGATTGGCTTTGTCCAGGCGCTGGGCGAGTTCTGTGGCCGCGTCTATGCCCGCCCCGACGTCCACGTGCACGCCGAGGAGGCCCGGCAGTTCCTGCGGCGCGGCCACGCGCGCTGGGACCTGGTGCAGCTCTCCCTGATGCAGAGCGATGCCGCGGCGCTGCGCAGCATCGCCGGTGCGCAGAGCTGGGTGCTGACGGTCGAAGCGGTGCGCGCCTACCTGGACAATCTGACGCCCGGTGGCACGCTGGCGATTGTCCAGAACACGCTGGAATTCGCCGATCGCAGCGCATGGACGGTGGCCGCGGCGCTGCGGCAGCGGGGCGTGGCGCCGGAGGAAATCGCCCAGCATCTCGTGGCGCTCGCCCTGCCCGAGGCGGAGCACAACCCGTTTGGCCAGCTGCTGCTGGTGCGCGCGCAAGCCTTTACGCAGGACGAGCGGGTTGCGCTGCTGGCACACGCGCGGGCGGTCGGCGCGTTGCCGCGATCGGCGACGGCCCCACCGCTGAACTTTGCACTGCCCACCGATAGCCACCCGACTTTCTACCCGCCGCGCCCCGTGCTGCTCGCGCTGGACGGCGGGCTGGCGGTCGCGGCGCTGACCGTCGCCTGGTGGCTGTTGCTGCGGCGCCGCCGGGCAGGCCAGCCGCTGCCGGTGCGCGTGTTTGCCCAGAGCGTGCTGCTTGGCGCCGGGCTGATGCTGGTGCAAGCGGCGCTGCTGGGCGACGCGCAATTCCTGCTGGGCATCCCGCCGCTCGCCATGGCCTGGACGGTCGGTGGGCTGCTGGCGGCGTCGGCGCTCGGCGCGCTGGCTGGACATCAGCTGCGGCTGCCGCCCGAACAGCGGCTACGCTGGGCCGCCTTGCTGGTGGCGCTGCTGCTGGTGCACCTGCTGCTGTTTGGCCCGACTGCGCGGTTCGCGGCGCCCCTGCCGCCGTCGCTCGCACATCTGGCTGTGGCGCTGCTCGTGCTGCCGCTGGGCTTCGCGCTGGGACCGTGCTTTCCGGCGTTTTTGCAGCTGGCGGGCGGTGAAGACGGCCGCCATCGCCCTGCCCTGTATGCCGCCGATGGCCTCGGCGCAGTGGCTGGCGGCGGTCTGGCAGCCCTGCTGTATGCCGAAAGTGGCGCAGCGGCAGTCGTCGCAGCGGCGCTGGCCTGCTACCTGGCGCTGGTCTGGCTGGCCCGGCCAGCGGCGTGAATGGAAGCGGCCCGTGCGGTCACGCGTATCCATAGGGCACGGTCTCGCGCCCGATCACGTGCGCCCGCAGCCCGCGCGTGCGCAGCGCGTGACTGCTCGCGCGCAGGACCTCTGCATGCGTGCCACAATCGAACCAACGGCCTTCGGGCTCGTAGAACCGCACATGCGCGCCGGTCGCCATCGCCGGCACCAGGCCATGCGTCACAAGGCCGGAGACCTTGCCCGTGGGCAGGAAGTCCAGCAGCTGCGTGCCATAGACCGCGACGCCGGTGTAAATCGCGCGAAAAGTCGGATCCGTGCCACTGGGCTGGTCGGCGATGTGGATGACCTCGCCATCGCGCAGCGTCCGCGCATCCGGTACGCAGCCGACATTGTGCAGCTCCGGCCGCCGGCCCATACGGTGCACAGCCATCGTCGCCAACGTGCCGCGGCGGTGGGCAAACAGCAGCTTTTGCAGGTCGAAATCGTGCCACACGTCTGAATTGACAAGCAAAAAGTGATCCGCGCCGCCGCGCAGGAAAGCCTCCGCGTTCTTCAGCCCGCCGCCGGTGCCCAGCACTTCCGGGCGTTCGTCAAAGTAGGTCAGCTGCACGCCGTACGCGCTGCCGTCGCCCAGTCGTGCCGGGATCTGCTCGCCCAGGTGAAACAGGTTCACGCCGATTTCCGTCACGCCTGCATCGCGCAGCTGCCGTACCGCGCGGACGATCAGCGGCTCGCCAGCCACATCCACCAGAGGCTTGGGCAACGTCTCCGTCAGCGGCCGCAGCCGCGTGCCGAGACCGGCAGCGAGAATGAAGGCGCGCATGGCAAGCTCCAGCGGGCAGCAGCCCGGGTGAGAGCGTAGCGGATGCAGGTGCACGAGCAAGGTTTCGGGCGCACATTGACTTCCCTGCCGCCCTCGTCTAGAACGCCGCCGGGCCCGAATCGCGCGTTTCGGCGCTCGCGCCCGCCCGTGCCTGAGGTCTGCATGTCGGAACCCATCGCTTTCTCCGCCGCCGCTAACGCAAAAATCGCTGATCTGCTTGGGCGTTATCCGCGCAAGCAGGGTGCGCTGATTCCGACGCTCTATGTGGCGCAGGATGAGTTCGGCTGGCTCAAACCTGAGGTTATGCAGCTCGTGGCCAACACGCTGGAGCTGCCGCTATCGTCGGTGCTGGCGACCGCCATGTTCTATACGATGCTGTACAAGAAGCCGGTCGGCCGGTTCCACGTGCAGATTTGCACCAATGTTTCCTGCTACTTGCTGGGCTCGGACGAGCTGATGGCGATCGCCCAGGCCGCGCTGGGCATTGCGCCGGGCGAGAGCACGCCGGATGGCCTGTTCACGCTGGAGTCCGTGCAGTGCCTGTGCGCCTGCGATCGGGCGCCGACGCTGCAGATCAACAAGGAAGACCACTTCAAGGTCACGCCGGCCAAGTTCAAGGAACTGCTGGAGACGCTCAAGACGGACGGCGTCAAGCTGGGGCCGCCGGTGGGCTGGCTGGCCGATCAACACCACGCGCACGCGGCGCACGCTTGAGGTCTTGAACATGTCCACCAAGCCCACCGCCTACACTCCGCATCCGATGGAAAAACGCGTGCTGCTGCGCGACCATCTCGGCGTCGACTTCACGCGTCTTGAAAATTACCTCGCCCACGGCGGCTTCAAGATGTGGCAAAAAGCCATGGAACTGGGCCGCGACGGCGTGCTGGCGGAAGTCAAAGCGTCGGGCCTGCGCGGCCGCGGCGGCGCCGGCTTCCCGACCGGCATGAAGTGGAGCTTCTTGCCCAAGGACGAGCGCCCGCGCTACCTGGTCGTCAACGCCGACGAAGGTGAGCCCGGCACGTTCAAGGACCGCTACTTTCTGGAATTGGATCCGTTTCGCCAGCTGGAAGGCATCCTGATCGCCGCGTACACAATCAACGCGCACGTCAGCTACATCTACATCCGCGGCGAATATTGGAATTCCAAAGCCGTCACGGAAGACGCCATCGCGCAGCTCTACAAAGCCGGCTGGCTGGGCAAGAACATCCAGGGCAGCGGCTTTGACCTCGACGTCTACATGCAGACCGGCGCCGGCGCGTACATCTGCGGCGAGGAAACCGCGCTCATCGAGTCCATCGAGGGCAAGCCCGGCATGCCGCGCTTGAAACCGCCGTTTCCGGCCAACATCGGCGTGTTTGGCATGCCGACGATTGTCAACAATACCGAGACGTTGTCCGCGGTTCCCGTCATCCTCGAGATGGGCGGCGAGGTCTGGGCGGCGCTGGGCACGCCCAAGAACGGCGGCACCAAGCTGGTCGGCGTCGCCGGGCATGTCAAGACGCCGGGGCTGTTCGAAGTGCCGATGGGCGCGTCGATGCGCGACGTCATCTACACGCTCGGCGGCGGCATCACCGATGACCGCGAAATTCTTGCGATTATTCCCGGCGGCAGCTCCTGCCCGTTCCTGACCAAGGACGAGATCGACGTCGCCATGGACTTTGATGGCCTCAAGCCCGTCGGCTCCATGCTCGGCACCGCGTGCATCACCGTGATGGCGGAAGGCCTGACCGATCTGCTCGGCGTGATGCAGCGCGTCACCGCGTTCTACCAGCACGAGAGCTGCGGCCAGTGCACGCCGTGTCGCCAGGGCACCGGCTGGTTGAAGGCGATCGCCGACAAGATGGACGAAGGTCTGGGCGAGGACGCGCACATCGACCTGCTCATCTCCGCCTGCAACCAAATTGAAGGCAACACGATCTGCGCGCACGGCGAAGCGGCGGCGTGGCCCATCCGCTCGATTGCCAAGAAGTTCCGGCCACAGCTGGAAGCGGCGATTCGCCAACGCGCGGCCGCTCACGGCTACGTCGTCAAACCCCTTGCCGCACATCCGGCTGCCTAATCGCCGAGGAGTTCATCAGATGACTGGCGAACAAATCATGTTTTATTTGCTCGGTGGCGGCGCGGTGCTGGCGTCGGCCGCGATGTTGCTGCCGCCCATGGGCCGCAACCCGATTCACTCGGCAATCTCGCTGATTGTCTCGTTTTTCTTTCTTGCGGGCCTGTACGCGCTGCTGTCGGCGCACATGCTGAGCGTGCTGCAGATCATCGTCTACGCAGGCGCCGTCATGGTGCTTTTCACCTTTGTCATCATGCTGTTGAACCTCAGCCCGGACGAGATGAAGGACACGGTGATTACACCCGGGCGGATCGCGGCGGGCATCCTGGCGCTGTTTGTCTTTGGCAAGCTGGCGACGGCAATCCAGGTCGCGACCGCGGGCGCGCAAGCGGTGGACCTCAACGATCCCGGTTTTGCCAAATTCGGCACCGTGCCCGAAGTCGGGCGCATGATGTACACGAGCTTTCTCGTGCCGTTTGAGCTTGTTTCCGTGCTGCTGCTGGTCGCGGCCGTCGGCGCGGTGGTGCTGGCCAAGCGCTCGCTGAAATACGT
Source organism: uncultured Myxococcales bacterium (assembly GCA_903929795.1). Taxonomy (GTDB): domain Bacteria; phylum Myxococcota_A; class UBA9042; order UBA9042; family UBA9042; genus CAIYBN01. The sequence goes on along the minus strand of CAIYWC010000006.1, from coordinate 29,474 downwards.
CGACCGTCCGCAGCTGACGCCCGCGGCCCACGAGCACGACGCGCCGGACACAGACGGGGACGCCCACGACGCTGCATCGCATGGCGGAGGCCACTGAAATGACAACGATTCCGCTTGGTCACATCCTGCTCCTCGCCGCGCTGCTGTTTGGCATCGGCCTGGCGGGCGTTGTGACGCGCCGCAACGTGCTGGTGATGCTGATGTCCGTGGAAGTCATGCTAAATGCGGTGAACCTGACGCTGGTCGGGTTCTCGCGCTACAACGGCTGGACGGAAGGCCACGTGCTCGCGTTTTTTGTCATCGCGGTGGCAGCGGCGGAAGCGGCTGTCGGCCTGGCGATGGTGCTCGCAGTGTTCCGCCTGAAGCAGACGACCTACGTCGACAAACTTCGCTTGCTGAAACGGTAAATTCCCCAAGACGACCGGAGCATGCCCGTGGAAGTCAACAACTCAGCCATTTTGCCCCTGATCATCTTGCTGCCCCTGCTGGGCGGCATCGTGAACGGCTTGTTTGGCAAACACTTTTCGCGCCAGGTCTCGTACTTTATCGGCAACACGACGGTGCTCACGTCGTTTCTGCTGTCGGTACAGGTCTTTCTGAACCTGCGCGCGTTGGGCCACGCGCACGCGGAGCAGGCGCTGCGCTTCACGGTGTTTCAATGGATCAGCGCCGGCAGTTACAGCTTTGATTTCGCGTTCTTGGCCGATCCGCTATCGTCGATGATGCTGCTCGTCGTCACCGGCGTCGGCTTCTTGGTGCACTTGTACTCGACCGCATACATGGACGACGATCCGGGCTATGCCCGTTATTTCGCGTACTTGAACCTGTTTGTGTTCTCGATGCTTGTGCTCGTCCTCGGCAAGAACCTGGCGATGCTGTTTATTGGCTGGGAAGGCGTCGGCGCGTGCTCCTACCTGCTCATCGGCTTTTGGTTCAAGGACATGGACAAGGCGGAAGCCGGGCAAAAAGCCTTCGTTGTCAATCGCATCGGCGACATCGGCTTTGTTGTCGCGATCTTCTTGCTGCTGGCCTACGCCGGCGGTTCGGTGGACTACGACTCGCTGCGCACGCACTTTTCGGACAGCATTCACGCCGTCGACCACCCGCCGACCATCACGCTGATTTGCCTGCTGCTTTTCGTCGGCGCGTGCGGCAAGTCCGCGCAGATTCCGCTGTACGTCTGGCTGCCGGATGCGATGGCGGGCCCGACGCCGGTCTCCGCGCTGATTCACGCAGCGACGATGGTGACGGCCGGCGTGTACATGATCGCGCGGCTGAACTTCATTTTCGCGCTCAGCCCGCACGCCATGACGGTCATCATGCTGGTCGGCGCGCTGACGGCGCTGATGGCCGCGTCGATCGGCTTGGTGCAAAACGACATCAAGAAAGTCCTTGCGTATTCCACGGTTTCGCAGCTCGGCTACATGGTCATGGCGGTCGGCGCGGGCGCGTTCGCGTCGGGTGTGTTCCACCTGTTCACGCACGCGTTCTTCAAGGCCTGCCTGTTTCTCGGCGCCGGCGCGGTCATCCACGCGATGCACCACGAGCAGGACATCCGCAATTACGGCGGGTTGCGCAAGAAGCTGCCGGTCATCCACGCGACGTTCCTGATTGCGTGCATCGCCATCGCCGGGCTGCCACCGCTCGCGGGCTTCTTTTCCAAGGACGCGATCCTCGCGGAAACAGTGGCTTTTCACCCGGCGACCGAGAAGCTGACGGAATACTACGACGGCCAGTTCAAGCGCGCCGCGGTGATGCAGCTGCGTGCGGAAGCCGGCGACGGCATCGTCGATGAAGCCAAGATTGCGCCGCTAGAAAAGGCCAACAAGGCGGCGTACGTCGCGTCGGTCGAGCGTCTGGCGCCCGCGCGCAAGGTCGCGTTTGGCTTGGCGCTCCTGGCGGCCTTGATGACGGCGTTCTACATGTTCCGCTTGTATTTCATGACGTTTGCCGGCGAATACCGCGGCGACCACCACACGTACGAGCACGCGCACGACTCGCCGTGGCCGATGGCGCTGCCGCTGATCATTTTGTCGGGGCTCTCAGTCTGCGCGGGCTGGCTGGGGCTGCCGTTCGCGGAAGGCAAGTTCAACCTGTTCGAGCACTGGCTGGATCCGGTGCTGGAGCGCGGCAAGGAACTTGTCGGCGGGCACCTGGAGCCGTCGGTGGAATACGGCCTGATGGCGCTGTCGACCGCGGTGGCGGCGTTTGGCGTCGCGCTGGCCTGGTCCTGGTACAAAGCGGGGCCCTCGGAGCAAGCCGCGGGCCTGGCGCAGTCGGTCAAGCCGGTCTACGACACGCTGCTCAGCAAGTACTACGTGGACGAGTTCTACTTCGCGGTGGTCGTCAAGCCGCTCCGCTGGGTCTCGCAGGCGCTCTTTCACGCGGTGGATCGCCTGCTGATCGACCTGGGCATGGTGCGGTTGCCCGGTTACGCGCTGCTGGGCCTTTCTCAAGTGGGTCGCCTGGCGCAAACCGGTGACGTGCAGACATATCTCGTCGGCGTGGTGGCAGGTGTTGCCGCGCTGGCCTGGTATCTCATCTAGCGTAGCCCCGCTCACGGCAAGGACACCCGCAGATGGACACCTCGATGGCGCACAATTGGCTGCACTTTCACAGCCTTTCCAGCTTTCCGCTGCTGACGCTGCTCTGCGCGATGCCGCTCGGCTTCGCGCTCCTGGCGCTGGCAATCCCCGACGAGCAGACCAACGCCCACAAGGCGTGGTCGTTTCTGGGCGCGCTGGCGACCTTCGCTGCGTCGCTCGTGGTGCTGAGCCGCTTCGACCGCAGCGCCGTCGGCCTGCAGCAAGTCGACGACTACGCGTGGATCCCCAGCTTCAACGCGCGGTGGACGCTGGGCGTCGATGGCCTGAGCCTGCCGCTTGTGCTGCTGACCGGCATCCTGATGCCGCTGATCTTCGCCGGCGCGTGGAGCGCGATCGACAAGCGCTGGAAAGAGTTCAGCATTGCCATGCTCATTCTTGAAACGGGCATGTTGGGCTCGCTGCTCGCAGTCGATTTGCTGAGCTTTTACGTGTTCTGGGAAATCATGCTGGTGCCGATGTACCTCATCGTTGGCATCTGGGGCGGCAAGGACCGCATCTACGCGACGGTCAAGTTCTTTATTTACACGATGTTCGGCTCGCTGCTGATGCTTGTCGCCATCTTGTGGCTGTACCAGAAGTCCGGCGGTTCGTTCGCGCTCGCGCAGCTGGCCGAGTTGAAGCTGTCCGAGGGCGAGCAGACCTGGTTGTTCGCGGCCTTCGCGCTGGCTTTCCTCATCAAAGTTCCGGTGTTTCCGTTTCACACGTGGTTGCCGGACGCGCACACGGAAGCGCCGACGCCCGGCTCCGTCGTGCTCGCCGGCGTCATGCTCAAGCTCGGGACCTACGGGCTTTTGCGGTTTGCGATCCCGCTGTTCCCCGCGGCAATGGGCAAGTTCTCGCCGCTCCTGCTGGCGCTCGCGGTCATTGGCATCGTGTTCGGCGCGCTCATGGCCTACGTGCAAACCGACGTCAAGCGCCTTGTCGCCTACTCGTCGGTCAGTCACCTCGGTTTTGTGATGCTCGGCATCGTGATTTTCAATGAGGAATCGCTGCAAGGCGCGATCTTGCAGGGCGTGAACCACGGCATTTCCACCGGCGCGCTTTTCCTCCTGGTCGGCTACGTCTACGAGCGCCGCCACACCCGTGAGATCGCCGAATTCGGTGGAATCGCGGCGAAAATGCCCATCTACGCCGCGTTCTTCGTCTTCGTGACCATGTCGTCCATCGCCCTGCCCTTGACCAACGGCTTTGTCGGCGAATTCCTCATCTTCGCGGGCAGCTTCAAGGAGGGCGTGCAGGCCGTCATTGCCCCGCCCGCCATCGCCGGTCACTGGCGCAACACCGTGCTCGTAGGCGGCGGCATCGCGTCGCTCGGCATCGTCCTGGGCGCGGTGTACATGCTGTCCATGGTCCGCCGCGTGTTCTTTGGCCAGATCACCAACCCGGCGAACCAGTCCCTGCGCGACCTGACCTGGCGCGAGAAGTCCATCATGGCGGTGCTCGCCGTGTTCATCTTGTGGATTGGCGTGTACCCGTCCAGTTGGCTGAACCTGTCCAAGACGACCGTGCAGGCCATGGTCGAGGCCGAGCGCCCGGGCATTCTGCAGGTGCGTGCGCCGCTGGACTACAAGCACGAGGCCAGCCAGCACGCCCACGCGGACCGTTAGGAGATTGCAATGCTGCATGATTTGGCCCTGATTTCGCCGCAGCTGATCTTGCTGGTCGCCGCGCTGTTCACGCTTGTCGCTGACCCGTTTCTGCCCGTGGACGCCTCGCGGCGCTTCTGGGGCCTGTTTGGCGCCGGGATGTCGGGCCTGGCGATCCTCGCCTGCGCCGCGCTGTGGAAATTCGGCCCGTACGAGATGAGCACGCCGGCGTTCAGCTACCACCTTGCGGCTTCCGGCCATGCGCTGTTTTTCACGGCGCTCATCGCGATGTGCGCGCTGGTTACGCATCTGTCCAGCCCGGCATACCTGACCGAGCAGGACTCGCACTATGGCGAATACTATGCGCTTTTGCACTTCGCGACGTTTGGCATGGCGGTGATGGTCGCGGCGGAGAGCCTCGTGACGCTGTTTATCGGCCTCGAGATCATGTCGATGGCGATTTACGTGCTTGTGGCGTTCAAGCGCACCTCGGCGGCGTCCGTGGAAGCCGGCATGAAGTACTTCATCATGGGCTCGGTGGCGTCCGCGTTCCTGCTGTACGGCATCGCGTTTCTGTTCGGGCTGTCAGGCGGTACAAGCTTCATCGAGATCCAGCGCGCGCTGCTCTCGCCCAAGCCCGGTCAGGATTTGTGGCTGGGTCTCGCGGTGGTGCTGACGGGCGGCGCGTTCCTGTTCAAGGTCGCCGCGGTGCCGATGCACATGTGGACGCCGGACGCGTACGAAGGCGCGCCCACGCCGATCACCGGCTTCATGTCGAGCGCGGTCAAAGCGGCGGCGTTCGGCTCGTTCCTGAAGTTTCTGTACGCCGGTATTTCGGGCCCGGCGCTGGCGTCGCTGCACCTGCCGCTGGGCCAGGTGCTGGGCTGTTTCGCGGTGCTGACGATGACGGTCGGCAACATCCTGGCGCTCACGCAGCGGTCCATCAAGCGGATGCTGGCGTATTCGGCCATTGCCCACGCCGGGTACCTGCTGCTGGGGACGGTTGCGACCATTGACGACCCGACGCTCGGCACGCCGTTTCTTGCGCCCACCGGCGCCGTGCCGTTTTACCTCGTCGGGTACGCGCTGGCGTCGCTGGCGGGCTTTGCGGCGCTGGCCAGCCTCGGCAAGGACGGCGAAGAGCTGACGACGGAAGGCCAGCTGGCCGGCCTGTCCAAGCGCCACCCGATCGCCGCGCTGGCGCTGACGGTCTCCGTGCTCTCGCTGGCCGGCGTGCCGCCGACGCTCGGCTTTTTCGGCAAGCTGCAGATCCTGCGCGACGTGCTGGCAGTCGACAACGGCAAGTACCTGCCGCACGTGATCATTTTGGTGCTGAACTCCGTGGTGAGCGCGTATTATTACCTCAAGGTGCCGGTGGCGATGTACATGCGGCCCGACAGCCGCGTCCACCGCGAATACGTCCGCGAGCCGAACTTGACGTGGGCGATGGCGCTGCCGGCGTTTGCGCTGCTGGCGCTGGGCGTGATGCCCGGCCGGGCGATGGGCTGGGCCTCGCGCTCGGAGCAGGCCATCCGCGCGGGCTCGGAGGCGGCCAACACGGCGCATTCCTACGCGGTGGTCAAGGGCGGCGGCAGCGCCAAGGGCGTCGTCGCGACCGTCGCGCCCGAGAAGCCTGCTACGGCGCCCGTTCCGTAGGCGGCGCCCATCGCGCGGCTACTGCTCGAACTCGACCCAGCTGCTCATGCGAATCACCGGCTTGTAGTCGCCGCCACCGGTCCAGACCGGCACGAACGGCTTGCCGTCCAGCAGCGCCTGATAGCTCACGCTCACCGTCGTTCCCGGCTTGGCCTGCGCGGTGATGTCCGCGGTCCAAACCGCGACGTCCATGCCCGGACACCAGCCCGCGCGCCCGTATGGCCAGGTGCCGTACTGGTTGGGAATCGCACCGGTCAGCACCTGCTGCTGGCAACCGGCCGGCGTACCGGCGAGCTGGTGCGTCTTGACGAACGTCTTGCCGCCGACGGTAAAAATGTGCTCGTGCTGGCAGAATTCGGCGCAGTTCAGCGTGTCGGTTCCGGAGCCGTGACCGGTGATAATCGCCACGATCTTCACGACCTTCGCCGATGCCGGCACCGCCACGTCGATCGGCTGGAACAGGCCGTTGTAGTTCTGGTCGTATTCCTGGCCGCGCCACAGCGGCACCATCGCCGTCGGCCGCGTCGCCTTGCCGGCGTGCGACAGCCGCAGCGTCGTCGTCAGCAGCCAGCCGTCGGGCGTGTCGTAGCGAAACCGCACTTTGCCGCCGGTCTTGAGCAGCGGCAGCATCGCGGACACATCGGTCAGCCAACGGCCCTGGCGCTTGTAAGACGTGATTTGCCGGGCGAATTCCGTGTCGCACGGGCACACGCACGCGCCAAAGCTCTTGCCGTCCGCCCCACAGGTGCGCGTGCCGAGGCTGCCGCTGCCGTCGGGTTTGGCGCAGCCGCAGGCCATCGTGTCGGTCCCGGCGAGGCACGCCATCTCCACACTCGCCGCGGTCTCCGTCGTCTGGTCGCAGAGGTTCATGTACGCCTCGCGGTCCCAATCCGGGCAGTTCGCGTCCAGGCCGCCGGTGCAGCTGTGCGCCATGTCCAGCGTCGCCGTGTCGAACTGCGCCATCTGGCTGGCATCCGGCAGCGTCACATCCGCGTACACCTGCGGCGGTCCCCAGCCATTGCCGCCGTTGGTCAGGTTCCACAGCGGGATAACCGTCGCCTGATCCGCGGCTTGCGCGGTCGCGTTGGTCGCCTCGTACTCAAAGCGTTGGACTTCGTAGCTGATGGATTTCAACACCGTGTTCGCGCCCAGTTCGCGCCACTGCTGCTGCCGGTCGATCGCCAGGCCAAAAACGCCGGCTTTTTGCAGCGCCGCGCCCAGCCAGCCCGGCAGGTTGAACGGCACGACCGCGAGGTAGTGCAGCCGCCCGGCCCACGCCGTCTGCTTGTCCGCTGTCAGCAGGCTCAGCGCCAGGTCGAACCGGGCCTTTTGCGTCTGGACGGATGCCGCCGCCGTCGCGTCATCGGCGTCGTAGCTGCCGAAGAAGTAGTGCACGTTCGTCGGAGAATTCTTGAGCAAATCCGTGGCACTGGACTTCCACAGGGCCTGAGCCGCGGCATACTGGCTGCCGGGCGCGGTGAAGATGAAGACGTAGCTGTCGCAGCCGGTCCAGTTGGCGGCAAGGTTCCAATCGCCGTCCAGGGTCGGCAGCGTCAGGTCAGCCACGCGCGTGCCCGGCGCCGTGCCCGTCGCGGTCTGGTCAAATTTCGCCTGCGGCCCGCAGGTCGGCGCCGCTGGCCCGCCGGTATCGGTCGCGGCATCCTCGGTTCCGGTGGCGTCCGCCGGCGCGGCGACGTCAGCCAGCGCAGTGTCCGCTGCGTCATCGGCCGGCGCAGCGTCGTCGGCGGCAGAAGTCGGCGTCTTGGCACCGCAGGCCGCGAGCGCGAACAGGGCCGCGGCGGCAAATATCCCATGTTTGTGCATCGTCAACTCCGGCAAGGTCGGAAGGGGCCGGAGCGGAGGATGGCTGGGGTGCCGGGTGCGGTCAAGGGCAAACCGTGGGCGGCTACAGGCGGTATTCCACGCCCAGCGCGAAGTGCGGGCCGGCGACCTGGTTGCTGCCGTTGACGTAGCTCTGCGTGCTGGTGCCGGGAATCGTCTGCGTTTGCGCGCCGTAGACGGTGGACGTGGGCAGCGCGGTATAGCCGACGCCGGTGGTCAGGACGATGGTCTCATGGCCGCCGACGCCGCGCAGGTACGTGCGCACGCCGAACTCGCCGATGCCGATGTTGGTGCCGCCGCCGCCCAAGCCGTAGACGTTGAGCGTGCGGGTGATGGGGATGTCGAGCGAGGCGTCGAAGTAGCCGAAACGAAAGCCGTCCGAGATGACAGTCGTGTTTGTGACGCGGACATTCAGCCCGTCGATCGCGCCCAAGCGCAGGTGCTGGACAAACGACGGGCCGGACTTGGTGCAGCTTGTCGCCTGGCTGACATACCCGCCGACGCTCGTGGACGCCAGCGAGGCGGTGGAACCGGTGGTGCAGTCGTAGGCGCTGTACGCGCCCCAAGTCTCGCGGAAGTAGCCGACGCCCAAGCCGAATTCGGCGAAGTCGCTGCTGTAGGCAAAAATCGCGTGGGCGTTGAACAAATCCGAGCCGTTGGGCACCGAGATGCCGAGCGGCGCGATGTGGACCTGCACGTGAAACCAGCTGCCATAGTAGCCCCACGCGAGGTCGGTCAGGCTGGCGATGTCGATGGCGCCGATGTTGGCCATCGGCCGCAGCGTGGCGCGGGCCCACTGCGTGTAGTCGCTGCGGGCGGGGAACTGGCGGCTGACCTCGCGGCGGTGGTCGTTCAACTCGACGGTGTCGCCGGGCATGGCCACGTCACCGCGGTTGAGCTCCGCGACTGCGCGCGTGCCTTCGACGCGGATGACTTCCACAACAGCGGTTGGCGCGTTCGTCGCCGTCTCTTCCTCGACGCCGGTGAACGGGTTGAGCTTCACTTCCTTGGCCCGCGAGCGCACAAGCAAGATGTCGCCCGGCACGACGCCCGCGGCATCTTCCAATTCAATCAGCAAGTTGCCGCGCTTGGCCTCGACGACCTTGCCAAGCGCACCTTTGCGCGCCACCGCCGGACCCGCGCTCGCCGGCGCTGCGCCGCTCCAGTGCAGCGCAATCGGTGCGCCGTCGTCGCCAAACAGGAACGCACGCACGCTGTTGTCCTTGCTCACCGCCAGCAGCACGCCATCGGCCAGACGCAGCTCGGCGATCGGCGCGCCCACATCCAGCTCCGCCTTGCGCACCGGCGCCGCGCGGTTGGCGATGTCATACGTCACCAGCTTGCCCGACCGCGTCGCGCCGACCAGCAGCGCGCCCAGGACCCGGTAGCTGACCACGTCGCTCGGCACCGTCAGCTCCACCGCCGCGGGCGCTGAAACGGGCGCCAACTGGGCAAGCGCGGGCACGCTCAGCAGGCCTGTCAGGACGCTCAACCACACAATGCGCTGTTTCATCACAACCTCCGGAGTCGCTATCATCCTGCGCACAGCGGCGGGCGTCAAACCGCGCTGCATTGTCCACCCCTGCGAACAGTATCGCCACCATCTGGGGATTGTCGCCAGCGACGGCCGCGCTATCCTGTCTACACGCCATTGCGGAGGTCGCCCATGATTGAGATTCGCCCGTTTGCCGGACTCGGCCACGCCAACCACGGCTGGCTGGACGCGCACCACCACTTCAGTTTTGCCGATTATTGGAATCCGGCGCGCCAGAACTTTGGGGCGCTGCGCGTCTGGAATGACGACCACATCGCACCGCAGTCGGGCTTTGGTCCGCACCCGCACAAGGACATGGAGATCGTCACGTACGTCCGCAAGGGCGCGATCACGCACCAGGACAACCAGGGCAACGTCGGGCGAACGGCGGCGGGCGATGTGCAGGTGATGTCAGCAGGCACCGGCATCGTCCACGCCGAGTACAACCGGGAGGCTGAAGCGACCGAGATCTTTCAGATTTGGATTGAGCCGACGCGCAAAGGCTTGCCGCCGCGCTGGGAAAACCGGCAGTTTCCGCCGGCGTCGCGGGACGGTGCGCTGCAAGCGGTGGCGTCCGGTGAGCCGCAGCACGCCGCGGCGGCGCCCATTGTGGCCGACGCGACGCTGTACGCTGCGACCCTGTCCGCCGGACAGCAGACCACGCATACGCTGGCGCCCGGGCGGCGCGCGTATCTCGTCAGCGCGCGGGGGCGCGTGGCGATCAACGGCCAGGTGGCACAGCCGCGCGATGGCGTGGCGATCTCCGCGGAAACGTTGCTGAACCTCCAGGCGATCGATGAGGCGGAAATTCTGCTGTTCGACTTGCCTTGACCCCGCGACGCGCGCTACGCTCTCCGGTCGCTGGGACTGCCCCTTGCGCCCTCATCCGGAGAGTCGAACATGTCGCGTTTCGTGTCCCTTTTGGCCTGCCTGAGCTTTCTCGTTGCAGTGCCCGCCTTTGCCGAACTCAAGATCGCCGTCGTCGACATGCAGGCCGTGCTGAAAGGCACCATCGCGGGCAAAGCCGCCGCCAAGAAGTTCGAGGACGTGCGCGACCGCAAGAAAGCGTCGCTGGAAAAACAGGGCAAGGACCTGCAAAAGCGCGAGAAAACGCTGGTCGACAAGCGCAACGAAATCATGGCGAAAATCCAAGAGTTGCAGGGCAAGCCGCCGGGCGATGAGCTCAAGCAGCGCGCGGCGGCGCTGGAAGCGGAGGCCAAGAAGTTCGATCAGGACTCGATGGACTTTGAGGGCGCCAAGCAAAAGGCCGTCGAGGAGCTGGGGCACAAGGAAGCCGAGCTGCTCAAACCTATTGAAACGCTGATGAAAACCAAGATCGACGGTCTGGCGAAGGAGCACGGCTATAGCCTGGTGCTGAACAAGCAGGTCGCGATCTTCGCGGTGGATGCCTTGGACATCACAGCGGAAGTCATCAAGCGGTGCGACACACCCTGAACGCATCCACCGCCCACGCTGTCTGCGTCGCAACCGCGTTCGCCGCCTTGGCGTCCGGTTGCCGACGCGACGCGAAGGCGCCGCTGAACCCGCAGAGCCTATTTCCCGATGCCGGCGTTTCCGCCATGGCGCCGCCGCCGAGCGCGGCCGGGACGCTGGCGCGCGCGGAACTGGTGCTGGAACGCGAGCCCAATGACCGCCCGGATGAGGCGCAGCCGATCTCCAACAACGCGCTTATCGAAGGTTTTCTCGCCACGCCCCCGTCGGCTGAGCCGCAGCCCAAGCCCGCAAAGGGCCGCAAGGCGCACACGCCGCTCCGCACGGACGCCGACTGGTACCGGCTGGCCGCGATTCCGCCCGGACAGCTGATGCAGATCGACCTGCGGGAAGGGCCGCCGGGCGCGCTGCTGGAGCTCTACGACGACGCCGGCAAGACGCTGATCGCGCGGGCCCGTGCGCGGGCGGGTGTGCGCGCGGTGCTGCCGTCAATCGGCCCGGACGCCCACGCATCGCTGATCCGCGTGACGAGCGACGACGGCACGACCGGCGCCTACAAGCTGGCGGTCTTTACGCGGCCCATGCGCCCCGACGAGGAAGTGGAGCCCAACGGCGTGCCGCGACAGACGAGCCAGGCGCTCGTCGCAGGGCAGTCGCTGCAGGGTACGCTCGCGCCGGAAGGCGACGTGGACGTGTTCGCTCTGGACTTTTCGACCGCGCCCGGCGTGGATGTCTGGGTGCTGAGCGTGACGGCCGTTCCCGGCGTGGCGATGGAGCTGACGCTGCTGGACCCTGCGACCCTGGAGCCGCTCCTGACGCGCAAGTCTTTGAAAGACGGCGGGATTGTCGTGCCCGATCTCGCGCCGTCGCGCTTGCCCAAGCGCACGCTGGTGCAGCTCAGGGCGCTGAGCGGCCAAGCACCGGACCAGCCGTACGTGCTGACGCTGACGCCGCTGCTGCCGGCGGGATGTGCCAAGCAGGCGGATTGCCTCGATCGCCTGCCGGCGGAGCGCGAGCCGAACGAGACGCGCATGACGGCGCAACAGGTGCCCGCAGGCAAGCCCATGACCGGCTTCTCGGACAGTGCGGGCGACGTGGACGCGCTGGAGCTGACCTGCCCACCCGGCGCGGTGGTGCGGCTCGTGGCGACGCCGCCGCAGGATGCGACGCTGCTGCTGCAGGTGGGCGACGGTCCGGACACGCTGCACGTAGAAGGTGCCGGCCCGGGCGCGCCCGTGGTGGTCGCGGGCGTGCTGGTGTCGACTGGCCGGCTGGGCGTGCTGCTGCGCGCCAAGGGCGAGGGCATGAAGCCGACCGAGCCGTGGCGCCTGGACTCGACCGTCCTTGCGGAGCCACAGTTCGAGCTGGAAGCGGCCGACGAGACCAAGCTGCCAACGCTGCTGGCGCCGGAGCACGCCCTGGTGCGCGTGCCGCCCAACGCGCAGCTGCCGCTGGGTGGCTGGCAGCGGGCCGGTGCGCTGGTGCCCGCAGGCGACGTGGACGCATTCAGCCTGGACCTGCGCACACATCCGGGTCCGCAAGGGCTGGAGCTGCTGTGCGCCGGCGATGGCGCGCCCGGGCTGGCGTGCAAGGTGCTGGATGCGCGTGGCCAGGAGCTTGCCCACCTGGCGGCTGGTGAGCCGAACCTGCCGAGCCATGCGCCGCTGTCGGTGGCGCCGGGCGTCTACACGCTTGTCGTCTCTGCGGACAAGCCGCGCGCGAGCATGGTGCCATACCACCTGACGCTGCGCGATGCGCCGGAGCTGGCCCAGCTGCCGTCGCCGGGGACCGCGACCGATTCGCCTTTGTTCAAGCCGTAGGCGCCAGCTCGCCGCGCCGCGCCTTGTCGATCCACAGCGCCAGTTCGCGCTCGATCCGCGCCCGCGCCCGCGCCTCAAACGGCCGCGCCAGAAACGGAATGTCCATCTCCACGTCGATCGCGCCCGGACGCAGGCGAATCCGCGGCTTCAAATGAAAACCGCGCAGGGAAAACACGATGATGGCCTCGTCCGCGCTCAGCCACTGCGGCGTGATCTGCGACGCCGGAAAGCGCTGCTGAAAGTGCGCCAGCGCTGCGTTGGCCGCCTGCCGCGCGAGATCGGTCGACAGGTCGTGGGCAATCGTCTGCTTCACGTCATTTTCCCGCCAGCGCGTCGGCACGGTGTTGTGCGTTGGCCAGCAGCTCCGCCAGCGGCGCGTCCGCCCAGCTCTGCACCACGGTGCCCGCTGGGTCCAGCAGCACGACCAACGGCTGCGGCTCCTCGCCCTGGAAGTCCGCGCCCAGTCGCTGCGCTGCGATCTGGCCCAGGGCGCCTGGCCCGGTCTTGACCAGCGGCAAGTCCACGGCGTGTGCCGCGGCCAGCAGGCGTTGCGGCCCCGTGGCGATTGCCCAATAGCGCCCGGCGTGGACGCTCAGGTCAAGCCTGCCGGTCGCGACCGTGAGCGCGGGAAGCGGATCGCCTGGTCGCAGCAGCAGCGCCATCGCCGGACCTCAGAACGAGTTGCCAATCGTGAATTCAAACACAAGCGGCTGTTCACCCGGCAGCGGGTTGATGGGCACGCCCCATTCGAACCGCAGCGGACCGACCGGCGAGAACCAGCGGATGCCCCAGCCGACCGACTCGCGCATGCCCGCCAGCGTCACCGCCTCGCCTTCGCCAAACGCGTTGCCGATGTCGAAAAACAGCAGCGCGCGCAGGTTCATGGGCGCTTTCAGGATCGGAATCTCCAGCTCGTTGTTCAGGTACAGCTCCTTGGTGCCGCCGTTGTGAAACGCCGAGAGCGTCGCGCCGGGATCGGAGCTGGTCGGAATGTAGATCGCCGGGCCGAGAGAATTGCGCACAAATCCGCGGACATTGTAGATGCCGCCGATGAAGAAGCGCTCGAACAACGGCACGATTTTGCCCTCGGGCGCGCCGATCCAGCCACCGACGAGGTTGAATTTCAGCACCGATTCCGCGGGCAACGGCACGTAGCGACGGATCCGGGCGACGATGCGCAGGAACTCGTTGTCCGAGCCGAGCTGCGGCAGCGCCAATTCAGCGGTCGTTGTCACAAACCAGCCGGTATTCGGGAACATGCGGTCGTCGCGGCTGTCGTAGGAGACCGTCGCCTTGAGCGCGGACGTCAGGCCGGACGCGAAGAGCGATGCGATGGGCACGTCGGTGCGGCCGGACAAGCCGCCAATCTGCGTCTGCGCCTGCTCGATTTGGTAGCCGCCTTCCACGATGACTTCATTGGTCAAACGGTAGCCCCAGCTCATGCTGCCGCCCTTGGACCGGCGCGTGAAGTCGGTGTACAGCTGGTCGTAGCGGAACAGGTCGGTGGAGAACGTGACCTTGGTGTCCATGAAATACGGCTCGAAGAACGAGGCCTGGAACATGGTGCGGATCGACGAAATCGAGCCTTGGATGCTGAAGCGCTGGCCGCGGCCGAAAAAATTGTCCTTGGAAATCTGCGCGGTTGCGATGAAATTGTCGAGAGATGAGAAGCCCATGCCGACCTGGAATGTCCCGGTTGTGCGCTCTTTCACCTCGACGACGACGTCCACGACCTGCGGCAGCGCCGTCGGCTTGGTCTTGATCTCGACTTTCTCGAAGTAGCCGAGCCGCTGGACACGCGCTTGGGAAAGCGTAATCTTTTCCTCGCTGTACAGCTCGCCTTCCGCCAGCTGCAGCTCGCGCCGCACGACCTTGTCGCGCGTCGACCCGCCGCCGTGCACGGAGATTTGGCCAAAGTAGACCTTTTTGCCTTTTTGGATGTGGTAGGTCCAATCGACGAGCTTCTTGTCCGGATCCGGCACCGACTCGTTGGACACGGTCGCGTGGGCAAAACCGTAATTTTTCTGCGCATTGGACAGCATCGTGCCGTCAGCCTGGGCAAACTGGTAGTTGAAGATTTCGCCTTCCTTGAGCTGCAGCTTTTGCTTCAACTTTTCCACCGGCTGCTCTTCCACGCTGTCGCCGGTGATCTCGACCTTGCCGACCTTGAACTGCGGCCCTTCATGCACGCGAATCGAGATCGAGATGTAGCGCAGATCCGGCGACAGGCTGACCACCGGATCGTCGATCTTGGCCTGGATATAGCCCTTGGTCAGGTACAGATACTGCATGATCTGCACATCGGTCTCGAGCGTTTCCCGTTTGAAATTGCCGGATTTCGAGATCGCGCTGAGGATCGAGCCCTCCTGCGTCCGCAGCACCGCCTTGATGTCCTTGTCCTCGACGCCCTCGTTGCCGAGGATGTCGATTTGCCGCACCTTGACCTCGGCGCGCTCCTGGATCTCAAAGACCACCTTGACCTGGTTGTCCGGCATCGGCTCGATGCGGTGGCGGACGGTCGCCAAAAAGTAGCCTTCCTCGACGTACAAGTCCTTGATTTTCTGGATGTTTGACGCCGCGTCGTTGGGCGAATAGAGGTTGTTGACGCGCAGGTCCACGACCTTCATGACGTCTTCATCGCTCTGCGCGTCGTTGCCGACAATCTCAATCGCGGCGATCGACGGCCGCTCCAGCACCTGGTAGCGCACGACCACCGCGTGCGGTCCGGCCATCTTCAGGCCGACCTTCACGTCATCGAACAGCCCCATCGTCCAGATGCGCCGCTGGTCGTCGGCGATGCCCGTTGGGTCCAGCTGCTGGCCCGGCTTGATGCGAATTTGGTTGAGCACCGTGGTCTTGTCCACACGCTCGATGCCGCCCAGTTCAACGCCGGTGATGACCATCGCCAAATCGACCGGCTTGACCTCGTCGTCGGCTTCCGGATTGGCGAGGCTCAGACCGCCGGTGCCGCTCAGCGCGCCGGTGCCAAAACTGCTGGGCTCGTCGGCGGTCGCGCGCGACGCGTCCACGGCCACGCACACGCATGCGAGGACCACAAGTTGGCCTGCCCAACGGAGCCGCACCATCATGCGTGCGCCTCCGCGGCGCGCGGCCCGTCATCGTCCGTGCCGTCATCGGCCTGGATCTGGCCGTCGGCCATCCGCAACACACGCGCCATGCGCCGCGCCAGCTCCGGGTTGTGGCTCACGACCACAAAGCTCGTGCCGGTCTCGCGGTTCAGCGCCTCCATCAGCGCGTGCATCTCTTCCGCCGTGCGGCCGTCCAGGTTGCCCGTCGGCTCGTCCGCCAGCACTACGCGCGGCTGCATGACGAGCGCGCGGGCCAACGCGACCCGCTGCTGTTCGCCGCCGGACAGCTCGCCCGGGTGGTGCGCCAGACGATCGCCCAGCCCGACCCGTTCAAGCAGCGTACGCGCGCGAATCCGCGCCTCCCGCTGGTTCTGCCGGCCGATCAAGGTCGGCATCAGCACGTTCTCGAACGCGGTCAGCTCGGGCAACAAGTGGTGAAATTGAAAGACGAATCCGATGCTGCGGTTGCGCCATGCCGCGACCTGTTCGTCCGATCGCAGGTCGAGTTTTTCGCCGCCCCAGGTGATTGTCCCGGCGCTGGGGACGTCCAACGCGCCCAGCAAATGCAGCAATGTCGACTTTCCGGAGCCTGAACGACCGACAATCCCAACCATATCGCCGGGATACAGGTCCAAATCCACGCCGCGCAGCACCTCGATTCGCCGGTTACCCAGGTCAAACCAACGCCGCAGCCCGCGCGCCGAGATCAACGGCACACGTGCATTTGCCACGTCATGTTCAGGCGTTACGTGCATGTTCACGGTCCAATCAGCCATGCCTCAGCCCCTCGAGCGGCGTGAAGCGGGCCGCACTTGTAGCAGGAAACACAGTAGCTACAAGGGACAAGGCGACCGCGGCGAGGGCAACGGCGGCGATTTCTGCGGGCTGGATCCGAACCGGCAAAGTCCGGACGTAGTACGCCTCGGGCAGCTGGATGCCCAGACGCTCGATCAGCACGCAGGTGCCGAGGCCCAAAATCGCGCCTGCGGTCGTGCCAATCAGGCCAATGGCGCCGCCCATCTGCACAAAAGCGGAGCGGATTGTCGCCGCCGTCGCGCCCATCGCGCGCAGCATGCTGATGCCGTCGCGTTTTTGCAGAATCACCATCGTCAGCGCGGAGACGATCGAAAAACCGGCGACCAAGATGATCAGCGTCAGGACCAAAAAGACCACCAGCCGCTCGAACGCCAGCGCCGAGAACAGCGACCGGTTCATCTCCCGCCAATCGATCGTCTCGATGTCCTTAGGCTGGCCTGCCGCCCGCAGCGTCTGGCGCACCGCGGCCAGCACCGCATCGGGCTGCTCCGGATCCGCGAGCCGCACTTCCAGCACATTGGCCTCGCCGTCCAAGTTGAAATAGCGCACCGACTCCGCCAACGTGATGTACGCGACCTTGCTGTCGGCTTCATACAGCCCGGTCTCAAACGTGCCCGCGACGCGGAAGGTGCGTACGCGTGGGCGCAGACCGGTCGGCCCGATGTCGCCGTCCGGCGTGACGACTTCGACGCGGTCACCCAGCTCCACCTGCAGCGACCGCGCGAGTTCCGTGCCCAACAAGATCCCTGGCGCGACGGGAATGTCAGCGCGCGTGGCCAGGAACGGCGCGTCGTCCAGGCCGCGCATCGACACCGGCGGCGCCAGCGTGGGGTCCAGCGTGTGGCCCGCGGGAATCACCAGCGGCTCCGGCAGCACCTCCGGCTTGGGCTGGTTCTGGCCCGAGCCCAGCATCCGCACGTTGCCGCCCGACGGCAGCAGCAGCAGCCGCGGATCGGCAGGTGGCGGACGCTGCGACCGCGGCGGCGACGGCTCGCGCGGCCCCGGCGCGAGGTGCAGCAGCGTGTCCATGTCGTCGATCACGGCCGGCTTGGCCTGCGGAACCACCGGCGGCGCGGGCGGCATGTCCTCCGGCTCAGACGCCGCCTTGCGCCCCAGCGCCCGGTCGGATGCCAGCGCCGTCGGCCGCTGCAACAGCGTCAGCCCGCCCGTCACCAGCGTGCCGCCCAGCTCGCGCTGCACTTCCGGAAGCGCCGGGTCAATGCCGCGTACCGCCACGAAATTGTTGACATTGAACGCCGACGAGAGGATCGCATCGCCGCGCACTTGCGGGCTCAGGGCCTCCACGCCCGGCAGCTGCCTCAGCCGTTGGCCCAGCGCCGCGACGTGCTGTAGCGGCTGGACGCGCCCCGGCCGCTCGATGAGCGCGTGAGCGTTGGCGATCAGCATTTTCTGGCGCAAATCATGGGCAAAGCCGCCCATCACCGACAGCACGACGATCAGCGCCCACACGCCGGCGGCCACGCCGACGATCGACACGAACACGGGCACCGACACCTTGGCCTGGCCCTGCAGCACCAGGTAGCCGGCACCGATCCCCAGCGGCAGCGCCAGCGAGCACAGCGGCACCTGCGCCTGGCGGGCCGCCAGCGCCAGCAGCAGCAGGCCGAGCGCCAGCGCCGCCAGCACGAGGCCGCGACGCTGCAGTCGCTCCGCTCGGCCGATCTCGTCGCCGATGCGCACGCCGGCGATCAGCGCGGCAAGGACAAGACCGGCAAGCACGGCGAACGGCTCAACGCGGGCGAGCACAGGTGGCGTGCGCGCCAGCCAAGCACCCGCGATCAGCCCGACGCCCAGCGCCAGCGCGAACGGCACCGAACGCAGCATGCGCGACGGCAGCGCAGCGCAGGCCAGCAGGATGACATGAAAAGCAAGCCAAAACATGGCGTTGCGCAGACTCAGCAGCGGCCAGGTCGGATCCGCCGATCGCCAAAAAATCGCGATGCCCACGGCGCCGACCGCCAGCAACACAGCGAGCTCCAGCCACTGCCGCCACGTCGCGCGCGGCGCGTCCGTTTGCGCGTCGACCTGCTGCAGGTAGAACCGCCACGCGCGCACGGGCAGCGGCGAACGCACCTGGGGGGCGCGCAGAAAAGACCAGGCGACAAAGGTGCTTGCGCGATCGCGCCACGGCAGCGTCGCCAGCCGGACCAGGCCCAGCCCGACGACCGAAAAGATCGCCGCGACCGCGATCGCCGCGAGGATCACGCCCAGCAGCTGCACCACGAGCCACGTCTGGAAGCCGACTTGGGCGTCGCCCGAGCGCAGCAACGCCTCCGGCAAAGCGACGAGCGCCGCGAGCAGGACGCCCGTCACGAGGCGCCGAACGTGGTGCAACTACGCCCCCGGTTCGACGGCGGCGTCTGGCTTTTGGCCGAGCTCCGGTCGCATGTGCGGGAAAAGAATCACCTCGCGGATGTTCTCGCTGTCGGTCAGCAGCATCACCAGCCGATCCACCCCGATGCCGCAGCCCGCGGTCGGCGGCAGGCCGTACTCCAGCGCGCGGATGTAGTCGAGGTCCATCTCCATGGTCTCCTCGTCGCCTTTGGCTTTTTGCAACAGCTGCAGCTCAAAGCGCTCGTGCTGATCCACCGGATCGTTCAACTCACTGAACGCATTGGAAATTTCAATGCCGCCGATGAACAGCTCAAAGCGGTCGACGTAATCCGGCTGCAGGTCATTGCGGCGCGCCAGCGGCGAGGTCTCCGCCGGGTACTCCATCACGAACGTCGGCTGCACGAGGTGCGGCTCGGCGACCGCCTCGAACAGCTCCACCTGGACCTTGCCCAGCGGCGCGTGGTCGTCGATATGGACGCCCAGCGACTCGGCTTTTTTGCGCAGCGCGGCTTCGTCCGCGATCTCGGCATCCGTCAGCCCGCCCCAGATTTTCAGCCCATCGCGGATGCGCACGCGCTTGAACGGCGCGTTCAGCTCAATCACCCGCGGCGTGCCGTCGGCGTTCAGGCCCCACGTCACGCTTGTCGAACCGGTGACGGCCACGGCCAATTCCGCAATCAAAGTCTCGACTTCCACCATCAGGTCTTCGTAGGTCGCATACGCCCGGTAGAACTCCAGCATGGTGAATTCCGGGTTGTGGCGGACGCTCAGGCCTTCATTGCGAAAATTCCGATTGATTTCATAGACCCGCTCGATGCCGCCGACGACCAGCCGCTTCAGGTACAGCTCCGGCGCGATGCGCAGGTACAGCGGCATGTCCAGCGCGTTGTGGTGCGTGCGAAACGGCCGCGCCGCCGCGCCACCGAGGATCGGGTGCATCATCGGCGTCTCGACTTCCACGTAGCCGCGGCTGTCCAGAAACTGGCGAATTCCCTGAAGAATCTTGGCGCGCCGCCGGAAGACCTCGCGCACTTCGTCGTTGACGATGAGGTCGACGTAGCGCTGCCGATGTCGCGTCTCTTTGTCGCTCAGGCCATGCCACTTGTCCGGCAGCGGGCGGACCGCCTTGGTCAATATCCGCAGCGCCGGCTCGTGGTTGGCCGCCAGGTGCAAGCTCGGCTCGCCGGTCTTCGTGCGGAAAAAGCGCCCCTGGCCACCGATAAAATCGCCGATGTCCAGCCGCGGACCATCCCACGCCGCGCCCTCGGTCGGCTTGAACAACGCGTCGAAAGTCTCCGGGTCGGCGTCGCGCGAGAAAAAGAACTGGAACGTCGCGCCGTCCTGATTGCGCCGGTCGAGGCCCGCGGCTTCGCGCAGGTCGTCGTCGCGGGTGCGGCAAGCCGGCAGGTCCACCGCGCAGCGGTCCTGAATGCGCAGGAACGCCACTTTGCCCTTGACGTTGATCGCCATGACGCGGCCAGCCATGCGTGTCCACGGCGCCGGCAGCTTCAGCGCGCCGCTGTCCGCCGCGGCATCCTCGCCTTCCGCCACCGGGGAAAACGGCGCGAGCCGGCGCGCATCGGCGGCAAACCACGCGTAGGCATCGGCGGAGGTCGCTGTGGGCACAAAATCGTTGGGATAGGGAATGTGACCGGCGGCGCGCGTGGCGGCGATCTTGGCCAGCCGCTGCCGCATCAATTCATTTCTTTCAAGCATGGGAGATTCCATTGCACAAAGCAGGTCGAGTCGAGCCGCGAGCGCGCCCGCAGCAGCCCGACCGAGCGCACTCAACGTGCGCGACCGAGGGCTGCGAGGACGTAAGCCGCGGATCGGCCGACATGCGCCGCGCAATCAGTCGGGGCGACAGGATTTGAACCTGCGACTCCTAGACCCCCAGTCTAGTGCGCTACCAGGCTGCGCTACGCCCCGAGACGCGCAGGGGAAGCCCACGCGAGGGGCGGAGTTGTACCACACACTGCCGCAGCGCGCAAGGCTGTCGGTTCCGCCGCCGCTGCCGTATCCTCGGCGGGTGAACACGCCTCCCGACCCTTTACGCCCGCGTCCCTGGCTGCTCGCCTGCGCGTGCGTGTGCGCGCTCGCGTGGCTGGCGACGTGGCGGCTGATCGACGACCCGGACGCCTTTTGGCACCTGAAAGCCGGTCAGCTGGCGCTGCAGCACGGGCCGGCGCTGCCCGTGGACACGCTCTCCTGGTCGTTCGCCGGCCAGCCGTGGCTGGGCAAGGATGCGCTGGCGGACATGCTGCTGGCAGCCGCGGATGCGACGTTTGGTTTTGTGGGGTTGGCGATCCTGCTTGCGGCGGTGCTGACGCTGGGCGCGACAGGTCTGGCGTACGGTGTCGCGCCGCCGACGTGGCTGCTGGCTGCCGGGCTGTGGCTGTCCGCTGTCGAGATTACGGCGACGCCGCGCTCGCGGATTTTTTCGACTGCGCTCCTGCCTCTGCTGCTGGCCGCAATCGACCGCGCACGCAAGTCTCCGCAAAAACTGTGGATTTTTCCTGGCATGTTGGCTGGCGCTGGTCTCCTGCTGCACCGCGGCGGCGTCGTGGGGCTGGCGATCCTCGCGGTGGCTGTGCTGACCGAGGGCCTCGAACACCGGCGCTGGCGGCAGCCCGTGACGGCGCTGGCGCTGGCGAGCGGCCTTGCGCTGCTGCATCCAGACGGCCCGCGCGTGTGGGCGACGGTGCTGCATGTGGCGGGCAGCGACGCGTATCGCCAATACGTCTCGGAATTCCAGCCGATGACGTTTGACCAAGCCTGGGCGGCGTTTCCGATGACGGTGCTGCTCGCGCTGCTGGCGGTCCCGGCGGTGCTTCCGGCGCTGCAGCCGCGGGGCATCCCGGATCTGCGCTGGCGCGGCGTGGTGCTGCTCATCACGCTGCTGGTCGCCGGCCGTTCGCCGCGCGGGATGCCGCTGCTGGCCGGCGCGGCGACGTACGCGCTGCTGCCGCTGCTGGAGCGCCTGCTGGGTCTGCTGCGGCGACCGTGGCTGCGCGGCGCGCTGGCGGCGACTGTCGCGCTCGCGCTGGTCCACGGCAATGCGACGCGGCCGTTTGGCGCGGGCCTGAACCGGCGGGTTTTGCCGATCGCGGCTGCGGATTTCGCGCGCCGGCAGCGCTTGGGCCCGCGCGTGCTGAATCCGCTGCACCTGGGCGGCTACCTGATGTGGGCGGGGATCGCGCCGTTCATCGATGGCCGCAACGATCAGCTCTATCCCGACGCTTTCTTTGTGCAAAATGCCCGGGCGACCGACGATCCAGCGGCTTTTGCCGCACTGGAGCAGGCGCACAAGTTCGACTGGGTCCTGGCGGCCAACCCGGGTCCAGGACAGGCGTTTTTGTTTCTCGCCGCCGATCCGGCCTGGCGACTAGTCTTCTGGAGCGACGTGGCGGCGATCTTCGCGACGCGCCGCGACCTGCCCGCCTACGCGCTGTTCTCGCCGGCGGATCCGGTCGGCAGCATTCAGCGCGCGACGGCGAATCCGGCGACGGCCGACGCCATCGGCGCCGAACTGGACCGCCTGGTGGCCGATGACCCGGAAGGGATCGCCGCGCAGATCTGGCGTGTGATGCACCTACACTTGCGCGGCCCGGCGTTCCGGCAAAAGCGCGATGAAGCGCTGGCGCGGCTGCTGAGCGCCCACCGCGACGCGCCGGAAGTCCTGCAGCTGCTGGCGATTCTCAAGATTCGCTTGCCGTGATTGTTGCCCCAGGTGAACAGTCCGGTTCCGCGGGGACGTCTGGCGAAACGAACGGCGCGGGCTATCCTGAGGTTGCGCCGTGGTGCCCACCCAGTTCGGGTGGGAGAGTGCCGGTGTTCGCGTCCCGGCAACTTTTGCCGCACCCACACGAAAATTGTCACCTGATCGACTGGAGGTCGCGGATGGGCGAGCCGAGCAAGATGACCCGTCGGGAAGCGTTGGCGGCCGGAATTGCCGCGACTGCGGTCGTGACCGGCGTTGCCCATGTTGCTGATTCCAAGGAGAAACTCATGCGAATGCCCGTGGCGTTCCTGCCGCACGGCGGTGGGCCGTGGCCGTTTGTCGAGATGGGCTTGAACCAGACCGAGCTGAACGGCTTGGCGGCGTATCTGAAGTCTGTGGCGACGCTGCCGAAGGCGACGCCCAAGGCGCTGCTGGTGATCTCGGCGCACTGGGAGGAGTCCGTGCCGACCGTCATGACCGCGGCGCAACCGCCCATGTTGTATGACTATTACGGCTTTCCGCCGGAATCGTACAAGCTCACGTGGCCCGCGCCGGGCCATCCACAGCTGGCGATGCGCGTGCAGGGGCTGCTGGAGGCGGCGGGGATTCCCTCGGCGGCGGACAGCCAGCGTGGCTTTGACCACGGAACGTTCGTGCCGCTGAAGCTGACATACCCGGACGCGCAGATCCCGACGGTGCAGCTGTCGCTCAAGCGCGGGCTGGATCCGGCGCAGCACCTGGCGATCGGCCGCGCGTTGGCACCTCTGCGCGACGAAGGCGTGTTCATCATCGGCAGCGGCATGACGTACCACAACATGCGCGGCTTCGGGAATCCGACGGCCGCGCCTATGTCCGAGGCGTTCGACGCGTGGCTGCGCGAGACTGCGGGCTTGCCGGCGGCGGCGCGCGACGAGCGGCTGATCCAGTGGAGCCATGCGCCGGCGGCGAGGCTCGTGCACCCGCGCGAGGAGCACCTGCTGCCGATGATGGTGATCGCAGGCGCGGCAGGCGTCGACCGCGGCAAAGTCGCGTACAACGGCACAATGATGGGCGTGCGGCTCAGCGCGTATCACTTCGGCTAGGCGCTACTTACTCGAAATTCATGCGGATTTCTTCAGCACTTGGCCGACTTTCCGTGGAACTTGGCGTGCGGGCCGTTCGCATCGACAGACGCTCTGCCTGACGGTATGTCGGGTAGCCTTCTCGGCACGAAACACCGGCAGCAGGTCCAGCACCTCAAAGGCCAACTCGCGCCTGCGCGGTGAGCACCACCGCACTCGGCCCTGCGGCTTGGTCTGCGTCCTGGGCGCGCCTGTGTGGCGCTGCGGTGCATTGTCGGCCAGACTGCGTGGGCGCACGCCTGCGCGTACACGGATTTGTTCATGAAGCTCGCCCATCTTTTGCCGCTGGCTTTGCCGTTGCTGATCGGCTGCGGCCATCCGCAAGTGACTCCGCCCCGGGCGCCGCTGCCGACCGAGCTGCCGCTGGGCGTGACACCGGCGGACGACCCGTACGTGTGGCTGGAGGACGTGGAAGGCCAGAAGGCGCTGGCGTTCGTGAACGCGGCGAACGCCAAGTCGCTGGGCGAATTGCAGGCGCGGCCGGAATACCAACCGCTGTACGACCGGCTGCTGGCGATGCTGGACTCCAGGGATCGGATTCCGTTCGTTTCCGAGCGCGCGGGGCTGCTGTACAACTTTTGGCGGGACGACCAGCACGTGCGAGGCCTCTGGCGGCGCACAACGTGGGCGGAATACCGCAAGCCGCAGCCGAAATGGGAGACCGTGCTGGACGTGGACCGGCTGGCCAAGGACGAGGACGAGAATTGGGTGTGGGCGTCCGCGGGCTGCCTCTATCCGGACTACACGCGCTGCCTGGTGCGGCTGTCGCGCGGCGGCGGCGACGCGACTGTGGTGCGGGAATTCGATGCGAATGCCAAGTCTTTTGTCAAAGGCGGCTTTGTGCTGCCGGCCGCGAAAAGCGAGGCGCACTGGCAGGACGCCGACCACATCTACGTCGCGACGGATTTTGGCCCGGGCTCGATGACGCAATCCGGCTATCCGCGGATTGTCAAAGTGTGGCAGCGCGGCACGCCGCTGGCGCTGGCCAGGCCGCTGTACGAGGTGCAGCCGGCGGACATCGGCGTCAGCGCGTTTCGCAACTTTCGGCCAGGCCACGAGCGCACGTTCGTGGAGCGCGAAATCACGTTCTGGACCAATGAGTTGCTGTGGTTGGACGGCGACAAGTTGGTGGCCATCGCCAAGCCGGACGACGCCAAAGCCGAGGTCGACGGCAAGACGATTTTCCTGACGCTGCGGTCGCCGTGGACCGTCGCGGGCCAGACCTGGCCGGCGGGCGCGCTGCTGGCGGCGGATTTTGCCGGGTACCAAAAGGGCGATCGCCGCTTTGAGCTTCTGTTTGAGCCGACGCCGCAGACCTCGCTGGTGCACTGGTCAGCGACGCAGCACAACGTGTTGCTGACGGTCCTGGACAACGTGAAGACCCGAATTTTTGAGCTGACGCCGGCCAAGGGCAAGTGGCAGCGGCGCGAGGTCAAGCTGCCCGGCGTTGGGACCGCCAATGCCGCGGAGCTGGACAACTACGGATCAGACCAGTACTTTTTGACGTTCACGGACTTCCTGACGCCGACGACTTCGCTGCTGGCCAAGCCCGGCTCGGACGCGCACGAGGTGCTCAAGCAGCTGCCGGCGTTTTTCGACACCACGGGCCTCAAGGTCCAGCAATTCGCGGCGACCTCAAGCGACGGCACGCGCATTCCCTACTTCGTCGTCGCGCGCGACGGCGTGGCGCTGGACGGCAAGAATCCGACATTGCTCTATGGTTATGGTGGCTTTGAAGTGCCGATGCAGCCAAATTACTCGGCCGGGACCGGCCTGGCGTGGCTGGAACGCGGCGGCGTGTACGTGCTCGCGAACATCCGCGGCGGCGGCGAATTTGGCCCGACCTGGCACCAGGCGGCCGTCAAGGAGCACCGCCAGCGGGCGTATGACGACTTCGCGGCGGTCGCGGAGGACCTGATCGCGCGCAAGATTTCCTCGCCGCAGCATCTGGCGATCCAGGGCGGGTCGAACGGCGGGCTGCTGGTCGGCGCCGTGGCGATGCAGCGCCCCGAGCTGTTCAAGGCCGTGGTCTGCCAGGTGCCGCTGCTGGACATGCGCCGGTACCACACGCTGCTGGCCGGCGCGTCCTGGATGGGCGAATACGGCGATCCGGACCAGCCGGAACAATGGGCCTATATCGCCAAATATTCGCCGTATCAGAACGTCAAGAAGGCGGGCAAGTACCCGCGGATCTTCTTTCTGACGTCGACCCGCGATGACCGGGTGCACCCGGGCCATGCCCGCAAAATGTATGCAAAAATGCAGGATCAGGGCCACGACGTGCTCTATTTTGAGAACACGGAGGGCGGCCACGGCGGCGCGGCGAACAACCCGCAGGTCGCGCGCATGTCCGCGCTTGTCTACAGCTTTTTGTGGGAAGAGCTGCGCTAAGCGATAGACGCCGACCGAAGTTCGCGATGAACTGGTCGCGATCCGCGGCGTGCCTCCGGTCGAGTACGCTCGCTGTCTCAGCCCGGTCCAGCACCCTGCAACGCTTGCCGCCCGCGCCCAGCCGCCTATCTTGGCTGATGCGCGAGCCCGTTCGCGCCCCTTCTTGGCAAATTTGGCCCGGCCCGTCAGGCGTGCCGGTGCGACGTGCGGAGCACCCCATGAAACACGCGTACGTGACCCTGATGTGCAATGGTGATGCCTACTTGCCGGGCGTCGAGGCGCTTGGCGAGTCGCTCAAGGCCAGCGGCACGACGCGGCCAATGCTGGTGATGGTGTCTGAAGACGTCAGTCCGCGGACGCGCGCGCGCCTGCAGGATCTGGGCTGGACGGTCCAGGATGTCGCGCCGCTGCACAGCGCCGGCGCGCAGCCGCTGTACCCGAGATTCGACAGTGTTTTCGCAAAGCTGCGTGCTTGGCAGCTGACCGAGTTCGACAAGGTCGTCCTGCTGGATGCGGATACGCTGGTGCTGCAAAATATCGACGACCTGTTTGAGCGCCCGCATTTCGCCGCGGCGCCGGATTTCCTGATGCCGGACCGCTTCAACAGCGGCGTGCTCGTGCTGGATCCGTCGGCCGAGACGTTTGCCGCGATGGTGGAATCCGTAGATACTGCGCCAACTTACGACGGAGGAGACCAAGGCTTTC
This sequence comes from uncultured Myxococcales bacterium, assembly GCA_903929795.1. Lineage (GTDB taxonomy): Bacteria > Myxococcota_A > UBA9042 > UBA9042 > UBA9042 > CAIYBN01. The sequence continues at coordinate 2,780 of CAIYWC010000006.1, read as the reverse complement.
TCAACACATTCTTTGCCAATTGGTACGCCATGCCGGTCGCGCACCGCCTGCCGGCTGGCTACAACCTGATGCACTTCATCTTGCAGTTCCAGCGCAGCCATCCGGTGCTGAAGCACGCGCTGGAAAAGGAGGCGAAGGTCATCCACTACGCCATCCAGAAGCCGTGGCATCTGGCGCCGCAGGTCAGCGGTGGGTCGGAGCAGTGGTGGTCCATGTATTTCCGCGCCCATCCGGATCAGGCATCCGCGTGGCGCGATCAGCTCCACCGCGGCGAGGACAAGCTGTTCGACCGCGTGATTGACACGTTTGTCCGCTGACCGCTGCACCTGCGTGCGCGAGGTAGCCGCCATGAACCGATTTCGCGCCTTGGTCCGCTGCGCCGCCGGCTGCCTCGTCTTGGTCACTCCGTGCACGGCATGGTGCGCGACACGACCGGTCCGCATCCCGATGGTTTGTTCGCGCGGCGCCGACGAGACCGCGTTCACCGCCAGCGTCACCATGCCCGAAGCGATGCCGAGCGGCGCGACGTTCACGGTCCGCATCGACAGCCACCCGTCGGGCGAAATCTCCCACTTTGGCCTGAACTACATCCACGACATGACGACGCAATACCTGCTGCCGCGCGGCATCCACTTTGTCGAAGGCTCGGCGCGCGTGGTGCCTGACACCGGCACGGCCAACGTCCGGACCGGCGCGCGGGCGTGGCATGAAGCGGCGCGGATCTACATGACGATGCCCGCACACATCGCCAACGGCGCGAGCTACACGCCGCCAAGCCTTGAATTCTCCGCGCAAATCGACGCGCCGACCGGCAGCCACGTCGCGGTGGAATTCGCGCGCTACGAGGTCATCGCCAACGCGCTCGTCGTCGGCGACGTGCGCACGGAATGCGAGCCGACAGCGAAACCTTGCCGGCTTGCAATGTTGCGCGTCGAGGCGCCGGCTTCACGCTGAGGCGCGCCGTTCGTCCGCCATCAGCTGGGCCGTCCGCAGCGCCATCGTCATGATCGCCAACTGCGGATTCACGCCGAGGCTGGACGGCATCACGCTGCCGCAACCGACATACAGCCCGTCGGTGCCCCACACGCGCCCGCGCGCGTCGACGACCGAGTGCCGCGGGTCCACGCCCATCTGGCACGTACCGAGCGGATGCTGCGACGAGCACTCCAGCAGCCGGCCTTTGACCTGCTCCAGCGGAAAATTCTTCATGCTGTCAGGCGTTTGCGCCGGCGCGCCAAAGACCGGCAGAAAGACCTCGCGCGCGCCCGCGGCGAACCAGATATCGGCCATCCGCCGCAACAAAATAGGAATCCGGGCGCGGTCGCGCGGCGACATCCGGTAGGACATGATCGGCTCGCGGCCAAACCCGCGGCGCACCCGGCCTTGCGCGTCGTCGTGGAGCATGCCGCCGAAGATGCCGAGGTGGTCGACCTGACCGCGCAACTGCGCGTGGGCATTGCCAAATCCCGGCATCGTCGCCGCGAGCACGCCGTTGGGCACGTAGACCGAGTTGAACAGCATACCCTCGTCGCGCTCGTACCGGTCGCCATACGCCGATTGCATCGCGCCTTCCCAGCCGCGCACCGGCTGGTCAAAGCGGCCAATGACGCGAAAGCTCGGGTGCAGCGAAAGGTGCTGGCCGAGGACGGGAAAATTGACGCCGCTCTTCCACAAAATCAGCGGGTTGAACATCGCGCCGGCGGCGAGCACAACGCGCTTGGCGCGCACGGTGAAGGGTCGCGCGGGTCGCTGGCTGTCGAAGTCGAGGATACTGCCGCGGACACCGGTCGCGCGCGTGCCGGAGAACACGACCTTGTCGACCAGGCAGCCGGTGTACAGGCGCGCGCCAGCGGCGATGGCCCGGGGCAAATACGCAATGTCGACGCTGAGTTTGGCCTTGTGCGGACAGCCAAAGTTGCAGCGCCCGCAGCCGTTGCAGCCGCGTGTGTTGCGGCGCATCGGCTTCAACTCCGCGCCCAGCTTGGCGTAGCCGTCGCCGAACAGCTCCGTGCTGCGGGATCGCAGGTCGCGTGGCACTTCCTCGACGTGGATGTCCTGCTCCACCTGCTCGAACCACGGCGCCATCTTTTGCGGCGTCAGCTCGGTCAGGCCGTCGCCCACCCAGCCATCCAGCACGTGCTCCGGGATGCGAAAACAGACGCCGCCGGTCAGCGTGGACGAGCCGCCCAGGCAGCGGCCCGCCGTGACGTTGATGCTGGGCGAGTCGCCGAGGCCGACCGCGAGCGTCACCGCGCCGTCGCGCCACGTGTGGCGGATCGACTCAGACGGGCGCAAACCGCCGGTGAACGGGACATGCGGGCCTTCCTCGAGGACCACGACGTCCTGGCCAGCTTCCGCGAGCGTGGTCGCGATGACCGCGCCGCCCGCGCCGGAACCGACGACAACGACGTCGCAGTCCAGTTCCAGGGCGCCAGCGAGCCGGCTCGCGGATTGCAGAGAGCCAGCCATCACGCCCCCTTCAGACAGGTCGGTTCCGTCCCCGTCTCGCGCTGCGTGTCCGGATGCTCAAACCAGATCATGCACAGCATCGCTTTGACCGCCAGCGCGGCCGGCCCAAGCGGAGAAAGCTCCAGCCGTTCCAGCGCTTGCACGCGGCGCCGCACCGGCAGCCACGCCAGCGGCACCGGCGTAAACACAAAAAGCGGCGCCACCCAGGTCAGCACGCACAGCGCGGCGCGCAGGATCAGATGCGCGCGACCGGTCGATCGCGCCATGAAATCCATGAGATCCGCCGCGACCCAGTCCAGGCGCGCCGGGTC
>CAIYWC010000005.1 GCA_903929795.1 uncultured Myxococcales bacterium | reverse complement strand
GCAAGCCGGCGCACGCGCCCGTCGCGGTGACGAAGCCCAAGGCCGCGCCCCATGCAGCCGCCGCGCCGTTGACGGCTGACCCGTCGGCCGAGGAAGCGACGACGACCGTGGCCGGAGCCGCCGGCGTTGCCAAACCCGCGGTGGCGAAAGGCGATGACGACGATGACGACGAGGACAGCGACAACGAGGCGGACTACTGGAAGGGCATCCAGTTTGACGTTCACAACTTTGACGAAGTGCTGGACTATGTGGCGACGTACTACATCGACGCGACCAGCGATCGCAAGCGCGCTTGGGTGGAAGCCGCTAATTTTGCGCTGCTTTCGCTTGAACCCGCCGTGGAGCTCCTGCCGGATTCGTTCTACCAGAAGCGCAAAGGCACGCCCGATGAGGAAGGCCGCCTGGACGGCACGACGTCCGCGTTCCAGTGCAATGGCAACGCCCTGGGCGGCATCGTCCTGCACACGCTGCCGAACGACGATTACCTGAAGGCGCATCGGCCCGTGCGCAAGAAAGGCCGCCTGAGCAATGAAGAAGTGCTGGCGCTGCGCGATAAGTACAAGGCCCGCGCGAGCTTGTACAACGACTCCTGGGACCAGCTGAGCTTTGATCGCCCGGAATTTGAGTGCGTGATGGCGTACGCGACTCGGGAGATCAAGGCGTACCTGGCCAAGAATCCGCCACCGCCCAAGCTGAGCAAGGAAGCGGCCAAGGCGGCGAAAGCGGCGGCCGAAAAAGCCGCGGCGGACAAGGCAGCGGTCGCCAAAGCCGAAGCAGCCAAGGCCGGGAAAGTAGACGGAAAACCGGCCGCGGCCAAGGACGCCGACATCCCGGATGCGCCCAAGCCGACGCCGGACCTGAACCGCGCGTGGCTCGCGGCGGCGCAGGGCTACCTGTACGCGCTGGACCCACACTCGAGCGTGATTGCCCGCAAGGCGTGGGACAAGTCGACCCAGGACACGCAGGACAACAGCTTTGAGGGCATCGGCGCGGTGCTGACCCAGCGCGATGACCTGACCATCATTGAGAATCCGATGGAAGGCCGGCCAGCGTGGAAGGCGGGCCTGCGCGCGGGCGACATCATCCACAAGGTCGACGGCAACGACGTGGCCGGGATGCTTTTGTCCAAGGTTGTCAAGCAGATCCGCGGCAAGCGCAACACGGTCGTGACCCTGACCATCAGCCGCGAGTCCGATCCGGAGCCCAAGGACTACGCGATCACGCGAGAACACATCGACGTCAAGAACGTCGACGGCAGTTTGGTCAAGGAATACAGCGGCATCGCGACCGTGAAGATGAACGGCTTCATCCCGCAGAGCGTCACCGACCTGCGCGACCAGATCAGCAAGCTGGAGAAACAGGCGCCGGGCGGCAAGCTGACCGGGCTGATTCTGGATTTGCGCAACAACTCCGGCGGCTTGCTGGACAAGGCCATCAAGATCGCGGACATGTTCCTGGCCAAGGGCCGGATCGTCAGCGTCAAGAGCCGGCGCAAGGCGGAGGAAGTCCACGAGGCAACGCCCTCGCCGAGCGACTACGGCTATCCGCTGGTCGTGCTGGTCAGCGATGGCTCGGCGTCGGCGTCGGAGATTGTCGCGAGCGCGCTGCAGGACAACAAGCGCGGGCTCGTCGTGGGCCTGCGGACGTTTGGCAAGGCGAGCGTGCAGACGCTTTTTGAGCCGGCGCTGCATCAGGATTACTACATCAAGCTGACGATTGCCCGGTACTACGCGCCGAGCGGCTACACGCTGCAGGTCGTGGGCGTGACGCCCGACGTGGAGGTCGCGCCGGACGTTGACGGCAAGATTCCCGTGGGTTTTCGCGAGGAGAACCTGAACAACCACCTCGTGCCGATTCAGGGCACGCAGAAGTCGCCGTGGGCGGATCAGATGCCGGCGCTGGACAAGTGCGTCAAGGAGACGGGCAAGGCCGACGCGATCGCCAAGCGCGAGCCCAAGCCGCAAATTCACCCGGATTTCCAGCTGTTGAAGGCCGCGGACTACGTGACGTGCTTGGGCAAGCTGGGCGCGTCGGCCGTGCCAGTCGGCGCGGGCAAGGGCGATTAGCCGAACGGGCATCGGCGGGGAGCGACGATGACGGAGCCGACGTTGCAGGCCCTGGCACAGGAGCTCGCGGAACTGCGCGCGCGCGTGGCGTCGCTGGAGGCGCGGCTGCAGCCGATCGCGTGGCCGGTTGCGCCGCCGCCCGTGGCGCAGCCCCCGCAGGACGCGCTGGAAACGGCGAAGGCGACGGTCACGGCGCTGTTTGCCGTCGCGCTCCGTGCCAGCGTGCTGGCGGACGAGGAGGCGTTTCTGGCGTTTCGCGACCTGGTGCACACCGATCGCCGCGGCACGCCGCTGCTGGACGAGGAGCTGAGGTCCTACAAGTGGCGGCCGCTGGTGCAGCGCTGTCAGCAGTACCTGGCCAAACCGACGGACCCGGCCAGCTTTGTCGTGGAGCGCGCACAGCCCGAGGCGCCGACCGCGCAGACCGACGTGCTCAAGCTTTTTTTGCGCGCCGCCAACCGCATGCCGCCGCCGATTACCCTGCGGCGCGACCCACATGCCGGCGGGGCGTGGCGGCTGGAAGCGTCGAGCCTGTGACGCCAGCGTCCCCGAAGCCTTGACCGTGTGACATATTCGTGTATCCTGTCCCGCGCCTTGCGGCGGCATGGCCAAGTGGTAAGGCAGAGGACTGCAAATCCTCCATCCCCGGTTCGAATCCGGGTGCCGCCTCCGGAAACGCGCGTTTGTTGAGCTCCTGAGCTTGCGAACGGCGGTTCCTCAGAAAGTCGAGCGGCTGTTCGATTTTCTGCTGTGCGTGATGCGGTTTTGGCATCGCGCCCTCCGATCCTGCGGACCCCGGCTGAGCTTCAGCCCCGGCCCACCCAGCGGGATCGGCTGCTCCGACGGACTCTGGCTCCACGCCACAGACTGTGCTCGGTGCAGGTCTGCTGTCAGCTGCGCAAGCGGCTGAACGCTGACCGGGGTGCGGACCATCCAAGGCCCGATGCACGCAAAGTGTCTGAAACGACGGTGCTTTTCTTGATGATGCAAGTCATGGCGACTTCAGACAGCAAAACGACGGCGAACCCCAAGCGCGACGCGCTGGCGGCCCGCTTGACCGCGCACTTTGCGCCGCAGGTCGCTGAGCTGGGCCTGGAGTTGCTGCAGCTGCGGCTGCTGGGCGCGCGCGGCGCGATGCGCCTGGACGTGCGCGTGGATCGTCAGCCTGGCCAGGGCGCCGTGCGGCTCAACGACTGCCGCCGCGTGTCGCGCTTGCTGAGCACGCAGCTGGACGCGTTTGAGGCCGAGGACAACCGCGACTTGACGATCGATGGCGCGTACGAGTTGGAAGTGTCCAGTCCGGGCATGGACCGAATTCTCAGGCATGAGGCGGACTTCCAGCGTTTCCTGGGCATGACCGCCAAGGTGATTGCCCGCAAAGATGGCGTCCAGGAAGCCGTGACCGGCGTGCTGGAGCGCTGCGCCAACGGTGAACTGGCGCTCAACTTGGGAAAGAAAAAGCCGTTGAAACTCGTGGCGTTGGGCGACATCGTCCAGGCCAATCTGGCGCCGACGTTTGCCGAGTGGCTGGCGTTGGGCGAAAAGTTGAAGGCGGAGAGCGCCTTGCTCGGCGAAGCTGAGACGGTCGAAGCGGCCGACTTGGCGGATGAAGAACTGAACGAAGCCGAAGACGTGACGATCGACTGACTGGCGATTTTTGCAAGGAGAGACCCTATGTTGGCAGCAAACCTGAATCCAATCATCGACCAGGTGTCGAAGGAAAAGAGCATCGACCGGTCCATCCTGGTTGAAGCGCTTGAACAGGGCATTCTGTCGGCTGCGAAGAAGATCTTCGGGCACGGCCGCGAGCTGGAGGCGAAATACAACGTCGAGATCGGCCAGGTCGAGCTGATGCTGTACATGGTCGTTGTGGACGACGGCGCGATTGAGAACACCGAGCGCGAGCTCGGCTGGTCGACCGCGCAGATCATCGACCCGGACGTGCAGATCGGCGACGAGCTGGGCTTTCAGATCTTCTACCTCGACCGCGATCGGCTGAGCGCGGAAGAGGAAGACCGCAAGTACGGCGACATCCTGAACATCAAGACCGCGCGCCAGCAGTTCGGACGCATCGCCGCGACGACCGCCAAGCAGGTCATCACGCAGCGCGTACGCGACGCCGAGCGCGACGTGGTGTTCAACGAATACAAGGATCGCAAAGGGGAATTGGTCACGGGGATCACGCGGCGCTTTGAGCGCGGCAACGTGATCGTCGACCTGGGCCGTGCGGAAGCCGTACTGCCGATGCGCGAGCAGATGTTTCGCGAGTCGTACCGCGCCGGCGACCGCGTGCAAGCGTACGTCAAGGACATCAAGCGCGACGCCCGCGGCCCGCAGATCATCTTGTCGCGCACGGATCCGCGGCTGATCGAGAAGCTGTTTGAGCTGGAAGTGCCTGAAATTTATGAAGGTATCGTCAAGATCATGGCGGTGGCCCGCGAGCCGGGTGAGCGCGCCAAGATCGCCGTGGCGTCCAAGGACACGGATGTCGATCCGGTCGGCGCCTGCGTGGGCATGAAAGGCTCGCGCGTTCAGGCGGTTGTGCAGGAGCTGAAGGGCGAGAAGATCGACATCGTCCCTTGGAGCCCGGACATCGCCAAGTTCGTCTGCAACGCGATCCAGCCGGCGGAAGTCAGCCGGGTGCTCATCGACGAGGACAACCAGACCATCGAGCTGATTGTCCCCGACGACCAGCTGAGCCTGGCGATCGGCCGGCGCGGTCAGAACGTGCGTCTGGCGTCCAAGCTGGTCGGCTGGAAGATCGACATGCAGTCGGAAGGCAAGATCGAGGAGATGAAGAAGATGCTGGGCGAGGCGCTGATCGTGGTGCCTGGCTTGGACGAATCGCTGATTTCCTACATGTTCAAGCTGGGTTATCATAGCCCGGACAATTTGTTGAACGCGCACGGCGAGGATCTGGCCGGCATTCCGGGCATCTCGGACGAGATGGCCATGCAGATCCAGCAGATCGCGTTTGAAGTGAAAAAGCAGCGCGACGAAGATGCGCGCAACGCCCGCGAACAGGCTGCCCAAGCGGCGGCGATTGCGGCGGCGGCGGTGGAAGCGACGGAAGCGGTGGATGCGGCGGCTGAAGAAGTCGCGGCGGAGATCGCCGGCGCGGAGTTGGCTGGGGCTGAACTGGCGGGGACGGAAGTGAGCGGCGACGTGATCGCTGCCACGGAAGCCTTGGCGTGAAAACGCGATCGGACGCGACGCGGACCTGCACAGCGTGCAAGTCGCGGCGGCCGATCAGGGAATTACTGGGCATGCGCGTGACCGACGGTTGCGTGCAGGTCGTGAAGCTGGCGGGCCGAGACATCGGCCCGGAGAGAGACGGGACGGGCGGCGAGAGTCGCCCCGAACGACGTGGCAAGGGCAGCTACTGCTGCCCGGAACGCAAGTGTGCCGAAAGGGCCGTCAGCGCATTGTTGCGCCTCGGTCGTCGGCACGGAACGACGGTCGCCGAACATCCGGCGGTCCCACTGTTGCGCCAGGCGGCCGAGGAGGCTGAACGGCGCGGACAGCTGCGGACTGCCGGCCTCGCGCGCCGGGCATCGAAGCCGGAACGGACGTTCTGGCAAGTGCTTGGAGTGCCGCCGCTTTGCACTGCCGGTCAGCTCTGGAAACAGACACGACCGGGCGAGCAAGCGGTGGGCAGCGCGGAAAACGCGCACGGGAGCGGGACCTTGGCTGTTGCGACGACAAATCTGACTGTAAAGGACCTCGCGCGCGAGCTGAACATGACGGACGTGGAGCTGATGGCCAAGGCCAAGGCCAACGGCATCCTGCTCTCGACGTTCTCGCGCCTCACTCCAGCTGATACGGACAAGATTCGGCGGCTGATCCGCCCGACCTCGGCTGTGCCGTCGGCCCGGCCCGCCGACAAGCCGGCCACGACGACGACCCAGGTCGACGCCGGTCGCCCGGTCATGCGTCGACGCGCTGTGGGCGATGCCCCGGCCGCGCCAGCCGTCGAGGCCCATCCGCCCGCCGTGGTGCCAGCGCCCGCACCGGCCCCGGCGCCGGCACCCGTTGCCG
>CAIYWC010000004.1 GCA_903929795.1 uncultured Myxococcales bacterium | reverse complement strand
GTTTGGTCCCTATCTGTCGCGGGCGTAAGATACTTGAGAGGATCTGACCCTAGTACGAGAGGACCGGGTTGGACACACCTCTGGTGTACCGATTGTCACGCCAGTGGCAGCCGTCGGGTAGCTATGTGTGGAAGGGATAACCGCTGAAAGCATCTAAGTGGGAAACCCACCTCAAGATAAGGTATCTCATAAGACCCCTTGAAGACTACAAGGTTGATAGGCTGCAGGTGTAACGCAAGGAGCCGAGCAGTACTAATAGGTCGTGAGGCTTGTCACAGTATTCACATCTCATGTCTTCGTGGCTGCAGCACAGCGTTGCAGAGCCACTTGTGTTCTCTAGCGTGATATAGGTACCCTTAGCGGGTATCGGGCCTGATAAGCCCAAGGTTGCCAAGGCAACACTGATTCACAGTTTCCGGTGACCATAGCGAGGAGGTCCCACCCGATCTCATTCCGAACTCGGAAGTTAAGCTCCTCAGCGCCAATGGTACTAGATGGGAGACCGTCTGGGAGAGTAGGACGTCGCCGGAATTCATGCAGCAAGACCCCCGCTGAGCGCAAGCTTGGCGGGGGTTTTGCGCTTTTTGCCGCATGTCGGGTCCGGGTGGCCGTGCGGCTGTGCTATGCTCGGCGTGGTCCGCGCTGGGTCTTTGCGGCTGCCTGCCGGCACTGTGCGCCTGTTTTCGCGGGTGTTTCCGTGCTATTCTTGTGGCCTATTTGTTCGGAGTCTCACATGTCTGAACCCGCGATGCCGCCCCTGGATTCTCCGCTTTTCAACAAGAAGAACCTGGGCTTGGCGCTGGGTATTTTGGCCGCGCTTTGGCTGACCGCGGCGATGACCGGGTCGCGTATTGTGCTCGGCGTCATGGGCGTTGTGACGATCGCCGCGGCCGGCGGGCTGTTTTGGGTCTACCGTCTGGTCACCAAGCAGCGCGCGATGGTGGCTCTGTTGCAGTCGGCCCAGGGCTCGCCGGAAGCCCGGCAGGCGGCGTTGGCGCAGTTGCAAGGTGACAGCAAGGACGTCGTGCGGATGGTGGCGCGCGCCCAGCTGGAGGCGCAGGACGACCCGAAAAAGGCGATTGCCACGCTGGAAGCCCTGGATTTGGCCAAGGTTCCTGCGACGTCCCAGGACGACGTGCGGGTGCTGAGGGCCCAGCTGTACCTCGCAACCGGGCGGCTGCGCGAGGCCGCGAACATGGCGGACGGCATCAACCTGAGCGCGGCGCCGAACGCGCAGGCCAAGGCGATGGTGACCGCGATTGTCGGCGAAGCTTGGGCGCGAACGGGCAAGGCGGACCGCGCGCTGCTCATCCTGGACGAGCTGAAGCTGGACGACGCGGAGCTGGGTCAGGCCGGGATCTTGGCGCGCATGGCCAAGGTTTTCGCGGCGTTCCACGCGGGCAAGAAAGACCGGGCGCGCAAGGAATTGGAAGGGCTGATGAAGCTCGACGTGAATTACCTGGGCCGATTTGTCATGCCCGGTGGCGCGGTGCATCTGGAGTTGCAGCAGCTGGCGAAGCTCGTGGCGATGAACCACCCGGACGTGCGTAAACAGCAGCGGCAGGCGCAGCGGGGCACTTTTGGTCGGGCGCGGTAGCGTGGATTTCTGCGAGGCGTTCGGGCCGGGTCGTTCGGTTTGTGCCCGATGATTCGGACCGACAACTGCGACTCGCGTCGCGTTTCGGTGCGCACTGTGTCAATTCATGAAGTTGCGTGAATCGTGGTGAAACGTGTCTGCCCGCGGCGTGATTCCGCTTGTATTGCACTGGGTTGAGCATACGATCGCATTCCTGGCCGCAACCACGTCGGGGACGAGGACGGGCAGTCCGGGAGGTCGGGTGTCTCCACCGCTACACGACCGTTCAAAGCCGGCGTCGCGCCACGCGTCGAGCGGCGTTCAGCCAGACGTCCTCGTCAATGGCGTCGCGATGTCGGACTCGGCGATCGCGGTGGCGGTTGAGCACTCGACCCGCGCGGCGCTTGTTGCGTTGGACTTGAGCGGCGTACTTATCCACGCAAGTGCTGGTTTTTGTGAGCTGACCGGCTGGACGCAAGACGAGCTGCTCGGCGCGCGCCCGCCGCTGCCGTACTGGCCGCCGGAGCACGCCGAAGCGATTGCCGAACAGGTGCGCAGCGTCATGGCCGGCAAAGTCCGCAAGGACGGGTACAGCCTGACAATGCTGCGCAAGAACGGCGAGCGGTTCGAAGCGTTCTCGCTGATCACGGCGCTGTGCGATGACCAGGGCCGGCAGCTGGGCTGGGTCAGCGCGACGCGCGACGTCAGTCAGGAGCGCGCGGTCGAGCGGCAGATCCGCGGCATTGCCGACGCGCTGACGACAAGCCGCGAAGGCTTGGCGCTGACGGACCCGGACGATCGCTACATTTATGCCAATGAGATGTTTGCGGAACTTGCTGGCGTGACGGTGGCCGAGATTGTCGGCAAGCGCTGGCAGGACCTGGCGCTGATGCACGCGCGCGCGGACACGGACGGCAAGTTGGCGCAGACGCTGCACAATCCGCAAGTTGGGACGCTGGAGCACGACGCGCAGGTGCCGACATCGGACGGCACGCGCTGGGTCTCGGTGCAGGCGGTGGCGCTGTGGGGGCCCGGCGACCGGTACCTGGGGCACATCGGCTATGCGCGCGACACGACACGCCGCCGGGAGCGCGAACAGGAGCTTGTCAAGCTGCGCAGCGCGGTCGAGGCGGCGGGCGAGGCGATCTACATCACCGACCGCGACGGGCTGATCACATTCGCCAACTCCGCGTTTACCAAGCTGTATGGCCATGAGCTGGCTGAGGTCCTGGGCAAGGTGACGCCGCGGATCCTGAAAAGTGGCCTCGCGCCGCCTGAGACTTACGCGCAGTTCTGGGAGGCGATCCTGGCCAAGCAGTCGCCGCGCGGCGAGATCAAGAACCGCACCAAGGACGGGCGCCTCCTCGACGTCGAGAGCGCGGTGGACCCGATCCTCGACGAGCACGGCGAAGTTCTGGGATTTGTGGCCATCCAGCGCGACATTTCCGACCGCAAGGCGCTGACGGCGCAGCTGAATCAGGCGCAGAAGATGGAGGCGCTCGGTCGGCTGGCCGGCGGTGTTACGCATGATTTCAACAACCTGCTGTCGGTGGTGCTGAGCTACGCAGATTTTCTGCTGGACGAGTTGAGCGCGCAGCCGGATCTGGTGGCGGAAGTGCGCGAGATCCGACTCGCGGGCGAGCGCGCGACGGCTTTGACCCGGCAATTGCTGGTGTTTTCGCGCAAGGAGACGGCGCGCCTCGCGATTGTCGATTTGAACACGGTCATCGCCAACGTCGAGAAAATGCTGCGGCGTATCATCGGCGAGGACGTGCGGCTTGTCTGGGATCCGACGCCGGAACTGCCCTGGATCAAAGTGGATTCCGGCCATCTGGAGCAGGTGCTGATGAATTTGGCGGTCAATGCCCGCGACGCGATGCAAGCGGGTGGCCAGCTGTTTGTGGCGACGGATTGGTTGGAGCTCGCTGAGGGCGGCGGCGGGACGCTGGATCCGCTGCCGGCGGGCGTCTACTGCGTGCTGGAAGTGCGCGACACGGGCTGCGGCATGACCGCGGAGGTGCTGGAACACGCGTTTGACCCGTTTTTCACGACCAAGGAGCAGAGCCGCGGCACCGGTCTCGGATTGTCGATTGTGTACGGCATGATTCGGCAATCGGGCGGCTCGATCGCCGTTCAGTCCGCTGCAGGCTGCGGGACGACTTTTCGCATCTATTTGCCGGTGACTGACGAAATTCCGATGGATATTCAGCCATTGGCGCGAGGTCCGGCGATTCGCAGCCAAGGCGAGACCGTGCTGCTGGTGGAGGACGAGGACGCGGTGCGCGCGCTGGCGGAGCGGATTCTGATGCGGGCGGGCTATCGCGTGTTCGGTGCGCGCGGCGGCGGCGAGGCGCTGCTCCTGTGCGAACGGCAAGGCGTCCAGATCGACGTGCTGCTGACCGACGTGGTGATGCCGCAGCTCGGCGGCGTGGAATTGGCGGCGCGTATTCGCGTGTTGCGACCGAATATCAAGGTGTTGTACATGTCCGGCTACAGCGAGGTGGCCGAACGTCCGTCCGTGCCAGGGACGCCGGTGCTTGTGCCCAAGCCGCTGGAGCGCGAGACGCTGTTGGCCGGCCTCGACCGGCTGCTGGGCCACCACCCGCCGTCGGGGCTCTACATGCCCAAAACGCTGGGCTGAACCCGCGCTTGGCCGCGAACGCGGGCGGGGTGCAATCAATTGAAAAGATGAGAGAAAAGTTGGATGGGCACGGGTTCCGGGCCAGAGAGGACAAGTCCATGAAAACAGGCACGCTGATGGCGGCAGCGACTTTTGCGGTGTTGGTCGCCTGCGGATCGGTCCCAAGCGTGCTGCCGTTGGACACGCATCCCGCCATCGCGGCGTCGCAGCCGGTGATCGAGCTGCTGGGCTTTCCAGAGTGCCCCAACACGCCGGTGATGCGCGACCAGCTGGCGGCCGCGCTCTCGCAGCTGGCGCCCGGCTGGACTTTTGCCGAGACGAACCAGGAGCAGCTGCCCGCGGGCGACCTCCGCCGCGGCTATCCAACGCCGACAGTGCTGGTCAATGGCCGCGATCTTTTTGGTCTGCCGGTGCCGCACGCGACCAGCCTCGCCTGCCGCATCTATCCCGGCGGCATGCCGGACGCCGCCGCGCTGGCGGAGCGCCTGAGAGCGGTGACGCGATGACGCTCGGGCCGCTGTATGGGTAGGCGCTCACCGCACGGACGCTCGGCGAGGTTCGCGCCGCCAGTCCGATCCGCCTTGCGCAGCCGCGTGGACTCGGCGCACCATGGCGCGCCCATGCAGGCGGGCAAACGCCACACGGAGGGTCACATGCAGTATCGGAAATTGGGTCGGACGGGGTTGTTTGTCTCGGAGCTGTGCCTCGGCACCATGACGTACGGCGGCAAGGGATTCTGGGCGATGATGGGCGACCTGGGCCTGGACGCCGTCGCGGAGCAGCTGCGCACAGCGGTGGACGCCGGTGTGAACTTCATCGACACCGCCAACGTCTACCACGAAGGCGAGAGCGAGAAGCTGGTCGCGGCGGGGATTGCCAAGCTGGGCCTGTCGCGCGAGACGCTGGTGCTGGCGACGAAGGCGCGCGGGCGCATGGGGCCCGGACCCAATGATGCGGGTCTGTCGCGCAAGCACCTGCTGGCTTCCGTGGACGCGAGCTTGCGGCGCTTGGGCACGGAGTACATTGACCTCTATCAAATCCATGGCGTGGATCACGCGACGCCGCTCGAGGAGACAGTCGACGTGCTGGCCGAGATCGTGCGCAGCGGCAAGGTGCGTTACGTCGGGTTTTGCAACCTGCCGGCGTGGACGGCGATGAAGGCGCTGGCGATTGCCGACCGCAAGGGCCTGCCGCGGTTCGTGTCTGCGCAGATGTTCTACGCGATTGCGGCGCGCGATATCGAGCATGAAATCGCGCCGTTGGCGCAAGACGAAGGGCTAGCCATTCTGCCGTGGTCGCCGCTGGCGGGCGGCCTGCTGAGCGGCAAATTCAACCCGGGCCAGGCCGGCCCGGAAGGCGCGCGGCGGACGGCGTTTGATTTTCCGATTGTCGATAAAGATCGCGCCTTTGCTTGCGTCGACGCCATGCGGCCGATGGCGCAAGTCCGGGACGTCAGCGTGGCGCAAATCGCGCTGGCCTACCTGCTGCACAAGCCGTTTGTCACGAGCGTCCTGATTGGCGCGCGGACGCAGGCGCAGCTGGTGGACAACCTCGCGTCCACGGCGGTCAAGCTGACGGCGGACGAGCTGAAATTGCTCCATGAAGTCAGTGCCTTGCCGCCATCCTACCCGGGCTGGATGGTCGAGTGGCAAAACGGCCGCGACCGCAACGGCGACGGCTCGGCGCGGGCGTAACCGGCGCCAGCGTTGGCGGTCGCGCCGCAGCCGTCCTAGCTTGGCAAGGTGGTTGCGGTGTGGATGCCGCGAAGTCGCCAAGGCGAGTGGTGCGAAAAGCGTGGGTCTTGGCTTGGTTCTTCCTCGGCTGCGCGCCCCCGGCGGCGCTCCGGGTCGATCTCGAGCCGCTGCCGGAAGTGAGCGACGAGGACTGGCCGATGTTCCGCGATGACGTGGAGCGCTCCGGCTTTGCCGAAGGCACGACCGTCGGCGATCACGTCGAGGCGCTGTGGCACGTGCCGCTGTTCAACACGACGGAGTATGGCGCGGTCAAAGGCTCGCCCTCGGTTGTCGGCGACCTGCTCTATTGCGGCACTGACACGGGCCGCTTCGTCGCGATGCGCATCGCCGACGGCACCGTTGTTTGGCAGGTGCAATTCGATCGCACGTCGCAGGGCGTCCACGGCTCGCCGGCGATTGTCGGCGATGTCGTCTACATCGGCGCGTACGACGGCACGGTGTATGCGTTGGAGCGGATGACCGGCCTGCTGCTCTGGCGCCACCAGCTGGGCTACCAGGTCGGCTCGTCGCCGGCGGTGGTGCCGCGCTGGGGCATGCTGTTCAGCTCGCACGAACGCTCCGACGCCGGCGGAGGCTACGTGGTCGCGCTCGACGCCCGGACCGGCAAGGAGGTATGGCAGCACGAGACCGCCGCGCATCCGCATTCCAGCGTGGCCGTGGACGTGGCGCAGCACCGGCTTTTTGTCGGCGACAACTTGGGCATCATCTACGCGTTCGACGCGATGACCGGCGCGGCGCTGTGGCGGCGCGAGCTGGAACGCACCAACGGCAAGGCGGACATCAAGACGACGCCGACGGTGATTCCCGAGAAGAATCTGGTGGTTTTTGGCGCGTGGTCGGGCAAGGTCTATGCGCTCGACGCGACAACCGGCAAGACGGTATGGGAACATCCGACCGGCGGGCGCATCATGGGCTCGACGGCGTATCTGGCGGCGCTTCGCGTTGTTTACGTCGGCAATCCAGGTGGTTATCTTCGCGCCATCGACGTCGACACCGGCCGCGATCGCTGGAGCTTTCGCGCCGGCGGCCAAATCAACAGCTCGCCCGCGGTCAGCGGCGATGGCCACGCGGTGGTCTTTGGCGCGTCCGACGGCAAGCTCTACGCCGTGCGAGCCAGCGATGGCGAAAAGCTGTGGGATTTCCAGGTCGGCGGCCAAGTCAGCGGCTCGCCCACGCTGGCCAAGAACCGGATCTACGTAACCAGCCGCAAGGGTGAGCTCTGGGCGCTCACGACGCACGACTGACGCCGAATCCGGCGCAACGTCGCCCGTCAGAACCGCAGCAGCAAGGTGCCGATGACGCACATGTCCTGCTTGGACTGACCCGGCGACCAGTTGGTCGGCACGGGCATCGTCGGGTAGCCCGTCGGGCCGGTCACGGCGTCGCCCGTCTCACGGCCGAAGTCGCCGGTGACCAGGAACGCCGCGCGGGTGATGGAGCGGCCGGTGTTTTGGCGGTAGCGCATCAGGAACGAGTCGTCCGTGTGCACGCGCCCAAGCAACCGACGGCGGACCAGGTGCTGATGGTCATCGCCGCGCTCGGCGGGCACATCAGGAACAACGGTCCGCCGGGCTGGCAGGGGCTCGGGCGCGGCTTTGACCACCTGCTGGCGATTGGACTGGGATTCTTGTCGCAGAAAGTGCTTTGTGAATGTGTGGTACGGCGATGCGATCGACCCTGAGCCATCATGGCATGCCCTACGTGCTTGCCCGGAACGGGGCCATAGCCCCTGTGGCACGCACCGGAGAAACGCGATTGCGCCTCAAGATCCTTGCGAGCCAGGGACCCTCTGTGTCCAGACGGCCTCAGGATGGCTCAGAACCGCACCTCGCCTTGCACGATCAGTCGCCCGAGGCGTCGATTGGCGTGGCGTCGCCGCTGGCGTCGGTTTGGCTGGCGGCGGCGCACGCAGAACCGTTGCAGTGCGGGTCGCTGCTGGAGCTGAGTGTCGCCGGGCAGCAGTAGTTTTCCACGCACGGCAGCGGTTGCTGGCAGGTCAGGCCGGCGTTGCACTCGCTCTCATTCGCAGGCACGTTCGGGTTGCACCGCTCGCCTTCGTTGCCGCCAGCGCAGGCGGACAGGAGAACGAGCACGCTCGCCGCAAGCAGGCGCGACAGAACAGACAGGTTTGAAAAATTGGAGAAC
>CAIYWC010000003.1 GCA_903929795.1 uncultured Myxococcales bacterium | reverse complement strand
TGCAACGGCGACACGGGCGTCTGCTTGCACGAAAACAACGACAATCCCTGCGACGACGGGATCGCGTGTACCCTCGAAGATTATTGCCAAAACGGCGCGTGCGGCCCCGGCTGGAGCAACTGCGACGACGGCAACGTCTGCACGACGGACGCTTGCAAGCCGACCGGCTGCGTTCACCTGGCACTGAGCAACACACCGTGCGACGACGGCGACGCGTGCACCAGCGCGGACACGTGCACGTCGGGCACCTGCGCGGGCACGCCGATCGATGGCTGCACCGCCATCGCGTGCCCGAACTGCGACGACGGCAACGCGTGCACGACCGACTCCTGCAACGGCGACACGGGCGTCTGCTTGCACGAAAACAACGACAATCCCTGCGACGACGGGATCGCGTGTACCCTCGAAGATTATTGCCAAAACGGCGCGTGCGCCGCGGGCTGGGTGGACTGCGACGACGGCAATAGCTGCACGACGGACGCGTGTACGCCGTCGGGCTGCACGCATATGGCGCTCACCGGCGCGTGCGACGACGGCGACCCGTGCACCGGCGACGGCGTGTGCGGCGCGGGTGCATGCCAGAGCGGCCCGCCGTTGCCCATCGGTACCGCGTGCGATGACGGCAACGCGTGCACCAAGAACGACGCGTGCAACAGCGTCGGCGAGTGCGTCGGCGATCCCAGCTGCCCGCCGTGAGCGCCGACGTCGGGATTGACGACATCCTCGCGCGCGCGCAGGCTTTGGCTCGTCGCCGCAAACGACTGCGGCGCTGGCCAACGGTGACACCTCATGTCGGCAGTTTTCGCGGCGCACCACGGTGAGTTCGTCAGCCTTGTTGTCGCGCTGCTAATCGGCGCGTGCGTCGGTGCCGAGCGAGAATACCGTAGTAAAGCCGCGGGCTTTCGTACACTCATCCTGATCTGCGTCGGCTCGGCGCTCTTTACGCTGCTCTCGCTGCGCATCGGCGGGACAGTGGCGCCCGACCGCATCGCGTCCAACATCATCACCGGCATCGGCTTCATCGGCGCGGGCGTCATCTTCAAGGACGGCGTGAACATCGCGGGCCTGACGACCGCCACGTCGATTTGGGTCACTGCCGCGCTTGGCATGGCCGCCGGTGCGGGCCAATTCGCGCTCGCGGGCATCGGGCTGGTGCTGGTGATCACCGTCCTGGCGTTTTTTGAGCGGCTGCAGCTTGTCATCGATCGGCTCAACCACATGCGCCCGTGTCGCATCGCGTTTCGCAGCGATCAGGCCACGCTTGCGGCTATCGAGGCCGCGATCACCGCGTGCGGCTTGCGCACGGCGAACCGCAAGTTCCTGCGCGAGCGTGGGCAGTTTTCCGTCAGCTACCAGCTGAGCGGCAACGAGGATGCCCACGCGCGATTTGTGGACTATTTGCTGGCGAACGAACTCGTCGACGGCTTTGAGTACTGATCTGCGCACATTCCTGCAAATTCACAGCACTGGACGCTGGAAACAGGAACTGGCATAACACTTCTTTACTCGTCCAACGGCGAGAAGCGCTATGGTTCGCGGTCGGCGTCGAATCGCTTCGGCGCTCGCGATTTTTGTCCGTTCCTGGGACCCAATTTCCGCTCCTCTGGAGGCCCCTATGTCTGGCTGTACGCGTCTTTCGCTTCTTCTTCTTGCCACGTCGCTGCTGGCGGTCGCGCCGCTGGCGGGGTGCACGGATGATTCCTCGGTCAGCGGAAACGGCGGGGATTCCGGCTCAGGCACGGATCAGGGCGACGCGGGACTGGTGGACGGCACGGCCGATGGCAGCGCGATCGATGGCACGGCCGCGGATAGCTCCGTGCCAGACCAGACGCAGGCGGACGGGGCGTTCCCGGAACTGCCCGCTGACGTGCCGGAGTTTCAGGATGTGCCTGTGCCGCTGGACACGGTGAAGCCAGGCGATGTGGGTGCGGATGCGGACATCGTGGGACCGGCCAAGTGCGTCGTGGACGCCGATTGCGCCGACAAGAACCCGTGCACTTTTGACACCTGCGACCCCAAGGCGCAGATCTGCAGCAACACGATCATGGCCGGCCAGGCCTGCGACGATGGCAGCGCGTGCACGACCGGCGATGTCTGCGGCAAGGACGGCACGTGCAGCGGCGCCTCGCTGCTGGCTTGCGACGACGGCAACCCGTGCACCGACGACACCTGCGACGCCAAGAGCGGCAAATGCATCTTCACGCCGGTGGCCCACTCGTGCAATGACGGCAACCTGTGCACGCTCGGCGACGCGTGCGACCCGCTGAGCGGCAAGTGTGCTGGCGGCGCCAACACCTTGTGCGACGACAAGAATCCGTGCACCAGCGACACCTGCAGCCCGGCGGACGGGAAGTGCGTGCACGTGGCGCTGGACTCGGGCGCGTGCTCGGACGGCAACGCGTGCACCACGGGCGACAGCTGCGCGGCGGGCCTGTGCGCGGGCGTGACCATTTCCTGCGACGACGGCGACGCATGCACGCTGGACACCTGTGACGCCACGAGCGGCGCGTGCAACCACACGGCGATCCCGACGTGCGGCGCGGCCTGCACCGCCGACGCGCAGTGCAATGACGGCAACGTGTGCACCACCGACGCCTGCGTCGCCGGCAAGTGCCAGCAGACACCGGCCGATGGCTTGGCCTGTGACGATGGCAACGCGTGCACCACGGACACGTGCGCTGCGAGCGCGTGCGTCGGCAAGCCGATTGCCTGCGACGACGGCAACCCCTGCACCGCCGACGCCTGTGACCCCACCTCGGGCAGCTGCGTCCACGCCGCCGGTGCCGACAACGTCCCGTGCAATGACGGCAACGCGTGCACGCTGGCCGACGGCTGCAAGTCCGGCCTGTGCGTCGGAGGTTCGCCGAAGTCCTGCGACGACGGCAATCCCTGCACGACCGATACGTGCAACCCGACGACCGCGGCCTGCACGTCGACGCTGACGCCCGCGTGCGGCGGCGTCTGCGTGGTCGACACCGATTGCAACGACAACAACGCGTGCACCCAGGACTTGTGCATCGGCGGCAAGTGCACCTCCCAGAACGCGGACGGCGGCGCTTGCAGCGACGGCAACGGCTGCACGACCGGCGACACGTGCTTTGGCGGCGCGTGCCAGGCCGGCAGCCAGGTCGCGTGCAATGACGGCAATCCGTGCACCACGGACGCGTGCGACGCGACGCTGGGCAAGTGCGTCGGCACGCCCGGCAATGAAGGCACCGCTTGCAACGACGGCAACAACTGCACGATCACGGACGTCTGCACCCAAGGCACCTGCACCGGCCAGCTGCTGACCTGCAATGACAACAATGCGTGCACCAACGACGCGTGCAATCCCTCCACCGGCATCTGCCAGTACGCCACCATCCCGAACTGCACCGGCAAGTGCGGCGGCGGTGGCGGCTTCGGCGGTCTTGGCGGCTGCAACGACAACAACGCCTGCACGACGGACGCCTGCGTCGCCGGAAAGTGCCAGCACACGTTCGTGACCGGTCCCTGCACCGACAACAACCTGTGCACGACCAACGAGACCTGCGTCACCGGCGTCTGCGTCTCCAGCCCGGTGACTTGCAACGACGGCAACCCGTGCACGTCTGAGGTGTGCAATCCGACGACCGGCGGTTGCATCGTCACCGCGACCCAAGCGCCGCTGCCGTGCACCGACGGCAACGCCTGCACCATCACGGACACCTGTGCGGGCGGCCAGTGCATCGGCGCGGACCCGGTCAACTGCGACGATGGCGATCCGTGCACCGCGGACACCTGCGACAAGACCAGCGGCAAGTGCAGCAACACCGCGATCCCCGGCTGCGGCGGCAACTGCGCGACCGTCGCAGATTGTCCCAACAGCAACCCGTGCGTCGCCAACAGCTGCACCAACGGCAAGTGCGCCACGGCGTTCCTGGACGGCATCGCGTGCAACGACAACAACATCTGCACCGTCAGCGAGACCTGCCTGGCAGCGGTCTGCGGCAACGGCAAGCCCGTGACCTGCGACGACCAGAACCCGTGCACGCAGGACGTGTGCAATCCAAAAGACGGCTCGTGCAGCCACGCCGCGCTCGCGGCCGGCACCGCGTGCGACGACGGCAACCTCTGCACGACCGGGGACGTCTGCGGCGCCTCGGTCTGCGCCGGCACGGCTGTCAACTGCGACGACGGCGACCCTTGCACCCTCGACACCTGCAGCGCGGCGAACGGCACGTGCAGCCACGCGCCGATCAACAATTGCGGCAACAACTGCATCTCGCTTCCCGGCGGCGGCGGCGGCGGCCCGGGCGGCGGCATCGGCGCTTTGCAGTGCAACGACAACAATCCGTGCACAACGGACGCTTGCACCAACGGCCAATGCACCCACACGCCGCAGGACGGCACGGCGTGCAACACCGGCAACGCGTGCAAGGCCAACGGCGCGTGCAGCGCGGGCGTGTGCATGGGCTCCCTGCCGGCCGATTGCAACGACGGCAACGACTGCACCACGGACCTCTGCCAGGCGACCGGCGGTGGCGGCGGCGGTCCTGGCGGCGGCGGCGCGGGCGCCCACACGTGCGGCCACGCGGTCGTGATCGACGGCACCAGCTGCAGCGACGGCTTGGCCTGCACCGCGGCGGATGCGTGCATCGCCGGCCAGTGCGTCGGCACCGCGAAGAACTGCGACGACGGCAACGCCTGCACGGCCGACAGCTGCAACACCCAGACCGGCGGCTGCGTCTCGACCGCGATTCCCGGCTGCGGCAAGAACTGCACCGTCGACGCCGACTGCAACGACGGCAACAGCTGCACGACGGACAGCTGCGGCGCCACCGGCTGCGCATTCCTCGCGCTGGACGCGACGGCGTGCTCGGACGGCAACAACTGCACCGCCAACGACCAGTGCGCGGCTGGCCAGTGCGTCAGCGGCATCACGGTCCTGTGCAACAACGGCAGCGTCTGCGAGTCCGGCACGTGCGATCCGACGACCGGCAACTGCGCGTTTTCACCCATCAACGAGGGTGGCGCGTGCACGGACGGCTTGGCCTGCACCACAGGCGATGCGTGCAAGTCGGGCGCGTGCGTCGGCACGCCGGTCGTATGCAACGACAACAACCCATGCACCAACGACTCATGTCGGACCACGGCGGGCCCCGGCGGCGGTGGCCCGGGCGGTGGCGGCGGCGGCGCAGCGGCTGGTACCTGCCAGTTCGTGGCGATCCCGGGCTGCACGCAGTGCCTGATCTCCGGCGTCTGCAACGACAACAACGCCTGCACCAGCGACGCGTGCGTCAACGGCACCTGCGTCTACACGAACCTGCCGGACGCGACAACGTGCACCGACGGCGCGGCGTGCACCATCAACGACCAGTGCACTGCGGGCAAGTGCGCGGGCACGGCCAAGACGTGCGACGACGGCAACTCCTGCACCAAGGACACCTGCCAGGCGGCCACGGGCGCGTGCACCAACCAGAAAATCACCGGCTGCGGCGCGGGCTGCCTGGTGTCGACGGATTGCAATGACAACAATTCCTGCACCTTGGACGTCTGCGACACGTTCAACGGGTCCTGCATTTACCAGACGCTGCAGAACTGCGTGACCACCCCGCAGTGCACGGTCAATGCCGATTGCAACGACAACAACCTGTGCACCAACGACGTCTGCAACCCGTCCAACGGGTCCTGCGCGCACGCCAACATCCCGGGCTGCAACCCGAATGCGCTTTGCTTTGCCGACACGGATTGCAACGACGGCAACGCCTGCACCGTGGACGCCTGCAACACGTCCAACCACGCGTGCGTGCATGTGACCCTGCCAGGCTGCAATTAGCCGACCCGCACAAGCCCGCCGTCGTTCGCGGTTCAAGCCCGCCGCTTTCCCCGCTCACCGTCGCCTGCTACGATGTGCGCGGCCTGCCGTTGGCCCACCGTTCGAGGATCGATGAGCATCCGCCGCAGCGCTTTCCTGGCCTTGTGCCTTGGCTTCGGGCTCGTCGCATGCGGCTCGCCTCCGGCGTCCGGCACGGGTTCCGACGATGCCAGCCAGGACGCCGCCGACGTTGCCATGGCCGGCGACGCGACGCCCGACAGCGACAAATACGTCGGCAAGTGCGCGAAAGGACCGAGTATTTGTGATGACGGCAACCCCTGCACAATCGACGACTGCGACCCCGCCAAAGGCTGCATCACCACCATCAAGCCGTGCGCGGACAGCGACCCGTGCACGCTGGACAGCTGCGACGTCACAACCGGCGACTGCCAGCACGTGCCCGACCCCTGCGACGACGGCAACGCCTGCACCACCGGCAGCTGTACGCCCGGCAGCGGCTGTCTCTTTGCCGCGGTGGACTGCAGCGACAGCGACGCCTGCACGTCGGATGGCTGCACGCCGTCGAGCGGCTGCCTGCACGCCTCGCTCAACTGCGACGACGGCCTGACATGCACCGTCGACAGCTGCAATTCCGCCAGCGGCTGCGTCCACAAGCAGCAAGGCGCTGGCAAATGCTGTGAGAGCGACCCGGATTGCGTCGACAACAACGTGTGCACCGCGGAGCATTGCGTCGGCGGATTTTGCAATTCCCAGGGAATTTTCGGCTGCTGCAAGACGGACGCGGATTGCGACGACGCCAACGCCTGCACCGCGGACAGCTGCGACGTGGGCAACGGCGCGTGCAGCAACACCGCGCAATCCGGCGGCAATTGCTGCCAGAGCGACGCGGATTGCAACGACCAGAAGCCGTGCACGCTGGACCGCTGCGTGCAAAACGCCTGCGCCCACGAGGTGACGTGCTGCAAGGCGGCGAGCGACTGCCAGCTCAGCGCCATGGCCATCGACAGCTGCGGCGACCCGACGTGCACGAGCGCCGGCTGCGGCTTGGTCAACGCGGGTGGGAGCTGCTGCACGCCGAGCGTCAAGGCGACCGGCTTCGAAACCAGCGACGCCTGGACCGTCAAGACCTCGCCCGCGGGCGCCGGCAGCTGGAGCATCGAGAGCGGCAAAACGCCGGTCCAAGGCGGCAGCGGCGCGCTGGTCTACCGCTCGGCGACCCAGAAGATCCTCGGCGGCGGCAGCGCGGCGATCGCCCGGATCGCGAGCGTATCCTTGCCCGCCGGCACCGCCGTTGCGCTGAAATTCCAGTATGCCAGCCAAGTGACGGCTGCCGAGGTCGTGCGGCTGCGCGCCTTCACGTCGCTGGGCGTCTGGCTGATTTGGCAGGGGCCCAACACCGGCGGCGCGTGGCAAGCCCAGAGCGTCAACCTGAGCGGATTCGCGGCGCGGACTGGCGCGCAAGTCATCAGCCTGCAATGGGAAGTCACGCCGCAAGCCGGCGTTACGGGTGCCAGCAGCGTCATCGCCGTCGACACCGTCCAGATCACCAGCACGTGCGGCGCCACCGCGTGCAAGATCGCCGCCGACTGCAACGACGGGCTCGCCGCCACCGCCGACAGCTGCGGCAACGGCCAGTGCATCTACGTCACCGCGAGCGACTACTGCGAGACCAGCGCGAGCTGCGACGACGCCAACGTCTGCACGTCGGACAGCTGTTTGCCCAATCAATTCAAGTGCAACCACGGCAAGGTCTTCAACTGCTGTCTGGACACAACGGCGTGCGACGACGGCAATGTGTGCACGCTGGACGCCTGCAATTTTTCCAACCAGTGCAGCCACCAGACGCTGCCTGCCAGTCAATGCTGCAACACCCTCGGCGACTGCGACGACGCGAACGTGTGCACCCAGGACAGCTGCCCCGCGGTCGGCATGCCGTGCGCGCACACGCAGGCGGACGCCAACTGCTGCATGTCCGCCAAGAACTGCGACGACGGCCAAAAGTGCACCGTGGACGCGTGCGTGCAAAATCAGTGCAGCCACAGCTATGTCTGCTGCACCACGGCCAAGGACTGCGACGACGGCGACGATCTGTGCACCAACGACAGCTGCGTCAACCTGTTTTGCGAACACACGCCGACCGGCGCCGCGGGCTGCTGCACGCCGATCATCTGGCAGCAGGACATGGAAGACGGCGTGATTCCGACGCTGTGGACGGCGAGCGCGTCGTCGTCCGCCGTGATGTGGCAATGGAGCAACAAGCTGGCGCACGGCGGGACGGGCGCGCTGTGGTACGGCAACCTGGCGACCGGCGACTATTCGGATGGCAGCAACCAGAACACGGGATCGCTGCAGTCGGCGCCGATTGACCTGCCGACGGGCGACACAGCGGAATTTTCCATGTGGGTCTGGCTGGACACGGAGCTGGGCCCGCCGTACGACGAGCTGACGCTGAGCGTGACCGTGGACGGCAAGACGCTGACGCTGTGGACCAAGCATCAGGACAAGGACGCCAACGGCGCGGACCTCTGGCAACTGCAGACGTGGTACCAGATCCACGCTAACTTGTCGGCGTTCGCGGGCAAGGCGATCGTGCTGACGCTGGCGTTTGACACCGTGGACGGCGTCGGGAATTCCGGCAAAGGCGTGTTTGTCGACGACATCGCGCTGACCCGCGCGTGCGCGCCGCTGACCTGCACGACGCCCGCGGATTGCGACGACAAGCTGACCGGCACGCAGGACGGCTGCGCGGCGGGGCATTGCACCTATGCGTACTGAATTGCTGCGTTATTGTCCGCGCTGCGGCAAACAGACGCCGTTGCTGACCTGCCCGGAGGACGCGACGCCGACGGTGCGCGACGTCGAGGGCACGGGCCAAAACCTCGGGCCTGGCGCGGTGATTGGCGGTCGCTATCGCGTGCTGGGCGTGCTGGGCCGCGGCGGTTTCGGCGTTGTGCTGGATGCGGAACACGTGACGACCGGCCATCCGGTGGCGATCAAGGTGCTGACGCCCGTCGCCGGGCTGGACGGTCAGGAGTTGGCGCGGCGCTTTTTCCACGAGGCGTCAACGACTTCACGGCTGTCGCATCCGTCGACGGTGCGCGTCTACGATTTTGGCCAGACCGAGGATGGCGACCTCTTCTTGGCGATGGAACGGCTGAACGGCGAGACCCTGCAGGACCAGATTGAGCGCGGCCCGCTGGCGGAAGCGGAGGTCGTGGCGATCGCCGTGGACGTGCTGCGCAGTCTGGCGGAAGCGCATGAACTGGGGCTGGTGCACCGCGACCTCAAGCCGGCGAACATCTTCTTGCACGAGATTCCCGGCGGCGATCGCATCGTCAAGGTGCTGGATTTCGGCATCGTCAAAGGCGGCGCGGTGGGCATGACCCAGGCTGGCAAGGCGCTGGGCACGCCGACGCACATGTCGCCCGAGCAGTCGATGGGCAAGCCGGTGGACCCGCGCTCTGACCTCTACGCGCTGGGTGTGGTGCTGTACGAGTGCCTGACGGGCGAGCTGCCGTTCATGGCCGACACCGCGCTGGGCCTGCTGATGCTGCACATCACCGAGCCGGTGCCCAAGCTGGCGGAGCGCGCGCCGGGTCTGGTCCGGCCGGCGCTGGCGGCGGTCGTGGAAAAAGCCCTGGCCAAGGAGCTGCACGCGCGCTGGCAATCGGCCCCCGAGATGCGCGTGGCGCTGCAAACGGCGATGGGCGAGCTCGTCGACACGGCGCCGCACCGGGTGGTGTCGTCGTCGCCAGTGCCGAGCGTAAGCGCCATGACGTCGGTGCGCGATCCGGGCGTGTTTGCCGCGACGGTGCACGGTCCGGTGGCGAAAGTGCGCGCCCGACAGCCCGCGGACGGCGATCTCCAGCCGCTGGGAACGACGCCGCAGTCCGGCATGGCGACGCCGCCGTACGGGCTGGTGCAGCCTGTGGTGCCGGAGCGGGCGCCGGCGGAGCGGCTGACGGCGTGGTGCGGAGCGGAAGATGGCAGCCGCGCGTGGTGGTCGGACCAGTCGGGCGCGCTGCGGACCGCTGGGCTGGCCGCGCTGCACGATGCGCCATTGGCACTGCGCGACCTGCTGGACGGCGTTGAATTCGGCCGCCACGACGCGCTCGTGACGGCGGTGGTCGCGTCAGCGGACGGTCGGCTGGTGGTGACCGGCGACATGGACGGCGTCGTGCGCGCGTGGGATCCGGGCGCTGGCGCGCGCGTCGCGGAATGGCGCTTGGACGGCGCAGTGACGGCGCTGGCGCTCGCGAGCGATGGCGGGCTGCTTGTCGTCGGCTGCCAGGACGGCGGCGCGTCGCTGGTCGAGGTGCCGGGCTTTCGGGTGCGGCGCGTGCTGCGCGGCCATCGCGGCGCGGTGACGGCGGTGGCGCTTCTGGGCGCGCGGCGGCTTGTGGCGACGGCTGGCGAGGACGGCACGGTGCGCACGTGGGATCCGGTTGGCGGTGGCGCGCGGCTTGCGCTGCGCGGCCAGGGTTCGCCGGTAGTGGCGGTGGCGCTGGGCAAGGACGCGCAGGTGCTGGCATCCGCGACCTGGGACGGCGTGCTGACGCTGTGGCAGACGCGGACCGGCGACGCGCTCTGGAAAGTGCAGGCCCATGGCGACGTGATTGCCGGGGTCGCGCTGGACCGCGCCGGTGCTTTTGTCGCGACGGCATCGGATGACCGAACCGCGAAGGTCTTTCGCGTCGGCGGCGGCGAATTGCTCGCCGAGCGCCGCGATTTCGCCGCGGGTGCCAAAGCTGTGCGCTTCGTCGACGGTGCGCTCGCCGCCATTGTCGCCAGCTGGGATGGCACGGTCCGGCGCCTGAGCTGGTAGCCCGTCCGGGCGCTACGCGCGCTCCACCTGCAGCCGATCCCCGCCGAGCTGCAGCGTCACCGCGCCGTCGTCGGCCACGTCCAGTCCTTCCGCCAGCGCGTGCCACGCCCGCCGGCCAAACCGCGCCTCGCGCCCCGGCAGCGCGACCGTCAGCGCGTGCTCGCCGTGCAGCCGCAGCCGGACGTCCGCCATCGGCAGGCGCACGGTTTCGCCGGTGTTCAGCACCAGCTCCAGCGTGCCGTCGACCGGCCGCGCCCGCTGCACCACGAACGGCGAGCCCGGCGTCAGCACGTACGCCCACTGGTCACCGATCCGCACAATCGCTTCGCCCGACGGCAGCGCGTCCAGGCCGGACTGGAACAGCGCGTGCAGGCCCGGGTGGCGAATCGGCTCGCGCTCGTGCTGCAGCTCGCCCTCGGCGTCCAGGGTCAGTCCGGAAGCGCGGCGAAGGAGCTCAAGCTGCTGCGGGGATGGCATCATGGCGCGCACCCTAGCGATCTGCCGTTGCACGCGCAAGGGCGACGGCGTACCTTCGCGGTGGAGGTGTGGCTCATGGCGTTTTTGTGGGACATGGCGCAGGACCGGCGGATCGGCGAAGTGAGCGCGAAAGCCTCGGGCGCGCGGACGCAAGCGCTGACGGCCCAGGAGCAGGCGGAGCAGCTGGAAGGCCGGCTGGAGGCGCTGCAGCTCGCGACAGCGGCGATGTGGGCGCTGCTGCGCGATCGGCTGGGCGTGACCGAGTCGGAACTGATTGAAAAAATGCGGCAAATTGATTTGCTGGACGGCAAGGCCGACGGCAAGATGAGCGCGCGCGTGCTGGAATGCCCGGCGTGTAAGCGGACGATGTCGACGCGTTTTCGCCGCTGCGTCTACTGCGGCACGCCGATCGCCGGCGGTACGCCGTTTCCCGGGGTGTAAATGGCGTCAGCGACCCTGGAAGCGCTGCACCGCGCCTGGCTGAAGAAACTGCGCGACGAGTGGCAGGTCGTCAACCGCGACAAGCTGGCGAATCGGCTGAAATTGCCGGTATTTCTCATCGACCGCGCCAGCAAACGCCTGGGTTTTTGGGACACGCGGCAGCGCACGCTGGGCATCAGCGAGGCGCACATTTGGCAGCACCCTTGGCTGGACGTGCTGGAGACGCTCAAGCACGAGATGGCGCACCAGTATGTCAGTGAAGTGCTTGGAATTCATGACGAAACATCCCATGGCGTAGCGTGGCGCGAGACCTGCCGGCTGCTGGACGTGGCCCCGCAGGCGACGGCGACGCCGGGCCAGGCGCCGGAGACCGAGACCGACCGGATGCTGCACAAGGTCAAGAAATTGTTGGCGTTGGCCGAGAGCCCGAATGTCAACGAAGCGGAATCTGCGATGGCGGCGGCGCACGCGCTAATCCTGCGGTACAACCTGGACGTCGCCAAGGCCGTGCATGCGCCCGACTACGCGTGGCTGCGCGTGGGCGCGACGGCGGCGGCGATTGGCCTGGACGCCAAGCTGGTGGCGTCCATCCTGTCGCGCTGGTTCTTTGTCGAGTGCGTGTGGGTCAGCGTCTATGTCGCGCGCAACGACCGGATGGAGCGGCAGCTGGAGCTGCTGGGCACGGGCACAAACCTGGAGCTGGCGCACTACGCCCACGATTTCCTGCATTCGGCGTGCGAGTCGCTGTGGCGGGCGCACGCGCGCGCGGGCCTGCGCGGGACGCGGCGGGAATTCGTGGCGGGTGTGCTGACGGGCTTTTCGCAAAAGCTGCAGGCGGAGCGCCAGGTCCACGCCGGCCGCGGGCTGGTGTGGCTGGGCGACCCGGCGCTAGGCGGCTACGTGAAGTCGCGGTACCGCCACCTGCGGTCGATGTCGAGCACCGGCGTGCGGCAATCCGAGGCGCACCAAGCCGGTGTCAGCGCCGGGCAAAAGCTGAGGATTCACCAAGGGATTCACGCCAAGGGCGGCGGTGGTCGGCTGTTGGGTCGGGAATAGCCAGCGGCGCGGTCAGCTGCCGCCGTTCGCGCGCGTGCTGACGCCGGCGCCCCACCATTTTACGCCCTTGGGCACAGTGATTCCGGTAACTTGCGTGGCGGCGCCGGTGGTGGTGTTCAGCGTGTAGATGTTGCCGTCGTTGGAGACGCCGTAGAAGACGCCGTTCCACCAGGCGAGGCCAAAGAGCTGGTTGACGCCGGTCTCGCCGACGATGGCGAGGATCGCGCCGGTCTTGGGGTTGATGCTGGCCAAGCTGTCGGTCTTGGAGACGCCCTTGAGCGTCGCGTAGGTGCCGATTCCCTCAACGGAAAAGGCGTCCCCACTGGACAGCCAGCCGCCGCCGTAGGCGCCGAGCTTGGTGACGGTCGCGCTGGTGCCGACCACGTCGATCTGGTTCCAGGAGCCGTCGGTGCCGATGCCGATGAGCGTCTCCGCCGTGGCGCTGATGGTGCCTTTGGGCACAAACGTCAGGCCGTTGAAAGTCCCCGTGCCCGGCAAGACGGCCAGCCAGGTGCAGGCGGCGGAGGCCGTGACGCAAATGAACAAGTCGTGGTTGGTGATGGCGTAGAGCTTGCCGAACTGGTCCAGCGCAATGTCCGTGACCGAGCCCGAGCTCTTGTCGAACGTGAATTTGCCAACCAGCGTGAACGCGCTGGCCGCTGGATCGAGCCGGTACAACGTGTCACTCGTCTGGGCGTACAGCTGGCCAACCGGCTTGGTCAGGTCGACGTCCGCCGTCGTGTCCGGATCCGGCAGCTCGTCCCAGTTCATGTCCGGCAGGTCGATGTCGGACGCCGCGGTGTCCAAATCCGTCGCAGTTTCGCTCGCATCCGCGTCGGCGATCGCATCCACCGTGTCGCCGTCGCCCGCAGTGTCAGCCGCCTTGGCGTCGCCCAGTGTCGCACCATCGGCAGTCTTGCCCGCATCGAGCGCCAGGCCGCCGCCGCCCGTGACCGGCGACGAGCACGCGACAAGGCCAAAAGTGAGGAGGGCTGCGACGCAAATGGGCGAATTCAAGGGCGACTCCTGGGCGGCTTGGTCCGCGCCCGGGAGTCTAGCAAACGGCCGTGGCCGACGCGAATCGAATTGTGCTCCACGGAGGTTACTTTTTCGCGCCGTGCTGCCAGGTCACGGACGCCCAATCGCTGCGCCAGTCCGACTGCAGCTCGCTGGAGCGCCGCATCGCCGTCGAGGTCGCCAGCCACCGCCCCGGCGGCAGCGGCAGCGTCAGGTGGCCGTTCTTGTCGCTCCGTGCGATCTTGAAGACCTTGCCGGTGTCCAGGTTCCAAAACCGCACCTGCTGGAAAGGCTCCGGGTCGCCGTGGCGCAGCGTGTCAAACGTCAGCGTGCGGCTCACCTGGCGGCGCAGCACAAGCTCGTACGGGCAGCCTTGCGCGCGATCGGCGGGCGGCTTCTGGGCATCGGTCGTCAGCAGCGTCTTCATGCACCGCATGTAGTCCTCGCGCGCCGTCAGCCGTGTCTCGCCGCGGCGCTTGCGCTCCGCCAGGATCTGCGTCAGGCCTTGCTCGCGCAGGTACGCGGCGAACTTGTCCGCCGCCAGATCCACGTGCTTGGGCTCGGTCTCCATCACGACAACGGACGGGCCCGGCGGCACCGGCACCGCCGTCACCGTCGCGTCGCCCGATTGCAGCGGCAGCGGCATGTGCCGGTCCTCCTTGACCAGCTCCACGCGCAGGATCCGGTCCGGCTTCAGGTTGGCATCGCGCACCGACTTCCCATCCGAGATCCGCAGCGTCACCTGCACGCTCTCGTCCGGCGCGGCGACGAATTTCTCCGGCTGCAGCCACGTCTCGTGCGCGAACACCGGCGTCGGGAGCAGCAGGATCAGGCTCAGCACGCGCGGGTTCATGGGCGACCTCCTGCCGCGAGTCTGCCAGTGTCCGGTCAGCGGCGCCAGCGTGGCGAACAGCGGTTTGAGGGCGTGCGTGACGCGCGGATGGCGCGGACTCTTGCTGGCCGCTGGCGTGGCTGCCGGTGCCTTGGATGCGTATGGCGCGGGTGGCGGTGCTGGCCGCGACGCGAACGTTGTCGCATCCGTGCCCTGTCCGGACGATTGCGATGACGGCGACAAATGCACGGCCGACGCGTGCAATCCGGTGACGGGCCGCCCGTACCTCGCGATTCCGTGCGCCGACGGCAAACCGTGCACGACCGAGTCTTGCGCGGCGGCGGGGTCTCAGCATGTCAACGATACGGCCCGTTGTTCGCTGGCGGATCAGCGCGCGACCGGCCCGGTTATTCGCGCCAACGGCGCCGCGCGGCCCTCGTCAGACCCGACTTTGCGGCGGACTGCACAACTTGCCTCGACGGGCCCTCCTCTGCCTACAGGCGCCAGCGACGGCTGCGCGCCGAAGCGGCCGCTCCTGGTCTGGTCGTCCACCGCTTGGGCCGTCCGATTCTTCGACGGCACCTCCAGCTCTGGCGGCAACGCCTTCCGCCCCCAGGGTGCGCTGCGTCCGGTGAGCGGTCCTCGCTGGCGGTGTTTCGATCTCTTGAACCGCTGCCCCGGCCGCGGACGGTGACCGGGCGCCGATCCGGGAAACGAGCCACCGCGCGAGGTGCGCCACCGACACGGCGCTGGTCGCGGTTCGCGTGGCCGAATTCGGCAGCGTCGAGGGAGCAAACGACGCTGGCGCCGGCGATCGAAAATGCCTTGTCGGCGTAACGCGATGGCGCGTGGCGCGCGCTGCCCTTGGCGGTCGATCGCCGTGAGTCCGGTCCGCCGCAGCCGTCACAGCCGATGTCGGTGAGGCGGATGGACAAGGCCGCTGAAGCCGGAATTGGCGTCCACGCCTGTCGCGGACAGGGTGCCAGTTGTGTGGAACAGGCGGGAATTCATGTTTCTCGCGCAATCGCAAAGACCACCGCGGCAAAAGTTGGCGACGCACGAATACCTGTTTGTCGCGCGTGTCGGGCGCGATGCTCTTCGTCATCCTGGGCGCGCGTCCAGGGGAGCGGATTGCCCACATTCACCAGGCCGGGTTGCGAACGGGACAAAAGGACCCCCGACGCAGCCGAAGGGTGGGCGGGCGCAGCGGGAGCTGCGGGACCGCATGAGGTGGTTGCGCCCGGGTGACTCCGAGGCGTTGCGGCGGGGAGGCGAAATCCGGGGTGGGAGGCCCCCGGCGTAGCCGGAACTTCGGCCATTTCTCGCCCGGTGCCTGTCAAGACCGGGTACATCCTTTACAGATCAGACCGGGCACATGGTTTACACTTTTGCCCGTCCCAGACCGCGCTGAGAGGCAGATTCCTCCCCATGGGGAGGAATCTGCCT
>CAIYWC010000002.1 GCA_903929795.1 uncultured Myxococcales bacterium | reverse complement strand
TTTCCGCGAGTTGTCGATGTCTGTCTGCATGTGGGCGAGCAACAGGGGCGTCAATTTTCATCGAACTCGCAAAAGCTTCGGCCAATGCAAATGATGTATACCTACACCTCTGCCAAGCCAGGATGAAACACCTGGGTAAGGCAGTGCGTATTCACTCTTGAGGAGTGGTGTTGGCAGGAGTTTGGGATGTGAACCACGCAACTCCGGAACCGATGGGCCGAGGGGGCCATGCTGGTGGGCAGCGGCTCTTCGCTGAAGTTTCGCGGTGGCCGCTTCGCGGCCACGGCAGTTTTTGCGCGCTTTTTCTGAAAAAGCGCATAAGGCCAATGGCTCTCAAGTGCTTCAGTGAACGATTCGAAAGCATGGACGACCTCGGCGTCATCGCGCACCTCGCGCGCAGCGAGGCGCGGAACATCGTGCGCCGGCCGCTCGTGCACGACGCGGCCGAGCTGGCCAGTATCGACCGCACGATCCCGCTGTTCTGCATCAAGCGCGACCAGGCGGGCAAGTACGCGTGCGGCTTCGTCGGCGGCTTCAGCGGCGACTACACGGCGGCCTACCGCGCGCCGGCGTACGAGCGCTTCTTCCAGGCGGCCGTGCTGCCCAACGTCGACCGCGAGGTCGACGTGAGCGGCCTGTACCACCTCGAGCTGCACGACTCGGCCTCGGCCGCGGCGATCGCGACCACCGGCGGCCACGGGGCGCTGACGTTCGGCAAGGACCTGCGCGCCCGGGGCGCCGGGCGCAGCCGCGCGCTGCTGCCAGACTACTACCAGGTGCTCTCGTTCAACCGCGGGCCGGACGTGCCGTCGTTCATCGACCTGGCCGACAAGCTCGACCGCAAGCCGTTCGAAGCCAAGAAGGCGAAAGTGCTTTTCGCGGGCACGACGACCGGCGACCTGGACCCGCTCAAGAACCAGCGCGTCGAGGCGTGCCGCTGGGCGCGCCGCGTCGACCCGCTGCGCGAGAAGTACGAGCTGTACCTGACCAGCTGCCGCCAGATCGACCCGGCCGTGCTCCGCGCCAAGGTGCCCGAGGTCGACCACGTGATGCGCGAGTTCGTGCCCGAGGAGGCGCACTTCGACTACCGATACGTGCTGAACATCTGCGGCAACACGTACTGCTGGTCGCGCGCGCCGATGATCCTCAGCGGCCGGAGCCTGATGGTGAACCTCAACGACGCGCAGGGCGGCTGGTACTACCCGCTGCTCCGCGCCAACACGCACTTTGTGGGCATCGACAGCATCGAGCAGCTGCCCAAGGCGCTCGAGGCGTGCGAGGCCAACCCGGCCACGTGCAAGCAGATCATCGGCAACGCCAACACGTTCGTCAAGCAGTACTGCTCGCTCGCGGCGGCCGCTCTCTACACCAAGTTCCTGCTCGAGGAGGTCGCCGCGGCCTGATGCCCAGGTGCCCAGGTGTCCAGGTGCCCAGGTGCCCAGGTGTTTTTGTTTTGAAGTGAGAGTGCGATCGAACGTCGAAGAAATATAAGTATTGTCTGGCTCTGAAAAAACAAACGTGAGTAGAAAACGACGTTCGATGCCAAGCGCCTTCGTCTTGATGGTGAATCATCGGCAGTACTCGAAGGACGCGGCGGTTCTGCGCGGATGGACCGAGTGCATCTCGGCGGTCGGCAAGCCGTGGTCCATCCGGTTCTACAAAGACCGGGGTCTATTAGACCGGGGTCCGCATTGATAAAAACAGCCGCGGTGCAACTACTGCCCCA
>CAIYWC010000001.1 GCA_903929795.1 uncultured Myxococcales bacterium | reverse complement strand
TGGCAAGGCGGAGTGTTTTGGTGCAGACTGTCATTGGCTCGAGCTCGTTTTTGTGCGAAGGTTCCTGTGTGGTAACAAGATCTTAGCATGAGCCGAGCCACCTTACGAGATCTCTTGGTGAATGATCCGGGTTAAACCGCACCCACCCAATTCTCCGGCAGCAGCTCCCCCATCCGCGCCGCCGGCCAGTCCCGCACCCGCATGAGCACGTCGGTCAGGTACTCCCGCGGGTTGATGCCCACCGCCTCGCAGCTCCGCACCAGGCTGAGCAGCGCCGCCAGCGGCGTTTCATCGGCCTGCACGACCTCTTCGGCGGCGATTTTCTTCATCAGCGCGTCGCAGATCGGCGTTAACACTCGGCGGAAAGACGAGACAGCTCGCCCAGCGTGCGGTCCGGCAGGCCGTGGCAGCGGGTGGATTCGCGGGGCGTCAAGTCGGAGATCGGGCTGTGCCCGAGCAGGGTGGACACCTCCGGCGTGGAGTGGCGGTCAGACTGCCGAAGCGGTCAGCGCGTGGTTAGGCGGATCCGGTGGCCGATGCCACGGGCGTGCGCCGTTCCGGGGTTCGCGACCGCCGCACTGCAGCACGTGGCGTTCGAACAATCCGGGTGCGCGCGTGTGGCAGTCAGCAACGACCCGGTGCTGGTCGCGCAGAAAGCGGTCAGCGGCCAACGACAACCTCGACGTGAGCGCTCAGCGGCGGCCCATTGCCGCGCCGAAATCGAGCCGTGACAATGTACGTGCTTGGCCTCAGCGGTGCCGCGATCTGCGCCGCCTCGCACTTCCCACGGCGCGTGCGCGCCGGCCCCCATTTCACGCCGTCCGCCCGCCAGGTCAGCGCAAGCTGTGCCGATCCATCGGGCGGGAGCTCCACCTGCACTCCGCGATGCAAGGGCCCGAGCACGCCGACCACACCATCGGGCAGGCTGGCGGCGAGCTGCTCCGCCAGCGAGATCGGCGGGCAAGGCGACTTGTTCATCGGCGTTTCTGTCGAGGCCCCGGCCGCGTCGACGGCGGTCAGTTCGACGATGACATCCGTCGACGCCGCACTTACGGGCAACACCAGCCGCAGCGGCGCCGCGCTCCGGTTCGTCATCACCGCCGTCAGCGTCGCGGTCCCGCCCGGAGGGGCCTTCCCCGCCAGTGCCGTGAGCTTGAGCTCAAGCGCCTCGTCGCCGGAGGGTCGTCGCGCATCTCCATCGTCGGTGCTGCAACTCGGATCCTTCGTGGCCGCCGCGAGGTCGACCACCGCGCCCGCACAGGCAGGGCCGAGCGCGCCGTCGCCAGTGACACTCCACTCCTGATTACCACGCTGGCCCGAGCAATCGACCATTTGGATCGGCCCGAGCCGTCCCGCCGAGTCGAGGCACTGACCCGTCGCCTTGTTGCGGAGCTCGCCGCGCTTGGCATCGCTGACCCACGATTGCTCGGCCCGCGACCCGAGACACGCGCTCACAACCACTTGGTCGTCCTTCCCGTGCGCATCCAGACACAGCCCACTCGACGGGTTCTTCAACACGCCCGTCGCCAGGTCATAGCTCCACTCTTCGTTGCCGCGTTTGCCATGGCACGTGTTCATCATCACCGGCCCGGTGCGTCCATACGAGTCCAAACAGAGCCCCGTCGACCGGTTCTTGAGCTGCGGCAGCGACACGGCGCCAAAAGGCGTCTCGGCGAGGCTGGGCCGTGCCAGAGAACAAGACGCGGCGATCCAACAAAAAGTGACGATCCGAGGTATCATGAGCAACCGCCTCCACATCTGCCACTTGAACTTCCCGTCCACGTCCGGATCCTCTGCCGCCTCGGCACTTTCGAATCGCAGCTTCACCGCGACCGCCAGGCCCAAGCCGCGTTCCAAAGCTCCGGCAGCAGCTCCTCGACCGGCGCCGCCGGCCGATCTTGCACCCGCATGAGCACATCCGCCAGATACTCCAGCGGTTTCACGCCGACTGCCTCGCAGCTCCTGACCAGGCTCATCAGCACCGCCAGGTTCTGGCCCGCGACGTCGTTGCCCACGAAGCGAAAATTCTTGCGTCCGAAGGCCACGATTCTCAGCGCCCGCTCCGAGGCGTTGTTGCCTATCGGCACCGCCGGGTTCTCCAGAAACACCTGCAGCGCCGGCCACTGCCCGAGCGCATAGCTGATCGCCCCGCCCATCGGACTCTTTGGCAGGTGCTGCGGTTTCTGCTCCAGCAGCCATGCATGCGCCGGCGTTCGCACGACACCCAGCCGCTTGGCTTCATGCTCGACCCGATACACCGCGAGAATCAGCCGCATCGCCTCGGCCGCCGCTTCCGGCGCGCTCGACTGCGCGTCGTGGAATTTCCGCCGCAGGTGCGTCGGGCACCCAGCACGTTCGCGCTGCTCTGGCGTGCACGTCGCGTTGTAGCCGGTGTACGCGTCGACCACGAGCGTGCCATTCGTGCCGCTGAGCGTGCGGTCCGACACCGGCACGCCAGCGCAGGCAAACATCCTCGCCAGGCGATGCAGGTGCATCGCAAGCTGTCGCCGAGGCGCGGATGAACGCGGAGCGCCGCGGCTGGGCGTGCCCCTGGCCTCGCTCCAGGTCATGGTCACAGTCTCCGAGCAGGAACGCGATTGAATTCAATAGCTTAACGACGAGTCGCCGCGTCACAAGCCATTGCAGTTCTGGTCGATCGTGTTGTACGGCGTCAGCGAAAACCACTCATCGTCGCCCAAGCCCAGCGCTTTGATGTCGATCGGATTGGCGACGCGCGAGCCGCTGTACATCACGTTCATGCCCCAAATGCCCCAGCGCTGGGCGCCGTCGTCGTACGCGCCGAGCTGCCACACGTCGCTCGGCGTCGTCGTGAACCACGTCGACAGCAACAGCGAGGCGATGGCCCATGTGCCGTCGCGGTGGTCGTACAGCGTGCTGTCGACGGTCACCAATGGCGAGCCGCGCAGCGACGGTGAAACCGTGATCGAGGA